>QKFD01000098.1 GCA_003251535.1 Chromatiales bacterium | reverse complement strand
AGCCCCTCCTCAGGCGTGATAGTCAAAGGGGTGCGACTGAGGACGCGCAGACCGAGAAAAACGAAGGATAAGACGCGCCGGCTACGCTCGGTGTTGGCTTGGTAGCAGTGGTGCAGTTTCCGCCGCTCTGCCACCTTGCCCATCAACCAGGCGACAAACAGGGCGAGGGCATTGATGAGCAGCAGCACAGTGAAGCGCGTTGCCCCGCAAGGTCCGGTGGACTCGTCCCTTGGGCGGCTTGCGAAAGCCGTAGACGGTACAGGAGAGCGGCGAGGTCTTGGTCAGTAGGAACGCCCCCATGCACACCGGCGTATCGACCTCCAGCAGATGGCCGAGCAGCGTTGCCTCGCCTCTAGCCATCTATCCTCCTGCGGGCACCGAGGCCCGTAGGACGTGAAACTTCTCGTCGGCCGTCAGCACTGACCCGTCAACGAGGATCAAGGGGCGCTTCTCCTCCCACACAATCCAACGCGCCATCGCGGCATACAGCGCCGGCGCTTCCCCGGGGAGATGTTGATTTCCCACCCAGAGGTCCATCTGCTTGATGGACGCCTTTTCCGTCACATGGCGCGGTGAGCGACGGCCCAACCCGGTCACCGTAACGCACCTTCCTGCCAGCGCTGCCTCAACTCCGATCGGGAGCACATCGAAGCGCTTCTTGTGAAGCGATTGACAATGCGGGCGGATAGGGGTCTCAATCAGGTCAGTGGCGTGCATTGGCGTTCTCCTCGTTAGGTTGGCGCCTCTAGGAGATCATGTTTTTCCGATGCACGCCACGCCTACCGCATAATTTATTCAACAAGTTAGGTCAAGAATTCGTGGGGATTCCTCAGGGATGGGTGTCCAGGCAAAGAGGCAACCATGGGCTACCCCATTGCCAGCCTGTCGCCTCCTCTCAAGTCTACATAAAGCGTCGAGTTGCTGAAGGATAGGGGGCGTGACGAGCGTCCCATCAACGCACTATGGGTCTAGGGGTAGTGCCGCGGGTCTTGAGCCGGTCGCCTGGTGGGGTTGGTCTCTTGCTCCGAGCCTTCATGGTCCATTATTGAGACTGTTTTTTATTCGTTCTCTTTTCCGTCTTATGCCCCATGTAGCCAATACCCTAGAATGGGTGACCGCCTCCTCCAGACGGCCCTATCTCCCCCGTACTCTCTTGCTCAGCTGTTGGAGGGCCTAGTCAGGCGCAGGGGTGGCTATCTCTACCCTAAACTGCTGGCCAATCCGAGTGAATGGGGTGGCCCAGCCCCTCTCCGGTACTCATGGGTGACAACACCGGTGGGTTCGTCGTAACGTGCGCGGCATGTTTTTACCTTTTCCCGGGTGTCATGAAGCGTAATAAGCACGCCGCCGGATCTGCGGCAAAGAATCAAGATCCCGCCCGCCTGGCCAAAGAGGCAGCCGAGCAGCTGGACCGCGGGCGGTATAAGGATGCCATTGAGGGTTACAAACGCCTTATCAAGCTGGAACGGCGCTCCGAGTGGCTGGAGGCGTTGGCTGATGCCTATAGCCAGCGTGCGCAGCAGCTGGCCGACAAGGGCATGGTGCAAGAGGCGGTGATGCTGTGGCAGAACCGGGCACAGCTGTGCGAAAAACCGCTGGCTGCTCCCAGCTATCTGGGCTGGCTGCTTACCATCGGAAAGATCACTGAAGTGGCTCGGCTCTACAGTGAAGCGCCTGAGCTGCGGGGCGGTGTCGGGATTGCCGAGCAGCTGGCGTGTGCGGCGATCACTGAGCCGGCGTTGGTCTCCCTGCTCCCAGAGGATGACCCGGTGGTACGTGACCACGGGGCTGTGCAGGGCGCCCTCGTCGCCTGGAGTGCAGGGGAGGATAGCGCTGCGGAGGAGCTGCTTGGCAAGGTACCGTTCCGCTCTCCCTACCGCGATCTGCGCCAGACGCTTAAGGCGCTGTTGCGGCGGGAGCGGGAGCCGGCGGCGGCGTTGGAGCTGGCCAGACGCATCCCCGCTAGCTCCCCCTTCGCACGCTTTGCTGCGGTGGCGATGGCGGCATCGCGCCCCGATGTCGAGGCAATTGCGGCGCTGCCCGCCTTCAGTACTGCCCAGTACCAGCTGTTGGCGGAGCTCAAGGGATGGCCAATGAACCGCTTGGTTCCCCTCAAGGCGCTCGCCCAGTTGGCGCCAGACCCCTCTCCAGAGGCGATTGGCACCTTCCTTGAGCACCATCAAACTGTGTTGGGGCAGAAGTTTGTGGCCGAGACGCTGCCATATTTGTGGGTCTCGGACCCCGAACAATGGCATGAACTGATGCGGCGGCAGAGGTATGCCAGGCTCTCCTTTGAAGAGCAGATCAGGCTTGCAGCGCTCTCGGCAGAGGCTGCGGGTGAGCATGACAGAGCCATCATCCTGTGGCATAAGCTGCTGGATGAGCTTGCGGACTCGGCAAGCGCCGACGACTCCCTGGGCCGCGCCTTAATTCTGCGCCGTATGGTGCATCTCAAGTGCATCACTGGCGAGCCCCTTGATGATGAGGCACGGTGTTGGCTTGAGGAGAGTATTGAGCTCGACCCTACTGAGCGCGATAGCCACCTCCAGCTCATCCGCCACCACCTTCAAGCGAGGGCGCTGCCCAAGGCTAGGCAGGCGCTGGAGGCCGCCCTCATACCCTTCCCTACGGATGCCCAAGTGTTGCTTGGGGCGGTGGAGGTGGCACTGGTGGGGGGGGCCAATAAGAAGGCTGCACGCTATGCCCGTCAGCTGCTCGCCATAGATCCCATCAACCCTCAGGTTCGTCGGCTGCTGATGGAGAGCCACTTAGGCCACGCCCGCAAGTTGGCGCGGAGTGGCAAGGTTGAGAAGGCGCAGGTGGAGTTCGTTGAGGCCAGAGCATGGGCGGCATCCCCCTTCGACCAAGGGTTGATCGCGCTGGCGGAGGGGCTCAGCGCCATCCATGGCCAGTGCACTGATGTCGCTCAGGGGCCCGTGCAAGCAGCACTGGAGGTGCTGGGGGCGGAGCCGGTGGCACGCCTATACCTGGCCTTGGAGGCTCAGCGTCTTGGGGTGTCGTTTGCCCGTGCCGAGCAGCTGGCTGGCCTTAAGCCATTGGCCGCCCGTGCCCCCAGCATCGCCATCTCTGAGGTGGTAGCGGCAGCCTTGGCGCAGGCACTGGATAACCTTCCCAAAGGGGAGACGGCGCTCGCTAAGGCAGCGGAGGCCAGCAGGCCGCTATTCACCGCCATGGCCAAGCAGAGTAGGAGTTATGGCACTCCCACTCTCCATGCCGTGGGTGAGGCGTTGGTGCGCCACCAGCTGTGGGGGCCGCTCCTTGATATTGCCTCAGCGGCGCTACAGGAGAGAGACGACCCGCTCATGGGCCTATTCCAATTCATGGGAGGGCACTTCCAGCGGCCAGTTGACCCAATGCATGGGAGCTGGGATCGACTCTACGATGTGCTGGAGGATGCCGCAGAGGCTGGCGATAATATCACCGCCCAGCGTATTGGCAGTTTCATTGAAAAAGAGCGTGAATCAGCAGCGCTGTTCTATGACCCATGGGATGCTGACGAATCCTTCTCGGAGTTCGGGCAGGAGGCCGTTGTGGCAGAGATGATCAAACTCTCGCCGCCCCACCTACGCGAAGTACTCTCTGATTTCAACAGTGTCTTAGGTTCCGAACAGCTCATGGAGTTGATGCTCTCTCTAGTGCATGGCGAGCCCGCTCCGCCTGAACTCGTTCGGCGGATGGCGGAGCTTGGTATACCCATACCCAGTAATATTGCTCTCCCGCACCCGGGGGAGCGAAAACCCAAACTTCGATAGGAGTGCCGCACGGTGCGCGATCCCTACCAACAGCTCGGCATCAGCCGCGAGGCCGATGACGAGGCGGTCCATGCGGCCTACCATGCGCGGCTCAAACTCTCTCCGCCGGAACATGATCCGGAGGGTTTCAGGCGACTGCGGGAGGCCTATGAGCTACTTAAAACCGAACGCTTACGGGTGGCATTTGATCTCTTCCATGTGATCACCCCAGATCGGGAGGCGCTCCTTGAGCGCATCGTCTCTCCGCGCCAGTCGCCGCGCCGTCCCAGCATGGAGACGCTGCGATCGCTACTACGCGAAGGTGAGAAATAACGGATGGAGGAGGCAAAACGTACGGCGCTGTTGGCGCAATTCGCCACCTATCTGGATCAGCTCCCCGATACCCCTGTGGAGGAGCCGCCGGTAGATCTGCATAGCCTCTTCATTGAACTTGCTGCCTTAAAAAATGAGGTGCGGTTGGAGTCGCGTCAGGTGAAAGGGGCGGTGGAGGGTTTCAAGGAGCTACTTGGGTTAGTGGAGGAGCAGAATCGCCGTCTAGAGCGGGAGCTCAGCGCCTGCCAGGATGATCGCCACAGCGACGCAGAGCAGGTGCAGCGGCCGCTGCTGCTCACACTCATTGACCTGCGTGATCGTCTGGAGGAGGGGTTAGCCCTCATTCACCAACACCGCCCTCATGGGTTGGCCGCACGCTTCAAGGCCTGTGCTGGACGGGAGTTAGCACTGCTTGATGGTCTTGCCCAGGGGCAAGCCATCACTCTGCGCCGACTGGATCAACAGCTGGCTGAATATGGCATTGAGCCCATACAGGCCAAAGGGCAACAGGTTGACCCCCACACTATGCGAGTGGTTGCCGTGGAGCACGAACCTACCCGTGCAGCCGGAGAGGTGCTCAAGGAGCTGCGCAAGGGATTCCTCCGCGAGGGGCGGTTGCTACGCGGCGCAGAAGTGATCGCCAACAGAGAAAATGAAACACAATGAGCGAACTCATCATTGGAATTGATCTGGGTACCACCAACTCCGAAGTTGCAGTGGTGCGTGATGGCAAGCCGCAGGTCCTGACGATTGACGGTGAGAGCTGTCTGCTCCCCTCTGTGGTGGGGCTGGATGAGCGCGACCTCCTGCTGGTGGGCAGTCCGGCACGGAATCAGTACCTCCTACATCCTGAACGGACCATCCGCTCTATCAAACGGCGCATGGGCGAGGATGAGCAGGTGAATCTTGGGGCGGATCACTACACACCACAGGAGATCTCCGCCATGCTCCTGCGCCAGTTGAAGGCGGTGGCGGAGTCCCATCTAGGGCAGCCGGTGGAGAAGGCGGTGATCACCGTGCCGGCCTACTTCTCTGATGCCCAGCGCAAGGCTACCCGAGAGGCGGGTGAGATCGCCGGGCTGACGGTGGTGCGTATCCTAAACGAACCCACTGCCGCCGCCCTCGCCTATGAGGGTGGACGCAACGAACCGCGGACGGTGCTGGTCTACGACCTGGGTGGTGGCACCTTTGACGTCTCGGTGGTCCAGATGGCAGGCAGTGTGGTGGAGGTGCTTGCTAGCCACGGTAATAACCATCTGGGGGGAGATGATTTCGATCAGGTGATTGTCGAGTATCTGCTCGATCATCTGCGGCAAAACCACGGTGTGGACGCCTCTACCTCAACGACCGCCATGGCGCGCTTGGTGCGCGTCGCTGAGGAAGCAAAAATCAGGCTTTCTGATCGCCCGTTTGCCTTGATCGAAGAGGCCTATCTCTTGGAGCAAGAGGGCCAACCGATCAATCTATCGTTGGAGTTGGCACGGGACGACTACGAACAGATGATCTCCCCGTTTATTGATGAGACGCTCCAGGCAGTCCACATCGCCTTGAATGGAGCGGGTCTCACTGTCTCTGATCTGGATGAGGTGCTGTTGGTGGGGGGGGCCAGCCGTACCCCTCTGGTGGCACACCAGCTGGAGGCCGCATTGGGGCTCGCGCCCCATGGCGAGGTGGATCCCGAACTGTGTGTGGCTACCGGTGCAGCCATTCAGGGGGCAGTGATCGCTGGTGCCGAGGTGAGTACGGTGTTGGTGGATGTCACCCCCTACACCTTTGGTACCAGTGCCATTGGCCTTTTGGAGGGAGAGGAGTACCCCTACCTGTTTGTACCTGTGATCCGCAAGAACACCCCCATCCCGGTGAATAAGAGTGAGGTGTTCTACACAACAATGGATGGCCAGGAGAGGGTGTGGGTTAAGGTATATCAGGGTGAAGATGCCGACGCTCTTAACAATACCGAGATCGGCAGTTTCATGCTCGAAGGGCTTAAAGATGCCCCTGCCGGCAATCCCATTGTCACCACCTTTTCTCTAGATCTGGACGGCATCCTCCATGTCTCCAGCCGTGAAAAAGCGACTGGACTGGAGCACTCCATCCACATTGATAACGCCCTCAGCCGCTTTGAGGCGCAGGAGTTGGCGGCAGCCCGCTCACGGGTTGAGCGGCTATTCGAAGGGGCAGTGGATGGGGAGGAGGCCAACCCGGAGGCAGCCCAACCCCGTCGCAGCGCGGAGGTGCGTGCCCTGGTGGAGAGGGCCAAGCAGTTGATGGAGGATGCCTCGGGAGATGACCGAGAGGATCTGATCAATGGCGTGGAGGCGCTCAATGAGGCCGTAGCAGCGGGAGACGAAGCGGCCCTGGCCACCGCTATGGATGGCCTTTCGGACCTTATCTACTA
>QKFD01000027.1 GCA_003251535.1 Chromatiales bacterium | reverse complement strand
GCACCACCATCCGGATCGGTGTCGTTGGCCAACACGTCAATGGCGCTGGCGCCGGCATCCTCGGCCACGGTAGCCGCATCGGCGACGGCCACGGGGGCGTCGTCCACGCAGGTGACGGTGATGCCCACGCTGGCACTGGAGCCGCCAGGCGTCAGGGTGTAGCTGAAGGTATCGACCGGACTGCCGTCGTTGCAGTAGTTGCTATTCGGCGCGTAGGTCAGGCCGCTGCCGCCGCCGGTGATGACCACCGTGCCATTCGCTGGTTGGCTGACGGAGGCGATGCTGATGGGGCCGCCGTCCACATCGGTGTCGTTGGCCAGCACGTCGATGGCGCTGGCGCTGGCGTCCTCGGCGACAGTGGCTACATCGGTGACGGCCACGGGGGCGTCGTCCACGTCGGTCAGATTGATGGTGACAGCGAGGCTTGTGCTCTGGACCGGGGTACCGTTATCGCTCACGACGACGGTGAGGACGAAGCTCGGGGTGGTCTCCAGGTCGAGCGGAGCACCGTTGGCTACGGTGATGTGGCCGGTGTCCGCGGCGATGGCGAACGCGGCGCCAGTATTGCCTGCGGTAATGGCAAAGTCGTGGCTCTGTCCGGCGTCCGGATCGGTGACCGTAATGGTGCCGACCGCGGTGCCCGAGCTGCTATTCTCCGGCACGCTGAAGGGGCCACCCGCGGGGACCGGTGGTTCATTCACATCGCTCACCTGGATGCTGATCTCAGCCGCTGCTGTAGCGGGCGGGGTGGCATCGTTGCTGGCGGTGACGGTCAGGGTGAAGCTCGGGGTGGTCTCGAAATCAACGGCGGCGGCTTGGACGACAGTAATGGCGCCGCTCACGGCATCAATGGCGAAGGCGCCGGCGTCGTTCCCCGCGGTGATGGCGAAACTGAGAGTGCGGGCCGGATCCGGATCGGAGGCGGTGACGGTACCCACGAGGCTGCCGGCGGCGCTGTTCTCTGCCAGCTGGAAGGTGGCCGGATCGACCTCAGGGCCGCTGGCGGTGGCAAGATCCACATCCACGCGCAGTTCGATATTGCCCCCCTCCACCACCGCCCAGAGGCCGGCGATATCGGCCCCGCTGCCGGTGGCATCACCGATGAGATCGGTCGCCACGCGGCTGTTGGCGGTCCAGTCGCCGGGGTTGCCGTCGCGGACGATGGCGGCCCACGCGAGGCCGATCCCCAAGGAGGTGAGGGTGAGGACAGCGAGGCCGGCACTGCCCACGCCACCACGGCGGGCGGCCCGCATGGCGCTGGCGGCGAGGAAGAGGGCCAACAAGGCGAGGGCCGTGGCACCGAGGGCCGGAATGGCGGGCACCGTCACCTCGATGGGGGCGCCGCCCGCCTGACCGTCGGTGGTGAGCAGCTCATCCTCGCCGCCGCTGACGAGATCTCGCACTGCCACCCCAAGCGTGAGCGGCGGCATGTTCGGGTGGTCCAGCGGGGCGTAGGTCTCCACCACCGAGAAGCCGCTATCACCGAGATTGAGCCCGACGGCCCAGCCGCCGGCATCACTGAAGGGATCGCTCTCAAGGTTGCCGGCGACGCACACCTGGCGCCCGACACCGCTGACCTGCGGCAAGGCGCCCCCGGAGAGGGTAGTCGTAATCACCTCCTCTACACCGGGGAAGGTGCCGCTCGGCGTAGCGACTGCGCAGCCGGTAGCCGGGTCGTGGTCGAGGTCCAGGAAGGTGCGGATTTCGCTGTCGGCGCGTGCGGTGCCAACGAGGAGGAGAGCGCTTGCGAGTGAGATCCAGACGACGCGCAGATGCTGGCCTAGGCCCATGAGTTGGTTTCCCGATGGTCTTATTTTCTTGGGTTGATTGGCGTCAAAGCGCGTTAGCCTTCGCTGCTGACAGGAGGTCCGCACGGTTGTGCCCCCCTGAATGGCCCTGCCAATCCCTTGAAATCCATCGGCCTGCTAGTCGTCCCGGCGGGCGGATAATAGCGGCCAGCCGTTAACCAGAAATTGGCAAATATTAACGACCATTAACCAACTGGGTCGGATTGGCGCTGACAAGTGCCAACCCAGCGGGAGGCGGCAAGGCTCGGTGCTAGAGCCGCGAACGGTAGAGTTGCTCCCATGGATCTGGCGGAGATGGCGCCAATAGACCGTGGGAGCCCGGCCCTCCGGGCGACGGGTGGGCGGAGAGGGTGGGGGCTGGAGAGGCAGTAGTCATCGGGAAATGGGGCGGATTGCAGGCAAAGGCAGCTGAGGTCACCCGCTCGTCGGGGGATCAGGCCCTCACAGCGGCTTGGCGCCTTCATCGCGGCGCAAACGACCTGCCGGTTTATCTGAGGGGTGGTCTAGCAGACTGTCGGATGTAGGGTCACAGGCGGCTAGGGCTGTGCCTCGCCGACAAGCCGCTGCCGATAGGCAGTTAGCGCTGCCGTGGTGGCTTGGAACACCCTTGCGAGGTGGTCGGCAGCGGTGGCGGTCTGCGCCTCGCTCATGGCGTGCAGGTCCGCCTCGATGGCCTCGCAGCCATGCTGTAGACCGGTGAGGCCGAGCACCGCCGCGACACCGCCGAGGCGGTGGGCCGCCCGCTCCGCCTCGGGCAGCTGGCGAGTGCGCACGGCATCGAGCAGCACCTGTAGATAGCCGTTGGCGCGCTGTTCGTACTCATCAAGGATCTGATTGAAGGTATCCGCGGCGATGGCGTGGCGGTGCTCCTCTAGGATGTCGAGGTCTAGCAGCCGGTCATCGCCACCGGGGGCGCTGCTGCCGGTAGCGCCGCTGGTGGGCGGAGGTTGACCGGCACCATCCACGCGGAGGACCATGCCCACCTGCTCCAGCGCCTCCCCGAGGTCGTTGAGGGCGATGGGCTTGACCATAAAGGCGCTGCCCCCCGCCGCCAAGGCGGCGCGCCGGTTTGCCTCAAAGGCGGAGGCACTGACGATGATCACAGGGCCGGCAAAGCCCTGTTGACGCAGCCGGCGGGTGGCCACCAGCCCATCCATCTCCGGCATACGCAGGTCCATCATCACCCCCTCCGGCGGCCGTTGCGCCACCCGTGCGAGGGCCTCCTCGCCCCCCTCCGCCGTCTCCACTACAAAGCCCATCAGCTCCAGTAGCGCCTGTAACAGCAGGCGGTTCGGCAGGACATCATCCACCACCAGCACCCGCGCCGGCGCGCCATCCGGCCGCGGCCACGCCGCCCAGCGCCGACTGCTGTCACCCTGCGCCGGGGGGGAACTGCGGGGGGCGCCGGTCACCATCAGCGCCGGGATCTCGACCCGGAACAGGCTCCCGCTGCCCGGCGCACTGGTGACCCCCAGGGTGCCACCCATCGCCTCCACCAGAGAGCGGCTGATGGTGAGACCGAGGCCAGTGCCCTGGCGCCGGTGGTGCTCCGCCCCGCTCTGGCGGTAGCGCTCGAAGATGCCGTCGATCTCCTCCGGCGGGATGCCGATCCCGCTATCCTCCACCGCCACCCGCAGCTGGCCCTCGGCGAAGGCCGCCCGCAGGGTGACGCCACCGTGATCCGTGAACTTGACGGCGTTGCCGAGCAGGTTCATCAGCACCTGGCGCAGGAGCCTGGCGTCGCAGCGCAGCCACTCCGGCAGCGGTTCGCTGGCCCGAAAATGCAGGGTGATCCCCTTCTCCTCAGCGCGGGCGCTGAATAGGCGGATCATCTCCGGGAAGAGCGCTCCGGGGGACCAGTCGGTCGCCACTGGCTCCACCTGGCCCTCTTCGATCTTGGCCAGGTCCAGCACGTCGTTGAGCAGTTCGAGCAGGTGATCGCCGCTGTGATGGATGGCGCGCACATAGTCCTGTTGGCGCGCTTCCAGATTGGGCGCGGCGGCGAGGATCTGGGCGAAACCCAGCACCGCATTGAGCGGGGTGCGCAGCTCGTGGCTCATGTTGGCCAGAAAGGCACTTTTGGTGCGGTTGGCGGTATTGGCCGCCTCCCGTGCCTGGCGCAGCTCGGTGACATCGATCCCCACCAGGGCGACGTCGCCATCTTCGAGCGCGCTGATGCTGAGGTAGATCCACACCCAGTGGCCGGCCCGATGGCGGAAGGGGTATTCGATGGAGGTGTGCCTCTGCTGTGCCAACTGCGTGTAGACCGTGCGGGCGAATACCTGGTCGTGGGCATCATCCACATGCAGCCCCTGGGTGGAGCGGCCTATCAGCTCTTCGCGCCCATAACCCAGCAGCTGCGCCAGATAGTCGTTGGCCTCCACAAAGACGCGATCCTTCAGGATGGCAATGGCGACGTTGCTGGAGGCGAACAGCGCCTCCTGCCGGGAGAGGGCCTGTTGCAGCTGGCGGGAGTGCTCCTGGCTCTGCTCTAGGGCGCTGCGCAGGGCATGGACCATCAACCAGATGGTATAGCTGGCGATGCCAGAGATGAGGCTGAGCTGGAGGACGCTCTTGCCCCAGGTGAGCGGGTGATGGATGAAGGAGTCATAGTCCACCGAGAACTGCCAATCGGTGGTGACCACCATCACCCCGACCGTGCCGATGGTAAGGGCCACCACCCCGACCATGGCGATCCCGGCGCGCACCGGCAACAGAAAAATCGACATCATGGCCACCAGCATCAACATGCTCTTGGCATCCGACAGCGGCCCATTGAGCAGCAGGGTGGTGGTCGCCCCCAACCACCATAACCCGAGCAGGAAGCCGACGCGCCAGCGGTAAGGCAGGCGCTTGCGCCGCCACACCAGCAGTAACAGCAGGCTGTAGAAGGTGATCTGCCAGCCGTTGTTGGCGATCCAACCTATCTCTGCGGCACGCAGGAAGACTATCAGCAGGATGAGCAGGTAGGCGACGGTGCTGGCCAAGAGCAGCCGATCGAGTAGATGCTCCCGCAGGGAGTCGAAGGTGACACGCTGTTTGAGGGAGGGGAGGAGTGGAGGGATCATCTGCGCGGCCTCGGTGGATCGCTTCGCACCCGCCCAAAGCCGCCCCACTTGAAGTGACTCATCTCCTGTTGGGCACCCGCTCGCCCACTGAACCGCGCTACCGGTTGGCCAGCGCGCTCCAGCGGGTACAGGGCCACCTTGCAACGTCGTGCAGTGGAGTCACCATGGCACATCACGGCATCCCCCGGGAACGGCCGCCTCCCTGTCGAGTCACCAGAGCGCTCTGGGGTCATGCTGTTAATAGGTCTGGGAGGCGAAGATATAGCCTTCCTTATGCACGGTAACGATGTAGCGGGGATCGCGGGGATTGTCTTGCAACTTGCGGCGCAGGCGGCTGATCAACACATCCACACTGCGTTCACTCCCCGGCTCGCCATCCAGCCCGATAAATGCGGCAAGACGGCTGCGCGCAAAGATGACGCCGGGCTTCTGCACAAAATGGCTGAGAATGATGAACTCGCCGGTGGTCAGGCGGATGGCATTGTTGTCGGGATCGGTCAATACCCGAGTGTTGAGGTCTAGTAGCCAGTTATCGAAACGGATGGTGGCGCTGAGGTCACTGCCCTCATCCCTGAGACGGACGCGCCGCAACACCGTTTTGGCCCGCGCCACCAGCTCCCGAGGGACAAACGGTTTAGTGATGTAGTCGTCCGCCCCCATCTCCAACCCCAGGATCCGGTCCAGGTCATCCCCTCTCTTGCTCACCAGGATGATGCCGATGTTGGAGCGGCTGCGCAGGTCGCGGGTGACAGCAAGACCATCCTTGTCCGGCAGCATGATATCGAGCAGCACCAGATCGACCGGCGAGGTAACCAGGAGCCGCTCCAGCTCGTCGGCGCTACGTGCCTCGCTAATCTGGGAGAACTCGTCAGCGAGGTGCCCCCGGATCAAGGCACGCACGATGGGTTCATCATCCACTATGACGATATGGGTCATGGGTCTCTTCGGTTGCTGAGCGGCATACATTAGACAGTGCTCCCAGAATTGCACCGTATGATACGAGGGAAATGAGTGTCGGGAATAGTTACAGCCGCCGGCGCCTAACCCCTCCCCCCGCAGGCTTCTACGCACCTTGATGGTGCATCGAGGAGGGGATCGCCCTCGATGTCGTCGCCCACAGCGACCACATCCCCGGGCAGACTCCGACCGTACAGCGAACCTACGGCTTGCGTTTCCATGCTGCCTACAGGATCGCGTCAAGGCCCATGGGCACTCCATGGGAAGTAAGGGGGGCTCGGCAAGGTATACCCCCAGCGAAGGCTCAGACGCTGACTCGGAGGGCCGGCGATCTCCCCTCACTCCCCCCCTGATTGTTCCGACCCCGTTCGGTGGGTGTCTGCTGCGGTGGGTGTCTGCTGCGGTGGGTGTCTGCTGCGGTGGGTGTCTGCTGCGGTGGGTGTCTGCTGCGGTGGGTGTCTGCTGCGGTGGGTGTCTG
>QKFD01000090.1 GCA_003251535.1 Chromatiales bacterium | reverse complement strand
AGCTCCACCACCACCGTCACCTCCTTGCCGGCCCGGGCCGCCTTCAGCAGCACGTCCACGATGGTGGAGTTGGCCCCGGTGCGGTAGAGGGTCTGCTTGATGGAGAGGACGCTGGGATCGGCCGCCGCCTGTTTGAGGAAGTCAACCACCGGCACAAACGACTCGAACGGGTGGTGGAGCAGCAGATCCCCGTCGCGGATGGCGCTGAAGATATCCTTTTTCAGGGTGAGCCGGGCCGGGACGTTGGGGGTGAAGCTGGAGTATTTCAGCTCCGGCCGGTCCACCATATCGGGCACCGCCATCAGCCGGTTGAGATTGACCGGACCGTTGACGATATAAAGCTCCTCTTCGCTCAGGCCAAATTTGTTGAGCAGGAAGCGGCACACCTCGATGGGGCAGTTATCCGCCACCTCCAGCCGCACCGAATCGCCGTAGTGGCGGGTGGATAGCTCCCCCTCTACGGCCCGCAGCAGGTCATCGATCTCCTCCTCATCGACAAACAGATCGGAGTTGCGGGTGACGCGGAACTGGTAGCAGCCGGTCACCTTCATGCCTGGGAAGAGATCGGCCACATGGGCGTGGATGATGGAGGAGAGGAAGACGAAGTTGAAGGGGGCGCCCCCCACCTCCGGCGGTATCTGGATCACCCGCGGTAGGGCGCGCGGCGCCTGGACGATGGCCATCCGGCTGGCACGGCCGAAGGCGTCTTTCCCCTCCAACGAGACAATAAAGTTGAGGCTCTTGTTGAGGATGCGGGGAAAGGGGTGGGCCGGGTCGAGGCCGAGCGGGGAGAGCACGGGCAGCAGCTGATGCTCAAAATAGTCTTTCACCCACGCCTCATACTCGCCACTCCACTGGGTGCGGCGGGTGAGGTTGATCCCTTGCCCCTCCAGCACAGGGATCAACACCTCATTGAGCACCCGGTACTGCTCCCCCACCAGATCCTTGGCGGCCCGCTGGATGGTGGCGAGGATGGTGGCGGCGCTGAGGTTATCGGGGCCGGACTGGACCGAGCTGGAGACCACCTTCTGCTTCAGGCCGGCGACTCGGATCTCAAAGAACTCATCCATATTGCTGCTGGAGATGCAGAGGAACTTGAGCCGCTCCAGGAGGGGAATGGTCTCGTCCTTGGCCATCTCCAACACCCGGTGGTTGAATTCGAGCAGGGAGAGATCGCGATTGATATAGAGTTCGGGCTGGGTGACGTCGATGGTTGCTGTGTCCATGGAGGTATTTGGCAGCCGGAGGGGTAAGCCGACCACATTACACCGAAATGGTGATCGTCCCAAGCGCTCAGCGGCCGCGGCTGGGTCAAGGGGGCGGTCAGTTGGTATGATCTATCGCTCTTTGCGATTGAACACCTGCCGTGTCCCAGCCAGATCCCACCCCGACTCAGCGCCTTGCCTCCCTCACCGCCCGCCTCGCCGAGGCGATGGCACTCGACCGATTCGCCGTTGAACGCCGCCTGGGCGGTCTGCGGCGGCGGCTGGCCCAGGGGCAGCCGGTGGACCGTAGCCTGGCCGAGCTGGAGCGCAGCCTGGCCGCCTCCTGTCAGCGGCGCACGGCGCGCCTCACCAGCAGGCCCGCCATCAGCTACCCGGAGGCGCTGCCGGTCAGCGCCAAGCGGGCGGAGATCGCCGCCGCCATCGCCGCTCATCCGGTGGTGGTGGTGGCGGGGGAGACCGGCTCCGGCAAGACCACTCAGCTGCCCAAGATCTGCCTGGAGCTGGGGCGCGGTAGCAGCGGTTTCATCGGCCACACCCAGCCGCGGCGGCTCGCCGCCCGCTCAGTGGCGGCCCGCATTGCCGAGGAGCTGGCCTCGCCCCTGGGAACGGCGGTGGGGTTCAAGATACGCTTCTCCGATCGCACCCGCCCCGAGAGCCTGGTCAAACTGATGACCGACGGCATCCTGCTGGCGGAGGCGCAGCACGACCCACTGCTGGCGGCCTACGACACCTTGATTATCGACGAGGCCCACGAGCGCAGCCTCAATATCGATTTTCTGCTGGGCTACCTGCGTAACCTGCTGCCGCGGCGCCCCGATCTCAAACTCATCATCACCTCCGCCACCATCAACACCGAGGCCTTCTCCCAGTTCTTTGGCGGCGCGCCGGTGGTGGAGGTCTCCGGCCGTACCTACCCGGTGGAGGTGCGCTATCGCCCCCCGCTGGGGGAGGATGAGGAGGAGCGGGAGCTGGACCTGCCGGATGCCATTGTCGCCGCGGTGGAGGAGGCGGGGGCCATCGATCCGCTGGGGGATATCCTGGTCTTCCTCCCCGGGGAGCGAGAGATCCGCGAGAGCGCCGAGCGCCTCCAGCGCCACAAGCTGCGCCATAGCGAGGTGCTGCCGCTCTTCTCCCGCCTCTCGGCGGCGGACCAAGATCGGGTCTTCCAGCCCCATGCCGGGCGGCGCATCGTGCTGGCCACCAATGTGGCGGAGACCTCGCTCACAGTCCCGGGGATCCGCTTTGTCATCGATTCGGGGGTGGCACGCCTCTCCCGTTATAGCCACCGCACCAAGGTACAGCGGCTGCATGTGGAGCCCATCTCCCAGGCCTCGGCCAACCAGCGCGCCGGCCGCTGCGGGCGAGTCGGCCCCGGTATCTGCTTCCGCCTCTACGGCGAGGAGGATTTTGCCAACCGGCCGCCCTACACCGATCCGGAGATCCTGCGCACCAATCTGGCGGCGGTCATCCTCCAGATGCTCACCCTGGGTCTGGGGGATATCGAGGCCTTCCCCTTCCTGGCACCGCCCGATCGGCGCTATGTCAGCGATGGTTTCCGCCTGCTGCACGAGCTGGGGGCGGTGGATGAGGCGCGCCTGGTCACCCCACTGGGGCGCCAGCTGGCGCGGATGCCGGTGGATCCGCGCCTGGGGCGGATGCTGGTGGCGGCCGGCCGCGAGGGGTGTGTGAGCGAGGTGGCCATCATCGCCAGCGCCCTCTCGGTACAGGACCCGCGTGAGCGGCCTGCGGAGGCGCAACAGCAGGCGGATGAGGCCCACCGTCAGCATCAAGATGAGCGCTCCGATTTCCTCGCCTTCGTCAATCTCTGGAACTGGTACCACGAGCAGGCGCGCCACCTCTCCGGCAGCAAGCTGCGCAAGCTCTGTCGGGAGCGCTTCCTCTCCTATCTGCGGATGCGCGAGTGGCACGATATCCATGGGCAGCTGCTGGCGGTGGCGACCGAGCTGGAGTTGAAGCAGAACGAGCTACCGGCCGAGCCCGACGCCATCCACCGCGCCCTGCTCACCGGCCTGCTCGGCAATGTGGCGATGAAAGAGGATCTGGGCGAACAGCGTAACGCCCCGCCGGAGGGTAAACGGCGGCGGCGCGAGCTGCCCGAATACCTGGGGGCGCGCGGGAACAAGCTCACCCTCTTCCCTGGCTCGGCCCTGGCCAAAAAGCCCCCCAAGTGGGTGATGGCGGCGGAGCTGGTGGAGACCTCGCGGCTCTTTGCCCGCCACAACGCGGCCATCGATGTCGCCTGGATAGAGCCGCTGGCCGGCCATCTGGTGAAACATAGCTACTCCGAGCCCCACTGGGAGAAGCGGGCGGCGCAGGTGGCGGCCTTCGAGCAGGTGTCGCTCTATGGTCTGGTGATCGTGGCGCGGCGGCGGGTCAACTATGGCCCCATCGATCCGCCGCTGGCGCGGGAGCTGTTTATCCGCCACGCCCTGGTGGAGGGGGAGTACACCACCCGCGCCCCCTTCTTCCGCCACAACCGTGAGCTATTGGAGGCGGTGGGGGAGCTGGAGGCGAAGGCGCGGCGGCGCGACCTGCTGGTGGATGAGGAGACCCTCTACCAGTTCTACGACCAGCGGATCCCCGCCGCTCTCTACAGCGGTCGGGCGTTTGAGAAGTGGCGGCGGGAGGTGGAGGCGGCCGATCCGCAGCGCCTCTTCCTCACCCGCGAGATCTTGATGAAGAACGCCGCCACCGGCGTCAGCCTGGAGCGCTTCCCCGATACCCTGCGCCACCACGGGATGGAGTTGCGGCTGGAGTACCGCTTTGAGCCGGGAGAGGCAGCCGACGGTGTGACCGTCCTGGTACCACTGCCGGCGCTGCCGCGCCTGAGCGCTGCCCCCTTCGAGTGGTTGGTGCCGGGGCTGCTGGAGGAGAAGCTGACCGCCCTGATCAAATCCCTACCCAAGGCGATCCGCCGCAACTTTGTGCCGGCGGTCAACTTTGCCCGCGCGGCCAGCGAGGCGCTGGTGGCCCATGACGCCCCCCTCATCCCGGCCCTCAGTCACCAGCTGCTGCGCATCACCGGGGTGGAGGTGACGCCGGAGGCGTGGGACCTGACCGCCTTGCCGCCCCACCTGTTGATGAACTTTCGGGTGGTGGATGAGGCGGGTCGCAAGGTGGCGGAGGGGCGGGATCTGGCCACCCTGCAACAGGGTTCGGCCGGGGTCGTCCGCGAGCGGTTGGCGGAGCCCAGTGGTGGGATCGAGCGTAGCGGCCTCACCCGTTGGGAGTTTGCCGATCTACCGGAGAGTGTCACGGTGCGCCAGGCGGGGCTGGAGCTGAAGGGGTGGCCGGCGCTGGTGGATGAGCGGGAGTCGGTGGCGCTCAAGCTGTTTGAGTCACCGGAGGCGGCGGCGCTGCGCATGGGGGCGGGGCTGCGGCGGCTCTACATGCTGGAGGCGGTGGATAAGTTCAAGTATCTGCGGCGCAACCTGAAGGGGATCGACAGCCTCTGTCTACGCTTCGCCGCGGTGGGTAGCTGTGATGAGTTGAAGGAGGACCTGGTGGCGGCCATTGCCGATCGCGCCTTCCTACAGGGACGGGCGCTGCCGCGGAGCCAGGCGGACTTTGCCACCGCCTTGGCGGAGGGGCGGTGCGAGCTGATGGGGGTGGCTGAGCGGGTGACGACGGCCGTGGCCCGCACCCTGGAGATCTACCACGAGGTGGGGCGCACCCTGCGGGGGGGGCTGCCGCCCCAGCGACTGCCGGCGGCCCAGGAGATCCGCGAGCAGTTGGCGCGGCTCATCTACCCGGGGTTTGTCGCTGCCACCCCTGATCCATGGCTGGAGCGGCTGCCGGTCTATCTGGAGGCGGTGAAGCGGCGGCTGGCCAAGCTGGAGCGCCAGTTGGATCGGGACCGCCAGTACAGTCGGGAGCTGGCCGCCCTCTGGCAGCAGTGGGCGGCCAAGGCGCAGGCCCAGCAGCAGGCCGGGCGGCCGCTGCCGGAGCCACTGGTGGAGCTGCGTTGGCAGCTGGAGGAGCTACGGGTGTCGCTCTTCGCCCAGGAGCTGGGTACGGTGGCCACGGTCTCGGTGCCGCGCCTGACCCGTCGCCTGGCGGAGCTATAGCCCCGTTGTCACTGGGTAGGGTGCGGGGGTAGGCTTCCGCTAACCCACACAAGGAGTGCTGCCATGAAGATCACCACCCCCTACTTCGGTGAGCAGGAGATCGATCCGGGTACCATCATCCGCTTCCCCGAGGGGATCCCCGGTTTTGAGCAGTGTCACAGCTTTACCCTCTTTCATGAGGAGGGCAAACCCACTGTCTTCTGGCTGCAATGTATCGAGGATGCGGAGATCTCCTTCTCGGTGGCGCTGCCTAACCTGTTCAATCTCGCTTATGAACTGGTGTTGAGCGAACACGAGGCGAGTCTCCTGGAGCTGGAGAACCCAGACGATGTGCTGGTGCTGCTGGTGCTCTATAAGGCGGTGGAGCTGGGGGAGAGCGGTAACTATCCCGCCACCGAGGCGCCGGTGCGCTCCAACATCAAGGCCCCCATTATCATCAACGCCCGCAGCCGCATCGGCTATCAGAAGACCTGTTCGCAGCTGGAGCAGGTGACACTGCTACGGGGCGGGGAGTGAGGCCCCTCCAGGGGGCTGAATGAGTCGCTGAGGGGGGCCGTATACCGCGGGTTACGGCTGCCCCCCCTCGGCCGGTACCACCTCGTGGACCTGCACCTGGTTCTTGCCGTTGCGCTTGGCGCGATAGAGCGCCTTGTCGGCGGCATTACTGAGGTGGTAATGGCTGTAGCCGTGGAGCGGGAAGTTGGCCACGCCGATGCTGATGGTGACCCGCGGTAGGTGGCTGAGCTGCTGCTGGTCCCACTCGATCTCCGCCACCGCCTGGCGCACCCGCTCCGCCACCTCGGCCCCCACCTGGCTGTCACTGCCCGGCAGCACCACGATGAACTCCTCCCCGCCGTAACGGGCGATCACATCCCCTTCGCGCAGGGCGCGCCGCATATTGCTGGCGATCACCCGTAGCACGATGTCGCCGGTCTTGTGGCCATACTCATCGTTGAGCCGCTTGAAGTCATCCACATCGATCATCAGGACCGCCACCGGGCTGCCGCTACGCCGCGCCACGGAGAGCAGCGAGGTCATGTATTCAATGATGTAGCGGCGGTTGTAGAGGCCGGTGAGGGCGTCGGTGAGGGCCTGGTTCTTATAGGCGTCGAGCAGCGCGATATTGCTGAGACCGAGGGCGGCGAGGTCGATATAGGGGCTGAGGAAGGCGTCTACCACATTGAGCCGCGGCTGGTGTTCGGGGACGAACCCCCACTCCCGGGTCAATATGGCGCTATCCAAACGGAGTTTGCAGACCCCGATCAGCTTGGAGCTGGCCACCAGCGGTTTGCAGAGGGTCACCTCACTGCCGGCGGAGGGGCAGATGGCGCAGATCTGCATCTCGGAGCCCTGGATCAGCTTGCTGCCGGTGCGGTAGACAAAGCACTGCCCCGGCTCAGAGAAGAGCTGCTCTGGACAGTGGCCGTCATGGGTGGCCCAGAGCGCTTCCAGCCGGTTCTGGCTGGCGTTGGCGGTGAGCATGGCAAAGGCGCGGAGTGGGAACTCAGCGGTGAGGATCTGGTGTAGGTTGCGCACCAGATCGGTACGGCTCACCTCCATGATGGAGAGGGAGATGAGGCGATCCAGATTGGCCTTGTGGCGCGCCCAGCGATCCAGCAGTTCTAGGCTCTGCTCCACCTTCTCTTTCAGCTCGCCGGTAATGAAGTCGAGCCGATCCGGCGCGCTGTTCTGCGGCGAGCCAAGGACGATGCTCTCGATGTTGCCGGAGAGGCGGCGCTCCAGAAAGTGTTGCAGGGGCTGTTCCAGGCTCTGACGCACACGGCGGAAGACCAGTTGGTAGTAGAGCAGGAGACCGGCAGCGACAAACAGCGTGGTGTAGAGCGTAGTGGGCAGGATCGCCTGCATCACATCGGCCCGCCGGAAACCGGCGACCATCGGCGGGGCGCGGTTTTCAAAGCGGAAGGGGTAAAGCTCCCAACCGCCGCGGGAGGTGAAGCTGTGGAACTCCTCGGGCTTGAAGCCGGCAATGGCCGCCCGGGCGTCAGGATCGGCCGGTTGGGCGCTGGCGGGCACTGGCAAGAGGGGGGCAACAAAGGCGGAGACGTGGGGTAGCCGCAGGTGGCTCGAACCCAGCTCCGCCAACTCCGCCGCCCCCGGCGGATGGCCGGAGGTGGCGAGCTGCATATAGGACTCACTCATCCCGGAGTGGACTGCCGCCATCACCATCAGACGGGTGTGTTGCAGGCGCTCGGTATAACTCAGCCAGGTGTTGAAGGTGATGGCAGCCACCGCCACCAGTGCGCTGACGGTGACGATGGTGAAGGTGATCCGTTGGAAACCGGCCAGCGGGGCCCTGGGCGCCATGGAGGGGGTCCCTGTTCGCAAAAATTGGCGCGAATTCTTCGGGCTACACCGCTAAATGTCAATTCTTTATGACTGGCAGGCCCCATGGCGATGGCAACTCACCAAGTGGTCGTTGATCACCCCCACCGCCTGGAGAAAGGCGTAACAGATGGTGCTGCCGATGAACTTGAAGCCGCGCCGCTTTAACTCCCGGCTCAGGGTGTCGGAGAGTTCACTACGGGCCGGCACCTGCTCCGTCCGCTGCCACTGATTGACCTGCGGACGGCCATCCACCAGCCCCCACACCAGCTCCCGCAGACCCCCATGGGGGGCCAAGGCGAGGGTGGCCTGGGCGTTGGTGATGGTGGCCGCCACCTTAAGGCGGTTGCGGACGATGCCGGGATCGGCCAGCAGCTGCGCCTCCTTGGCGCCGTCGTAGTGGGCAATGCGCTCCGCGGCAAAGTTATCGAAGGCACGCCGATAGCCGGCACGCTTCTTCAGCACCGTGGCCCAGGAGAGGCCCGCTTGGGCCCCCTCCAGGATCAACATCTCGAATAGATAGCGCTCATCAAAGGCGGGGACCCCCCACTCGGTGTCGTGGTAGTGGGTCTCCTCCGGGGTATGCAGTGACCAGGGGCAACGCTCAATGGGCATCAGGTTCTACCGCTAAGGTGACGAAGATGGCGTCAATGGCCGCTTGGCGGGTCGCCATCAATAGTATGTCCAGCAGATCACCATCCTCCCAACCGTGGGCACGGAGGGTAGCGACGGTGGCGGGATCGGCCACCTGCTCGCCGCGGAAGTAGGTGGTGGCAAACTGTAACAGCGCCCGCTCCCGCTCTGGAAGCGGTACTAAAGTGGGGTTGGCCTGGGCCGCCTCCACTTCGGTGCTGCTGCGGCCGTGTAGCTCCAGCAGCAGGCCGACATTGACATCGATACAGTAGTCGCAGCGGACCCGCTGCGATACCAGCAACCGCAACCAGGTCTGTAGCTCCCCGGAGATGTGCGGGTGGGCCATGCTGTAGCGGATAAATTCCCACTGCCAAGCGAGCATCTGCGGACTAGAGCTGAGGGCGAGGATGGCGTTGGGCACCATCCCCCAGGTCTGCTGCACGGCGTGGTAGGTCTCGGCGGTGGTGCCGGTAGCCTGGGCGGGGGCGGTAGTGGTGATCCAGGTCATGGTTGCTGCCTCGTTGGGTTGGGAGGCCCACACCTTAGCCAGGCGCTGCTGACAGCGGGGTGGCAGTAGCCATGGGGGGTGGGGCAAATTATTCGCAACCCATTCTCCTCGCCCCCCCACACAGGCCCCTGCCGATGGCCGATTCCGCCTACTTTGCCGAAGCAGCTGGGACCGGGGGATGCGGGCTTGCGAGAGACCGCGTGGAACGGTCGATGGTCATAGGTAGAGCCATCTGGAGGGCCATTGACGGCAGCCAATCGTCGCGCTGGTAGGCCTTGGATCGAGTTAGGGATAGAATGCGTTGGGCTCGGTGGATTTTTAGTGGCCGAAAAGGGCCTGTTGGAACAGTAGGTTAGTGGAAGAGTGTTCCCCGCACACGCGGGGATGAACCGTTCGTGCCCTATGTGGTCCAGGTGGACAAACAGTGTTCCCCGCACACGCGGGGATGAACCGTGAGGTGCGACATCTATGATGCTTCTGAGCGGGTGTTCCCCGCACACGCGGGGATGAACCGCCATGTGACTGTGCGCCCAATTGGGCCGAGAAGTGTTCCCCGCACACGCGGGGATGAACCGGCGATGCTGGATGCCCTGCTGGCGGCGGTGCAGTGTTCCCCGCACACGCGGGGATGAACCGTTCGGGCTGTGGGAGAGCGGTGATGTGGTGGTGTGTTCCCCGCACACGCGGGGATGAACCGAGCGCCTACGCAGCCCTCACCGCCCGCACCAAGTGTTCCCCGCACACGCGGGGATGAACCGAGGCGGCACTCGCTGACATGGCTGAGCTAGATGTGTTCCCCGCACACGCGGGGATGAACCGAATCCGCGGCGCATGAGGAGGCCTCCGCACGAGTGTTCCCCGCACACGCGGGGATGAACCGGCCATAGCGACCGCGGGGGGATATCGACAAACGTGTTCCCCGCACACGCGGGGATGAACCGATATACAGCACGTAGCGTATGAGGATGTTAGGGTGTTCCCCGCACACGCGGGGATGAACCGTAGCCGAGAGCTGTACGCAATCGAGCAGAGCAGTGTTCCCCGCACACGCGGGGATGAACCGGGCTCCGGGTATGGCGGCAAGCCGTGGCAGGTGTGTTCCCCGCACACGCGGGGATGAACCGTCAAATCAAGGATCTCGCCTTTAGTAAATGTCGGGTTAGCGCGGCGTAACCCGACGTTCCCCACCTTGGCACGCCTCTTTCATATAGAGCACGGTGGTTTGATCGTTGTGCCTTGTCGTGTGGTGGATGGCGGCGGAATGCGGTTGTGTTCCTGCGGAGGGGGTTGTCGGGTGACGCTGCGCTAACCCGACCACATTTTATTTTCATTTTGTTGGGGTGGGTTGTCTGCTCGGTTGGGGCGGCGTTTGGGTGGGTGTGGGCGCCTATCTCTGTCGCTGAAAATGCCTAACTCCGTCCGCGCTCTGTCTCCGGTGGCGGGTCGATTCTGGGATAATGGCCCCTCTGCCACCGCCTCTGCCTACTCACGCCGATGTCTGACTCCCTATTTCCCTCTGCCCGGGCCGCCCTCACCGCCTGTGAGGCGGATGAGAAGATCCGGTTGACCCGTACCACCGCGGCTGCCTGGCGTGCCGGCCAGCTTGATGCGGCCGATCCCTCGCCCGCCCTTTCAGTGGATCCCGGTCTCCCGCTCCAGGTGAGTGCGGTACGGCCGCGGGCCCTGCCGCAGCGTGGTTTCGACACCCCGGCGGGGCGCGCCAGTCTGTTTCATGCCTTGGTCCACATCGAGTTCTCCGCCATCAACCTCGCCTGGGATGCGGTGTGGCGCTTCCGTGGGCTGCCGGCTGCCTACTACGACGACTGGATCCGCATCGCCGAGGAGGAGGCGCTCCACTTTGAGCTGCTGCGCGATCACCTGCGCACGCTCGGTGCCGACTATGGTGATCTGCCGGTCCATCAGGGGCTGTGGGAGATGGCGGAGAAGACCGGCCACGACCCACTGGTGCGGATGGCGCTCATCCCCCGCTGCCTGGAGGCGCGCGGCCTGGATGTCAATCCGGGGATGCAGCAGCGCTTGCAGGCGGTGGGGGATAGCGTCGGGGTAGGGCTGCTGGAGATTATCTTGCGCGATGAGATCGGCCATGTGGCGGTGGGTGATCGCTGGTTCCGTCACCTCTGTGCCGCACGCGGGTTGCCGGTGGTCGAGACCTACCGCGATCTGTTGGCGGAGTATCTGCGCGGGCCGGTGCGCGGCCCACTGCACCGCCCGGCCCGCCTCGCCGCCGGCTTTAGCGCAGAGGAGTTGGATGCCCTGGAGCAGGGCTAATCCGGTGGCCTAGGTCGCCTCCCGCGCCAGCTGCCAGGCCATCACCCCTAGACCGAACACGCCGACAATGAGCAGCCCCCAGAGGGCGATGCGGCGCCACGGTAGCTCATGTATCGGTTCGAGCCGAGCCCGCCCCCCAAGGGGGCGCTCATCCCCCAAGCGGGCCTCCTTCAGCAGCAGGCTCTCCCCCTGCCGCTCGCGTAGCAGGGGATCTAGCTCCATGGTGCTAGCCGTCGTGCCGGCACTGCCCCAGGCGAGGGTAAACGGCCCCTCTCCACGGGCGGCGAAGAGCAGTTGGCGTGGTGTCCAACCCAACTCAATAGTGGGCAGTTGACTGCCAAAGCCCCCCTCCAGTAGCTCGATGGTCCAGTAGCGGTCACTGCTATGGACGGCCAGGGGGTCGCTGGTGAGGCGCTGGCCATCCACCTCCAGCTCGTAGGCCAGGCCGGCGGCCTGGTAACCGAGCGCTTGGGTCATGTCACTGCCTGCTGCTACCCGTACCCGGGCGACGCTGTTGATCTCGGCCGGCCGAATGAGCACGGCCTCCAGTGGCAATACCCCGGGATTGTGGAAGTAGTAGCCGCTCCGGCCATCTGTCAGCGGCTCTACCTGGGCATTGGTCCACTGCCGCTTTGGTAGCTCGGCCGGCCGCGGTGGGTGGATCCAGACCGCCTCAATATGGGCGCTGCGGGCGGCGGTGGGCCAGTCGATGCGCAGATAGCGCTCCCCCTGTAGGGGCTGCGGCAGCTCGATGCGGTTGCGCTCCAGACGGGCATCGCCGTGGTGTAGCCGGGCGAGGCCACCGCTGCCGATGGTGCGGAAGTGGGTCGGGTCATTGCCGCTGCCGATGGCAATGGGGGCGGCGAAATCCTCTCCAGCCAGCTCAAAACTGAGCGCGGCGATGGGCTGCTTGCGTAACTCGTCGCTCAACTCAATCAGGTAGCAGGTGATGGCCGCATCGCCTGGGGAGGAGGGGCGGGCCGCCACCTGGGCCCCGCCCTGGGGATCGATGTGGATCTGTAGCTCTGCCAGCTGCGCCTCCTGGGCCTCGGTGAGGGGAAACAGGGGGACCTCCTGACCGGGAGGGGCCGCGGCCGCCCCGCTGGGAGGGATTCGCAGGATGAGGGGGACCTCCTCACCACGCCCATTGAAGACCCGCAGATCGCCCAGATCGGCCCGCGTGGCGGTGTTGTAGATCTCCTCGGGTAGGGTCAGGCGATAGAGGGCGCCGCCAGGGGGCAGCTCCAAGTAGCGCCCGAAGGCGAACTGCTCCGGGGTCGCTGCCTGGGTGGCGCTGCTGCCTAGCAACAGGAGGAGTGTGGTTAGATAGAGCGCTCTCATCCCTCTTGGGCCTCGCGTCGGGGCGGTAGTGGTGAAAAGAAGCCGATCACCAGCATCAATCCCCCTACCGCCAGGAAGGAGACAATGCGCGACACGGTGTTGGAGCTGGCCAGATCGACCAGGAATAGCTTCACCACCACCAGACCCAGCAGGGCCGCCCCGACAAACCACACCTGGCGCCAGCTGCGGCGGGTCGCCAGCACCATCAAGATCAGTGCCGTCAGGCTCCAGGCGACCGACCAACTCGCTTGCAGCTCCACCGAGCGCAGCATGAGATCCCAGCGCCACGGCAATCCGCTCCAGAAGTGGAGCGCGCGCGCCAAAATACCAGAGAGGGCGAGCAGGGCCAGGGCACCGGCGCCGGCCAGCAACGGGTGGCGGTGGGTGAGACCGAACAGTTGGGGGCGGGGCAGGGTGAATAGCAGCAGGGCCGTGATCCCGATCAGCTGGGCCAGCTCCAGGGGGTTAAGGAGCGGGAAATAGGGGAGCGGGAAGGGGTCGCCCACTTGGAAGGTGGCGTTGGCGATCCAGCCGACCAGGAGGATGGCCGGTAGCAGCAGGGCCAAGAGATAGGCGTTGGCAAACTCCCCCAGCGGCCAGCGGACGCGGCGGCTGAGGTAGGGGATGGCCAACAGCGTAGCGGCGGTGATGCAGACGGCCACCGCTTGGCGCCAGGTACCACTCCCCGCGGCCAGCCAATCGCTTATCCCCCAGTCCACCTCCACCAACAGGAGCAGCAGCACCAGTAGTGCCAGCAGCCCGTGCTGCCACATTAAGGCGAGGCGACTGAGCAGTGGGGGGGCCCGCCATAAGAACAGTGTGGTGGTGACCAGGCTCAGTGGCCAGACGATCCCCCCCCAACCGGCGAAGGGGTGGGTGGGGGGACCCATGGCGAGGAGGGAGGGGAAGGGGCCGAGCAGCAGGAGCGGGAGCGTTGCCTGGAGCGCATAGCGTGGCATCGACCAGTCGAGGCGACGGGTTACCTCCAACAGAAGCAGGGCGCTGAGGGCCCACCAGGCGATGAGCCATTTCCAGTGGAAGAACTGGTCAATCTCATGGATCCAGGCCCCGCCCCACCAGACCAGCCCCCAGATCAGCATGAGGGGGGCGAGCGGCTGTTCATAGGGGTAGAGGCGGTTGCTCGGTCTTAACTGGTAGGCGCTGATGAGGCCGCTCAACGCCAGCAGTAGCGCCCCCAAGAAGGGGCCATTCAGGAACGGTAGCGGATCGATCTCTACGGTGGGGTCGATCCCATAGAAGATGCCGGCCCCGAGTTGTAGCGCCACCCCCAACCAGCGCGGGAGGCGCCGCCCCTGCTGGACGCCGATGAAGACCAGGCCCGCCCCCTCTAGTGCCCAGGCGGCGGAACTCCAGCGATCAGAGAGGGCGAGGGGCAGCGCGAGGGTAGCAAAGACAACACCCAGGGCGAGGAACACCTGGGAGAGTAGCGGCAACCCCATCCCCTGGTGGCGGCACCAGCGGCTCAGTAGCAGATAGAGGGCGGACAGGGCAAAGGCGCTATAGGCGAGTCCAAACTCATAGGGCTCCACCAGGGCCGCTTGGAGCGCGAAGCCGATCACCGGTAGGCCAAACACCAGGGTGCCGTCGATGAGGCCGCGCAGGGTCGGCGGTTGGCGGCTGGCATAGAGCACCGAGACGGTGACGTAGATGAGGTAGAAGAGCAGCAGAAAGGGTTCAGTGGAGGCAAACAGCGCCGGCTCATAGCTGAGATAGCCCCAGCTGGAGGCGATGACGAAGGTAAAGAGGAAACCTATCAGATTGAGTTCACGCCAGGCGCGGAACCAGGCGATGGATAGCACCCCCAGGTTGAGCAGGGCGTAGTAGCTGAACAGGGCGACGTGGTTGCCGCTATCGGTGGAGGCGAGCAGGGGCGAGAGGAAGCCGCCGGCGGTGGCAAAGGCGGCCAGTCCCCGGGCATCCTGCAAGATTGCCAAGGCAGCGGAGGCGGTGGTGAGTGCCACCAGCAGGGCGAAGGCCAATGGTGCCGGGATAAGGGCGTGCAGGTGGAGGGCGGCGAAGATGGTCAGATAGAGGATGCCGATGCCTCCCCCCTGGAGTAGGAGGGCAAACGAGGGGCGCCGTTGCCGCTGGTACCAACCCAGGCCGAGCAGACCCAGGGCGCCGCTGGCCGTGGCCAGGTAGCGTAGCTCCACCGGCATCAGGTCACGCTCAGCGGCATATTTGAGCAGGAAACCGACTCCAAAGAAGAGGATCACCAGACCGATCCGCACCACTGGGTTGCCCCCAGTGAGGAACTCGCGGGCCCGCTCTAGCCAGGCGCCTTCAAACATGGCGCCACCCGGCTGTTGCGGCCACTCTTCCTGCGGGGTAGGGGCCGGGGGCCGGGGGCTCGGCTCCGCTGCGACGGCCTCTATGACCTCGGCCGGTAGATCGATAAAGGCGGGGACGGGTGAGTTAGCCGCCTCCACCGCTGGTGCCGCCAGCGGGCGGGTGCCCTCCACCGCGGAGGGTTGAGCCGCATCAGGGGCGAGCGGGCGCAGGCGCTCCACCTCTTGCTCCAGTCGCAGCAGCCGCGCCCGCAGCGCGTGGATCATCCCCAGCAGGCCGCCCAGCGTTCCGCCCAGCAGGGCACCTGGCAGCTCGGCTGCCACCCCCCCTATCACGATTCCCAGTAGTCCCAACCACCAACCCATGACCGATCCTCTCACCCCGCGGGGCCGCCAATATGCCGTGATGGTGTCGGGCTCACGCCCGCTGTGTTCGAGCAGAAGATATCATCAGCGCCCTTCGCCAGGGTGGGCCGTATGGAGGATGGCCTGTTCCGTCGGTGGGCAGGGGCGTACCCTGCCAGCACCACCGATCAGCCTAAGCCCATCTCGATGCCCCATCTCCTTGCCGCCATCTCGCCCCACGGTTTCGGCCACTTGGCCCAGTGCGCTCCAGTGCTGAATGGCCTGCGCCGCCGCTGGCCCGATCTACGGCTAACGCTACGCAGCCCTGCACCCCGGGCGCTGCTGGAGAGCCGTATCGAGCCCCCCTTTGAGCTGATGGCCGCGGCGGATGACTTTGGTATGGTGCAGGAGGATGCCCTCTCCGCCGATCTGGCCGCCAGCATCACCGCCTATATCGAACTCCATCGCCACTGGCCGCAGCGGGTGGCGACCGTGGCCACTGAGTTGGCGGCGGTTGCCCCCGATCTGGTGCTGGCCGATGTGCCCTACCTCACCCTGGCCGCTGCCCAAACCATAGGGGTGCCGAGTGTGGCCATGTGCTGCCTCAATTGGGTCGATATCTTGGCGCCGCTGACGGTCGAGGTGCCGGCCATGGCTGCGCCCCTGGAGCAGATGCGGGCCGCCTATGCCGGCGCCGACCTATTTCTCCGCACCGCCCCGGCGATGCCCATGAGCTGGCTCCCCAATGCCCGCACCATCGGCCCAGTGATGGCGGTGGGGCGTCAGCGGCGGGCGGAGCTGGCCGCACGCTGTGGCCTCGCCCCGGCGGAGCAGATAGTGGTGGTCGCCCTGGGGGGTGTCCCCACCCGGCCACCGTTGGAGCGCTGGCCCCACTTCCCCGGTGTGCGCCTACTGGTGCCCGAGGCGTGGCAGGCGCGCCACCCCGCTACCCTCCCGCTGGAGCGGGTGGGGTTCAGCTTCTCCGATCTGATCGCCTCCAGCGATCTGGTGCTTACTAAACCGGGCTACGGCACCTTCACCGAGGCGGCTGGCAGCGGGGTGCCGGTACTCTGGGTCGATCGCGGCGACTGGCCTGAACAGCCGAGCCTAGTGCAGTGGTTGGCGCATCACGGGCGGGGCGAGGGGATCAGCCGTGCCCAGTTTGCGACGGGTGATTTTGGGGCCCCGCTCTCTCGACTACTGGCGGCCGGCCGCCACCCAGCCGTGGCGCCGAGCGGGGTGGAACAGGCCGTTGAGCAGCTGGTGCGCCTGGGCACATGCCCTTAGTCAGTGCGGGTGATACACTGAGCGGGACGCGAACGCTCCCCCTGCTCGCGGGCGCGCAATGAGGCGCAATGCCATGTCGCCGAGCTGCCATCGCTCCTTTGTTACCAGCCTGTTGCTGCTCTGGCTGGCACTGTCCTGGTCGGGCTCCGCCTGGGGTCTCACCGAGGTGGAGATCGGCGTCCTGGCCAAGCGTGGCCGGGAGACCGCCGTGGCCCGCTGGAGCCCCCTCGCCGACTACCTCTCCGCCACCCTGCCCGACTACCACTTCACCGTCCGGCCGCTCGATTTCCAAGAGTTCCCCGCCGCAGTGCGGCGCAATGAGGTGGATTTTTTCATCACCAACCCCGGCATGTATGTCGCGCTGGAGGTGGAGGCGGGGGCGATGCGCATCGCCACCTTGCTTAACCGCGGCCCCCACGGCGAGGTGTATGACCGCTTTGGCGGGGTGATCTTCACCCGCGCCGACGCGCCGCTGGTCCATGGCCTGGCCGATCTCGCCGGGCGCAGCTTCATCGCCGTCGATGAAAGCTCCTTTGGTGGCTTTGTCGTCGCCTGGGGTGAGCTGGCCGGGGCCGGTATCGATCCTTGGCAGGAGCCGCAGGAGCTGCGCTTTGCCGGTACTCACGACGCCGTGGTCTACGCCGTGCGCGAAGGGCGGGCCGATGTCGGCCTGGTTCGCACCGATACCCTGGAGCGGATGGCCGAGGAGGGGAAGATCCCGCTGGACGAGTTTCGGGTGCTGAACGCCCAGGAGTATCCCAACTTCGCCTATCGGCTCAGTACCTGGCTCTATCCCGAGTGGCCCTTTGCCCGCAGCTCTGCCACCTCCACCGAGTTGACCCGTCAGGTGCAAGCAGCGCTGCTGACCTTGCCACCAGAGAGTCCGGCGGCGCGGGCGGCCCAGTCGGCGGGGTGGGGGATGCCACAGGACTACCACCCCATCCACGACCTGCTCCGCCAGCTCGCCATCGGCCCCTATCGACCCGCCCCGCCCACCAGCGCCGGGGAGCTGCTGCGCCGCTATCGTGGCTGGGTGGCTGGGGCGGGGCTCATGCTCCTGCTGCTGATCGGCGTCAACGCCCATATCGCCCGTCTCAACCTGCGTCTGCGGCGCTCGGAGCAGGCGTTGCGGGAGGCCCGTGACCATCTGGCAGTGCGGGTGGATGAGCGCACTATCGAGCTGGAGCAGGCGCTGAGCGCCTTGCGGGAGAGCCATCAGCGACTCGATCTATCACTGCGGGACTGGAACGATGCGTTTGATGCCATCGCCGATCCCATCTTTATCCACGACCGCGAGCTGCGCATCGTCCACGCCAATCCCGCCTACCTGGCCCGGGCCGGGGTGAGTCGGGAGGTGGCGGTGGGGCGGCACTACTTCACCCTCTTCCCCATCATCTCGGCGCCGCTGCGGCAGTGCAGCGTCTTCCCGGAGCAGATGCATAGCGCCGGGGAGGAGATCCAGCTGGCCGATGGCACCCAACTGGTCTCCCGCTCCTTTGGCATCCGCCGGGCCGATGGCAGCGTCGAGAACGCCATCCACATCCTCGAAGATGTCACCACCTTGCGCCGCACCGAGGGGCATCGGCGCACCCTGGCACGGGCGGTGGCGCAGGCCGGTGAGGGGGTGGTGATTGTCGACCGCAATCTTGTGATTCAGTACGCCAACCCCGCCTTGGCGCTCCTGCTGGGGGAGGCGGCGGAGGTGATCGAGGGGCGTGGTCTGCTGGATCTACTCCCGCCCGATGAGCGGGCGGCGCGGCCCGATCTCACCCCGGGGCCGGTGACCGCCGAGGCCTGGTCGGGGGAGCTGCGTCTACAGTTGGCCACGGGGGCGCTACTGCCGGCCTACCTCACCGGGGGCGACATCGTGGACGACAGCGGGGTGGTGATCGGCCATGTACTCACCCTGGTGGACCTGCGGCCGGTGAAGGAGGCGCAGGAGGCGCAGCAGCGACGGTTACGGTTCGAGTCGCTCATCGCCGCCACTGCTGGGCGTTTTGTGGCCTTTGAGCCGGAGGCGTTGCAGCACTTGGTGCGTGACTCCCTCGCCCAGCTCGCCGCCTTCCTCGGGGCGGACCGGGCCTGGCTCTATCGGCAGCGCGATACGGCCGACACCATGGTGCGGGAGCACGCCTGGTGTCAGGCGGAGCAGCAGTGTGATGGCCGGCTCGGCGTCCAGTTGTCGTTGGCGGCGCTGCCTTGGTTACAGGAGCAGCTGCGCCGTAGCGGGGCCGTGGCACTGGATGGGGTGGAGGCGGCGGGGGCCGAGCTGGTGCGCGAGGCGCTGCTCTCGGGGCCGGAGGCCTCGGCGGTGGTGGTACCGCTGCGGGTCGAGGGGGGCGAGCTGGCCGGCCTGCTGGGGATCGAACTCTCCACCGCCCACCACAGCTGGCCGCAAGAGGATGTGGCACTGGTGCAGGCGGCAGCGGGGATCCTGGCCGCTGCACTGGGGCGGGCCGAGGCGGAGGAGGCGGTCCGTCGCAGCCAGGCCAGTCTGGCGGAGTCCCAACACATTGCCCGGCTTGGTAACTGGGAGTGGGATATCGTCAGCGGCCAGCTCCACTGGTCCGATGAGATCTATCGCATTTTTGGGGTGGCGCCCCAGGAGTTCGGCGCCACCTTTGAGGCGTTTCTCTCCTATGTCCATCCCGCTGACCGCGCCCCGCTACAAGCGGAGGTGGACCGGGCCCTCCAGGAGGCGCTCCCCTACGCCTTTGACCACCGGGTGGTGCTGGCCGATGGCCGCGAGCGGGTGGTCCATGAGAGTGGGGCCGTGACCTTTGATGACGAGCGGCGACCGCTGCGCATGGTGGGTACGGTGCAGGACGTGACCGAGGCGCGGCAGGCAGAGGCGGAGCTACGGCGGCTCAACCGGGCGCTGCGGGCCCTGAGCCGTGGCAACGGCGCCCTGGTCCACGCCGTGGATGAGCCGGGCCTGTTACAAGCCATCTGCAACGTCTTGATCGATGACGGTGGCTATCGCCTCGTCTGGGTGGGCTACGCCTGCGACGACGGTCGCCTGGAGCCGGTGACCGCCGCCGGTGCGGATCGTGGCTTCATGGCCGCCCTCAAGGTGAGCTGGCGCGAAGACGAGGAGATCGGCCGTGGTCCAGCCGGGACCGCCATCCGGGAGCGGCGGGTGGTTGTGATCGGCGATGTGACCACCGATCTCTGCTACCGGCCCTGGCGGGAGGCGGCCCTGGCGGGGGGCTATGCCTCGGTGATGGCGCTGCCTCTGCTGGATGAGGGGGAGCCATTCGGCGCCTTGGTCATCTATGCCGGTGAGCGCAACGCCTTTGATAGCCGCGAGCAGGGGCTACTCACCGAGTTTGCCGCTGATCTTGCCTTTGGCATCGTCGGTCTGCGTACCCGCGCCGGGCGGGTGGCGGCGCGGGCGGCGCTGGAGCAGAGCGAGGCGCGCTACCACGCCCTCTACGAGAACGCCCCCAACGCCTACCTGTCAGTGGCCGCCGACGGGCAGCTGCTCCACTTCAATCGCGCCCTGCCGGCGCTCCTCGGTTACGACCATGAGCAACTGACTGGGATGGCGGTCCTCGATCTCTTCGCCGATGCGGCGGTGGGCCGTGGCCTGGCCCGGCGCCTCTTTACCGATCTCCAGGCGGGGGAGGCGGTGCGTGATCTGGAAGTCGCCCTGCGCCACCGCAGTGGCGCAACTATCTGGGCCAGTCTATCGCTGGATCCGGTGGTGGATGGGGAGGGTAAGGTCGTGGAGAGCCGCGTCGCGGCCATCGATATCAGCAACCGCAAACAGGCCGAGCAGGAGCGCAACGCCCTCCACCAGCGACTGCAACGGGCACTGTTGCAGACCATCCAGGCCATCTCGGTCACTATCGAGAAGCGGGACCCCTATACCGCTGGCCACCAGCAGCGGGTGGCAGAGCTGTGTGTCGCCATCGCCCAGGAGCTGGCGCTAGATGCCGATCGCACCGAAGGGCTGCGACTAGGGGCGCTGATCCACGACATCGGCAAGATCTACGTCCCCACCGAGATCCTCAACCGCCCCGGCCGCCTGGATGAGGCGCAGCGGCTGCTGATCCGGGCCCACCCGCAAGTGGGCTATGAGATCGTCGCCGGTATCGAGTTTCCCTGGCCTCTGGCCGATATGGTGGTACAACACCATGAACGACTGGATGGCAGCGGCTATCCCAAGGGATTGACCGGGGACGCCATCGCCCTAGAGGCGCGCATTCTCGCGGTGGCCGATGTGGTGGAGGCGATGGCTACCCACCGTCCCTATCGTCCGGCGCTCGCCCTCGATGACGCCTTGGCGGAGATCGAGGGGCACTCCGGTGAGTGGTTTGATCCGGAGGTGGTGGCCGCCTGTGTTCGACTATTTCGTGACCAAGGGTTCGGTTGGGATGGAATCCTGAGGGGGTAGCGATGCGCTCGCTGCTGCGCCACCGACACTACTGGCTGCTCCCACCCCTCCTGTGGGGGGTGTTGGTGGCGGCATCGCTCGGCTGGAACCTGAACCACGTTGAACAGCACGTCCGCGATAGCGCCCTGGAGCGGGCCCGCTTTGTCTTTCAGCTGGTGGAGTCGGTACGGCTGTGGAACGCCCGTCATGGCGGCGTCTATGCCCGCATCGACGCCCATACCTCCCCCAATCCCTGGCTCAAGGTGCCGGAGCGGGATATCGAAAGCACCTCGGGTCTCCACCTCACCATGATCAACCCCGCCTATATGACCCGTCAGCTGGCGGCCATCATGGAGGAGTTGAGCGAGGTGCGGATCCACCTCACCAGCCTGCGCCCCCTCAACCCCAACAACCAGGCCGATCCCTGGGAGCGGCGGGCGCTGACGGCGTTTGAGCAGGGCACTCGGGAGTTGACCGAATTCGATCTACAGGCCGATCCCTCCCGCTTTCGCTACATCGCCCCCCTGCGGGTCCACCCCGCCTGCATGGAGTGTCACGCCGAGCAGGGCTATCAGGTGGGGGATGTCCGTGGTGGCGTCAGTATTGCCTTTAATGTGACCCCCCTGGTGACGCCGCTGTTGGCCCAGTGGCGCACCATGGTGGCCATCCATGTTGGGGTGTGGTTGCTGCTCTGGATCACCACCCAGGCCGCCTTGAGCGGGGTGCGGCGGCGGGTGTTGGAGTTGGCTGCCGCCAAGGCCCAGCAGGATGAGCTGGTGCTGCTACGGACCACCGAGCTGCGGCGTGAGGTGGCGGAGCGGCAGGCGGCGGAGGAGCGGCTCCGGCGCCTGCTCAACTCCTCTGGCGAGGGGGTATTTGGGGTCGATAGAGATGGGCATATCACCTTCGCCAACCCCATGGCGGTGAAGCTGCTGGAGTTTGACAGCGAGGTCGATCTCCTGGGGCGCAAGGTCCATGGCCTGATCCACCACAGCTACCTGGATGGCACCCCCCGGGAGGATGATGACTGTGTGGTGCAGCACACCCTACGCTCTGGCGAGGCGGTCCATGTCGATGATGATGTGTTCTGGACCCGCAATGGGCGCGCCATGCCCGTGGAGTATCGGGCCCACCCGATGCAGGCGGGGGGCAGCCAGATAGGGGCGGTGGTCACCTTCTCCGATGTCAGCGAACGGCGGAGGCGGGAGGCGCGGCTGCGGCAGCTCTCCAAGGCGGTGGAGTTTAGCCCCGATGCGGTGGTGATCACCGATGCCAAAGGGCAGATCGAGTTCATCAACCGCCGCTTTCTGGAGAGTACGGGCTATAGCGAGGCGGAGGTCCTGGGGCAGCGGCCATCGCTGCTCAAATCGGGCGATACCCCGCCGGAGACCTACCAGCAGCTATGGGCCACCATCAGCGCCGGCCGGGTCTGGCATGGCCGCTTCCACAATCGGCGCAAGGATGGCTCGCTCTTTTGGGAGGAGGCCTCTATCACCCCCATCACCGACGAGAAAGGGGTGATCACCCACTATGTGGGCCTGAAGAAGGACATCACCGAGCGGCAGGAGCTGGAGGCGCGGATCTGGCGGCAAGCCAACTTCGATGCCCTCACCGGGCTGCCCAACCGGCGCCTGTTCCAGGACCGGCTGGAGCGCGCCCTGGCCACCGCCCGCCGAGAGCGACAGCGGTTCGGACTGATGTTCATCGATCTTGACCGCTTCAAAGAGGTGAACGATACCCTCGGTCACGATGCCGGTGACGCCCTGCTCAAGCAGGTGGCGGCCCGCCTCAGTGACTGTGTGCGGCAGAGCGATACGGTGGCCCGCATGGGGGGCGATGAGTTCACCGTTATCCTGTCGCAACTCAATGGCGCCGATGGGGCCGAGT
>QKFD01000055.1 GCA_003251535.1 Chromatiales bacterium | reverse complement strand
AAGGACCCGCGCTTCGGCATGGGTATGCAGGAGCTTCGCACCAAGAGCACTGAGCGTCGGGACCGATTGTTTCTGATAGCTGCGCTGGCCATCGTGCTGCTGACATTGCTCGGCGCCGCCTGCGAGCAGATCGGTTACGATCGCTATCTCAAAGTCAATACTGTGAAGCGACGCACTCATTCGCTATTCCGGCAAGGCCAGATGGTGTACGACCTCCTGCCGAATATGCGCGAGGAGTGGGCCGAAAAGATCATGCTCGCCTTCGTCGAACTGATTCGCGCACAGCGCGCCCTTTCCCAGCTCTTTTTTGTCGTTTGAAATGAGGGGATGTCTAAGGAGCACCACTGCACCCATCCAAAAATCTTGCGCCATCCAATCCATCAATTTTACCTAGATTGACAAGCAAAGCAGATACGCACATGACCCTCGTATCACATCCCCCTATCTAGATCAACCCTCGCTCCGCAAGACTCACAAAGCCCCCCTCCCCTATAATAATCGCATCCCGCAGTTCGATATTCAGAACAGCGCTCTTCTCCTTCAAGCTCTTCGCCCCTTTTATATCGGCTGCTGATGGTTCTGGCGATCCGAGGGGGTGGTTATGGATGATGATGATCTTGGCAGCGTGGACAAGGACGGCGCCACGGAGTATCTCTACAGGGTCGGCGATGGCGTAGCTCTGTGTGCCAATGGAGACCACTTCGAATGAGATGATCTGGTATTTTTCTGTGAGATGGACGCAAATGACCTTCTCTCTGATCTCATTTTCCATCTCTTTGAAGAGCTGATAGGCGTGCTCAGCGGATTCCAATGGGACATGGAGCAGATCGTCATCGACTCTCTTGCGCTCGAAGCTCAGCTTTAGTTTTTTTATTTCGGCCATACCGTTTTACTCGACACTTGGGGGCAAGGCGAAGCACCGTCCCGCGTACTGCGCGAATCGGAGTCTATGGGATAGAGACCCGTTGGACTCCACCACGCTCAACTGGCGGTTACTTGGTTAAAAGCGGGAGCGGTAACGACTGGGGAGGTGGGGGCAGATCCCCATTGAGCAGCGAGGGGGAGGGCTTTGAATTGCCATTCCAATGGGTGTTTTCCATGGTATCTGCTCCGTGGGCTCGGTCCGACGGGGTTCAATCTATCGCCAAACTGCGGCCAAATCTAGCCCTGGGAGGCCCTAGCTGAAGGATCACAGCCAGGGCTATCCCACAGCTATGGAGGGAAGCCCATCCCAATTCCGCCAGGCAGCTGTGTGCAGGTATCCACACGGCAATGCTCTACCGCGCCCATCGGTAAGGTGTTGGAGCTTCACGTAACAGGGTAGATATCTGACACAGGGGCCCCCCCACCCCTACCCGCTTCCCACTTAACCGGACAACGGCAGCCCCTACAGCGCTGCCACGCCACGCAATACCACCCCCCTCAACGCCCCCTCCCGCGCCACGGCAAGGTGCCACCCATCCGCCAATGGGCGATGGTGGGCGATGAATTGCCGCGGTTGGTCGCCGCCGGGTTGGATGCAACGTATTAAATGATCCGCAACGCCCACCTCTACGCTTGCCAGGGGCGCCAATAGGCCGCTCCCTGCTGCCTTGAGTACGGCCTCTTTCAGGGTCCAGATGCGCAGGAAGGCGGCCATTTTTTGGGGGCCACCCGCGGCCGCCAGTTGGGCGCGCTCTGCGCTGGTGAAGTGTCGCTGGGCGATGGGGTCGATATCGGTTTCCAGGCGGCTATGGGGTTGTTCTAGGTCAACCCCCACCTCGGCGCGGCCTCGGCCGAGGGCGATGGCGAGGAGGTCGCCGGTGTGGGCGAGGTTGAAGGGGGGGAGTGGGTGGCCGGCGGGGGTGTAGGCGCGGGGTTTGCCTTGGGGGGTGGGGTGCAGTTGGATCTGCTCGGCGGCTAGGGCGGTGTGGTGGGCCAGCACTCGGCGCAGGGCGGCGCGGCCGTAGAGTAACTCTTGGCGGCGGCTGGCGGCCTTGGCGTTGGCCAGGGCCGCCCGCTCTGCTGGGCTGAGGAGCGCCAGGGCGCCCCCCTCCCCTAGTTGGGCCGCGGTCTGGCGGAGGGAGATGAGGTGGATGTGGACCAGCGCCGCCGCGGTCTCGCTCACTAGGCCGCCTGCCGGCCAACGGCCTCGGCAATCACTTGGCACACCTGGGGGGTGTGGTCGTTGATGAAGAAGTGGCCGCCGCTGAACTCCCGCAGTTCGAACTGACCGGAGGTGTAGTGCTGCCAGTCGTAGACCGCGGGTTTGCCCACCAGCGGGTCTTGGTCGCTACAGAGGAAGACGATATCGGCCGAGGTGACGTGGAGCGGCCGCTCCGGCCAGTACTGCTCGATAAGGCGGTAGTCGGCCCGCAGGACCGGCAGGAAGGCGGCCACCAGGTCCTTCATGGCGAAGAACTCCTCCGGGGTGCCGCCCAGTTGGCGGATCTCCGCCAGGAAGCGCTCGTCGTCGAGGAGGTGGAGGTTGCGCTGGCTGTAGGGGTGGTGGGGGCAGTTGCGGCCGGAGAGGAAGAGTTGGCGCGGCGCTGGCAGCCCTTCGGCGGCGATGGCCTTCACCAGTTCGTAGGTGACGGCGGTGCCCATGCTGTGGCCGTAGATGGCGTAGGGGGTGGTGCGGACGATGGGGGCGATGGTGGTGAGTAGCTCGGCCACCGCCTCCTGCATGGTGGTGTGGAACGGCTCCGGGGTGCGGCGGCCGCGGCCGGCCAGCTCTAGGGGGGCCAGTTTGATGTTGGCCGGCAGCAGGCGGGCCCAGCGGCCGTAGGTGGCGACGGCGGAGCCGCCGGCGTAGGGGATGCCAAAGAGGTAGAGTCGGTCGCTATGCATGGTGGGGCTCAGAAGGCAAAGGTGACGCTGAGTTCCGAGTACCAACGGAACGGTGCGGTGCCGAACTCGGTGTCGTCGGCGCCGTCGGTGTAGAGGTTACGCCAGGTGATCTCGGCCTGGTCCCAGTAGGTGGAGTGGAACGCCAGGGAGAGGTTGCGCGAGTGGTCGCCCATCCCTTGCAGCACCCCAAGATCGACACCAAAGGTGTCGCTGAAGCGGGCGACCCCCTCGGTGAGGGAGGAGAGGCTGAAGGAGAGCGTGGCGTAGTCGCGTTGGCTGCGGCCGAGGGAGAAGTGGTTGAGCATCCCGGCCGACAGGCCGCGACAGGCGTGTTGCCGGTCGCTGAGGCAGCTCACCATGTCGCGGTACTCATCTTCGCTGTAGGCGTCGCCGATGTGGTAGTACTCGCCGGTGATGTTGAAGCGGTCGGTGGCCTGGTGGCTGGCGGCCACCATCCAGGAGGTATAGGGGCCGCGTTTACCCAGGGGGCCGGGGAGATAGTAGCTCTCCTCCCCCGCCTGCTGGCTCACCACTTCGGGGTAGCGGGATCGCTCATGCAGCGCCAGGCCACCGGAGATGACCAGCCCCCCCAGGAGTGGATCGATGATCTCGCCGGCATCGAAGGAGAAGGAGCCGCCGACGGCGTTGCCGATGCTGGGGGCGTGGTAGAGGACGCCGGCAAAGTCGATGCCGGCCAGGGCGTAGCTGGAGAGTTTGAGGCCGACGCTATCGAGGCAGTTGGCCTCATCCTCGCAATGGGCCAGCAGCGTTAGGGCGTACTCGCTGTTGATGTAGTCGAGGGAGAGGGCGGTCACCCCCTCCTTGGCCAGATCGAGGCCGCTGGGGTCGAGGGGCGGGTTGATGAAGTCGGTGGGGATGTAGGAGAGGCCGTGGCCCCATAGCACCCGCTGTTTACCCAGGCGCATCTTTAGCCGCGGCGTGAGATCGAAGATGGCGTAGAGCTGGTTGACCCGGGTGCTCTCGTCGTCGTCGTAGAGGGTCTGCTGGTACTGGATATCGAGCAGCGCCGAGAAGGCGCCCGGCTGGGCCACCCGCAGCACGCTGTTCACCTTGCGGGTCGCCTCCTCCAGCTGGGAGCTGGAGCCATCTAGGTCGTAGATGGTGTGGGAGGGGATGCGCTGGAAGCCGGAGCTGAGCTGTAGATTGCCACTGAAGCTGAGGGGGGGCGCCTCCTGCCCCTGCGCCGCCGCCGGGGCGGCGAGCAGGAGCAGGAGCAGAGGGAGCGGAGGATGCCGCCGCACTGCCATCATGCGGCGTCCTCCGCCGGATCGGCCTGGGTCGCCGCCACGGCCACCGGCTCGGCGATGGGGCCAAACAGCTTGGCACTCTCGCTCTCAAACAGCTGACGCAGGCGATCCATATCGGGCTCAAAGTTGCAGAAGAGATCGAAGTTGATGGTGCGCTCCACCCGGGTGACGATGATGTAGAGGCTGGCGTAGCCGAGGTTGCCCTTGGCCCCCTCCATCTGGCGGGAGGAGAAGTCGATGATCTTCTGGTACTCCGCCTCCGCCTTGCCGACGTAGTTGAGCAGGATCATCGGGTCCCGCTTGGAGAGTTTGTTGGCGTTGAGGGCCGCCAACGCCTCCCACCATTTGATGCGCATGGTCATGTGCATCAGCATGTTCATGAAGTTGACGTTGTAGCGGTTGACGAAGCGCACCTTGCGCCGGATCCCCTCGATCATATTGGCCGGGTTCTCCCTATCCACCGGCACCAGCAGCGGCAGGATATCGATGAAGAGGCCGAGGGTGTCGAAGTAGGAGAGGTCCTGATACTGCCGCCCTTGGTAGACGATCTTGAGCGGCACTGTCTCCTGCTCCAGGAAGCGGCCGAGGGTGCAGCAGAGCACCGCCAGGCTCACCTCCCAGGTGGCATCGTCGTCGTCGGAGAGGTTGTAGCGATCGAGATCGAGGGCGAAGCGCAGCTTTTTGATCTCCGGCTGCCGGCGGGCGACGATGCGCTCCTCCACGACGTTCTTCACCTTGATGTAGCGCTCCAGATCGAAGATCTCCACCAGCTTCTGTTTGGTGATCCCCTGTGGCCCGCGGTTGAGCTGCTCCAGGTAGTGGCGGAAGCTCTTCACCGGCTCCATGGGTGCCACGTTGCCGGCACGCAGCTGGCGGTAGCGGCTGAGGAGCTGGCGCCGCAGCACCTGGCCACTCATGTTGTCGAAGATGGAGTGGTCGAGGTTGAAGAGCAGGGTGTGGCGACAGCGGTCGAAGCGCACCAGCATCACCCGGTACATCACCCCCTCGATGGCGTCGAAGGAGATCGCCTGCTCCGCCGCCATCAGCTGCTCCATCAGCTCGGCCTGCGTCGGCGGGGTGGCGCCGGAGAGGTCGAGCAGCGGGATGGTGAGTGGCTCGCTGGGCGGCGCAAACTCATCCCACACCAGCTTCTGCCAGCGGTCGCGTCGCAGACGGCTGCGCAGCAGTCCCTGCAACGCCACCACATCGCCGAGTGCCCGCGCCAGCAGCGGCTGGTCGATGGGGTCGTGGAAGTCGATGAGGTAGAAGGCGACTCGGTTGGCCTCTTTGAGGAACATCCGCTGGAACGGGCTCAAGGGGTAGCTGGCCACCACCGCACTACCGCCGATGGCCCGGTTGAACTGGGTCATGCCTTGGGCCACGCGGGCGCTCAAGGCGGCCACCGTATCCGCCGCCGGTTGATCCGTCAGCCCCAACCCCTGCCAGATGGCGGTCGCCTCCTCCCGTGACTCCGGGGCCGGCCGCTGCGCCAACGGCGCGATGTAGTGGGGTTGCAACTCCGGTGGCAAGCGCAGCTCCAGCAGCAGTTGATCCGGTGCCGGACTACGCGCCAGGGTGGCATCGTCAAGGTAGAGCACCCGGGTGGTGCCGCTGGCGTGGGGGGCACTGACAAAGGCCGCCTCGCTGCCCGCTTGGCGCCAGTAGTCGATCAGCTCTGCCACGCTGCGGATGCGGCCAAACTCGCTCTGCCGGTTGTCATGGAGATAGCGCGCCAGCAGGCGGATGGTGGGGTAGTTGAAGACCTCATTGGGCAGCAGCTTGATGCCGTACCGCTCCAGCTCGGCGGTCACCTGGGCCACCTTGAGAGAATCGCCGCCCAGCTCGAAGAAGTCCTCGTCGAGGGCGATCTGCTCGATGCCGAACAGCTCTCCCCAGAGCTTGTGCAGGAGCCGCTCGTACTCGCCGACGCCCCCCTCCTCCAGGGCGCCCCGCAGCGCTGCCCCCGCCTCCTCCGCCTCGGTTCCGGGCGGCGGCGGTGGGTTGTAGAGGGTCTGGCTGGCCGCCGCCAGGACGGCGTGGGCGACGCCACCGCGGGCGGTGCCGAGCGCCTCCGCCACCTGACTGAGCGAGGGGAGCAGCGGCCGCAGCGGCAGCTCGATGCGTGACCAGGCGGCGGCGCCCAGCAGCGCCCGCCCCTGCTGATCGAGGGCGAGGGTGGCGCGGCTGCGCTCCAGCTGATCGGCGGCGGCCAGGGCGTTGGCGTCACTCCAGATGGAGACGAAGCCGGGGCGTTGCCGGCTGAGCCACTGGAGTAGTGCGGCGCCGTAGCCGCGCCCCTCCGGCCGCGGGGTGAGCAGGCGATCGCCGTAGGGCTCGAAGGGGGGAGCCGGGCGGACCGCGGGGGCGTCGATCACCACCACCCCATCGAGGGCGCCAGGGGCGGGATCGATCTCCCACTGCTCGGCGCGGGCCGCCTGACCGGCGGGGGCCAGCTGGGCGATGAGGATGCCGGTCTCCAGACAGCGACGCGCCTCGGCGCTCTCGGGGAAGCTGCCGACGTTGCTGAATCCGGCGGCCCGCGCCACCGCCTGCCAGTGGTCGAGATCGGTGAGGGGGGAGAGGTGGCGCTCGCTATCGTCGAAGTGCCACCAGCCGTCGGCCAGCCCCCAGATGAGATCGATGTAGCGGCGCGGCCGGGTGCGCTCCAGCAGACAGAGCAGACCCCCATCCCGCAGCAGCTGCCGCAGGTGGCCAACGCTCACCGCCAGACTGCGGGTGGCGTGGACCACGTTGAAGGCGAAGACCAGATCAAAGCTGTGCAGCGGCAACCCCTGCTCGGCCGGCGGACGACTGATGTCAAACAGGCCGAAGGTGAGGAAGTCGTAGCCCTCATTGCGGGCGAACTCACGCGCCTCATGCAGGAAGGTGCGGCCGACATCGGTGAAGTAGTACTCCACCTCCACACCGCGCAGCAGCGGTGCCAGGCGGCGCATGGTGAGGCCGAAGCCGCCACCCGCCTCCAGCAACCGCAGCGGCCGGCCGTTGGCGCGGCGGATGAGCTGCTGAAACAGCTTCTCGAAGGTGGCGCGGATCACCTGCTCCTCCAGCTCCTGGATGGAGCCGACGTAGGCGCGGGTGAGCATCTCGTTGGTGCCATCGGGATAGAGCACCGAGATGGGCGGCACCTCCTCACTGAGGGCGGCCGGGAAGGCGGCGACGCAGTGCTCCAACACCTCCAGGTTACCGGGGAAGAGGTGGCTGGCGGCCGCCAGTTCGGCACGGATGGGGGCGAGGTCACGCAGATCGGTCGGCGTCCGCTCCACCTGGTAGCCGTCACCCACGACGCTCACCACCCCATCCTCCAGCAGCATCGCCAGCATGTAGTCGAGGTACTTCTCCAGCCGCGGCGTCACCCGTGTCGCCTGGAGCAGATCGGCACGGCTGAAGTGGCGACCGTGGGTGAGCGGCAGGCGGCTGTCGAGGTAGCGCGCCACCAGGGTGGTGGCCGCCTCATCCAAGAGGGCGTGGCAGTCACTGAAGTCGCGCAGGCCGTGGCGGCTGAACGACTGCTGTTGATCGGCCCGCAGCCAGTCGTCGATCTCGGCGGCGCTGACCCCCAGCTGGCTGTCGCCCCACAGCAGCGGGGTGGCATGGGCCGACAGCAGCACCACCTGGGCACCGCTCGCCTCACCGAGGCGGGTGGCCAGGGCGTCGCTGGGGAAGTCGGTGGGGGCGATGAGGCCGATGGTGCGTTGGGCGAGCCGCGGCGCGGCGGGCGGGGTGGCCAGCGCCACCGGCCGGTAGAGGCGCCGCTGCTGCTTGTCGTAGCTCACCAAGACGCTACTGCGATCGCTATCGTAGATCTCCCGCTCCAGCAGCTCGGCACGCGCCGTCAGCGGCAGCGCGGGATCGAAGTAGACCGCCCGCAGATCCACCTGCGGAGAGCTGGCGCGCAGGCTCCGCAGGGTCAACTCCAGCTCGCCGGTGACCGCGCTGTGGGCGCTGCGCTCGGCGCGGCTGGCGGGCAGCGCCAGTAGACAGCGGAAGCGCTGACCGGGGCACTCGGAGCGCAGCACCAGCAGCAGCCGCGCCAAGCGGTCGAGCAGTGGCCGCAGGGTGGCGAGATTGGCCCGCTCGGCCAACCAGACCACCAGCTCTGGCATCCCGTCGATCTCCTTGAGGGCGTGGATAAGCCGGCGGTAGTCGCTGGCGCGCTGGAGATCGGCGGTGAAGAGGCCGCTGCCCACCGGGGCGAAGGCGCCACCGGCGCGACACTGGTTGATGCGCAGGCCGCTCACCAGGCCGAGCGGCTTCACCAGCTGGCGATTCTCCACCACCGCCAGCGCCGGCCGCACATTGGCGGAGTCATCCAGGGCCGGCAGCAGGGCGTCGTGCCAGCCGAGGGTGGCGCCGCGCTCGACGGTGGTCGCGCTGCTACCCTGGCCACTGCCCACCGTCTCCAGCAGGCGGTAGATGTCGCCCTTGCCGATGGGGCAGATCTGCCGTGCAAAGGGGTAGAGCGGCGCCGCCACCTTGGAGCGTAGCGCCCCCTGGTGGTAGCGCTTCCAGTCGATGGGGGCGCCATGGCCCCAGAGATCCCCCACGGCCCGCAGCAGCTGCTGCTCATCGCTCAACTCGGCGCGGGCATGGCGGATCACCGAGAGGGTGATGGGGCTCTGCTCGCGGGCGCACTGCTTGATGAAGGCGCCCAGCACCCCACCCGGCCCCACCTCAACAAATAGGGTGGCGGGGTCGGCCAGCAGCTGCTCGGCAGCGGCGGCAAACTGCACGGTGTGACGCAGATGGCGCAGGTAGTAGTCGGGGTCCTGCGCCTGTTCCGGGGTGATCCAGTCGCCAGTCAGGTTGGAGAGGTAGGGGATGCGCGGCGGTGCAAAGCTGACCTGCGCCAGCCGCTGCCGGAAGGCGGGCAGCAGCGGCTCCATCGAGGCCGAGTGGAAGGCGTGGGAGGTGTGCAGCCGCTTGCACTGGATGGCGCGCTGCTCCAGCACCGTCACCAGCGCCTCGATGGCGGCACTGGGGCCGGCAACGCTGCACTGGGCCGGGCCGTTGATGGCGGCGATGTCGATCCCCTCCGGCAGGAGCGGCTCGATCTCGCTGGCGGCGGCGGCCACCGCCAGCATGGCGCCGGGGGCCATCTCCCGCATCAATTGACCACGGGCGATCACCAGTGCCAACGCCTGCTCCAGGTCCAGGGTCTGGGCCAGACAGGCGGCCACATATTCACCCAGGCTGTGGCCGACGAGCGCCGCCGGTGTCACCCCCCAGGCGAGCAGCAGGGAGGCGGTGGCGTACTCCAGGGCAAAGAGCGCCGGCTGGGCCAGATCGGTGCGCTCCAGCAGGGCGCTATCCTCCGCCGTGCAGTGGTGGGAGGTGAGTAGCCGCCGCAGCTCCGGCAGCTGCTGCCGATCACAGATGGCGAGGCAGCGATCCAGCGCCTCGCGGTAGCTCGGTTCGCTCTGATAGAGCCCCGCCCCCATGCCGGGATATTGGGTCCCCTGGCCGGAGAGCAGCAGCACCACCCGCGGCCGTTGATGGTTGGCGGCGCGGGGGTAGCGGCGCCCCCCTTCGGCCCCCGCCGCCAAGGCGCTCAGCAGCTCCTCGCGGTGACGACCGATGAAGGCGCTGCGCTGGGCCAGGTTACGCCGGCCGATCTGGAGGGTGTAGGCGAGATCCGCCAGGTTCTGTTCGGGGTGGGCCGTCAGGTGGTCGGCCAGCGCCCCCTCCAGCCGCTCCAGGGCGGCGCCGTCAGCGGCGGAGAGGCAGAACAGCTGCCACTCGCGGCCGGCCACCGAAGGGGGCAGCGCCGGCGCCTCCTCCAGCACCACATGGACATTGGTACCGCCGATGCCGAAGGAGCTGACGCCGGCCCGCAGCGGGTGGTACTCATCACTCCCCTCCGCCAGCGGCAGAGGGTGCCACGGCTGCGGCTCGGTCACCACATAGAAGGGGCTGTGGCTGAAATCGATCTCGCGGTTGGGGGCGTGGAAGTGGATGCTGGGGGGCAGGGTGCGGTGCTGAAGCGCCAGCACCGTCTTGATGAAGGAGGAGATACCGGCCGCGGTGTCGAGGTGGCCGATGTTGGATTTGAGCGAGCCGATACCGCAGAAGTGGCTGCGGTCGGTGCGGAAGGCCTGCTTCAACCCCTCGATCTCCACCGGATCACCGAGCGCCGTGCCGGTGCCGTGGGTCTCGATGTAGGAGATGGAGGTGGGCTCCACCTCCGCCATGTGCAGGGCGCGCCGGATCACCTCCGCCTGCCCCTCGACGCTGGGGGCGCTGTAGCCCACCTTGCGGGCGCCGTCGTTGTTGGCGCCACTACCGCGGATGACGGCGTAGATGCGATCCCGATCGCGCAGGGCCGCCTCCAGTGGCTTCAACACCACCGCTCCCATGCCGTTGCCCTCGACGGTGCCGTTGGCGTCGTCGGAGAAGGGGCGGCAGACCCCATCGGGGGAGAGGATCATCCCCTCCTCATAGACGTAGCCATTTTTGTGCGGCAGGTTGAGGCCGGCGGCGGCGGCCACGGCGATGGAGCAGGCGCCGGTGAGCAGTTGGCGGCAGGCCATGTCGATGGCGTAGAGCGAGGTGGAGCAGGCGCAGTGGACGGTGACGCAGGGGCCGCGCAGGTTGAGCTTGTAGGCGATGCGGGTGGCGACAAAATCTTTGTCGTTGAGCTGGATGGTGGCGAACTGCGAGGCGGCGCTCTCTTTGGTATCGAGCAGCGACGACAGCTCCCAGACAAAGTTGCCGGAGGCGGCGGCAAACAGACCGATGCTCCCCTTGTAGCCCTCGCCGATGTAACCGGCATCCTCCAGCGCGTGGTAGACACACTGGTGCAGCAGCCGCACCTGCGGGTCCATCAGCGCGGCATCACGCGGGGTGTAGTCGAAGAAGGCGGCGTCGAAATATTCGAGGTCGGGGAACACCCCCTTGGCCTTGACGAAGTTCTCCATCCCCAACAGATCGGGGTGGACGCCGCTGGCGCGCAGCTCGTCATCGCTCAACTGGGTGATGGCGCTGTGGCCGTTGAGGAGCAGCTGCCAGAAGGCGGCGGCATCGGCGGCGCCAGGGAAGGCGCCAGCCAGACCGACAACGGCGATCTCCAGCCCGGTACGTGAGGTCTTGAGTTTCATGCTTCTTCCAAATTTCTCATGAGGTTTCGGGTCTGCATCACCGTCTGGCGGGCGCTCTCTAGCTCCTCCTGCTCCACCGCCAGGCGTGCCTGTTCGGCCGCCTTGTCGGCGCCGAGATACTCCGCCAGGCGGGCGACGCTGGTGTATTCAAAGAGCACCGCCAACGGGATGTCGCGGCTGAACGCCTCTTTCAGGCGGTTGTTGATGGCGATGAGGTTGAGGGAGTTGGCCCCCGCCTCGAAGAAGTTGTCGTGGATGCCGATGGCGTCGATGCCGAGCACCTCGCGGCAGATCTCGGCGACCCGCTGCTCGGTGCCACTGCGTGGCTCCACCACACTGGGCGCCACCTGGCGGGCCAGGCTCTCGGCGATGGGTAGGGCACGCCGATCCAGCTTGCCGTTGATGGTGAGCGGCATCCGCTCCAGCCGCAGGTAGTAGCTGGGCACCATGTAGGAGGGGAGCGCGCTCAGGCTGGCCCGCAGCGCCGCCGGATCGATCTCGGCGGCGGCCACATAGAAGGCGTGCAGCTGTTTGCCGCCGGGGCTGTCGTGGGCCACCACCACCACATCGCTGATGGTGGGGTGGGCAGCGGCGATGGCGCTCTCGATCTCCCCCAGCTCCACCCGGAAGCCGCGGATCTTCACCTGGAAGTCGTTGCGCCCCAGCAGGTCGAGGCGGCCATCGGGCCGCCAGCGGGCGATGTCGCCGGTGCGGTAGAGGCGACCACCGGCGCGGAAGGGATCGGCGGCAAACCGCTCCTGGGTCAGCTCCGGCCGGTTGAGGTAGCCGATGGCCACGCCATCGCCCCCCACGCACAGCTCGCCATAGGCCCCCGGCGGCAGCAGCTCGCCGTGGCCATCCAGCACATAGGCGGTGGAGTTGGCGATGGGGCGACCGATGGGGATCCGCTCCGCCACCGGGGCGTCGATGGTGTAGGTGGCGGAGAAGGTGGTGTTCTCGGTGGGGCCGTAGCCGTTGATGAGGGTGAGTTGCGGGTTGGCGGCGCGGGCCCGCTCGATGTGGCGCGGCGAGAGCACGTCGCCCCCCACCAGTAGGTGGCGCAGCGGGGCGAAGAGGCTGGCGTCGGCGTCACACAGCTGGTTAAACAGCGCCGAGGTGAGCCAGAGGGTGTTGACCGCGTAGCGCTCCAGCGCCGCCCGCAGCAGGCGGGCGTCGAGCAGCGTCCCCTCCTCCACCAGCACCAGCTCACCGCCGTTGAGTAGCGCCCCCCACACCTCCAAGGTGGCGGCGTCAAAGGCGGGCGAGCCGGTCTGGAGGATGCGCAGATCGGGGCCGAACGGCAGGAAGTCGCTGTTGCGCACCAGCCGCACCACGTTGCGTTGGCTCACCACGCACCCCTTGGGTTGGCCGGTGGAGCCGGAGGTGTACATCACATAGGCCGGCTGCTCCGCCAGCAGCGGGGTGGGGCTGGCAGCGGGGCCGCTGAAGGCGGTGGTATCGAGCAGCAGACTCTGTGCCGCGGCCGGCGCCAACGGTTGGCAGTCGGGATGAAGGCAGAGCAGTTGGACGCCGCCATCTTGCAGCATGAAGGCGATCCGCTCGCGGCTGGCGTGGGTGTCGAGCGGCAGATAGGCGGCGCCGCAGTAGAGGCTGGCCAGGGTGGCCACCACCAGCTCCACGCTGCGCGGCGCCAGCAGCGCCACCACGGCGCCGCTCTGCACGCCTAACTGCTGCATCCGCCCGGCCAGCGCCAGCGCCTGCTGGCGCAGCTCGCCGTAGCGTAGCAGCCGCTCCCCCTGGCGCAGGGCCACCGCCTCGGGCCGGGCGGCGGCCTGCTGGTCGAAGAGATCGCAGATGGCGGCCTGGTGCGGATAGGGGCGGCCGGTGGCGTTGAACTGCTCCAGCACCTGGCGCCGGTCATCGGCGGAGCAGATGGGCAGCTCGCCCACCGGCCGCGTCGGCTGCTCAACGCAGGCCGCTAGTAGCCGGCAGAGGCTGCGGGCCAGGCTCTCGATGGTGGCGCTGGCGTAGCGGCCGGCGTTGTAGACAAAGCTCACCCGCAGATCGGCGCCGGGGAAGACGATGACGTGGAAGTCGAACTTGGCCGCCTGGAACACCTGTACATCGGTCACCCGCAGCCCACCCGCTTGGGTGGCGGAGATCTGCCGCAGCTGCTCGGAGAGGGGGAGGTTTTCGAAGGTGACGATGTGGTTGATGAGACGATTCTTGAGCGGCGAGGCGGCCTGCACCGCGGCCAGCGGGTAGTACTCGTAGGCGGCCGCCTCAAACACCCCCTGATGGACCCGGCGCGCCACCTCGATCCACGGCTCCTGCGGCAGACAGGCGACCCGCAGCGGCTGGGTGTTGATGAACAGCCCCACCATCCGCTCCACCCCCGGCAGGGCCGCCGGGCGACCGGAGACGACGGTGCCGAACACCACATCGTCGCTGTTGTTGTAGCGCTGGAGCAGCACCCCCCAGGCGCTCTGGAAGAGGCTGTTGACGGTCATCCGCTCGCTGCGCGCCAGCTCCGCCAGCTGGCCGCTGAGCCCCTCCCCCAGCTGGAACTGATACTCGGCGCCGATCACCGGCCCCTGGTAGCGGAGATCAAAATAGGGGGCGCCGACCTCGCTCTGGTAGCCCGCTAGGGCGTGGCTCCAGTAGTCGTAGGCGCGGGCCCGATCCTGCTGGCCGAGCCAGCGGATGTAGTCGCCATAGGGGGCGCTCTCGCGCTCCTCGATGGGTTGCTCCGGCGCCAGCCGCAGCCGCTCGTAGAAGGAGAAGAGGTCCTCCAGCAGCGGACCAAAGCACCAGCCGTCGAGGATGATGTGGTGCCAGGTCATCACCATGTGGTGGCGCTGGGGTGCCAACTGCACCACGCTGATGCGCATCAGCAGATCGGCGGAGAGGTTGAAGGTGCGGCTCCGCTCGGCCCGTTTGAAGCGCTCCAGCTCCGCCTCGGCGGCGGAGGGATCGAGCCGCGTGAGGTCCAGCTCGTCGATGGCGATGGCGCGCTGCTTCAGCACCACCTGGCGCGGGACGTCGGTCTTGCGGAAGCTGAAGAGGGTGCGCAGCACATCATATTTGGCCACCAGGGCGGTGAACGCCTGGCGCAGGGCGGCGCACTCCAGCGGCCCCTCCATGATGAAATCAAACTGCTCGATGTAGGCCAGCGATTCGGGGTCGCGCGCGTGGTCGAGCAACATCCCCTCCTGCATCGGCGTGAGGGGGTAGACGTCCTGCACGTTCTCTTTGGTCAACATGGGTCGGCCAACTCCTGTGGCGGGCGATCAGACGATATCGAGGTCGGCAAAGATGTCGTCCAGCTCCTGCTGGGCGATGGCGGGGGCGGCGGCCGCCGCCGGGGTGGTGTCGAGGGCGCTCAAGTGGGGCGCCAGCTCGGCGATGCTCTGGTACTGGAAGAGCAGTGGCACCTGGGTCTGGAACCCCTCGGCGCGCAGCCGCGCCACCAGCTGGATCGCCTTGATGGAGTCCCCGCCCAGGGCGAAGAAGTTGTCGTGCAGCCCCACCGGCGTCACCCCCAACACCTCCTGCCAGACCGTCACCAGCGCCGCGGCAGGCGGCTCCTCCGGCGTAGGCTCGGTGCCGCTACTCGCCGTCCACTGGGGCGGCGGCAGGGCGCGCCGATCCACCTTGCCGTTGGCGTTGAGGGGGAAGGCGTCGAGGCAGACCAGGGCCGTGGGGATCATGTAGTCGGGCAGGATGCCGGCGAGGAAGCTGCGCAGCTCCGGCGCCGCCACACCGCCGAGCGGTACCACATAGGCGCAGAGCAGCCGCTGCCCCCGCTCATCGCGCTCGGCGCTGACCAGGGCATCCTTCACCTGCGGGTGGCGGCAGAGGGCCGCCTCGATCTCCCCCAGCTCGATGCGGAAGCCGCGGATCTTCACCTGGTGGTCGCGCCGGCCGAGGAATAGGAGGCAGCCGTCGTCCAGCCACTTCACCCGATCGCCGGTGCGGTAGAGGCGTCCCCCCGGCCGGAACGGATCGGGCACAAAGCGCTCGGCGCTGAGATCGGGCCGATGCAGATAGCCGAGGGCCACACCGTCACCGCCGATGTATAGCTCCCCGGCGACACCGTGGGGCACCAGCTCGCCCGCCTCATCCAACACATAGAGGGTGGTGTTGCTGAGCGGACGACCAATGGGGACCGCCCCCAGCTCCGGCGCCAGCGACTGCACCACGCAGGCGGCGGCGAAGACGGTGGTCTCGGTGGGGCCGTAGCCGTTGATGAGGCGACCTGGACCGGTCACCTCCAGCGCCCGCGCCACGTGGCGCGGCGAGGCCGCCTCGCCACCAAAAGAGATCTGCCGCAGTCCCGCCAGCGCCTGCGGCTCCCAATCCACCAGGGCGTTGAATAGGGCGGTGGGGAAGAAGCAGGCGCTGATGGCGCGCGTGCGCAGGGTGGTGGCCAGCTGCTGCGGGTCGAGCACCGCCGCCTTGGGGATCAGCTCCAGCCGCCCGCCGTTGAGCAGGGCGCCGTAGAGATCGGGCACCGAGCCGTCGAAGGCGTAGTTGGCGATGAGCAGGCAGCGGTCATCCGGCCCCAGCTGGAGGTAGTTGGTGCGACAGACCACCCGCGCCACCGCCTTGTGGGGGATGAGTGCCCCCTTGGGGCGGCCGGTGGAGCCGGAGGTGTACATGATGTAGGCGAGGTCGTCGCCATCTAGCGCCACCGCCGGTGGGGTGGTGGGCAGCGCGCTGAGATCCAACCGCTCCGGGCAGAGGGTGGTGAGGGTGGCAGCCATCGGTAGGGCCAGCCCCTCCCCCAGGAGGGCGAGGCGCGGCTGGGCGTCGCTGAGCAGATCGAGGGTGCGCTCCGGCGGGTTGTCGAGATCCAGCGGCAGGTAGGCAGCCCCCGCCTTCAGCACCGCCAGGATGGCCACCACCATGGCGGGGGTGCGGTCGTAGTAGAGCGCCACGCTATCGCCCCGCCTCACCCCGTGATCGATCAGGGCGTGGGCGAGCTGGTTGGCGGCGGCGTCGAGCTGGGCGTAGCTGAGCTGCTGCTCCCCCAGCGCCAGCGCGATGGCCTGCGGCCGGGCCGCCACCTGGTCGGCAAACAGCGCCGGCAGGCCGCGCTCGCCGCCGTAGTCGCTGGCGGTCTGGTTGTAGCCGTCGCGCAGTAGCGCCAGCTCCTGCGGATCGAGCAGCGAGAGGCGGGCGATGGGCTGCTCGGGGTCGGCCACCACCCGCTCCAGCAGCCGCGTGAAGTAGCCTCCGAAGCGATCGATGGTGGTGGGTTTGAACAGGGCGGTGGCGTACTCCCAATCCAGCGCCAGGCCGTGGCCGGTGTCGCGCGCCATCACCGTCATATCGAACTTGGCGCTCCCCCCCGCCAGCGGCACCGGCGTCACCTCGGCGTCGCCCAGGCCGATATCCTCGTTCTGGAGCGAGAAGCAGACATCGAACAGCGGATTGCGGGCGCCGTTGCGCGGCAGCTTGAGCGCCTCCACCAGCTCCTCGTAGGGGTACTCCTGATGCGCCAGCGCCGCCAAGGTGTTGCCGCGCACCCGCGCCAGCAGGGTAGCAAAGCTATCCTCGGGTTCGATGCGATCCCGCAGCGCCAGGGTGTTGACGAACATGCCGATGAGCCCTTGCAGCGCCAGCCGATCACGGCCGGCCACCGGGCTGCCGACCACGCTGTCACGGCCGCCGCCGAGCTTGTGTAGCAGCAGCTTGAAGGCGGCCAGCAGCACCACAAAGAGGGTACTGCCGTGCTGCCGTGCCAGCGCCCGCAGGTCGCTCAGCAGCGGCGCCGGCAGCAGGAAGTGGCGCTTGGCGCCGCGGTAGTCCTGGAAGGCGGGACGCGGATAGTCGTAGCTCAGCTCCAGCACCGGCACCTCATCGGCAAACCGCTCGCGCCAGAAGGCGGCGTGGGCGGCGAAGGCGCTGGAGTCGAACTGGCGGTTCTGCCAGTGGGCAAACTCCTTGTACTGGAACGGCAGCGGCGGCAGCGACTCACCCGCCGCCAGCCGCGCAAACTCCGCCATCAGCACCCCCATGGAGCTGCCGTCGGTGACGATGTGGTGCATGTCGATGGCGAGATAGTGTTGGCCATCGGCGCCACTCATCAGCGCCACCCGCAGCAGCGGCGGCCGACCGAGATCAAACGGCCGGATGAAGTCGGCCATCGCCTCTTGCAGCTGCTGCTGCCGCTGCTCGGCGCTGGCGGCGGCCGCCAGCGGCCGCTGCTCGATGGTGAACGGGAGGCTGGGGTGGACCACCTGACGGTAGTCGGCGTCGATCTCGTGGAAAGAGCTGCGCAGGATCTCGTGGCGTTCGATGATGGCACTGAGGATCGCCTCACTGCGGGCGATCTCCGGCGGCCGCGCCAGCTGCACCAGGGCGGAGACGTTGTAGGCGCTGCTCCCCTCGCTGATGCGCTCCAGCAGGAACATGCGGCGCTGCGCCCGCGACAGGGGATAGGAGGCGGCCGGCGCCAGCGGCGCAAATCCCTCCTCCCCGACCGCTGCCGGCGGGGCGCTGTCGGTGAGCCGCTGGGCGAACGGGTGGCGCGCCAGCAGCAGCGCCACAAACTCCCCAAACCGCTCCGTCCCCAACAGCTCGGAGAGCAGCGTCTCCAGGCCAAACAGGGCGTTGAGCAGCTGGATCAACTTCATGCCGGAGATGGAGTCCCCCCCCAGGGCGTAGAACTCATCCTCCAGGGCGATCTGCTCGTAGCCCAGCAGCTCGCTCCAGAGATAGGCCACTACCCGATAGGGGAGCGGATCGATCTCCGTCGGCAGCCCCACCGCCCGGGATGGCACCGCCGCCACCGCCGCCAGCAGCTCGGCACGACTCGGCAGCGCCTCCCGCGAGGCCGGCAGCGGGCTGCCGGCAGCGGCCCCCGGCGCCTTGTCCCAGAAGCTGCGCCGGGTGAAGGGTTGGGGCGGCAGACTGATGCGGCGCAGCGACTCGGCCTGGTACAGCTCGCCCCAGGGGATGGTCACCCCGGCGACATAGAGCCGGCCCAGCTCCGCCAACGCCGCCGGCGCCCCTTGGTCGCGGGCGCGCTGCAAGGTGGCGTCGCGGTGGCGCCGCACCCCGGCGTCGGCCTCGGCGCTGTTGGGGGTGAGGCGGAGAAAGAGCCCCTCGTCGGCGTAGCGCGTCTCACCGGCGGCCAGCAGCTGGTCGAGTCGCGCCAGCTGCTGGCGCAGCGCCGCCGGGTCCTCAGCGACGATGGCGGCGCGCAGCGGGTGGTGTTCACGGCCCACCCCGCAGGTGAGGGCGATACGCCCCAGGTCGGCCTGCGGCTCCCGTGCCAAGAAGGCGGCGAGACGGGCCACGGTGAGTTGGAACAGCTGGCCGTCACGGGCCGAGAGCGGGATGAGGCGCCGGCGCGACGGCCCGACCGGCTCGCCCAGCGGCGGCTCCTGTACCACGAGATGGCAGTTGGTGCCCCCCAGGCTGAAGGAGCTGACGCCGGCCAGGCGCGGGCTCTCCCCCGGCGGCCAGGGCAGCACCCGGTCGTTGAGATAGACCGGGCTGTTGCAGAAGTCGATGTAGCGGTTGGGGCTGTCGAAGTGGAGGCTGGGGGGGATGCAGTGGTGCTTGAAGCCGAGCACCACCTTGAGCAGCGAGGCGATCCCTGCCACCCCGACGGTGTGGCCGATGTTGCTCTTCACCGAGCCGATGGCGCAGAACTGGCGCCGCTGGCTGTGGCGCTCAAAGGCGCCGATGAGCCCCTTGATCTCGATGGGGTCGCCGAGTTGGGTGCCGGTGCCGTGGGCCTCGATGTAGCTGAGCGCCTCCGGTGCCACCCGGGCCCGCTCCCACGCCTTCAGGATCACCTCCTGCTGCGCCTTGGCGTTGGGGGCGGTGAGGCCGTTGGAGGCGCCATCGTTGTTGAGGGCGATGCCGCGGATCACGGCGTGGATGGGATCGCCGTCGCGCAGGGCGTGGGCCAGCGGCTTGACCATGATGGCCGCCACCCCCTCGCCCCAGGCGGTGCCGCTGGCCGCGGCGTCAAAGGCGCGCACCTGGAAGGTGTCGTTCTCGATCTCCCCCACTAGCCCCTTGCCGGGGGCGAAGAAGAGGTTGGCCGCCCCCACCAGCGCCGCCTCGCAGTCGCCAACGCGCAGCGCCTTGATGGCGCTATCGAGCGCCGCCAGCCCGGAGGAGCAGGCGGTATCCACCACCACCGCCGGCCCCTTGAGATTGAAGAGATAGGAGATGCGGCTGGCCAGCACCGCGGTCCAGGAGCCGGTGACGGAGTGGAAATCCACCTCGTCGATGAAATCGACGTAGCTGTTGAAGAGGCGGTGGGTGTGGTCGTTACCGACAAAGACGCCGATGTTTTTGCCGTAGAGGGCGCCGCGGTGGTAACCGCCATCCTCGATGGTCTCCACTAGGATCTCCAGCATCAGCCGCTGGTAGGGATCCATATGGCGCGCCACCCGCGGCGGGATCTGAAAGTATTCGTTGTCGAAGCTATCCACCGACTCCAGGAAGCCGCCGGCAAACAGCTCGGTGCGATTCTGATCGAGCGCCGCCAGCTGGGCGCGGCGCTGTGCCGGGAAGGGGCGGATGGAGTCGCGGCCGGCCAGCAGGTTGGTCCAGAAGGCGTCGAGGCTGTCGGCCTCGGGGAAGCGCCCGGCCATGCCGATGATGGCGATCTCCTCCTCTTCGCGCCGACCAGCGGCGGTCAGCTCTTTGAGAAAGAGGGTCGCCCGCTCCCTCTCCAGCTGCCCCGCCTTGAGCTGTTCGATGACAAACCGGGCCAGATCTTTGCGGGTCTCGCTGCCCGCGGGTGCCGACGCTGCGCTCATGTGGTGACCTTGCTATTCCGTTATGCCCAATCGCTCGGTGCGGCCGGCCCCGGCCTGCCGGGGCCGACCGGTGCTGCCTCAGCGGATCTGATCGAGGAGGGATTCGATGGCGGCGTCGTCCTCTACCGCCCGCTCCAGCATCTCGTCCCACTGCGCCTCGGCGGCTGCCGCCGACGCCGTACCACCCGCGGCGCGGGCGAGCTTTTCGTCGATGTAGGCGCCCATGTCGTCGATGGAGGAGTAGGAGAAGATGTCGGAGATATCCACCAGCCCGGGGAAGTGGCTATCGATCAGCTTCAGCAGGTGGGTGGCGATGATGGAGTTGCCGCCCATGTCGTAGAAGTTGGTGAAGAGATCGATCTCCGCCAGCCCCAGCACCGCGGCGTAGATCTGCGCCAGGGAGCGCTCGGTGGCGCTCAACTCCTCCTCATTCTTGCCGCGGATCACCACCTCCACCGCCTCGCCAGTGGCCTCACCGGCCGCCAACTTCGGCAGCCGCCGCAGCAGCTCGGGGGCCAGGGTAAACGGCAGTTGTGCGCGCACCTTGGCCAGCGCGGCCGGCTGGATGGTAGAGGGGAGGATCTCCACCGGCGCGTGGGCCAGCAGCCGATCCAGACGGGCGAAGGCGTCGGCCGGATTGAGGGCGACGAAGGGGTTCTCCTCCTCGCTCACCTCAAAGTCGGCGGCCATACCGATCTCCCGCCAGCTCGGCCAATCCACCGCCACCAGGTGGCGACCATCGCTACGGGCGCGCCACGCCAGTCCTGCCATGAAGGCGTTGGCGGCGGCGTAGTCGCCCTGCCCCTCGCCACCGGTGAGGGCGACGATGGAGGAGAAGAGCACAAACAGGTCGGGGTCGTCGCTGAGGGTGGCGCTGTAGAGGTTGCGCAGCCCCTCTAGCTTGGGCCGCAGCACCGCATCGAAACGCTCAAACGACTTGCGCAGGAGGAACCCCTCCCCCGCCACCCCGGCGAGGTGGAAGAGGCCGCGCAGCGGGCCGTGGCTGGCGCGGGCCTGCTCCAGCAGCGCCGTCACCGCCTCGGCGTCGGCCATATCGCACGGCAGATAGTCGAGGGCGGCCAGTGACTCCGCCAGCTCCAGCAGCGCGCCATAACGGGCCGCCTGGCGCGGCTCAGATCCCGCCGCCAGCGCCGCCCACTGCTCCCGTGGCGCCAACTCTGAACGGCCGGTGAGCACCACCTTCACCCGCGCCCGGCTGGCGAGGTGGCGGGCGGTGGCCAGGCCGAGACCACCGACACCGCCGGTGATGAGATAGAACCCCTCCGCTTGCAGCGCCGGTGGCTCCACCGCCGCCAAGCGGGTGGGGGCCAACTCGCGCACCCAGCGCTGTAGCGTGCCCTGCACCTGGCGCAGCGCCGTGAACTGGCCCGGCGCGGTCCGCAGCAGGTGGTGGACCAGCAGCGCCGGATCGAGGCTGGCGGGGGTGTCCAGCAGGCGGCACGGCAGGGCGCCATACTCCATGCCGATCACCGTCCCCAGGGCGGCACTGGCGCTGCCGAAGGGGTCCAGGGCGATCTCGCTGCCATCCACCGCAAACGCCTCGCAGGTGACCAGGGCGAGGCCAAACGGCAGCACCCGCTTGGCCGCCAGCAGCGCCTGGGTGAGGTAGAAGAGGGTATCGAGGGTGGCGCGCCGGCGCTCGGCAAAGCGCAGCGGATCGGTGAGGCTGGCGGTGAACTCGGCGCCACCATCGATCCACACCAGGATCCCCTCCACCCCACTGAGCGCCTCACTGGCGACAAAGTGGGCAAAGGAGTCGGGATCGGTGGGGTCGAGCAGGCGACCCGCCGCCACCTCCACCACCGTCGCCTCGATACCGGCGGCGGCGCAGGCCGCCACCAGACCCGCCTGCTGCTGCTCGGCGCCGGCAGTGAGGATGAGCAGCCGCCGGCAGTCGGCGGCGACCGCCGCCTCCGCCTCCGCCGCCACCACCCACTGCGGCAGCAGATACTCGCCATCGGCGCCGTTATCGACGGCGCCGAGGCCGGCAAAGCTGTTGACCCGCTTCACCACATAGTCGCTGATCCGCGCCAACAGGCGGCCGTCGCTGTCGGTGAGGGCGATGTCGTAGCTGAGGGTCTCGCCACCGCCGTTGCGCGGCTTGCTCACCACATGGCTGTAGATCTCGTTGGTGAACGGCGCGTAGAGGCGGAACGACTTGTAGGTGAAGGGGAGATAGGTGCTGCCGGTGCTCTGGCTGATGAGGTTGACGGCGTTATCCAGCACCGACGGATGGAGCTTATAGGTGGCGATCTCGGCGGCCAGCTGGGCCGGCAGGGCGAGCCGCGCCAGGGCATCGTCGCCGATGCGCCAGGCGGAGCGGATAGAGTCCCAGTGGGGGCCGAACTGGAAGACGCCGGTGTCGGTCTCCGCCACAAAGTGTTCGATGCTCTCGCTGGCGGCGCGCTTCAACGCCGCCAGATCCAGCTGCTCCAGCTGCGGCTCGCAGGGGGCGATGAACCCCTCCACGTGGCGCTGCCAACTCCCGTCGGCCTGTTCGCTCTCGATCTCAAAGCGCAGCGCCGCCTCCCCCTCGGTGAGGCGTACCCGCACCCGCCGGCTCTCCTCCTCCGCCACCACCATCGGTAGCAGGAAGAAGAGATCCCGCAGCTCGATGCTCTGCCAACCGCGCGCCTCCGCCGCCGCCACCCGCGCCATCTCCAGGTAGGTGGTGCCGGGCACCACACAGGTG
>QKFD01000059.1 GCA_003251535.1 Chromatiales bacterium | reverse complement strand
CCTGGTGGGGATGGGGCGGGCGGATGATGGCGAGGGGAGCGGGGTGTGGCTGGCCAGCCAGAAGGCGGGCCGCGAGGCGTGGCCCCAGCTGCTGGAGAGTCTGGGCCGGCTCTATGAGGCGGGCGTGGCGATCGACTGGGCCGGCTTTGACCACCCCTATGCGCGCCGCCGGGTGGTGCTCCCCACCTACCCCTTCCAGCGTCAACGCTACTGGCTGGCCAGTGTGGCGGCGGACTCGCGGCGGCGCACCGCTGATCTCCATCCGCTGCTCGGTGAGCGTCTGAGCACCCCGGGCCCGGAGCTGCGCTTCGCCCGCGCCATCTCGACCTTGAATCCCGCCTATCTAGGGGGGCATGAGGTGTTTGGGCAAGCCCTCTTCCCCGCGGCGGGTTATGGCGAGCTGGCCTACGCCGCGGCGGCGGTCGTCGCCCCAGCGCAGTCGCTGAAGGTGACCGAACTGACCATCGCCGCCCCCCTGTCGCTGGCGGTAGAGCCGACCGAACTGGCCAGCGTGGTAACCCCCGTCGCCGAGGGCTGGCAGCTGGCAATCCACGCCCGTCCCAGCGGCGGCGACTGGCAGTTGCAGGCCAGCGCCCACCTGACGGCGGCGACGGAGATCAGCGGTGTGTTGGCCATTGACGCGCTGCGGGCGCGGCTACCACCGCTCGCGGTGGCGGACTTCTACGCCCGCATGGCCCACGCCGGCCTGCGTTATGGCCCCGCCTTCCAGGGGCTGCGGGAGTGCTTTGTTGGGGGGGGCGAGGCGCTCGCCGCCCTCGCCCTGCCGGAGCTGCTGGCGGAGGAGGCGACCGCCTACCGCATCCATCCGGTGCTGCTGGATGCCGCCATCCAGGCGGCCGGCTGTGCCCTCCAGAGCCTGGGGGCGCAGCTCGGGGAGGAGAACTTCCTGCCGGTGGCGCTGGCCGCCCTGGAGCTGGCGCCCCAACTCCCTCCCCAACTCTGGTGTCACGCCCGCATTGCGGAGCCGGCGACGCTGAGCGCCAGCAGCGAGTCGGTGGTGGTGACGCTCAGCCTGGCGGACCCGGCCGGTCAAATTGTTGGTCAACTGCGTGGCCTGGAGCTGCGGCGGGTCCCCCGCCAGGCCGCCCAGGCGCAGCGGGGCGAGCACCTCTACCGCCTGGAGTGGAGCGCCGGTGCCCCGGTGGCGGACTCCGCCTGGGAGGAGAACCAGGGGTGGCTGCTGGTGGGCGAGGCCAGCGGGCTGGGGGGCGAACTGGCGGCGCTGTTGCGCGCCCATGGCCAGCGGGTCCTGCTGGCCCAGCCGGACGCTGGCGAGGGGGCGGCCGAGGCGCGGCTGATTGCCGACTCTACTCCGGCTGCCTATGCCGATCTGCTGGGTGAGCTGGCGGCCACCGGGGGTGTGCAGGGGGTGGTGCTGTTGGCGGGCGCTGCGCCCCGCGGCGCTGAAGCGGAGGGCATGGATCTCGGCGCCCTCGGTCGTCAGGGCTGGTTGACCGCCCTCCAGCTGGGGCAGGCGCTGTTGGCCGCTGCACTGCCGCACCCTCCGCGCTTCTGTCTGGTCACCCGCGCCGCCCAGTCGGTGGTGGCGGGGGAGGCGCTGCCGGGGCTGCCCCACGCCACTCTTTGGGGTATGGGCCGCAGTCTGGCCCGCGAACATCCAGAGCTGGGGATCCAGCTCATCGACCTCGACCCCGCCGGTGGTGCGGGGGAGGCGGCGGCGCTGCTGGCCGAGCTACGGACGCCACTGGAGGAGCCGCAGATCGCCTATCGCCACGGTGACCGTCAGCTGGCACGACTGCGCCGCCATCCGCCGCTCGCCGACACGGCGGGGGTGGTGGCCGAGGCCAGCTATCTGGTGGTGGGTGGGCTGCGCGGTCTGGGGTTGCGGGTGGCCGAGTGGTTGGTGGAGCAGGGGGCGCGCCACCTGCTGCTGCTGGGCCGGCGGCCGCCAGCGGCGGCCGCGGCGGAGCGCATCGAGGCGCTGCGGGCCGCGGGTGTGCAGGTGGTGGTGGCCCAGGCCGACATCGCCGAACACGCCGCCCTGGCGGCGGCGCTGCAACAGGGGCGGGCGGTGTTGCCGCCCCTCAAGGGGGTGATCGACTGCGCCGCCCTGCTCCAGGACGCCCTATGGGAGCAGCAGAGCGAGGAGCGTTATCGGCAGGTGCTGCTCCCCAAGGTGGTGGGGGCGTGGCACCTGCACACCCTCACTCGGGACGACCCGCTCGCCTGGTTTGTCCTCTTCTCCTCCATGGCGGCGCCGCTGGGGGCCGCTGGTCAATCCAACTACGCGGCGGGCAACGCCTTCCTCGATAGCCTGGCGGCCTATCGCCAGGCCCAGGGGCTACCTGGGTTGAGTATCGCCTGGGGGGCCTGGGCCGAGAGCGGTCTGGCGGTGGAGCACGGCCTGGATAGTCGCCTCGCCGGCAGCGGTGTGGCGCCCATCCAGCCGGTGGACGGACTGCGTTGGCTCGGGCAGATGCTGGCCAGCAGCAGCCCGCAGATCGCCTGTGCCCCCATCGATTGGGGTCGCCTCGCCCAGCGGGCGCCGGTACCGCTGGATCGGCTGTTGCTGGAGCTGCTGCCGCAGGCGGCGCCCGCGGCTGGGGCGCTGCTCCAGCAGTTGGCGGCGGCCCCGAGTCGGGAGCGGGAGCGGCTGCTGTTAGCCGCAGTGACCGCGCAGATCGCCCAGGTCCTGCAACTGCCCAGCCGCGAGATCGACCCCGAACGCAGGCTGTTCGATATCGGCCTGGATTCGCTGATGGCCATCGAGGTCAAGGGTCAGCTCCAAGGGCTGGTGGGGCGACCGCTGCGCTCCACGCTGCTGTTCGACTTCCCCAGTGCCGCCGGCCTGACCCGCCATCTACTGAAGGATGTCCTCCAACTCCCCGAGCCACCGGGCGCCACCCCGGCGCCGGCCGCCGCCGATGAGGCGCAGTTGGCGCAGCGCCTGGCCGACAAATTGAAGCAGTTTCGCTCCCGTGAACGGGCCTGATACGCACCCAACGCAGAGATTGAGGGATTCATGAGCATGAAACGGAATTACATCGGACTGGCCAACTCGTTCCACGACAGCGCCATAGCGATTGTCGACTCCAGTGGCGAGCTGGTGTTTGCCGAGGCGACGGAGCGCTACCTGCAAAACAAACGGGCCATCAACTCCGCACCGGATCTGTTCCATCGGACCTCTCAACTCATCAAGCAGTATTGCGAGGCGGATGCCGAGTTGGTGGTGGGCTTCTCCTGGAGTGACCGTACCCGGGATCAGATCCAGCAGAGTTTCACCCTCAATGAGCGCAGCATGGACCACCTGAAGTCGATGTATGGCGAGGTGCCCGGCTTCATGCGCCAATACCTCGAAGCGCAAAACTTCATCTTCAGCTCCCAGCTCCAGCAGGTGGCCCAGCCGGGCCGGCTGCTCGACTACGAGCTTATCCAGATGGGGGGCTGGAACGGTGCCGAGGTGGAGAAGCGCTACTACGAACACCACCTCACCCACGCCGCCACCGGCTGCTTCACCAGTCCGTTCGATGAGGCGGTCTGCGCCATCCTGGATGGCTACGGCGAGGAGCGCGCCTTTGCCTGCTACAGCTATCGCAACGGCCAACTGCGAGAGCTGGATGGGGTGAAGAAGGGCAACTGGGGCAGCCTCGGCTTCTTCTATGTCTACGTCTGCGAGGCGTGCGGTTTTGGCCAGATGGCGGGCGAGGAGTGGAAGGTGATGGGGCTCGCCCCCTACGGCAGCCACGATGATGATATCTACAACCTGTTCCGCGAGATGATCAGCGTCGATGGCATCAATGTGGTCTTCTGTCCGGAGCCACGCCTGATGCAGATCCTGCAAAAGCTCCAGCGCATCCGCCGCAAGAAGGATCAACCTGCCATCAGCGCCGCCAACATCGCCTATGCCGGGCAGAAGGTCTTTACCGAGGTGCTGTTTGAGTTCCTCAACAATCTCCACCAGCGCGGCATCTCGGAGAATCTGGTGCTGGGGGGCGGTTGTGCCCTCAACTCCTCCGCCACCGGCCGCATCCTGGAGAACACCCCGTTTCAACAGGTCCATGTCTTCAGCGCCCCGGCGGACGATGGCAACGCCGTGGGGGCGGCGCTGCTCGCTTACCACGAAGATCACCCGGCCGAACCGGCGCGCCAGCGCTTCCAGTCGCCCTATCTCGGCTCCAGCATGTGCAGCGAGACGCTGGACAACGTGAAGCAGTTCAGCGGCATCCCCAAGCTGCGCCAGTGCAACGGCAACGCCCCGGAGATCGCCGCCCAGATCCTCGCGCAGGGGAAGATCATCGGCTGGATCCAGGGGCGGGCGGAGTTTGGTCCGCGCGCCCTCGGCAACCGCTCGATCCTCGCCGACCCCCGCTCGGCCGATGTCAAAGAGGCGATCAATGCGCGGGTGAAGTTCCGCGAGGAGTTCCGCCCCTTCGCCCCCTCCATCCTGCATGAGCATGGCGACCAGTACTTTGAACACTACCAGGAGTCGCCCTACATGGAGCGGACCCTGCGGTTCCGCGAAGAGGTGAAACCGAAGGTCCCCGGGGTGGTGCATGAGGATGGCACCGGCCGGCTACAGAGCGTCAAGCGCGAGTGGAACGAGCGCTATCACGCCCTCATCAGCCACTTCCACCACCTCACCGGCGTGCCGCTGGTGCTCAACACCAGTTTCAACGTCATGGGGAAACCCATCTCCCATTCGGTGGAGGACGCCTTGGCGGTCTTCTACACCAGCGGCCTCGATGCCCTGTTTATCGATGACCTGCTGATCGAGAAGTGAGCATGGGGCGCGGCCCCAGGTGACCCACAGGGTGTGGATAGGATATGGCGCAAGAACTCGACTACAAGGTGTTACTGGCCGACGCGCTCGATGCCATCGAGCAGTTGGAGGCGGAGCTGGCGCAGCGGCCGGCGTTGGACGAACCGTTGGCGGTGGTGGGGATGGCCTGCCGCTTCCCCGGGGGGAGCGATACGCCGCAGCGCTTTTGGGAGCTGTTGGCGGCGGGCCTCGATACCGCCCGCGAGGTGCCGGCCGAGCGCTGGAGTATCGACGAGTTCTATGACCCGGAGCCGGGGGCGGCGGGCAAGATGTATAGCCGCTATGGCTGCTTTGTCGATGGGGTAGCGGAGTTTGACCCCGCCTTTTTCGGCATGTCGCCGCGCGAGGCGGCCGCCACCGATCCGCAGCAGCGGCTGCTGCTGGAGTGTGCCTGGGAGGCGCTGGAGCGGGCCGGGATCGCCCCCCGCTCGCTGTTGGAGGAGCCGGTGGGGGTCTTTGTGGGGCTGATGCACAACGACTACTCGCGGCGTGATCCGGAGTCGTGGCGCGAGCAGATCGACGCCTTCACCAGCGGCAACGCCCCCAGCATCGCCGCCGGCCGGCTCGCCTATGTGCTGGGGGTGCAGGGGCCGGCGCTGGCGGTGGATACCGCCTGCTCCTCCTCTCTGGTGGCGCTCCACCTTGCCAGCGAGAGCCTGCGGCGGCGCGAGTGTCGGCTGGCCCTCGTCGGCGGCGTCAACCTGCAACTCTCCCCGCTCACCACGGTGGCGGAGTGCGCCAGCCACATGCTGGCGCCGGATGGGCGCTGCAAGGCGTTTGATGCGGCGGCCGATGGCATTGTGCGCGGCGATGGCTGTGCCGTCTTGCTGCTGGCGAGGCAGACCGATGCCCTGCGGGAGCAGCTGCCGATCCTGGCGCTCATCCGCGGCTCCGCCGTCGCCCATGATGGCGCCAGTGGCGGCCTGACGGTCCCCAACGGACCGGCCCAAGAGCGGGTGCTGCGGGGGGCGTTGGCGGCGGCCGGGGTGGCCGCCGCCGCAGTCACCTATGTCGAGGCGCACGGTACCGGCACCTCCCTCGGCGACCCCATCGAGGTGGGGGCGCTGGCGGCGGTCTATGGGACCCAGCGGGGAGAGGCTGGGCCGCTCAAGATCGGCTCGGTGAAGACCAATATCGGCCATACCGAGGGGGCGGCGGGGCTGGCCGGGGTGGTGAAGGTGGTGCTGGCGCTGCAACACGGCATCCTCCCCCCTCAGCTCCACCTGATCCGTCCCAACCCCCACATCCCTTGGCAGGGCCTACCCATCGAGGTGGTGACCCGGGCGGTGGCGTGGCCGGCGCGGGTAGGGGGGCGGCGCCTGGCGGGCGTCAGCTCGTTTGGCCTCAGCGGCACCAACGCCCACGTCATCATCGAGGAGGCGCCGCCAGCGAGCGAGCCGCCGCCGCTGGCCCAGGAGCGGCCGCGCCACCTGCTGGCGCTATCGGCCAAGAGCCGGCCGGCGCTGCTGGAGTTGGTGGGGCGCTACCGCGAGCGGCTGGCGCAGGGCGAGGAGCCGTTGGCGGATCTCTGCTACACCGCCAA
>QKFD01000039.1 GCA_003251535.1 Chromatiales bacterium | reverse complement strand
CTGACCTTTATCTCCACCCTGCGCGGGGCGGAGGTGAGCACAGAGCTGACCGATCCCGAGTATTGGGTGGCGCAGGTGCGGGCCTGCGTGCGCTATCGGCAGGGTTTGGCGGCGCTGCGCCAGCGGGGGATGAACCACTTCTTGGAGATCGGCCCCAGCACCACCCTGGTGGGGATGGGGCGGGCGGATGACGCCGAGGGGAGCGGGGTGTGGCTGGCCAGCCAGAAGGCGGGCCGCGAGGCGTGGGCCCAGCTGCTGGAGAGTCTGGGCCGGCTCTACGAGGCGGGCGTGGCGATCGACTGGGCCGGCTTTGACCGCCCCTATGCCCGCCGCCGGGTGGTGCTCCCCACCTACCCCTTCCAGCGCCAACGCTACTGGTTGGAGACCAACCCGCACCGCCAGCGGCGGATAAGCGGGGGCAGTACTGCCCAGAGCGCGGGGCACCCGTTACTGGGAGAGCGGCTGCGGTTGGCCGGCCTCACCGGGCTGGAGGCCTACTATCAGGGCCATCTACAGGCCCATGCCCCGCACTACCTACAGGACCACGCGGCGTTGGGGAGCCCCATCGTACCGGCGACCGCCTATGTCGAGATGGCCCTCTCCGCTGCGGGCATGGCGGCCGAGGGGCCATGGCAGATCACCAATATGGCCATCGCCGAACCCCTCCTCTTGGGTGATCCGGGAGGGGCCATCGTCCAGACCACCCTGGGATATGGGGAGCGAGGGACGCGGCGTCCTTTCCAGATCTTCAGCCACGCGGCAGGGGGAGATGGTGCCCCTCGGCTCCACGCCTCGGGACTCTTGACCCAACCGGAGACGGCGCCCGTTAGCGAACCCTTGGCGGTGGCGGCGTTGTGGCAGCAGCTAGGGCCAGCGGAGTCGATCGGCGCGCTATACGAGCGCACGGCGGCCAGCGGCTTGGAGTACGGCACCACCTTCCGCGGCCTCCAGCGCTTGGCGCGCCGGGATAACCGGGCGTTGGGTCTGGTGGAGCTGGCTGAAGGGGGGATGGCCAGCAGTGGCTACATCGCTCACCCGGCACTCCTGGACAGCTGTTTGCAAGTGGGCGGGGCGCTCCTCAATGGGGCGGGCCAGGGCTTCTATCTACCGGTGGGCATTGAGCGGCTCACGCTCACCCGTCCGTTACCCCATCGCCTGCTCGCCCTAGCGGACCTGCGTCCGGCGCAGGCGGAGGGGGGACGCAATGCCACCATCGATCTCCAGCTCTACGCCGAAGACGGTACCCCCATCGGCGTGCTAGAGGGGCTGCAACTCCTGCGGGCCGATCCCCAGCGGCTGCGGGAGAGTGCCACCCGAGGTGGGGTACCAGCGCCGAGCGATGCCCCCTTCCGGGTCGGTCTGCGGCGCTACGGGGTGCTCGACGACCTGGCGTTGCTGCCGCTGGAGCGGCGGGCGCCGGGGGTGGGCGAAGTGGAGGTGGAGGTACAGGCGAGCGGCCTCAACTTCAAGGATGTGCTGTTCGCGTTGGGGATGTTGCAGGAGATCGCCCCGAAGGACCCGCAGCAACAGCCGTTCGGCTACGAGTTTGCCGGCAAGGTCACGGCAGTGGGTGAGGCGGTGGTCGGCTTGCGGGTGGGTGATGAGGTATTTGGCCTGGCCCTGGGCAGTATGGCGAGCCACATCACGCTGGATGCCTGGCGGGTGCAGCGTCGGCCGCTGGCGCTGAGCATGGAG
>QKFD01000086.1 GCA_003251535.1 Chromatiales bacterium | reverse complement strand
ATCCACGGCGCCAACGGATCACCCTCCGTGGTCAACAGCCGCGGCACCCCGGCCTCCCCGTGCGCCACCCCCACCTGGCCGGTGCGGGCCGCCAACAGCAGCCGCTCACCACAGCGCGCCAAGGTGGGGAAGGCGCTATAGCGGCCGACACTGCGCGGCAACGGTGAGAAGCGGTGGTGGATGGTGAGCGGCATAGGGCCATCCGGCGTCAATGTCGATATCATGGCTTACCTCTGTCGCCGCCGGAAAACCGGCGCTTGCGACCCATTCGGACAGCTATTGAGGGCGATATGGCCGACGATGATCTACAGGGCCGACTCACACGCTTATGGCACGCCGGCAATCGTAAGCGGGTCGAGGCGCTCTGTCTTGCCACCTTGCAGCAGGATCCCCAAGTGGTGGTGGCCCACCGCTGGCTGGGTCGGCTCTACCTGGAGGGGGGAGAGAGCGCCCGCGGCCTCCAGCACTACGAACAGGCACTTACCCTCCGGCCGGGGGATCCCGACACCCTCTGCGGCCTCGGCCAAGCCTCCCTCCAGCTAGGTGAGGCGGAGAGCGCCGCCCAGTTCCTGCTGGAGGCGCTGGCGCTGGATCCCAACCATAGCGAGGCCCACCACCAACTCGGCCTGGCGGCCGAACGCCTCGGCCAACTGGATGACGCCATCGCCTGCCACCACAACGCCCTCCACCTCGATCCCAACCAGGCGGAGAGCCACATCGCCCTCGCCGGCCTCCTGCTAACGCGGGACCCGGCAGAGGCCGAGGCCCACCTGCGGCAGGCGCTGGCCCTGTGCCCCCAGCGGGACGACCTCGCCCTCCAGCTGGCCGATCAACTAGAACAACAGGGGCGCCTGCTGGAGGCGGCCGCCCTACTCCAGCAACGCCCGAAAGGGGCGGGGGTGGCGCTCCAGGCCACTGCCTTGGCGGCGTTGGGGGGCGATGAGAAGGCGGCGGAGCGGCTGCGCCAACAGGTGGAGCGCACCCTCCCCTTGGGTCGCCTTGGGGTCGATGCCAGCGCCCTCCAGCCGGCGGGCGCGGGACTCCAGCGGATTGTGCGCGCCTACCGCGCCGTGGCGGGCGACTCACCAGCGGCCCTCTGGTGCCGCTACCTACTGGCCGACACCCCACCGCCAGAGGATAAGCTGGCCCTCCTTAGCGCCCTCACCGCCGCCCGGCCGCTGGCCGTCGCCTGGTGTGAACTGGGGGCGCTCCACTTCCAGGCCGGCCGCTGGGAGGCGGCGCGCAGCGCCTACGCCGCCGCCCTGGCGCTGGATGAGGGCGATCCCAGCAGCCTCAACGGCTACGCCGCCGTGCTCCTGGTGGGCAGTGCCAACTCGCAGGTGGAGGAGGCGATCCCCTATCTGGAGCGGGCCGTGGCCCGTGCCCCGCGCCACCCCGACGCCCTCAACTCCCTCGGCTTCGCCTACTTCCGCATCGGCGACCAACGCGCCCTGGCGACCCTGCAACGGGCGGTGGCCGCCGCCCCCACAGACGCCGAGGCCCACAACAACCTGGCCCTCGCCCTCCTCGCCACCGGGGAGCTAGGCGCCGGCTGGGAGCAGTACGAGTGGCGTCTGCGCAGCCGCCTCCACCGCCCGCGCCCATTCCCTTGGCCGCAGTGGAGCGGGGAGCCGCTCGCGGCCAAGGGGATCCTGGTGCATGGCGAACAGGGGGTGGGGGACGAGATCCTGTTCGCCTCCTGTCTGCCCGATCTGCTCCAGCAGGCACCCCACTGCGCCGTCGAGTGTGACCCGCGGCTGCTACCGCTACTGGCCCGCTCCCTCCCCACCGCCCAGCTGCTCCCCCGCCTGGGCTACAACCAGCCCCCGCCCCTGCCGACGGGCTTCACCCCTGACTACCAGCTCCCCAGCGGCTCACTGGCACGCCACTTCCGCCCGGACCTGGCCCACTTCCCCAGCCACAGCGGTTACCTCCAGGCCGATCCCAGCCGGGTTAGCCATTGGCGCCAGCGTCTGGCCGAGCTGGGCCCGGGGCCCAAGATCGGCTTCTCCTGGCGCAGCGGCCAACAGGGCTTCGGCCGCCCCACCTACGCCCCCTTGGCGGCCTGGCAGCCGCTCCTGAGTCAGCCAGGCTGCCACTTTATCAGCCTGCAATATGATGACGACGGCAGCACCGCCGCGACCCTCGGCGGCGCCGATCGGCTACACCGCTTCACCGATCTCGACCTCCGCCACCATCTCGACGAGCTGGCGGCCCTCATGACGGCGCTGGATCTCATCCTCACCGTCAACAACCTCAACGCCCCCCTGGCCGGCGCCCTCGGCCGCCCTATCTGGCGCCTCGGCAGTGGCCAAGGGGGCGACGCCATGCGCCTCGGCGCCGCCCACTACCCCTGGTTCCCCAGCCTGCTACCACTAAACGCCCCACCGGCCGCCATCACCCAGCTGCTGGCCAGCTGGCTCGACGGCACCCTGCCTGACACCGCCATCACGCCCACCCACTGCGCCTGGCTCACCCTGGATCCCCGCGCCCACCCAGCGCACCTAACCGAGATCCGCCAAACGCTACAGGGGCTCTACACCAGCTGCCCCCAGGCCCGCGGCCTGGCCCAGTTCCCGGCCCGCCAGCTGCTAACGGCCGATCACTACCCAGAGGCCCAGCAGCTGCTAGAGATGGAGGAGGCGATGGGGCACGCCACCCCCGCCAGCCAGCTGCTCCTGGCCGGCTGCCAAGCCCGCACCGGCGATCTCCCCGCCGCCGCCGCCCGCGTGGCCACCGCCTACGCCGCCCAGGCGACCCTGCAAGATGGCTATGCGCAGATAGGCCAAGCGCTGGCGGCAGCCGGGGAGTGGTCCGCGGCGCGCCAGTGGCTAGAGCGGGATCGGGCGGCCGCCCGGCTCTCCGCCGCCGGCCAGCGCCAGCTGGCGGCACTGGAGCTACGCGACGGCGATCTGGCCGCCGCCACCGCGAGCGTGGCGGCCATCTACGCCAGCGGCGCGGCGGAGAGCGACCTCGGCTTTACCCTGGCCACCGAACTGGCGCTGGAGGACAGCGCCATCGCCACCCTGACCGACATCGATCGCCAACACCAGCGCCTTACCCCGTGGGGCAAGCTGGTGGTGGCCAAACACTACCTGTGGGCCGACCGCAGCGCCGAGGCGGAGCAGCTGGTGGCCGAGGCCTACGCCGCCGATCCAACGGCGATCGACGGCTACGGCCGCCTCGCCATCATCGCCCAGCTCCGCGGCCAACCGGAGCTGGCGCGCCGCTACGGCGGGCGCGACCACCAGCTGGGCCGCGAGAGCGCCGCCACCGCCGCCCGGCTGGCGCTGCTGGCGCTGCCCCGCTGGCAGGCGGGGGCCGGGCCAATCTACCTCTACCGGGCACCGCGGGACCCGGAGTTTGCCGCCATCGCGCCACTCCTGCCGCAGCTCCAGCGCGCCGCCGGCGGCGAAGGGGTGATCGAGGCGCCCGCCAGCGCCACCGACACCATCCGCCGGACACTCCCCGGCTGGCGCCGCTCCCCCCACAGCGCCTTCGGCAGCGATGGCCCCCCCCCGCTCGCATCCCACTGGCAGCGCCTCTCCTACGGCGAGCTGCTGGCCCATTTCAACCGGGCGGAGGCGACGTGACCGCCCCCAACTTCTTCATCCCCGGCGCGCAGAAGAGCGGTACCACCACCCTCTACCAGCTGCTGCGCCAGCACCCCGACTGCTTCCTCACCGAGTGCAAAGAGCCGCAGCAGCTGGCCACCCCCCACTACCAGCGCGCCCGCTACCTCCAGCTCTTCGCCAACGCCCACCAGCAGCGGGCAGTGGGTGACGCCTCCACCTCCTACCTGGTGGTACCGGGGGTGGCCGAGCGGATCCGGCAGGAGTTCGGGGCGGATCTCCGCTTCATCTTCATCCTCCGGGCACCGTTGGAGCGGATCCTCTCGGGCTATCTACACATGTACAAACGGGACCACGAGCGCCGCGACTGGAACCGGCTGTTCGCCCCCCTCCCAGAGGATGAGCAGGCCGCCCTGGCCCAGGAGCAGGCGGGGTGCGAGGCGGCGGAGCAGGCTGGGGAGATCGTCACCGCCCCCTACCGCGCCGAGTATGGCGCGCACCGGCTGTGGAACTTCCGCTACCTCCACGGCACCCTCTACTCCCGCCTCATCGCCCCCTACCTGCGGCTGTTTGGGCGCGAGCGCTGCCACATCACCACCCTCGATCAGCTCCAGCGCGACCCCGCTGCAACCCTGGCCGCCATCTTCCGCTTCCTGGGGCTGGAGGCCGACTTCCGGCCGTCCGATCTCGGGGTGATCTGCAACGCCACCCACCTCCCCCACTCGCCACCGCCCCTCAGTGCCGCCAGCCGCGCCGCCCTGATCCGGCTGCTCGCCGCCGAGCGGGAGCGCTGCGCCGAGCTGTTGGGGGGGCTACCACCCAGCTGGTAACGTCCCAACCATGAGCCACCCCAACCCGATCCGAGAGAGCGAGGCGATGCTGCCGTTCGTCGATCCAGCCAGCGGCGACCCCCTGGAGCTGCGCGCCACCACCTACTACAACAGCCGCACCCAGCGAGCGGTGGCCAGCGTCCAGGGGGGGATCCCCCGCTTCGTCGCCCCCGGCGCCGACTACGCCGAGAGCTTCGGCTACCAGTGGCACCGCTGGCGTAACCTGCGCAACCACCTGCATAGCCCCGGCTTTGGCCTGCGGCAGGAGATCATGCAGCGCACCCACTTCGACCAGTTCGATCTCAGCGGCCAGCGGCTGCTGGAGTGCGGCATGGGGGCCGGTGACGACACCGGGGTGCTGCTGGGGCTACCACTGGCAGAGCTGCACGCCTTCGACCTCAGCCGCTCGGTGGAGCGCGCCTACGCCGATCTCCACGATCCCCGCCTGCGCATCTTCCAAGGCTCCATCTACGACATCCCCTACCCGGACGGCGCCTTCGATGTGGTCTACTGCCACCGGGTCCTCCAACACACCCCCGATCCGCAGGCGGCGCTCCGGCAGATCTGCGCCAAGGTGCGCCCCGGCGGCCTCCTCTTCGCCCACGCCTACAAACGCTCGGCGCGCCACATGGCGGAGTGGCGCTACAAATATCGCTGGCTCACCCGCCGCCTACCCCTGCGGGTCATCGACGCCTACGTCGATCTCCTGGGCACCCCGCTCCACCACCTCAACGAGCTGGCCGCCCGCCACCCCTTCAGCCGCGATCTCGCCTACCGCTTCCTGCCCTTCTATCGCAAGGAGGGGGCGGCCCGAGAGGGGATGACCCAGCAGGACCTGATCGAACTGGAGAAGCTCATCACCTTCGACGCCCTCACCCCCTTCTACGACCAGCCCATGAGCAGCGAGGAGTTCCTCGGCACCATCAGCGCCGCCGGCTTCGAGATCCTCCACCGCCACGACCCGGAGGGCTCCCCCATCTACTGCACCGCACGGCGCCACAGCGCCACCCCGTGAGGAGCCAGCGATGTGCGGCATAGCGGGGTTGATAGGGGGCGCCGTCGAGGAGCGGCAGGTGGCGGCCATGGTGGCGGCGCTGGCCCCCCGCGGCCCGGACGGCAGCACGGTGCAGCGGGTGGCCCCCCACTGCGTGTTGGGCCACGCCCGCCTCGCCATCGTCGATCTCAGCACCGCCGCCCGCCAGCCGCTGGCCGCCGGTGACGGCCGCTACTGGGCGGTGGTAAATGGCGAGATCTACAACCACCGTCCGCTCCGGCAGCAGCTGGAGCAGCAGGGCCACCGCTTCCGCTCCCACTGCGACAGCGAGGTGGTGGCCCACGGCTACGCCCAGTGGGGCCCCGCCCTGCTCCACCGGCTGGAGGGGATCTTCGCCCTCGCCATCTACGACAGCCACAGCGGAGAGCTGCTGCTGGCGCGGGACCCGGCGGGGGTCAAACCGCTCTACTACGCCCCCCTGAAGGACGGCATCGCCTTCGCCTCCGAGCTGAAGGGGCTCCGGGCAGTGGCCACCCTGCCGCTGCGCTTCGCGCCGGAGAGCCTCTACACCTTTCTCGCCTATCGCTACCTACCGGCCCCCCTCACCCCCTACCACGGGATCCACAAACTGCCGCCGGGCCACACCCTCGCTTGGGGACCCACCGGGAACCACTGCCGCCCCTACTGGCAGCCCCGCCTCCAGCAGCCGCCTCCAGCCCCCTCACCCCAGGCACTCCAGCAGCAGCTGGCGGAGGTGGTGGCGGCCCAGCTGCTGGCCGACGTCCCGAGCGGGGTGCTGTTGAGCGGCGGCATCGACTCCAGCGCCATCGCCGCCTACGCCCGCGACGCCGGCGGCCCACTGCCGGCCTACTGCTGCGGCTTCGCCGAACCGAGCCACGACGAGCGCCCCTTCGCCCGCACCAGCGCCACCCACCTCGACCTACCCCTGCATGAGACGCTGATGGGGTGGCCCAACCTGCTGGCGGCACTCCCCCAATTCATCGACTGGTTCGACGAGCCCTTCTTCGACTACTCCGCGGTGGCGGTCCACCAGCTCTGCCAGCTGGCGCGGGGCCAGGGGGTCAAGGTGCTGCTGGCGGGCGACGGCGCCGATGAGCTGTTCTGCGGCTACCTCTGGTACGACCGCTTCGCCGCCCTCCCCCCCCAACCCCCAGCGGCGGCGCTCGCCCACTACTTCGGC
>QKFD01000050.1 GCA_003251535.1 Chromatiales bacterium | reverse complement strand
GGGGGATCAGCCTCTGGTTGCCGCAGCAACAGCGCTTCGTGGAGTTTGCCGGTAGCGCCCATCTGCTCTCCGCTGAGGGAGGGCTGTGGTTGGCCGATCCGGCCAGCGGCGAGCGGCGGCTGCTACACCCTATCGATGCCGGCCTCACCGGTTTCTGGCGGGGGGAGGCGCTGGCGCAGCTACCAGGCACCGAGCTGCTGGTACTGCTGGAGAACTGGTCAACCCGCGGCCTTGGTGAGCTTCGTCTCACCCTGCTCTCCGCCGATGGCGAGCAGCGGCTCTATCGGGAGTCGCTGGCGAAGGATTGCCTGTGCAGTGATCTACACATCGAACCGGGGCCGAACGGCCATTTCGCAATCTCCTTCTACGATAACGACCACTATCGCCTGCTCCACTATCGCTTGATCAGCCACCGCTGACACCAACCCTGCGAGTTGGTCTTCGTAGCCATCGCAGCGGCGTGGTGGTGGCGCTACGAGGTGGCGGTGCGCGTGATGTTGCCTGCTCCACAGCCGTGTGTCAGACGGTATCCATTGCTCCATTGGGACTGTGCTACGGGGATCCGCGGGGTTGTCGGAGAGCGATGAGGTTGCGCGCCTTGTCGAACCCATGATGGGTTTCGCCTCCGGCTCTACGCCATCCTACATATCACTCAGGCTACGCGGGCTGCCGCGTTTGTGGTGGTGTCTGCCGGGGTGGAGATTGTCGGGTTACGCTGCGCTAACCCGACAGGAGCCACGTTGCGGCGAGTATGGAGAGGAGGCGTCTGACCATGGGCGTGCACCGGGTTGGGTGGGGGGGACCGTCCGCGATGTTGGATCGGGTGGACTCGGATCAAAAATTATTGACCGTCTGTTTCGTACCGGTACACGCAGGTGCCACACGCGCTTCGCCACGGATCCCTCTGCGGTGGGTCATTCTGTACTCGTTTCATTAGCTCGCGTAGCCTGAAGAAAAAAGGGGGTATGAGGTTTAGGCGGGATTATGTCCATCTCCCCCCGCTTGCCTCCTCACAAGTCAGGGGCTTCCTCACGGCCGGCTACTATGCGGGCTGCAATATTCCGCGGGAGGCGGCTCGAACGCCCGGGTAGGGTTGCAGTTGAATCCCACCCCATGGGGCGGCGGCAGCGCCGCACAGGAATCGCCGCTGTGAGTTGGTGTTTCCCCAGTTTGTGATAGAGATTTCTAGGAAGGTAGAGGTGTTGGGTGGTGAAAATAAAGAGATATCTGTTTGTGATCGCGGCCTTTGTCTTACTGGGATGTGTTGTGATTTTTGGGGTCATCGGGGTTTATAAGACAGAGGATGGTTTGGTTTTGGGGCTGCCCGCCTATGAGCGGCGAGATGTCCACGTGTCGCCGGTGGATTTGGATATCCTGATGGAGGCAACGGCGCTGCTATCGAGTGAGGACCGGTGGGCGCGGGCGCATCCTGCTGATTGCGCCCAGTCAGACCGGCTGGACCTGTACTGTGCCTTGGAAAGGGCATCGGTCAAGGTGATGGGGAGATATGTGCATCGGCAGCCCGCGTTACAGGAGGTGCGGTTTGTGATTGATGATGACTATCGGGCGCGCTGGGCCAGGCACCGGCTGGTCGATTTTAATGAAAATAGAGATACCCATTTTGCCGATGTGCAGGCGGTGCTGGCCAAGGCCATGGGCGCCGTGAGCGCCAAGCTGGCTGCGTATCAATAGGGCTGCACTGGGTGAGACGGTTGCGCCCATCTCCCCCTCTTTTGGCGCCCTCGTCCGCATTGAGCCGGCGCTGGTCCCGCTGTTGGTGCAGCGGCCTCGGCGCTGGCTTGAATGCCTGTGTATGTCGGCTGTGAGAGGCCCGCTCCAACCGTTGTGGGGCATGACGGTTGTCCCCCGCGGCGGAATCATCGTAGGCTGAATGGGACCCCTTGATTGGGCAGGGCCGAGGCCTTACACCCCCTTACCCACGCAGGATTGCCTATGACTGCCACCTCATCCGATCTGGAGACCCGGGAAGATCTCACCTATCGCGTGCTGTATCGCGGCGCCTTTGCCCTGCTGGAGGTGCATCTGCGCCCCCAGCAGAGCATCAAGGCCCAGTCCGATGCGATGGTGGCGATGGATGCCACGGTAGATGTGGAGGGACGGCTGGAGGGGGGATTGCTGGGTGGGTTGGGGCGTCTGTTCAGCGGGGAGAGCTTTTTTTTCCAGACGCTGCGCGCTACTCGGGGCGCCGGGGTGACCCATCTTGCCCCGGCCCAACCGGGCGATCTGTTACCCATCCACCTCGATGGGAGTACCGGCTATATCTTGCAGAAGGATGGTTTTCTCGCCGCCAGCGAGGGGGTGGAGATCTCCACCACCGCGCAGAATCTCACCAAGGGGTTGTTCAGTGGTGAGGGGTTTTTTGTACTCAAGGCGCATGGGCGCGGCATGTTGTTCGCCGAGAGTTACGGTGCCATCCATGAGATCGATCTCCCCGCGGGCGAGGAGATGATCATCGATAACGGTCACTTGGTGGCTTGGCCGGAGGGTATGAACTACAAGCTGGAGAAGGCCAGCAGCGGCTGGATCTCCAGTTTGACCTCCGGTGAGGGGCTGATCTGCCGCTTCCGCGGGCCAGGTAAGATCTACATCCAGAGCCGGAATCCCAGCGCCTTTGCCGGTTGGTTGCGGCACCTGCTGCCCAATCAGCAGCGGGGTTAGTCCCATGAGTTGCCAACTCCAGCCGGGTGGGAATAGCCCGTTGCCCGACCAGGGCGACCTCATCATCGGTCTCGGTTGGGAGCCGGTGGGGACGGACCAAGAGGTGGATGCCAGCGCCTTTTTGGTGGGCCGCGAGGGGCGGGTGGCGACGGATGAGGCATTCGTCTTTTACAACAACCCCCGCTCCCCCTGTGGCGCGCTGCAACTGGTGGCGGGCAGTGGCCCAGATCGGCAGCAGTTCCGCTTGCGGTTCGCCGAGGTGCCGCTCTCGGTGGAGAGGGTGGCCCTCTGTCTCACCCTGTTTGGCGGGGGCTCATTCTCCGCGGTGAGGCGGCTCCATATCCGGGTCGTGGGTCACGACGGGAGTGAGCTGCTGATCTTCCAGCCACGCACGGAAGGCATGGTGGAGTCGGCGCTGATCCTCGGCGAGGTCTACCGGCGGCAGCAACAGTGGAAGTTTCGCGCCGTTGGTCAGGGCTTTGCCGGGGGGCTCGCCCCGCTGGCGCGCCACTTCGGTGTCGATGTGGCCGAGGAGTCCGCCACTGCCTCGCCGCCGCCGCCCAGCGCGGTGCCACCGCCACCCCCCAGCGCCGCCCGCCCACCCGCCCCGGCACTCCCCAAGGCACCAGCGACCGGCGTGCTGCCCACCGGCAGCACGCCCAGCTATTCGCCGCAGGCGGCCTTGCACTATGAGCTGCTCTATCCGGGGGCCTTCACGTTGGCGCGGGTGGATCTGCCGGCGGGTCGAGAGCTGCGCGCTGAGGCAGGGGCGATGGTGGCCATGAGCGCTACGCTGGAGGTGACCGGCAAGATGGCGGGGGGGCTGCTGGGTGGCTTGGGGCGTCTCATGACCGGCGAGAAGCTGTTCCTCCAGACCCTCCAAGCGACCCGGGGTGCGGGGTCGGTCTATGTGGCGCCCGCCACCCCAGGGGATATCGCCGCGGTGGAGTTGGAGGGGCGGGGGGTGATCGTCCAAAAGGGGGGCTTCCTGGCCTGTAGCGAAGGGGTGGAGGTCGATCCCCATATGCAGAATCTGGCCCAAGGGCTCTTCAGTGGCGAAGGCTTTTTTATCATGCGGGCCGAGGGGCGCGGCCTGCTGTTGCTGGAGTCGTTTGGGGCCATCCACCGCCTGGAGCTGCGGGCCGGAGAGCAGAAGATTGTGGACAACGGACACCTGGTGGCCTGGTCTGCATCGATGGACTATCGGCTAGAGATGGCCAGTGCTGGCATTGTGGCGGCTATGACCTCGGGCGAGGCGATCGTCTGCCGCTTCACTGGGCCGGGCACCCTCTATCTCCAGAGCCGCCGGCCGCCACGGTTTGGCCTGTGGATCGGGCGCCTGATGACCGGGCGCTGAGGGCCGGCGGGGGCAGGTCCGCACGCCCGCGCTTGTGTCCCATCAACCCATCCAGCTAAATTACCGCTCCCTCTAGTTGGCTGCTGTGGAGGGCACATGCACCGGGGTCAATCCAGCCCCGGCGCCTCGTTGTGCCCAACATTAGGCAGTCCAACATGTCCCATCTCTCCCGTATGCAAAAGGCGCTGCGCCGTCACGGCGTGGTGCTCTCCTATGAGCAGGGGGTCTACCACCTGCAACGTGCTGGCGCCACGGCGCGTCTCCTGCTTCCGCCAGATCTACCGCTAGAGGAGAAGGCGGTCCTGCAACTACTGGCATTGGCCTCGGTACGTAGTGCCGATGGCAGATGGGGGGTGCGCGACGCCTGTGCGACCCCCGATTTTCACCCTGGGGCGAGCGCGCCGGTGGGGACGGTGGTGGCCACGGACCCGGAGTTTGTCATCCCCGCTAGCATCGGTACCGATATCGCCTGCGGGATGCGCCTTTTGACCACTGGCCTGCGGTTGGCACAGTTCGAGCGTCACCGGGCCGCCATCATTGATCGCCTGCGGGCGGTGTTGCTGGATAACCAGCGTGACGTCCCGTTGAGCAGTCGCGCCTTCTGCGCCCTCTTCGATGCCGGCCCTCGGGCGTTATTGGAGCAGCTGCCGGCGGTCGGGATCTGGCGTCAGGTGGACCGTCAGCGCATCGTCGATGAGCTCACGGCGTGTGTCGGTCTGGAGGGGAATAGGGGCGCCGCCCGCTATGTGCCAGAGGCCCTGGTCGGAGGGCGCGAACTGCTGCGGGACCCGCAGTTGGGCACCCTCGGTTCCGGCAACCACTTTGTCGAACTCCAGTGTGTGGAGGCGGTGCTCGACCGACACGCCGCCTACGCCGCCGGACTCGCCCTAGATGAGGTGGTCGCCATGATCCACACCGGCTCCCGCACGGTGGGCATCCATGTCGGGAGTCGCTGGGTGGCGCAGGCGCAAGCGGCGTGGCCAGCGGGGTATAAACACCCTGTCAGCGGTCTCTACGGTCTGGCGGGCGATATGGCGCAGGCCTATCTCACCGCCATGGGCAGCGCCGCCCGTTACGCCTGGCTCAATCGCACGGTGATCACCGAGCTAATCCGCCAGCAACTGCGGGCGGTGACCGGGCTCGACAACTCCCGCCTGGTGGTGGAGGTGGCGCACAACCTCATTGCCTGCGAACAGGGGATGAACATCCACCGCAAGGGGGCCACCCCGGCCCACGCCGGCCAGCTGGCGCTGATCCCAGGATCGATGGGGGATGCCTCCTATCTGGTGAGCGGGTGCGGGGATCCGCACTGGCTCCACTCCTGTAGCCACGGCGCTGGGCGGCGGTTACGCCGGCAGGCGGCCCGCCACAGCGAGCCGGCCGCTGCCGTCTACGATTGGCACTGTGTCACCCTGCGTGAGTCACGCCGTATGGAGGAGGCCCCGCAGGCCTATAAGCCGGTGGCGCCAGTCATCGAGGCGCAGGTGGCGGCTGGGCTCATCCGCCCGCTGGTCCGCCTGCGTCCGCTGGTGAGTTTTAAGGCGTGAGTGGGACGGGGTGATGGCCGTCATGAACGGCCGTGTGGTGTGAGCGGCGTTGGCAGGCAGGCTCGGCCAACGCCATCACCTCTTTGGGCCGAGATAGAGTGTCTGGGGGGGAAAGTGGCGCTGTAGGTGGTGCTCAATCTCGGCGTAGTTGGTCACCAGCTCGCAGTAAGGCTGTTCCCAGGTGGTGGCGAGGGTGGTGGTGAGGGGGGCATCGGGGAGTCCCAGCCAGGCGAGTAGCTCTCTCATGGCGTGGTCCCGACGCAGCGGATCGGCCAGGTGGTCCTCGTAGATCACCTCTCGGTGGGGGATCCCCTGCAAGAGCTGCTGGTAACGCTCATGCTGAACCAGCATCTCCGCCACGCTCAGGCGCACGGCCTCGGGATCGAGCACCACACCTGTCGCCCCCTCCGGCCTGTTCAGCTGTCGGTGCCATCGCCCAGTGGCGCGGGCCACCTCCAGGGAGAGCGCCTGGCTGAGCAGGTCCCGTCGCCACAGATGCACGATGCGCCAATCGCGCCGCGCCAACCCTGTTACCACCTGCCGCGGCTGGCTGCATTGGTTGGCAAATAGCTTGCAACCCCAGGCCTGCGCCCCGCTGCGAGCGGCGCGGTAGTACAGCAGTGGCAGCGGCTGGCGCTTGCAGAGCGGGAGTAGCAGCCGCTGGCCGATGGCCCCCCAAAAGAATCCGTTCAACACCTCACCCTCGCAGCGCACGGCCGGATGGGAGTTGAGCAGCTGCACCAGCAGCTTGCTGCCGGTGCGTCCACGGCTGAACAGCACAAAACGGGTGGTCACGGCGTCCCCTCCGACTGAGGGCCCAAGGCTAGTGATGGGGAGCTGCGCAGCATAGCGGCCCCCGTCGGTGTTGTCAGGTGGCCGGGCCCTCCTGGCTACCTTTCGGGTTGCAAGGTTTCGGTGCGGCCCTCAAGCCAGACTCGGTGGCAGAGGTGCCTGGTGCGCCTATTCGGCCAATGTAATATCCGGCCCCATTTTTTCTCCCCGGTACTCAGTTCCCGCCTTTAGCGCCCCCATGCTAGGGTCCCCCCACCTGGACAGGTGGAGGGAAGTCATGGAGTACCAGCTACACATCACCCCGGCCCC
>QKFD01000004.1 GCA_003251535.1 Chromatiales bacterium | reverse complement strand
GCCATCGGCCCGCAGGGGGTGCAGGGCGCCATCGGCCCTCAAGGGGTACAGGGGGCGGTGGGGGCCCAAGGCCCCCAGGGCGCCACTGGTGCCCAAGGGGCGCAAGGCAGCCAGGGGCCTCAGGGGGCGCAGGGAGATACCGGCAGCTATACCGCTGGGTCAGGGATCGCCATCTCTGCCGGTACCATATCCCTGACAACGAGCGGCTGCTCCAGTGGGCAGGTGCTGCAATATGACGGCAGTAACTGGGCCTGTGTCACCCCGTCGGGGGGATCCAGCTCATTTACCATCCGGACCGCGGTCAACGCCTCCAGCTCCTACTTTGCTGAGGTCAACTGCAATCCGGGAGAGAAGGCCATTGGCGGGTCCTGCTTTACCAGTGGTAACTCTGTCTATGGTGACTTCCCACTGTGTACCGGCTCGACTCCATGCGTAGCGGGTGATACCAGCCCGACCGGCTGGCGCTGTGAATATACCCAGTTGCTGGCCAACAACAACGCCATGGTGCTCTGCCAATAGGTGCTTATTGACCCAGGGGGACAGGGAGGTCCCCCGCCATCTCCCACTGCATCCTCGCTGGGCTAACAGCGATGAGTCTGCTTAGGGTCTGACCCATGCGTTTCAGTATTTTTACCCCCACCCATAAACCCGATTTCCTGCTCGAAACCTTCAATTCACTGCTGCAACAGGGTGAGACCGATTGGGAGTGGGTGATTGTCCCTAACGGCGGGGCCGTGTTACCTCCGGTGTTGGCGGCCCATCCGCAGATCCGGATCATCGAACCGCCGGCCTACCTCCAGCGCCTGGGGATTGGGGCGTTGAAACGGTTTGCCTGTGAGCAGTGCCAAGGCGAGTATCTTGTTGAACTGGATCACGACGATCTCCTGGCCAGCCAGGCCCTTGCCCGTCTGCGTCAGGCCATCGAGCAGAGCGGAGCAGAGTTTCTCTACTCCGATTTTGCCAACTTCTATCAAGATGGCAGTTGCCAGATCTATGACCGTGCGTATGGCTGGGAGAGTTATGAAACGGAGGTGGATGGGCGGCGTTACACCGCCATGCGCGCCTTTGCCGCCGATGCCAACGGACTCTCTGCCATCTTCTATGCACCCAACCATGTGCGGGTCTGGCAGCGAGAGGCCTATTTCCGCGCCGGTGGTCATGATCCGATGTTGGCGGTCTGTGATGACTACGATCTCATCTGCCGCACCTATCTGAGTGGCGCCCGCTTTCTCCACATCCCTGAGTGCCTCTACCTCTATCGGATGCAGCCGGCGGGCACCAATACCTTTTTAGAGCGTAACCAGGAGATCCAGCTCAAGCAGCAGGAGATCTCCAATCGGTATATCTATGAGCTGATCCAGGAGCAGTGTCGCCGCACCGGGCTGCCGATGATCGATCTTGGTGGTGCCCACGGCACACCGCCCGGTTTTGTCAGTGTGGATATCGAAGGGGCGGCGGTTAACTGCGATATTCTTTCGGGGCTCCCCTTTGCCGATAACTCTGTCGGCTGTGTCCGCGCCTTTGATTTTCTCGAACATGTGCCCCACTGCCGTAGCGTGGGTTGTCACCATGGTGCCGATGGCGTCTCCCCCCGCTGTACCGTGGGAGTGATGAATGAGATCTATCGGGTGCTGGCACCGGGGGGATGGCTCATCTCTCGCACCCCCTCCACCGACGGCCGGGGTGCCTTCCAGGACCCCACCCATCTCTCTTTTTGGAACCCGAACTCCTTTTGGTACTACAGCCGGCAAGAGCAGGCCAAATATGTGCGGGGGATCGAGTGTCGTTTTCAGGCGCCGCGGATCTGGCAAAGCTACCCCAGCAAGTGGCATGAGGAGCACCGCATTCTCTATGTCTTTGCCGATCTGGTGGCCCTCAAGGGACAACGCCAGCCAGGGATCTGTGAGATCTGATGGCTGTCATTGGCGGGGAGCGGCTCCCCGCCAATGCGCCGCTTTAGAAGCGGTTGTGTATCACCACCTCTTCCTTGGCAACGGGTCCGCTGCGCGGATAGGCCGGCCGTAACGCCTTGCCGATGGCAACCATGAGGGAGATGGCGTGATCGGCCGGTAAGCGGATCAACTCCCCAACGGTGGCAAAATCGAAGCCATCCATCGGGCAGCTGTCATACCCCATCTCTTTGGCCGCCAACATCAAGGTCTGGGCGGCAATGCCGCAGGAGCGCATCACCTCATCGCGCTCCACCTGCTCTCTCCCCCGGTAGTAGGCGTCGATGGCAGGCAGCATAAAGTCGCGGACCGGTTGTTCGGCTAGGCGCCAGTAGTATTCCGGCCTCTTCTGCCAGGCCTTTAGATCGGCCGTTAGGATGATCAGGAGTGAGGCGTCGGTGATCTGCGACTGGTCCCACGCGGCCGCCCGGATCTGTTGACGCAACTCCGGTTCAGTGACCTGCACAAATCGCCAGTGTTGGAGGTTGTAGGCGGTGGGGGAGAGCATGGCCAGCGCCAGCAGCCGATCGATCTCGGCGGGTTCCAGACGGTGCGCCGGATCAAATGCCTTCACCGCCCGCCGCGCCTCAATGGCTTCAGAGACCTTCATATATCCCCCGTTAGATGTCGTTTTCGACCTTAAAGGCATTAAACATGATATCGACCGCCACATTGCGGGCACCATGATAGAGCCCATCCACGATGTCGCGTTCACTCCAGCCATGGCCCCGCAAGGTCTCGATATCGGCCTCACCAATGGTGTGGGCGCTGGCCACCCCTTTGAGTACGAATAGCAGCATGGCCCGCTCTTTGTCTGCTAGGGGGGCCAGCGCCGGATCCTGTTTGATGGCAGTGATCTGCTCGATGCTGTAGCCACACTGCTCCATCAGTAGCTGCTCGTTAAAGCTGATGCAGTAGGTGCACTTATTCTCTTCCGATACCAAGAGCCGGATGAGCGCCTGCAAGGCAAACCCTAAGTTAGGGTGCTGTAGGTAGTAGCCCGTCTGCTCAAACAGCTGCGCCATCAGATCAGGGCTGGCGCTATAGAGTTGAAAGCCCTGTGGAACCCGGCCAAAACGCTGCTCTAGCTGGGCATAGAGATGGGCGACCTGGCCAGTGGCCTGCTCGGGGGACACGGTTTGCACGATCATGCTGCGGCTCTCCTTCTACAGGGTTAGATTCATACCGGTTGGTATGTATCGGGGTAAAATTTTTAGTTCTGCAATAGGCTGGCAACGTAGGACTGCAATTGCGACATGCAGGCCCGATAGACATCGACCGACTGCATGTTTTTGGCGATCCCCGTACACCCCTCCCAGGCGGAGACGATGAACAGCGCCGCGGCGTGGCAGTTCACCTCTTTGCGCACCTCCCCCGCCATCTGGGAGCGACGTAGCGCCTCCTCAAAGGCGAGCTGCCAGCGCTCTAGGATATGGGTGAGGCGGATACGGAACGCCTCATCCACTGGGCTCATCTCCTGCATCAGATTATTCAGGGGACAGCCCAGGCGGATGTACTCCTCATCTTGGTGCTGCTTGTCACCCAGCAGTTCAATGAGGGTGTGGGCCGGGTGGGCCGCGGCGTGCAGCGGGCGGATATTACGTTCATTCAGCCGCACCCCCACCATCTCGTCTACCACCGCCAGGCCGAGCGCCTTTTTGCTCGGGAAGTGGTGGTAGAGGGCCCCTTTGGTCAAACCGGTATCGGCCAAAATATTGGCAATGCTGGCGGCCTGGAAGCCGTGGCGATGGATCTCCTTGAAGCTGGCCTCCAGGATGCGTTGGCGGGTGAGGTCGGGTTGCCGTATCGTCTCCATGGCGGCGATTACATACCGATTGGTATGTTGTGTCAAGCACCGCTAACCAGGCTGTTTGCGCACGGGACAGCAACTGCATCCCACCCGAGCCCTGGAGGGGGCGCTATACTGCCGACCGCCGTTGAGCGGCAGACCATTAGCGCGGATTAGGGGGGAGCAGATGCGGGCCAATAACTTTGCAATGGAGAGCTACCTGGCCAGGATTGGCTTTGGCGGATCACCGGCGGGGGATCTCGATACGCTCACGGCGTTGATGCAGCATCAGCTGCAAACCATCCCTTTCGAGAACCTCGATGTGCAGGCCGGTCGGCCGATCTCCCTGGAACCTGAGGTGATCTTCGATAAGTTGATCCACCGACGCCGAGGGGGCTACTGCTACGAGCTGAATGGGCTATTCGCCATGGTGCTGGAGGCACTGGGGGTACCCTACCGACTCCTCGGGGCACGGCCGATGGTCTACGCTGGCCGACGCCCACGTACCCATATGGTGCTACTCGTCACCCTGGCCGATGAGCCATGGCTATTTGATCTGGGGTTTGGTAACTACGGGATCCGGGCACCGATCGCCCTGGGCGAGACGGATCAGGAGATCCGCCAGGGGTTTGATAGCTTCATGCTGCACCGGGCCGAGGAGGAGTATCGCCTACAGGCCCTGGTGGAGGGGGAGTGGCATAGCCAATACAGCTTCGATCTCTCCCACCAGGAGTGGATCGACTTCATGCCTGCCAACTATCTCAACTCTACCCACCCCGATTCGTTCTTTACCCGGCAGCGGGTGGTACTGATCCAGCGACCGGAGGGGCGGGCCATCCTCTTTGGGGATCGGTTCAAACAGGTGGAGCGAGGCGAGAGCAGCCAACGCACCCTCGATCCGGCCGAGATCAGCGAGGTGTTGCGCGAACAGTTTGGGCTTAGCCCCGATTGAGCCTACTGATTTTTGGGGTAGAGATTGCGCTCTACCGCCATGACGGCCGCCTCTACTCGGGAGTGGACATCGAGTTTCCGCAGCACTGCCTTGACGTGCAGTTTCACCGTGCCGTCGGAGATCCCAAGGTTGCGGGCGATCACCTTATTGCTCTGACCTTCCGCTAGGAGGCTGAGGATCTCCATCTCCCGCGGGGTGAGATCACCGAAGGGATCCGACTCCCGCTCCTGGTCAAAGGCGGCCGGCTGGCTCTTTTCGCCTTGTACCACCCGGGCCAACACCCCGGCCAGCTCCGGGGCAACCAAGGTCTTTCCGCTCTGGATCTCGCGCAGGGCATCAACCAGCTCCGAGGGTTCCATATCCTTGAGTAGGTAGCCTTGGGCGCCACTACGCAGGCACTCCACCAGGTCGCGCTCCTCGTTGCTGGTGGTGAGCATCACGACCGGGGCGCTGTAGCCCATCTCGCGCAGCGCCCTTAGCACCTCCAAGCCGCTCATGTGGGGCATCCGCATATCGAGAAGCAGGATATCGGGGTTGAGTTGGAGGGCCAGATCCATGCCCTCCTGGCCATCGCCCACGGCACCTACTACCTCGATCCCTTGGCGTTCCATCAAGGTTTCGAGTCCGCTGCGGAAGAGGGTGTGATCGTCGATGAGGAGTACACGCATAGCTGTTGGCATCAGGGAACCCGTACCAGCGGGATGGTCGAAGTGGACTCTTTATGGGGGGGCAAGCGCTGCTCGGGATAGCGGAAGGTGAGAAGTACACGGGTACCTTCACCCTGCTCACTCTCGATGCGGAGATCGCCATTCAGCGGGCGGGCCCGCTCTTTCATGATGGATAGGCCAATGTGCTCACCCGGGTGGCCACTAAAGGCCGGGCGCGCCATGCCGACCCCATCATCCTCGATCAGCACTCGGTAGTTGCCGTCAGTATCGCAGCGCAACATGACGCGCACATTCTGGGCCTGGGCGTGTTTGCGCACGTTGGCCAGCGCCTCTTGCACGATGCGCAGTACCTGCATCTCCATGTTGACTGGTAGCCGAGTGGAGTCCCACTCCTTCTGGAGGAAGGTGTGGATGCCGGTCTGCTCCCGGAAGCGCTTCACCATATCCTCGATGGCCGGCAGCAGGCCGCGGGCATCGATGGGGGCCCGGAAGTGGGCCAATAGCTCACGTAGCTCGGTGTAGGCCTCATCGAGACCGTTTTTGATCTGATCGATCTCAAAGCGGGCTGCGGCCTCTCCCTCATTCTTCAGGGTGTCGTAGAGCATACTCACTTGGAATCGCAGGGAGGCGAGGGTCTGGGCCAGGGAGTCATGGAGTTCATGGGCCAGGGTGGTCCGCTCCTGCATGATATAGAGGCGGCGGGCCTCGTTGTCGAGTCGTGCCTTCTCAATGGCCATGCCGAGATGGCGCCCGATGCTGGTGAACAGCGCCTTGACATCCTCCCGTGCATCCAAGCTGCTGCGCTCTACGAAGAGGTTATAGACCCCAAGATTGCGACCCCGGTATTGCAGCGGGACGGCGATCATCTCCAGGTTATCGCCCTCTAGCATCGGGCGGCCGACAAACTGGCCGCATTTGGCGATATCTTCCTGGTATAGCACCTCGCCCTCCATGACCGAGCGGCCGCAGAGGCAGCGCTGGAGCGGCACAATCCGCTCCCTATCCACCACCTCGCTCTCTAGCCCGATGCTGGCGACCAGCTCCATCTGGGTCTCATCCTCACTGATGATGCGCACGGTGCCGGCCTTGGCATCGACAATATCGCGCATGGTATGGAGGAACCGGATGAGCAGGTCCTTGAGATCGCGAGAGACGTTGATACTGGCCGCCACGTCGTAGAGGACCTGGAGCGAGTGGGTCTTCTGGGCGATCTGCTCCGTCTGGCGCCGGACCTCCTCATCGAGGTTTTGGGAGAGGTTCTTAAGGGACTCCCCGAGGAAGTTGACGTCCCGCGCCAGGGCACAAAACTCACCATTGCGGGTGATGGGGATGCGTGCTGAGAGGTTGCCACCGCGTACCCGCGCCGCCCAGTTGCGCATATGGGAGAGGGGTTCTAAGAGATCACGGCGGATGAGGCGGACAGAGATGGCCAGGGAGATGATGGCCCCCAGCGCCAGCAGTAGTTCCAGCAACGCCAGTGGGGCACTGTAGTGCGGTAGGGCCCAGGACAGCAGACTGGTGAGGCCGATGGCAGCGACAAAGCCGCCGCAGATAATCAGGGGGGTGAGCAGCTGGCGGTGGAAGGCGACTGGCTTGCGACGCCAGCCGCGGGCCGGTGGGATCAACCAGGCCGTCAATCCATGCAGGGCCTTGCCCGTAGAGGAGTGCGGTACCTGTTGCATGCCGTAGAGTGGGCCCTCGGGTTGGGTGGGGAAAGCCCACCTGTCACGAACCTATAACTTCGGCATATTACCATATAAGTCCCTTTCAAAGGCCGCTCACTCACGCCGAATCTCCCTCTCCTAACACCGCCCGCGGCCGCCTGATGGAACCGGTAATTACTTGTTCCTTAAAAGGCTTTCCCCAGAGGGGGGCGGCAGTCCTCAGCCACAGCCGCCACTACCGCAACCACACCCACCATCGGCCCCTTCCTCCTGCGGCGGGACGAAGTGGGGGTCATTGGGGTTGAGGAAGATGAACCCAAACTGGCCCGGGGCAAGCTCCACATAGTCGATGGTCATCCCCTTTAGCTTGGGGCCATACTGGGGGGCAAACACCACCTCGACCCCTTTGAAGTCGAAGCTCATATCGTCGTCATGCACCTCATCCCAGCCTAAACCGTAGTCGAAGGCACCATCTGCCAGCTCCCGCACGGCGATCCGCAGGGCCAGATGGGCGGCGTCGGAGTTCTGGGCGGCTAGACGAAGCTGCTCGATGGCAGCGGCGGTCAATGTGATCATCGAAAACTACCTCATTGGATGGGGATGCTGAGAGGCTAAGGGGTGCGGCAGCTGCGGCGAACAAAGTCAACAAACGCCGTGGCCCAATGATAGCCGCCGACACTGCGCAGGTGGGTGTAGTTGGCCAGGAGTCGCCGGTGGATGAAGCCATCGTGCTGGCCATCAATACCATGCCCACGCACCATGTGATAGGCGAAGGGGGTGTCGGCGGGTAGCCCCTCTAGCGAGGAGTAGTGGAACTCGTGGGCGTTGAACTCGGTCACCGGCAACCCCTCGGGGTGCCACGGGTGGTGTTCTCCCCCGCGCAGGCGTACATAGCCCCGTCCCACCGGGCGCCGCTGCATGACGATCTCCCCCGGCACAATCCCCACCATCTCATGCCGCTCCCCCTGCCACTGGATGGCACGGGCCAGATACATAAGGCCACCACACTCGGCATAGGCTGGCATCCCCCCCTCGATGGCATTGAAGATGGCGCTGCGGAGGGCGGTGTTGGCCGAGAGTTGGGCCATATGGGTCTCTGGGAAGCCCCCGCCAATGAAGAGCCCATCGACAGTGGGGAGAGTGCTCTCCCGCAGGGTATCGAATGGCACCAACTCTGCTCCGGCGGCCGTCAAGGCGTCGAGGTCATCGGGGTAGTAGAAACCGAAGGCGGCATCTCGGGCGATCCCTATCCGCACCGGCTGACCTGGGGCACCTTGGGGCACCGGAGGCGGGAGGAGGGGAGGGGGGGCGGCCTGGTTGGCCAGTTGGCGGATGGCAGCAAGATCTAGGCTATCGCCCATGATGGAGCAGATCTTGGCGATCTGGGTGTCCGCCTGAGCGGCTTCATTGCTGGGGATGAGGCCGAGGTGGCGCTCATCAATGGCCAATTCGGGGTTGCGCTGAATGGCCCCCAAGACCGGCAGATCAGTATGCTGGGCGATCGCCTCCCGCAGCTTTCCCTCGTGACGTCGGCCGGCGATGTTGTTGAGGATCACACCGCCGATCCGCACCGTGGGGTCAAAGTGCTGGAACCCCAAGACCAGGGGGGCGATGCTGCGATTCATCCCCTCCACATTCACCAACAGGGCGACCGGCGCCCCCAGCAGGGCGGCGAGGGAGCCGTTACTGGTGCGCCCCGCGGGATCGGTACTATCGAACATGCCCATGTTGCCCTCGATAATGCCGATATCGGCCCCTACCATGGCACGGGCAAAGAGGTGATGGATCTCCTCTTCGCTCATGGTGTGGTAGTCGAGGTTGTAGCAGGGGCGCGCGGTGGCGCGGCCTAGCCACATGGGATCGATGTAGTCCGGCCCCTTCTTGAAGGGCTGCACCGCGCTACCCTGGGCCCGCAGTGCGGCGCACAGACCGAGGGTAACCGTGGTCTTGCCAGAGGATTTACGCGGTGCAGCGATGAGGAGATGACCCATGGACGGCTAGCGATCCCGGCTCAGGCGGCGCTGGGTAGGCGGTTGCGGTTGCGACCTTCCCAGAGGGAGCGGGCCATCGCCTCGGCCTCCTGCTGGCCGCTGGCGCGCCGCATCATGTAGAGCGCGACGGCCACCGTACCGATGACGGAGGCGGCACCATACTCATCCTCCCGCTCACCTCGCCACATCTCGATAAGGTGGGAGACCTCAAGGTCATCCTGCCGCATGTGGCGCTTCTCGAACATCGCCGGCCACTCCTCCTGGAACAGCTCCCCTTCATGCACGCTCTGGATGAGGCAAGGGGAGTCCGGATTACGCTCGATCTCACCGCCTTCACCCTTGATGACCGCCATGTGGGGTTGACCCAGCAGGCGGGCCGCCTCCTGATGGGTGTTGCGGTAACCGGGGTGGAAGATCCCCTGCATCTCGTGAGGGGCGGAGAGTGGATTCATCATCCGAGCGATGGTGTGGACCGGCGAGCGCAGCCCCAGGAGCGGCCGCAGTTCGATGATCTGGTGCAGCTTCGGGGAGAGGTGCTCCAGATCCATGTAGGCAAGGTTGTGCTGCTCTAGGTGTTGGCCTACCTCAGTGAAGTTGGTCGCCACCGGCAGCCCCAGTAGGGGTAGCACATTCTTGGTATAGATCCGCCCGGCGGTGTGACCGCTGGCGCCGTGCATAAAGACCTTCACCCCGCTCTCTGCCAGTAGCAGGGTGGCGAGCAGGTACCACGGTAGCTGCCGCTTCTTACCCGCATAGGATGACCAGTCGAGGTCTACCGCCGGCAGGTTGGCAGGGACAGCGAGGTGCTGTCGAATCGCCTTGACCGATGCGGCGACCTCCTCGGCGCTCTCCTCCTTGACGCGCATCAGCATCAGAAACGCGCCCAGTTGGATCGGATCGATCTCATCCGCCAAGATCATGCGCATGGCTTCAAAGGCCTCATCCATGGAGAGGGCGCGGGAGCCGTGGCGGCCCTTGCCAAGGATGCGGATGTACTGTGCGAAGGGGTGTTCCTGGTTCATTCCATTCACCTCATCCGGATTTTCCGGGCTCTCAAAACGCCGACACCGATGTCCCCTGAGGAGACATCGGTGTCGCGAAGGTCAGGGGCGGGCCGTATCAGGCCTTGGGAGCATAGTGGGGATCCACTACCTCATCGGCAAGGCTAACCGGCAGGAAACGCAGCACCTTGACGGCGATGGTCACCATGATACCGGCGATGGCGATCCCTGAGATGCCAAGTACCACCTCTGGCAGACTCGGGGAGTAGCTGTTAACCACCCCTTCGGAGAAGCCGCTGCTCACCTCATAACCGGGGAAGAGCACCAGCGGATAGGCCTGCCCACCAATGAGCAGCACATAGAGCTGGGCAAACCCACCGAGGATGACCAGCAGCGCTGCCGCAACGATGGCACCCCGCTTGGAGCCGGTGGCCGGGTGGTAGAGGAGGGCGAGCGGCAGCAGGCTGCCCAGCAGGATCTGGCCGAACCAGAAGATCTGGGTGTAGACGCCACCATCGCGCAGGACAAACGCCTCAACCCCGTGGTGCTCAGTGGCATAGAGGTTGGTGAGGTGATAGACCAGCACGAAGTAGAGCACACCGGCCACAAACACACCCAGCAGGTTCTTCAGCCGCTTCACCATCACGTCCCCCAGCGGCCGCCCGGTCCAGCGGAAGGCAGCCATCAGCACCAGCATGAATACCGCCAGGCCAAAGGAGAAGGACATCACGACGAACATCGGTGCCAAGAGGGCGGCATCGTAGGCCTGGCGAGCCACCAGGAAGCCGAAGATGGAACCGGTACCGGTGGTGAGCATGAGGCGCCAGATGAAGGCGGCAAAGCCAACCGGCTTGCTATAGCCGTTCATCTTGCGCTCCATCATGGTCCACAGGTAGACCGCTACAATGGCCAGGAAGCCGTTGTAGAGGATCATGTTCCAAGCAAAGATCGACTTGAAGTTGTAGTGGGTCATCGCCACGGTAAGCCGCTCAGGCCGACCCAAATCGAGCACCAGGACCGACAGACCGCCCAACAGCAGGGCAATGGCCAGCAGACCGGAGAGCGGTGCCAGAGGCTTGTAGACCTTCTTGTCGAACACCGAGCTGATGGAGGCGACATTGAGTGCCCCGGAGGCGGCCACAATCAGGAAGATGGCGAAGACATGGGGGGTCCCCCACACAATCTGATTGTTCATCCCGCTGATCCAGTGGCCGTGGTGCTCCATCTGGTAGTGGGCACCTAGGCCGAACAGGACCAGCAGGCCCAGGCCACCGAGGAGCAGCCAGAAGCCGCTACTCAGGCCGGTTTCGAGGAACTGCACTTTCTTTGCTGCAACGCTTGCCATTCTCCGCTCCCGATCAGATGCCTTGATAGCGAACACCCGGGTTCAGACCGAGATCGGGACGTATCGCAGTACTGGCGTACTTGGCGACGGTCTTGCTGATCTCGCTGTTGGGGTCCTTGAGGTCGCCGAACAGGATGGCCTGACTCGGGCAGGATTCGACGCAAGCGGGGCGCAGGCCAGCATCGACTCGACCGACACACATGGTGCAGGCCTCGACCGTGCCCTTGCCGCGGGGGGCATTGGGCCGCTGGTGGGTCAACTCCTCATGAACAAACGAGCGAGCCTTGTAGGGGCAAGCCATCATGCAGAAGCGACACCCGATGCAGATGTGCTTATCCACCAGGACGATGCCATCCGCTCGCTTGAACGAGGCGCCCGTGGGGCAGACGTCGGCGCAGGGCGGATGCTCACAGTGCTGGCACATCATAGGCAAAGAGTGGGCGAAGCCGGTCTGCTTGTGGCGTAGCTCAACTTTGCGGATCCACTGGGACTTTTGCAGCTCATTGGAGTGGCTCTCATCGCCACTCTGTTCGCCCCAGCCGTTCTCCTTTTTGCACGCGGTAACGCAGGCATCACAGCCGTTGGCGCACTTGTTGGTGTCCACCAGCATCCCCCAGCGCACCTGGTCGGTCACCGCCTGATCGGCGGGCCGAGCATTGACTGCGCCAAACAGCAGGACGCCTGGTGCGATGGAGAGGCCCGCCGCGGCGGTCGCGCCCTTGGTGAGGAAGTCGCGACGGCTCTGATCGGGTTGCTTCTGTTCGCTCATTGATTGGCACCTGCCTGTTCGCTATGGGCAGCAGCGACCCGGTTGAGGAGGGCGCCGGAGTCGTCACGCGCCTTGTTTAGTGACACGCCGCCCGGGGTGACCATGGGATGGAAATTGGCATTCCCTTCAGGTCGGGTAGCGTGGCACTCAAAGCAGTCGATCTTGACCCCAGCATAGACGTGGCAGTTCTTGCAGAAGTGCCCGCTCTCCTCTTGGGCCACAGCCTGGCCGCTCTCCTTCACCGGGGCGTGGCACTCAAGGCACTGCTTGAGGCTGTACTTGGTGGTACGGATCCCCTGGTGCATGGTTTCGTCGCGCTGATGCTTGAGGTAATCCATGTGCTTCTTGCGCATCACCGCGGGGTCTTCGACACAGTGCTCGCCTTTGGCTTCCGGGATCTCCGGAAGGGGCACCGCAGAAGCCGGTGCTGACAGAGTCAGCACCAGCGCGGCCCCGGCGGCGAGACGCAAGAGTCTTGCGAGCCCGTTCATTGCCATCACCTTACTCGCCCATCCCCATGTCGATGTACCCGGTGGGGCAGACGTCGGCACAGATGTGGCAGCCGATGCAACGGTCGTAGTCGGTGTAGACGTAACGACCGGTGGTGCGCTCCTTGGTTGGGGTACGCTTCACGGCCTCCTGCGGGCAGAAGACGACGCAGTTGTCGCACTCGAAGCACATGCCACAGCTCATGCAACGCTTGGCCTCAGCGACTGCATCGGCCTCGCTAAGGGGCTGGAGCCGCTCTTCGAAGTGACCCAGCACCTCTTCGGCACCCACTTCGGTGTGGGCGCGCTTGATGCGCGGGGTGAAGTTGAAGTGGCCGAGGAACAGGTCGTCTGCCGGGATGATCTCGTGAGCAGAGCGATCCTCGAAGTTGTGCACGGCATACTTCGCGTCAGAGGTGCCACGCAGGCCGACATCGATCTCCTTAGTGGTGATGTCGGTCTTGGCATCGGCCTGGAAGTGTTCCGGCTCCAGGCCAAACTCGCGCAGCTTGTTCATCAGATTGAAGTGGTGCACGTCCACCTTAGGCCGCTTCAGCAGCTCCTCATGCTTGAGGTAGTGCTCGATGCTCTCGCAAGCGATGTAGGCCTGACCGATGGCGGTGGTGAGCAGGTGAGGACGCACCACGTCGCCGCAGACAAAGTAGCCCGGCTTGTTGGGGATCTGGAAGTGCTTATCGGCGTCGATGAGCCCCTTGTTGTTACCCAGCTGCTCCATCCCCTCCAGATTGCCGGTCTGGCCGATGGCGGCCACGATGAGTTCGGCCTCGATGTCGAACTCGGAACCCTCGATGGCGGTCTTGCCATCATCGGCAAGGCGCTGCACCCGCAGGGCAATGGCGCGACCGGCCTCGTTCTTGATCACCGCGATCGGGTTCAAAGAACCTTCGATGGTGACGCCTTCACGCAGGGCATCCTCAACCTCATGCTTGGCCGCATTCATCTTGTGGATGGGGGAGCGGGAGATGAGCATGACATCGGCGCCCTGACGGTTGGCGATCATCGCGGCGTCGTGGGCGGTCTGGTTGATGATGATGTGCTCGGGGCGATCTTTCTCGTTCTCCACAGTGATGTGGCCGAGACGGCGCGCCACGGAGGCGACGTCGATGGAGGTATCACCGCCACCCACGACCACCACGCGGCCGGAGACGGCCTTCAGGCGGCCTTCGTTGAAGGCGGCGAGGAAGGCGACACCGCTGATGCAGTTGACCGCATCGGAGCCGGGGATGGGGAGGGCACGGCCGGACTGGGCACCCAGGGCGAGCAGGATGGCGTCGTAGTCCTTCTCCAGCTGCTCCAGGGTGACATCCTTACCCACGCGGGTGTTGGCGCGAACCTCAACACCCATCTCGATGATGCGGTTGATCTCGCCATCAAGCACGTCACGCGGGGTACGGTAGCCAGGGATGCCGTAGCGCATCATGCCGCCCAGCAGCGGGTAGGCCTCGAAGATGGTGGCGGAGTGGCCTTTGAGGCGCAGCTGATAGGCTGCGGCCAGACCGGCAGGGCCACCGCCGATGATGGCGATCTTCTTGCCGGTATCGGCGCCCGGGCTGAACTTGTAGCCGCTGGCGAGGGCGGAGTCGCCGATGTACTGCTCCACCGAGTTGATGCCAACGTGGTCCTCAACCTGGTTACGGTTGCAGCCGCTCTCGCAGGGAGCGGGGCAGACACGGCCCATAATGGAGGGGAAGGGGTTGGCCTGGGTGTTGCGACGGAAGGCATACTCCTGCATGGTCATGCCTTCGGTGGGCTTCTCCATGCCGCGCACGATGTCGAGCCAACCGCGGATGTCGTGGCCAGAGGGGCAGCTGCCCTGGCACGGCGGAGTGCGATGGACGTAGGTGGGACACTTGTGGGTCCAGCTCGCCTGCCAGATCTCCTGGTTCCAGGGACGGTGCTTGTAGTCGCCGTCCTTGTAGCGGCGGAAAGTCAGACTGCTCTTCATTTCATCGCTGGAAGTCGCCATGTGTGATCTCCTGTGCCGAATGCGTTTTATTGGGTCTGTCTCAGGCGCGAGACAGGCCGGTGTTATTACTCCGCCGCTGCCGTTTGCGGCTCGTCTTCTTCCTGCCCCTTCAGGATCAGCGCATCGCTGACCAGCTGATGGACGCTCACGACCATATCCATGGGCATGTCGTAGTAAGGCAGGACCTTGGTGAACTGACTCTTACAGATGGCGCAGATGGCCGCCAGATTGGTGACCTTGTTCTGGTTGACCACCGACTTGAGCGCCTCCATGCGGGGGAGGGCACCCTTGACGCGGATCTCCATCAGGTCGTCGGTCAGCAGGCCACCGCCGCCACCGCAGCAGAAGGTCTTTTCGTGGATGGTGTCAGGGTCCATATCCACGTAGTTGTTGACCACCGACTTGATAACGCTGCGCGGGATCTCGAACTGACCGCCGGGCTTGTCACCCATGCGGCTGGCGCGGGCCACGTTGCAAGAGTCGTGGAAGGTGACGACGCGGTGGTCGTTGCGCGATTTGTCGAACTTGAGCTTGCCTTGGCGGATCAGATCCCAGGTGAACTCGCAGATGTGCTGCGGGATCGGGTAACGGGGATCGAGCTGCTTCTGTAGCTCCTGCGCATATTTGTCATCCGGATCGGCGCCTGCACCAATACCGGCGGCGGTATTCCAGAAGCTGTAGGCAACGCGCCAGGCATGGCCACACTCGCCGACCACAATGCGCTTCACCTTGAGATCGATGGCCGCCTTGCGGATCCGCTCTGCCGCCTTCTTCAAGTTGGCGTAGGAGCCGATAAACATGGAGAAGTTGGCGCCTTCAGAGGCGTAAGAGGAGAGGGTCCAGCTGACCCCTGCCTCGTGGAACACCTTGGCGTAACCGATCAAGCCATCCATATGGGGCTCGGCGAAGAAGTCGGCCGAGGGGGTGATGAGTAGGATGTCGCACCCCTCTTCATCCACCGGCAGTCGTACCTTGACGCCAGTCTCCATCTCGATGTCTTCTTCCAGACCCGCCAAGGTATCTTCCAGTGCGGGACCCGGCAGACCCAGGTTGTTGCCCACCTTGTGGACCTTGCCCAGGATCTCGTTACAGTACTTCTGGCCACGACCCACCCGGTCCATGATCTCGCGGGCAGCCATGGAGATCTCGGCGGTGTCGATACCGTAGGGGCAGAAGACAGAGCAGCGACGGCACTGGGAGCACTGATGGAAGTAGCTATACCACTCGTCCAGTACCGCTTCGGTCATGGGACGGGCGCCAATCAGCTTATGGATGAATGAGTTCTCACCCAGCTTCTGCCCCAGCTTGCCGGCCGGGGTGAAGTAGTAACGGTAGACGCTGCGCAGCAGGTCCTGTCGAGCCACCGGCATGTTCTTCGGGTCGGCGGTGCCAATGAAGTAGTGGCACTTGTCGGTGCAGGAGCCGCACTTTACGCAGGAGTCGAGGAACACCCGCAGGGAGCGGTATTTACCAAGCAGATCTCCCATCGCCTCGATGGCCTTCTGCTGCCAGTTCTCCACCAGCTCACCAGGGAAGCCGAGTGCCTCCTGATGGGCAGGGGCCGCAATATACGGCTTGAGGTGGGCCATCGAATTGGGCTGCAAGGCGGGAATGGTCGGATATTCCCGGATCTGCGGTGTCTGGAAATCGGCCACGCGATTCTCCTCAATATCGGCAAACGTTATCAGCGACGCTCAAGTTCAGCGGCCCACGGAGCGATGTGACGCTTCTCGCGGGGGTTATCCACCTGGTTGCGGGTGGGGCTGAAGAAGACGCCAGGGGCGTGCAGGAGCTTGCTGAACGGGAAGACGATCATCAGCATTGCGACCAGGCCGAGGTGGATATAGAGCAGCGGATGGCTCGGCAGCGGCTGGCTGAAGTCGAAGCGCTGGAGGCCGAGGAAGAAGGCCTTCACAGAGACGATATCGGTATGGCTCACAAACTTCATGCCGAGGCCTGTCAGGCCGATACCGACCAGCAGGGCAAGCATGAGATGGTCAGACGGATTGCTGATGTAACGGATGCGCTCAACAACGATGCGGCGCGCCCAGAGCCCCAGCAAACCCCCTACCATGGCGAAGCCGGCGTACATGCCGAAAGGCTGAATGAAGGCGATGATGCCCCACACCGGCTCCTGGAAATAGCGGAAATGACGCAGTAGCACGAGGGCAAGGCCAACGTGGAACATCCAGCCAAACAGCCAGATCCACTTGTTGCCCTTGAACAGGCTCTCGAACAGGAGCACTTCGCGCAACATGCGAAGGCGAACGCCCACGAAGGTGGTCGGCGCAGGGGTGGTCGGTATCTTGAGCGGGGCAGGGGTCTTCGCATACTCGTAGATGCGATACGCCAAGCCACCGACGAGCACCAGCGTCGCGATCCAAAACAGTGCGGCGTAGAAGCCTGTCATTGCAAGAGTTCCTCCGAAAACTTCGGCCGTTCGAGGCGGGGGGCGATGACCGCCCCCCGCGGGTGACGCTTAGATGCAGCCGGTCGGCTTCGGCAGACCAGCGATCTTGCAGGCCTGCTTGGCGGGACCGTAGGGGAACAGCTCGTACAGGTACTTGCTGTTGCCCTTCTCTGGGCCGAGCTTTTTGCCGATAGCCTTGGTCAGAACGCGGACGGCCGGGGCGATCTGATACTCCTGGTAGTACTCACGCAGGAAGTCAACTACTTCCCAGTGAGACTCGGTCATGTCGATGTTCTCAGACTTAGCCAGCTCACCGGCGATGTCACGGTCCCAGTCACCGATGTTGGTGAGGTAACCTTCTTCGTCGGTCTCGATGCTCTTACCATTGATGCTGATCGTACCCATTGCATATCTCCTTTCGGTTAGATGCGCCTAATCAAGAAATAAAGACCTGTTACAACCAGGCAGTGACTTTGTCGTGCTGGCAGGCAAGGTCGACGAAACCGGCGTAATCGACCAGCTGAATGCCGTCTATTACCTTACCGGCAACACCGCGTGCTTTGAGGTCACCCTCAAGGGCATACACGGTGCAGGTGCTCATGGCCTGCTTCACCTTGTCGGAGAATACGGAGCCCTGAATGGCTGCGTAGACGCCGTCCTCGATGAGCAGGATTGCGCTGCCCTCTTTGGCATGCGCGAAGCAGGTTTCGAGGCTGTTCTTCTCGAAGGGCGACTTGTTGACGGTGTGCAACATTGTTTTCTCTCTCCCCTCAGAACGACAGGACCACATCCTGCTCTTCTAGCAGGTCGCGGATCTCAGCGGCACTCATCACCTGCACGTCAACGATGAGGTCCTCTTCGGAGAGGCCGCGGGCCTCCAGGGCCTCACGCTCAACGTAGAGTTTCTCCACGTCGTACATTTCGAGCGCACGGTAGGTAGGGGAGAAGTTCTTCTGTTCGATGCCTGCGGTGTCCTGACCTTTGGTGATCTGGAACACGCCATCGTCGACGAACACCAAGCTGACATCCTGCTCGAAGGCAGCGCCGATCAGCACCACTTCCAGCGACTCCAGTGCGTACACGGTGCCGTAAGGGGCCTTGCGGTTGATGTAGCAGAACTTCTTGATGGTACCGCCGCCTTCCATCATCTCTTCACTCATGACATCACCCCTGTCGGCTTAGTCGCCAAACACAACCAGACGATCAGACTGGATACCCGCTTCAATCAGCTGGCCCAGCCCCGAGATGCGGAAACGCGGGTGGATGTTATCGGCATCCTTCCCATTGCGCTTCGACTCGTCGGCATCAGCGATACCGCGGCGCTGGGCCGCGGCAACGCAGATAACGAGATCCAGGTTGTACTGCTCAGCGAGGGCCGCCCACCGGTTGATGACGTTGCGATCATCCTGCGGAGGGGTGGTCAGACGGGTGCCGTTATTCACGCCATCGTGATAGAAGAACACCCGGAACACCTCGTGCCCCTTCTCCAATGCCGCCTTGGTGAACTGATAGGCGGTATCGGAAGCCTGGTGGGTATAGGGGCCTTCGTTTACCTGGATTGCAAACTTCAAGGTCAACTCCTTATCACTTCCGTTAGAAGCGGATGTGAGCGGAAGCGTTCAGGTTCACACGACCGCCACGCCAGTTGTCGATGTGGTACTTGGTGAACGGCAGACCGGTCAGCTCGAAGAAACGCGGCCAGCCGATACGCTCAACCCACTCGCCCATACGCTCCCAATCCTTGGCGTTCTCTTTGTAGGCGCCGAGGATCTTCTTCACCACCTCAGAGGCCTCAGGCCAACGCGGCGGGTTGTTGGGGATGCCAGCAGCGACCAGCTTGTGGAAGGTCGGCTTGGAGCGGGCGTTGGAGTTCTTACCACCGATCCAGATGGCGAGCTTGGAGTGCTCAGGATCGTTGATCTGCATCGGCGGGCAGGGGGGGAAGCAGGCGCCGCAGCAGACGCACTTCTTCTCATCCACTTCCAGTGACGGCTTGCCATTGACCATGGCCGGGCGGATAGCAGCCACCGGGCAACGGGCAACAACAGAGGGGCGCTCGCAGACGTTGGCCACGAGATCATGGTTGATCTTCGGCGGCTTGGTGTGCTGGATGTTGATGGCGATGTCGCCCTGGCCGCCGCAGTTGATCTGGCAGCAGGAGGTGGTGATGCGAACGCGGTTCGGCATCTCTTCCTTGATGAAGTCCTCATACAGCTCGTCCATCAGCGCCTTCACCACGCCGGAGGCGTCGGTGCCGGGGATATCGCAGTGGAGCCAGCCCTGGGTATGGGAGATCATGGAGATGGAGTTACCGGTGCCACCGACCGGGAAACCTTCACCCTGCAGCTTGTCGATGAGCGGCTGAACCTTGCTCTCGTCGGTCACCATGTACTCGATGTTGGAGCGGATGGTGAAGCGGACGAAGCCTTCAGCGAACTCGTCGGCGATGTCGCACAGCTTGCGGATGGTGTAGACATCCATCTGGCGCTGGGTGCCAGCGCGCACGGTCCAAACCTGGTCACCATTCTTGGCGACGTGGTGCAGGACACCGGGACGGGGACGATCGTGGTAGCTCCAAGCGCCGAAGTTGTTCTTCAGCGTGGGGTGCATATACGGAAACGGGTCGGGAACGCCGCTCTCGATGGGCATACGCGGTGCAGTCGACATTAAATTACCTCCGTCAGTAGCTGGTTGCACTGGGGGTGGCGGACCACCCCCACGGTCGATTCCTAGTGAGCCTTAGCCCGCTGCCTTACGCTCTTCCCACTTCTGGGCTTCGTCGTCCCAGTCGTCGGTGCGGATGTAGGGGTTCATGCGCGGGCTGGTGATCATGTTGGGGTCGATCTCGATGCCGATGCCTTCAAGGAAGTTCATCAGACCGATACGCTCGATCATCTCACCAGTACGCTCGTGCTCCAGGGCGTTCTCGGCGAAGAAGTCGATGACGTTGCCGGCAAACTCTTCCAGCTGCTCGAAGTCGTCGTCGCTGTCGAGCTTCATGAAGGGGACGATGACGGTGCCCATCAGGTCGCCGATCTTGAGGGTGCGCTTGCCACCCACCAGGATGGTGACGCCATGGTCGTCGCCCGGGGAGAGTGCCTTGGTCATCACGTTGATGCAGTGCATACAACGGACGCAGTTCTTGTTTTCCACCGCCAGGGTGTCGTCGTCATTGAGCGACAGGGCACCGGTGGGGCAGCGGGTGATGACGTTGTCGATGACATACTTGCGGCCCTTGCCGGCCACGAAGTTCTTCACCTCGGCCTGGTCCACCTTCATGTCGTCGCGCCAGGTGCCGATGACGGCCATGTCAGCACGCTGAATGGCGTTCATGCAGTCATTGGGGCAGCCAGAGACCTTGAACTTGAACTTGTAGGGCAGCGCCGGACGGTGCATGTCGTCCAGGAACTTGTTCACCAGGGTGCGGTGAATGCGCTGCTCATTGGCGCAGGAGTGCTCGCAGCGGGCAGCACCGACACAGGACATGCCGGTACGCACAGCTGGGCCGGCACCGCCGAGGTCAAAGCCCATCTCGTTGAACTCGTCGAACGCCTTCTGCACGTTATCGGTGGTGCAGCCCTGGAACATGATGTCGCCAGACTGACCGTGGAAGGCCACCAGGCCGGAGCCGTAGGTCTCCCAAACGTCGCACATCTTGCGCAGGGTTGCGGTGTCGTAGTGCATCCCGGCCGGCGGCATGATGCGCAGGGTGTGGAACTCGGCAGCCTCAGGGAACTTCGGCTCCTTGTTCTCGTTAACGAGTTCGGTGAAGCGGGGAATGACGCCGCCGCCGTAGCCGATGACGCCCACCGTGCCACCCTTCCAGTAGCCCTTACGGGTCTGGTAGGAGGTCTCCAGCTGGCCCAGGAGGTCCTTCATCATGTCGGCGTAGGGCTTGCCCTCGTCATTGGCGAGGCGCTTCAGGCCGGTGACGAAGCTCGGCCAAGGGCCGCTCTCCAGCTGGTCCAGCATGGGGGTATCGTGCATCTTTTTCGCCATTATCATTCTCCCGTCAGAGATAAGACTTGGGTTTGGGCCGCCACGCCCCGTTACGGGAATGGCTCGGGTCCATTTGGCAGAGGGCCTCTTGGCCATCTGCAATATCAGTCCGGTTAGCTAAGCGAGGCATGGGTCCTGCTTTAACTTGGCGCGAAAGTTTAGGATTCCCTAATACGATGGAATATCCTTCCGATGGGATGGGGGAGGGGTCATCAACTATCCTATTCGGGATATACAAAAAAATTGTTAGCCATGGGCTTGCAAGGGTCATACTGACCATTTTTTCCATTTGAATCATTGGGTTATGTCGTTATATTAAGGGCTCTTTTCAGCCATTTGGGAGAACTCCGGGGGACCACACGGGGGATACCCCTCTCTTGAGGAGTTGCGACCCTATGACGGGTGGGGTTGAATATTAGCCTATTAGGTTACTCGGATATAGAACACCCTTGACCTCCTCTGAGGCCGTCGCCATATAGATTCGGCAGTGGGAGATTGCCCTATTGATAGGCTCCCGCGTCCTGTTTCCCTAATAAGAGGTGTCCGATGCTCTATTTGAGCGAAATCCTGATCCAACACCCGGAGCTCGCTAATTTTGATCAGCTGGTGGAGGTGGTCCATCAGCGCGCCCAGGGGGAGATGTTTTTCCGCATCGATGTCAAACCGCCCTATCCCGATACGCCGGAGAATTGGGAAGATCGACTCGAAGCCGCCTTTACCTGACTCGCCCCAGCTTGACGGAGAAGACCATTGAAATACCTCAAGACCGACGCCGTGAGTGGCGCCGAAAGCGCGGATGATGCCAAGGTATCGAGCGAACTCCTGGAGTCGCAGATCCAGGCGCTTGAGCAAGAGTTGGCGGCGCTAGGAGAGGGCGATCTGGCCGGCCGCCTGCGGCGGATGCTCGATATCGGTTACGCCCTGGTTGATCTTAAGCGGTTGGAGGAGGCCTGGGAGCGGGGTTGGCAGAGTTTCCAGCTGAGTTTGGAGGGTGCCCGTTGGGAGGAGGCCATCCAGGCCCTTGATATCCTCTATAAGGGTGAGCAGAAGGACTCCATCAAGGCCCTGGCCCATGCCATCTGGCTGTCTGTGACCTATCCCGTGGACCCCGAACTCTCCGTGGCCATGTTGGAGCATCTGATTGAGGAGACTCCACCTAAGGCAGACGGCGCCGCGGTGGCGGCAGCGGTGGCCCGCTATGTGGTGGATCTGCGCGCTACGGGAAGGGTGCGGGAGGACCTGGTCTTTTTCACCGGCCAGCTGCTGGGGGATGTGGCACGCCGCCACAGTGGAGTCGATAGTCAGGACCTATTCGAATTCTGGGTCGAGCGGATGCAGCTCGATGATCCCGCCAAGATCCTGCCGCGCCTTGCCCAGGTATTGGATGTGCTGGTGGTGGATGAGTGGTGGTTTGACCGCGATAAGCTACGGGAGTCACTCCCGCTGGAGTAGGCCATGTTTTGGCAAGAAGAGGAGAGCGACCAGCCCTATCTGGTCCCTGACACTATCCAAGATCTCTCTTTCGCCATGGAGTGGCGTACCCTGCCGGTGGATCACGCATACGCCTTGTTGCAGGCCATCGGTCAGCAGTTACCCTGGTTTCCTACCCAGGCAGGGGCTGGGCTACACATCGTGCATGGCGCCGATTCAGGTAATGGTTGGGACCGACCAGAGGGTGCCGACCAACTGCTCTATCTCTCCCGCCGTACCCGCTTGACGCTGCGGTTGCCCAAGGAGCGGCTGAGTGATGCGCAGGCATTGAGCGGGAAGGAGTTGGTGGTCGCCGGTCATCTACTACAGGTGGGGCGCGCCAGTGCCAAGCCACTGACTGTCGCCTCCACACTCTATGCCCGTTATGTGGTGGTAGAGGAGGGGGAGTCAGAGGAGCAGTTCACCACGCGAGCGGTGGCGGAACTGCGGGCGTTGGGCATCAAATTTAAAAAGGTCCTGTGCGGTAAATCTCACCGTTTGGCGATGGGGGAGGGATCCCTCGATACCCGCAGTCTCATGGTGGCGGATCTGCCTCAGGAGGACTCTATTCATCTTCAAGAGCGGGGGATGGGACCACATAGAACCCTCGGTTGTGGCTTGTTTATCCCGCATAAGGCTCTAAAATAGCCTGTTTTTGGCGACGTAGAGAATTGAGTAAAAAATCCATCCGTCGCCTTTTTGCGTTAATGACACTTCCTAAGAAACGTGTTTGAGGAGTAGCAATCCATGCCTTATGAGGTCAACGGCCAGAGTATTGAGTGTGACGACCACGGTTATCTGGTCAACATCGAGGATTGGAGCGAAGCGGTTGCCCAGGCAATCGCCGCGGATGAGGGCTTGGCCCTGAGCGATCGCGCTTGGGAGATCATCCACTACCTGCGTGATGAGTACATCAACAATGGTGGCAATCAGCCCAACGAGCGCCATATGGTGAAGCACTTCTCCTCCGCATGGGGCGAGAAGATTGACGCCAAGGCGCTCTATGAGCACTTCCCGCGGGGTCCCGCCAAGCAGGCCAGTAAGGTGGGCGGCCTGCCCGAGACCAAGCGTAAGGGCGGATATTGATGGATTAAGACGGGCGGCCTCTGGGTCGCCCGCTCTTTTTTCGGCGCCTCGCGCCGTACCTTTCCCCCGCTGTCACAACCTCATCCGCGGTAGCAGTGCGACTATCTGCTCACCCGCCGCCGCCCCCAGCTCACGCCAGAGCGCCAGCAACTCCTGTGTCATTGCCTCCCAGTGGGGGCGCGCCGACGCTATGAGTGCATCCCACGGTTCCCAAGCGCCGCTCTCCAACCAATCGTTGTAGACCCCCATCAGGGAGGGAAAGAGATCGCGGCGTAGGCCAGTCAGATTGGCCATATAGAGATGGATGGCACCACGGTTGCCTGTCGCTACCAAAGAGGGGAGCGTGGTGACGGTATCGGCGAGATGATCCCGTACCGCCCGCGCCAGATACTCCGCTTTGCTGCGGGAGATATCGATCAGCAACCGCTCCCAATCGCCACCAAGCTGCTCACCTGCCAGCTGCTCCCCCTCCTCGTGCAGGATGATGGTGGCAATCTCTGCCTGGGTCATGGCCGTTAGAGCTGCCTCGGCATCCTCGGCAAAACCGTGGTGGTGGGCGGCTCTCGCCATCGGGCTCTCCCCCTGCCGCACCTGCCACTCTTCAATCCGCTCCCACACCATGCGGCGTACCGATTCACGGCGGACGTAGATGGTATCCTGCTGCAACATCGCCGGTGGTGCGGTGAGATCGCGCGCCAACTCCGCGCCAGCGATCACGACCTGATGGCCATGACGCTGTTCTCGCTGCTCCAGCTGGGCAAGAAAGAAGTGGGGTTTGCCAAAGGCGCCGTAACCTCCACTGTAGATCAGGCCATGGGGGAGCAAGACGCGATTAATGGCCGCAGACTCGAAAGGCGCATAGTGCGCTCCGTCGATGGCAATGGGCTGATACTCCACCCCATCCAGTGCCGCCCAACGCTGTTCCCGCTCTTGGAGCCAGCTACCCACCTCCTGTTTGGGCAGGCGATCCGTTAGCCGGTAGCCCCTCTCCCAGCGGAAGAACTCGCGCATTTTGAGTAGGTAGGTGCAGAGGGTGTAGTCGCCGGCGAAGTGGGCATCGGAGATGTCGCAGTTGCGTTGCACCTGCGCAGTCAAGTTGGGAACCAAGTCCAT
>QKFD01000005.1 GCA_003251535.1 Chromatiales bacterium | reverse complement strand
TGGAGGTGGTATGAGAGGAGGTTGCCGAGGCCATACCAGGGATAGGCATCTTTAGGGTCGAGCTCGCAGGCGCGGCGGTAGGCGGCCTCCGCCTCGTCGTAGCGCTGGAGGTGGTCTGAGAGGAGGTTGCCGAGGCCATTCCAGGGATAGGCATCTTTAGGGTCGAGCTCGCAGGCGCGGCGGTAGGCGGCCTCCGCCTCGTCGTAGCGCTGGAGGTGCTCTGAGAGGAGGTTGCCGAGGGCATGGTGGGCGATGCTGCGCTCGGGATTGAGTTGTACTGTCTGTCGGGCTAGGGGCTCCGCCTGGAGGGCCAGTTCGGGTATATCTAGGACCAACCGGGTGAGTGCGAGGCAGCGCTCTGCCACCTGTGGTGGTGGGTCGAGCAGCGGCCGTAAGAGACGGATCGCCTCCTGGGTCGCCGGCGGTGTGCGGCGGAGGCGGTTCCGGGCCAGGTAGAACCTGTGCCACGGTTCATTGGTACTCAACTCCTGGCCGCGCCTCTCCACTGCTGCCAGTCGCTCGCTGCTGAGGTTGCCAGGTTCCACCAACTCCAATAGACGCAGCCCTACCGCGGTTGGTTCGGCCACCGCGGTGGCGCGGGTCACCGCCGCTTGGGCCCGCTCTCCCTCGCCATGCTGGAATAGCTCCCGCGCCAGCAGCAGCCAGTAGTCCGCCAGGTCGCACCAGGAGGGGGGCGCGGCCTGATCCAACGCGAGGCTAAAGAAGTGGGTCTGCTCAGTGGCCCCCTCTGGCCGGTGGAGTAGCCGGTGCCACTGGCGGTGGGTCTGATAGAGCAGCTCGAAGAGCGCTGCCTGTTTTTCTGGCTGCTCATTCCACATCGCCATGAACTGGCGCCGCTCACTCTCCAGTATCTCAATGAGCTGCTCGACCTGCCCCTGGGAGAGTTGGCCAGCGTTGGCCATGATCTGCCCCTTCTCTTCCGCTGACAGACCCCCACTCCAGGCCAATAGGTCGAGCAGATACTCCTGTGGCAGCTCCACCCCTGGGGCGAGGGTGAAGTGGCGCGCCAACCATGCTGAGCGGGCCGCCTCTGCCTGCGACTCCAACTCCGACGCCAGTGGCCAGTGCCACGCCGGCAGATCGGTAAAGGGGTTGCTGGGATCCCGGCCGACCCGCTCCGTTGTGGCGGGCCGTTGCGGGGTGGGGGCCTTGAGATCGGTGGTGCGCAGGGCGCGCCGCCGCGCCTCCTGTAGCACCTCATCCTGCCCCTCCGTGCCGGTGCGCGCCCCAGCCAGATCTTCGGCAATGGCCTCCACCTCGCGGGCATAGAGCGAGCGGGGGGCGTGCAGTAGGATGGGTCGATCGCTGGTGGCCAGCATGGGCGTGTAGTGGAGCGAAAAGGTGGCCGGTGGGAGTTCCGGCCGCCCTGCACTGGTGCGGCGCAGGTGGCGGGCGAGGGTGCGGTGGGCCGTCTCCAGGCAGTGTAAGACCCCCTCATCCTCGCCGGCCGGCACTGGGGAGAAGACCACACTCACCAGGGCCGGCAGCTGGTCCAGCGGGACGCGGGGCTGCGGCCCCTGCTGGAGGGCGCTCAAGGTGAGTCCCAGGCCGTGTAGGTTCTGCTCGTTGAGCCCGGCGATCAGTACCATACGGTCGGCCAGATAGCCGAGACTGAGATCGACCAGCTCCGGGAAACCTGTGCGGGCATCAATGAGTAGTAGGTCGATGGGGCGGCCGGCGGCGCTGCCGTTGGGGACTCGCCAGTGGGTGAGATCCTCCCGTAGATAGTGGGCCAGGCTGCGCAGGGCGTGTTGGCGCGGCGCCTCTGTGTGACTACCCTCCGGACTGGGGATCCCGCGGGCAAAGGCCGGCCCCGCCCCTGGGCGCGGCTGCTCCAAGGGGCGTCCGGCATCCAGTAGCAGCAGCCGACCGCTACCGCTTCCTGGTGGCAGTACCATCTCCCGCAGCAGCAGATGGGGGGGAAGGAAGTTGATGGTTGTCGCCTCTGGGCCCCCCTGCCCGAACGCCTCCAACAGATCGGCCATCCCGAGTCCCCGCCCCTCTGGGTAGAGGTGCTCCCCTGCCAATGGGGAGTAGCTGAGGCCCGGCGCTGCCAGGTCCAGGTCCATCACCGCCACCACTCGATTTTGGCGCGCCCAGTGGACACCGAGGTTACTCACAAGGGCGGTGCGCCCAACCCCTCCTTTGAAGGAGAAGAAGCTGATCGCCTTCATGACCCTCCTCCGGCGACGAGACTCAGCATCGGTCTCTGCTGGGTCGGTAATGGGGTTGGCGCCCAGGCACTTGCGAGAAACTCATGCAGGTTGCCCAGGGTCTTCAACGACTGCCAGAAGGTGTTTGAAAACTGTTGTTGGTACTCACGCTGGTGCTCGATGCGGGTTAACCCAGTTTTGAACTGGGCGAGCCAATCCCCCCTTTCGGGTTGGCCCATGACGATACCCAACTCCCAGCACTGGCTGTCCCAGTGGCGCAGCAGTGCCTCCTGGTGGCGCCCGTTCACCTCATCGATCAGTCTGCTTATGGCGAGTACACCTATCTTGCCCGCTTGGCCTGGATCCACTTTGAGGAGGGCGCGAAATGTGAGTAGCAGCAACTGGCCATGCGGCTCCGAGAGGTGGTTACGGATGGTGTCGATCGAGTGATTAAACAGCTCCTCCACCGCCTTTTTCTGGAGTTCTGTGACCGTAGGGGAGAGGGGGGGAGTGACGGCTAGCCATAGGTCCAGCACCTGGGTGGCGCGCGCAAGGGCGCTACCGCTCAGGTGCATGAGCTGCTGTAACGGGCGCTCTAGGCCATCCCGCAGGAGGCCCCAAAGCTGCCAATGCAGTCGCGCTGCTAAGGCGGGGGCGCTGGCAACCTGATAGCTGCCCACCAAGCGACCGAGGTTTGTTAAGAGCGCCGCATCGGTGGCTGGATCTGGGAGAAGATCCATTAGTAGCTCGGCCGCTGAATAACGCAGATAGTCACGGGCGGCCGCCGCTGGGGCCAAGCGGGTGTAGAGGTGGATGAGCAACAGGCTGGCATCGGGTTCATCCCGGCTGAGCGGAGGGGAGCGGATCCCCGCTATCGGCTCAAGGGTACCGGTGAGTCGCGCCCACAATAGCGCCTTCAATGGATCGCTCCGGCCTTGGCACGCCACTTTGGTCAACTGCTGTAGATAGTGCTCTTGCGGACTCATGGGGTGCCCGGGCGGTGGTAGGGTAGGGGAGTGATGGTGACGTGGGTCTCTAATGTCCCAATATTGCCGTAGCTTACGCTGCGACTAATCAGCTCCGGTCGTGGTGTAAAGCCTGCCGGTGGTGCTGTGTATCCGCAGGGGGCCGAGGTCAAATCTGGCCGAAAGCGGGTCCCCTCAAAGAAGGCCTCCAGTGAAGTGGGTTTATAGAGTGGGTAGGTGAAGGCCCCGGTGGGTAGAGCCAACTCGATACCCCAGCCCTCCTGGCGGGCGGTGTTCAGTTCGTGGTCAGAGAGGGCGAGTTCAGTCATGTAGGTTTCCGCCTCTTCTGGTGGCTCTTCATCCTCTGCCAGGTGAGTCCACCAGGTGGCGCTGTCAAGGCGGCCAGTGGTGCCTCTTAAGACCGAGAGGGCGGCGTCATGGCGGCCCTGTGTGATGAGGTGGTGCTTGACCAGCTCCTGATTACTGCTGCTATCGGCCCCAGTGAGGAGGTGATAGTTGACGAATGTAGTGAGCGAGGTGACTCGGCGCAGGGCGGTGGTGGGGGTGGAGACCGGTTCGTAAAGATCGGGTCGATGGATCACCTTATGTTCGTCGATCGCCTGGCTTATCTCCTGCGTGGCCCCGCTGGGGAGAGAGTGGCAGCGTCCAGCCAGGGCGGTGGTGACCTTTGCGGTGAGGTTGCCATGGGGGTTAGTAGGGCTGGCCCGGTCGGCCTTTATATTGGCCACTGCCTGATCAAGACCTGGCTGGCGGCTGGCCAATGCCTCTAACTGCTGGATGCACCTATCCATTTGTCACCCCCCGCCCATCCTCCCAGAAGGGGCTCTAAATACCCGATTACCCCGTCCCCTGCCAAGGGGGCATACCCCCTACCGGGTGAATGGGAGATAAAACGGATCTTTTAATGTGTGAAAGCCGGTGGCTGGAGCCGTAAGCGGCCCGGAATCTTCGTGATAGGGGACTACCAGGGCGGGCGGTCCGCTCAGCGGCGGACCTGGCCCGAGAGGGGGGCTGGCGACTGAGAGTGTTGTGGGTGTGGCGGGTTTACTGCCTCAGCACCAGCTCGCTGCCGTCGGCGGAGAGGCTGAGTAGGTACTCGCGGCCACGGTGCACTACCACTACCTTACCGTCGCTACCCAACAGCTCGGCAGCGAAGATACGCTCGGCATTCTGGTGGCTATGGGCCTTATCTTGGGCCGGGTAGGGGACGATCAGGGCGGATTTTGCGTTCATGGTCTCCTCGACTATCACGCTGTGATAAAGGGGTTGGGACATCTAAATCTTGATACTTTGGAAGCATAGACCACGGGCGTGAAGTATGAGTGACGATTTCGCACATTTTGCGCATGGAATTGGTGGGCACTGCCCGCCTGAGGGGGATCGCAGGTATACTTTCGCCCCCTTTTCCCGCTAAGTGAGCCCCCTCCATGGTCAAACGGATCCGCACCAGCGGCAAACGGAGCGCCACCGTGATCGAGGACCTGGGCCTCCTCGTCATCCTCTTCGCCACGGTGGTGGCCGCAGGCCAAGAGGTGTGGCACATGGCCGCCTCCGGCAGTGTGCGCCTGGCTGATCTGCTGCTGATGTTCATCTACCTGGAGGTGGTGGCGATGGTCCACGCCTACTGGCAGTCGGGACAGATGCCGGTGCGGATGCCGCTCTATATCGCCATGGTGGCCTTGGCCCGTTACCTGATCCTCGATATGAAGGGGATGGATGAGTGGCGCATCTTGGCGGTGGCCGGGGCCATTTTGCTATTGGGCCTGGCCGTCCTGGTGGTGCGCTTTGGCCATGTGCGTTTCCCCTATGAGACTCCGAGCGCCGACGACCCGCACGGCCCGGATACCCGCAACTGATTTGACGAGCTGAATCTATGACCGTCCGTACCCGTTTTGCCCCCAGCCCCACCGGTTATCTCCATATCGGTGGTGCCCGTACTGCGCTCTTCTCCTGGCTCTACGCCCGCAAACATGGCGGCAGCTTTGTGTTGCGCATTGAGGATACCGACCTGGAGCGCTCCACCGCCGAGTCGGTCAATGTCATCCTGGAGGGGATGAGCTGGCTCGGTCTTAACTACGATGAGGGTCCCTTTTTCCAGACCCATCGCTTTGACCGCTATGCCGAGGTGGTGGAGCAGCTACTGGCGGAGGGCAAGGCCTATAAGTGCTACTGCTCCAAGGATGAGCTGGAGGTGATGCGGGCCGAGCAGATGGCACGCAAGGAGAAGCCACGTTACGACGGCCGCTGTCGTCAGCGTGATCTCCCTTCCGGCGAGGAGGCCCCTTATGTGATCCGCTTCCGTAACCCCGAGGAGGGGGAGGTGGTGGTGGATGACCTGGTGCGCGGCCGAGTGGTGTTTGCCAACAAGGAGCTGGACGATCTCATCATCGCCCGCTCCGATGGCAGCCCCACCTATAACTTTACGGTGGTGGTGGATGACTTCGATATGGGCATCACCCACGTCATCCGCGGTGATGACCACCTCAATAACACCCCGCGCCAGATGAACATCCTCCGTGCCTTGGGGGCCGAGCCACCGCGTTACGCCCATGTGCCGATGATCCTGGGCGAGGATGGTCAGAAGCTCTCCAAACGCCACGGCGCCGCCTCGGTGACCGACTACCGCGATCAGGGCTTCCTGCCCGAGGCGCTGCTCAACTATCTGGTACGGCTCGGCTGGTCCCATGGCGACCAGGAGATCTTCTCCCGGGAGGAGATGTTCCAGCTGTTCGATATCGCCGATATCAACAACTCCGCCTCGGCGCTCAATATGAGCAAGGCGTTTTGGCTTAACCAGCACTACATCAAGACCCTGCCGCCGGCCCGGGTGGCGGAGGAGCTCTCCTACCACCTCGGTAAGCTCGATGTCGATCCCACCACGGGCCCCGATCTAGTGGAGGTGGTGATCGCCTATCAGGAGCGGGCCAAGAGCCTGGCAGAGATGGCGCAGGGGAGCCTCTTCTTCTACCGGGAGTTTGAGCAGTACGACGAAAAGGCGGCCAAGAAGAACCTCACCGCCGCCATCGCCACCCCGCTGCGGGCATTGCGGGATCAACTGGCGACGGTGGAGTGGAGTGATGGTGCCATCCACCAGGCGGTGGAGGCGGTGGCGGCAGCCCACGAACTCAATCTGGGCAAGCTGGCTCAGCCGTTGCGGGTTGCGGTGACCGGCGCTGGAGTCTCCCCACCCATCGATGTGACCGTGCGGCTCATCGGCCGTGAACGCACCTTGGCGCGCATCGATCGGGCCCTGGCCTACATCGGCTGAAATACCCCCCAGGGCGGCCCCTGGTGGGTCGCCCAGCGTGGGGGATCCCACTGCCGAGGCGCTTTGGGGTGAGATTCATCGAATAGTCATAAAACTACTTGACGACAGTTTTTCAGCGCCTATAATGGCCGCCTCTGTAGCGACGGGGCTATAGCTCAGCTGGGAGAGCGCTTGCATGGCATGCAAGAGGTCGTCGGTTCGATCCCGACTAGCTCCACCAAATAGCAGTGCTGTACCGGGGTGTTTGGCCGTTCCGGATACAGTGAGAAGTAAGACAGAAAGCTTTTCTGTCCCCTTCGTCTAGAGGCCTAGGACATCGCCCTTTCACGGCGACGACAGGGGTTCGACTCCCCTAGGGGACGCCAAATTGTAGTAGCTTGCAGGCGCTGGTGGAGATTTCCACCAGCGCCTTTTTCGTTTTTAGATCCCTCTGTTATCCCAGTAACCGCCTTCACCGTTGAGTGCCTATGGCGCTTACTGCTTAACGCTTGGTAACCGTCACCTGGAGGGGGGCGCTTGCCTGCTGCCCTGCCTGATCGGTGACGGTGAGATCACCACCTGCTCCCTGCTCTCCTGGGCGGCACCGTCGATGGCGGTCAGTTCAAATATCGCGGTGGCATTGGCGTAGGGGGCGATGAAACTCACCTCCTCTGCCGTGGCGCCGGCTTGCAGAGTCACCTCTGGCCCTGAGAGCTGGGTCCAGCCCACGTAGGCCAGTGGACCATCAAGATCGCTGGCACTCCCGGAGAGAAGCACACTGCTGCCGGCAACCACCACGCCATCCTCCCCGGCATTGACCGTCGGCGGGGTGTCAATCAGCGTCACCGTTACCTCGTCACTGGCGCTCTGACCGCCGGCGTCGGTGACCGATAGGGAGAACACGAGCGGCTCTGTGCCTAGCGGTGCAGTGAGGCTAACTACCCCATGGGGTACTGGGGGTGGTGCCACTGGCCACCACGATCGGTAGATCGCCCACCTCGCCGTAGAGCAGGATGATGGCATCACCATCGGAGAGGGCAACATCGGGGTGTCCATCTCCATTGAGATCGCCGCTGGCTGTGGTGCGGCTATCGGCCGCCCAATCGTGGATGAGTTCCGGTATCACCATCCTATAGGCAGAGAAGAGTTTGAATTGGCTGCCAGGGTCTTGGTGGAAGAGTTCGATGTGTTGCACGTCCGAGGCCAGGAGGTCGATGCGACCGGTGTGGCTACGCAGATCACCCAGGGGGATGTCAGGTACCCGTTGCAACATCTAGCAAAAAAAAGGGCGGCCATAGGCCGCCCAGGTGGAGAGGAGGGGTGAGTTATATCCCCAATTTCTTCTCCAGGTAGTGGATATTCGTCCCCCCCCCCATAAAGCCTGCGTCGCGCAGCAGCTCCTGATGGAGCGGGATGTTGGTCTTGATCCCCTCGATCACCGACTCATCCAATGCGGTGCGCATCCGCGCCAAGGCGACCTCACGGGTCTCACCGTGGGTGATGAGTTTGCCGATCATGGAGTCGTAGTAGGGCGGGACCTTGTAGCCGTCATAGATGTGGGAATCGACCCTCACCCCGGGGCCTCCAGGAAAGTGGAGTTGGGTGATGGTGCCCGGTGAGGGCATGAAGTTTTTCGGGTCTTCGGCGTTGATCCGGCACTCAATCGCATGGCCGCGTAGGACAATATCCTCCTGCCGATAGCTGAGGGGGTGGCCGGCCGCGATGCGGATCTGCTCTTTGACGATATCAACCCCTGTGATCATCTCGGTGACGGGATGCTCCACCTGTACCCGGGTGTTCATCTCGATAAAGTAGAACTCGCCATCCTCATAGAGGAACTCGAAGGTCCCTGCCCCGCGGTAGCCGATATCGCGGCACGCCTGGGCACAGCGCTCACCGATGCGGCTGCGCTGCTCTTCGGTGATACCGGGGGCTGGCGCCTCTTCGATCACCTTTTGGTGCCGCCGCTGCATGGAGCAGTCGCGCTCCCCTAGATAGATGGCGTTGCCATGCTCATCTGCCAGCACCTGGATCTCTACATGGCGGGGGTTCTCCAGGAACTTCTCCATGTAGACGGTGCTGTTGCGGAAGGCGGACTCTGCTTCAGTACGGGTGAGGGCAATGGCGGCCAGTAGATGGGCCTCGGTGTGGACGACTCGCATCCCCCGCCCACCCCCACCGCCAGCGGCCTTGATGATGACTGGATAGCCCACCTCTCGGGCCAGCCGCAGGTTCGTTTCGTCGTCCTCGCCAAGGGGGCCATCGGAGCCGGGTACGCAGGGCACCCCCGCCTTATGCATGGCATCTTTGGCCGAAACCTTGTCACCCATCAGGCGGATGGTATCTGGACGGGGGCCAATGAAGACAAAACCGCTCTGCTCCACCCGCTCGGCGAAGTCGGCATTCTCTGAGAGGAAGCCGTAACCCGGATGGATGGCGACGGCATCGGTCACCTCGGCGGCGGAGATGAGGGCAGGGATATTGAGATAGCTTTCGCCCGACGGGGGAGGGCCGATGCAGACCGACTCATCGGCGAGGCGGACGTGCTTCAGTTCGCGGTCAGCGGAGGAGTGAACCGCCACCGTCTTGATCCCCAACTCGCGGCAGGCGCGGAGGACACGCAGGGCGATCTCGCCCCGGTTGGCAATGACAATCTTATCGAACATGGGCAAGGCCTAGTCGATAACGCAGAGCGGCTGGCCATACTCCACCGGTTGGCCATTCTCCACCAGGATGGAGGTGACCACACCCGCCTTATCGGCCTCGATCTGGTTCATGATCTTCATCGCCTCGATGATGCAGAGGGTATCTCCCACATTCACCCGCGATCCTACCTCCATGAAGGTCTTCGCGGTGGGGGAGGGGGCGCGATAGAAGGTACCGACGATGGGGGAGGTGACCGTGTGGCCGGTAATCTTCTCCTCCACTGGGGCCGCCGCCACCGGCGCGGCAGCCGGGGCACTATGGGCCGGCATCATGGCCATAGGGGCCTGCATTGGCGCCATGGCGTAGGTCATCGCGGCGCCTGAGGGGTGGCGGCTGATACGGACCGACTCCTCCCCCTCTTTAATCTCTATTTCGGCAACCCCGGACTCCTCCAAAAGCTCGATAAGCTTCTTGACCTTACGGATATCCATCTTCTGTTATGGCCTCTGTTCTTGCACGAAGCGGATGGCGGCCGTCAGCGCCAGCTCATAGCCGAGCGCGCCCAGACCGCTGATCACGCCGCGGGCGATGTCTGAAAAGTAGGAGTGGCGGCGAAAGGGTTCGCGCGCGTGGACGTTAGACAGGTGTATCTCAATGAACGGGATGGCCACTGACGACAAGGCGTCACGGAGGGCGACGCTAGTGTGGGTAAAGGCGGCCGGATTGAAGACAATGAAATCGACCCCCTCTTCCCGCGCCGTGTGAATGCGCTCGATGAGCAGGTGTTCAGCATTGCTCTGAAAACAGTCGAGATGGCAACCGGCGGCGGCCGCTAACGCCGCAAGGCGGGCGTTGATGGCCTCCAGTCCTACGTTCCCATAGTGGCCGGGCTCCCTGATCCCAAGCAGATTGAGATTGGGACCGTTCAGCACCAGCAGATTGGGCATCGGGGATAACCTCTGTACGAGGAGGGTTATTATGCTGTTTTTTCCCGTCCGTTACCCGCAAGTTCAGCGCAGATGGCCCCCTGCGGGTAAGGCGGTGGAATTGTGCATGAATGGGGTGGTTTTGTCACGCGAAGGGGTCAAGGGGCGGCTGGAGGAGATAGCAATCCCGACACTCCCCCTAACCGCTGGCCCTACCGCAAGATTTGGCGGGGTGGGGCAATCATCCAGGAGTGTCGTTGCGCCCTTCTTGCGCCCAGATTGCAGGGGGGTGATCCAACCCTGTAACAGTTGTGGGAGTTGGACCCCCCAGTTACTCAGGAGTTCGTTGGGACGGGGAAGGGGATGCGTCGCTCCACCAACATGCTCATAAATGCCTCCGGCGCTACGCCAGCCAGGCGGCCCGCCTCTGCGACATCGACGGAGCCATCTTTATAGAGCTTGAGTGCCAGCGCGATCCGCAAACCAGGATCGAGCTGTTGGTCGGTCAAGGGGACCGCCAGGAGCATGGGTTGGCCATGTTGGGTGATCAGGGTCAGGCGGCCCGCCGCGGCATTCTGCGTCAGGGTGTCGAGATGGGCGCCGACGTCGCGTAAAGAAATGGTATCCATAGGAAATTTCTCTGTCCTGTCGCGTGAGCCGACAGATTAGGGCAGAAACCCATGGGAATGGCAATGGCTTTAGGGGGCCATCAAAGGGGGTCGGTTTCGCTATCCAGGTGGGGTAGGAGGGAAGTTTGGCGGTGGGGATGTGTGATGGAGCGCACGTCAATGGTGTGTGTGCGGCGTTGCATGAACTAATTAGAATATTCTAATATTTCGGCACTGCATTCTATCCCACAGGAGGGGTTGACCATGATCTATGAAGGTGTTCTGACTCTACTCCCCATCGTCGGGGTTGTCGCTGTGGTGGCCGCCTTTGGCTACAGCGCCTACATTCTCGCCAGCTGCCTCAACGCCCAGCTCCACAAGCGCGACTGCCCCTACTCCTAACAGTGGATCCCCTCTGGGGAGAAGGTGCTAGACGGGGGGCCAACGACCGGCCTCCCGTCTAAGCACTGTTTGCCACTCTCACTCCACTCCCTGCGGCGAGGGGTTACACCACTAAATCGACCTGTTGGAGAGTGCCTCCGCCCCCCTCCTCACCCAGCCAGATGCCGCTGCTACGCACCTGGCCTAGTAGGGCATTTTCACCATCCTTGAGGGAGAAGGGGGTGGCGACATTGCCGAGATAGATGGCACCCACCCCTGCCTCACCCAGCGCAAAGAGCTGATCATTGCCCTCCGCATCGCGGCTCCAGATGCGCAGTTGGCTATAGATGGCATCGGCTTCATCGATCCACTGATTGCCGTCTTCGTCGAAGGCGGCCAGCTCAGCAAAGCCGTTGCCGCTACGGGTGCCAAACAGCTCACTACCGTTATTGATAGTGCCATCACTGTTGCGATCGAGTGCCAGAAAGCCACTGCCTGGACCTACGAAGGCGATCTGCTCCTGGCGACCATCGGCATCGATATCAAATGAGAACTTATCTTCGGTCAACTCCGTGGCATTACCGGCGAAGTTGATGACTAGCGGGTCCTTGAGCTGCTCGCCCGCGCGGATAGATATGGAGTTCTGACTCATAAAGGTGCGGCTCATGCTGAGATCGACGGAGAGGTTGATCTCACGCCCATCCTGGGTCTTGACCTGCACCTCGGCGCTGAAGGTGGTCTGCTCGGCTTCGTAGTGGGATTCGTAGTAGTCGTAGGAGACGCCCCAACGGGTCTGGCTGGGGGACTGGACCGTCGCTTGGAGATCGCTCGCCCCCTGCTCTGTGTCAGCCAATTTCTGTTGCAACTCGCGGGCGTCAAACAGCTCGAATTTCTTACCGGTCAATCGCTCTATCAGCGATACCAGCACCTCCATCTTCAACTCATCGCTGCTACTGGGGGCTGGGATCTCCTGCTCTGGCACCTCTATCCGTAGAGGCTGGAGGGCACGGGCGGCGTCGGAGAGTCGAACGCTTACCCCCTCCAATTGGCTGCGATTCAGGGTGGCGTTGATGGCGCGCTCTTGGTTCCCCAGCCGCAGCTCAGTGCGCTTACCATCAGCGGTTTGGCTCCAAGCAGTCAGGCTTTCGCGGCGTTCATGCTGCTCGACCTGCTCATGCTGGGCCGATAAGGAGACCTTGGATTGCTGGATGATCATGGCCGCACTCTTCCACCAAAGAGGGATACCTCTGTTAGCGGCCCTGCCCGCTGTGACTTGAGGGCGGCTGGTGGCGCTAGGCCCACCCCGATGGGGTGGGCCGGCACGGTCAGTGGGCGGCCATGAATTGGGTGGCGGCGTCTGCCACATCCTCGGCATAGAGGTCGCGGAAGAAGTGGTCGGCCCCTTCGATCACCTTCAGCTGCACCCGCGTGCCATCGGCCAGTGGCCCTAAACGGCTCTGGAGTTCGGGAACCACCGTATCCTCACTACCGGCGATCACCAATACCGGCCGCTGGATCGAGGGCAGCAGATTACGGGTGTCGCGGCGAGGCTCGTCACCGTAGTAAGAGAGCAGGGCCGCCGCTGTCGCCCGGGTGTCATCACAGTAGAGGATGCTGGTGTTGATAAGTGTGTCGCCATGGCCTGCGGCCACCAGCTCTTTGGCCTCGGCAAGGAGCGGTGCCAGCGGTTTACCCGTGCGTTTGGCAAACTCCTCGGCGGCATTCTCGCCGGTCGCCGGGGCGATCAAGATCACCGAGCGGATAGCGGGATCGGGGTGCTCGGCGGCAAACCAGGCGGTTTGGGCGCCGCCGCGGGAGTGACCCAGTAACACCACCTGCTTGACCCCTTGCCCCTTTAACCACTCCAGCCAGGCACCGATCTCCGCCACTGCGTCCTCTTGCCGGTGGCGGTGGGGGGTGGCGCAGTCATACATAGCGCTCTCACGCTGATCGATCCCCAGACTCAGATTGATGGCAAGAGAGGAGATTTCCCGCTCTTTAAACGCCTGTTGCAGGCTGCTCATGATATCCATGTGGTTATGGGCGAGGGTGCCATGGGTCATGAGTAGTACCGGCTCGGCGGGCCAACCACTAGCTTGTTCCAGCTCTGCCCGGAGGGTGATCCCTTGATACGGTAGGGTGACCTCTTCGGCTTGGACGGAGAGGCTGAATAGCAGGGCGAGGGGTGCCGCAAAGGCGCGCAACATCGGGGTCACTGTGGATCTCCTTATGGTTCTGTGGAGGGGGAGGCGGGCTATTGGGGCTGGCGCCCGCGCCCCAAGGATGAACACATTGCTGGCCAATGGATATCAGTGGAAACCCTGAGAGAGATCTCTATTGGTTCTCTCTTGGGTCTGTCGGTTACCATTCACGTATGGCCCCCTTGGCAGTAGGAGGGCGGTGGGATTGGACCTCGGCCAGTCCCCGGTATCATCGGTAAAATTGCGGACAGCTCGATTCTCTGACGCGGTGTAGAGTGCCATAATTAACCCCTTTTTTACGGCGCATTAGCGCCGTTTTTTACGCAATGGGAGAGACAATGAAAGGTTGGCAGCTGGGTACCTTGGCGGTGGTGGTCGTGGTTGGCGGAGGGGTAGCAGCGGCTCCCATCTTCATCGGTAAACAGGCCGAACAAGGGTTTCGTGAGCAGCTCAGCCGGCTCAATCAGCCCGGTGCGGTTTGGCAGGTAGAGCGCTATGACCGGGGTTGGCTGGGAGCCAATGCCGTATCACGGCTGGAGCTGGAGGGAGAGGATGGGCCCATCGTCATGGAGTTTGACCACACCATCACCCACGGCCCGTTTGCCACGGCCGGGCTCTATGAGATGGTCTCCTATCCCCGCTTTACAGGGGATACCGCCGAGGCAGCAAACTTCTACTTCCCAGAAAACAACCGCATCTCTAGCCACTTTAAGGTGAAGTTCGACGGCAGCCACACCTTCGACCTGGAGATCCCGGCCTATCGTGGCCCGGTCCAGGGGGAGGAGGCGATGCAGATCGACTGGAGTGGGCTGCGGGGTCAGCTGCGGGGTACGGAGGACCATGCGGAGGGCGAGCTGACCGAGGCCTCATTCAAGCTCGAAGCTACGGATCCCCAGGGTTCGATCGTGATGAATGGCCTGCACGGCCGCTTGAGCGCCAATCGCACTGGCGGGCTGTGGTATGGCGATAGCGAGTTTGGTATTCGCAGCTTCCAGCTACGGGACCCCGGTGGGGAGTCGAATATCGACCTAGGCGAGGCGGGCGTTAAGGCGTACCAGCGTCTGGAGGCGGATGGCATCATGGGGGGGATCTCCTTCAACGCCCGTGATCTGAAGGCGGCAGGCTATAACATCGGCCAGGCCGGCTATACCTTGGAGTTCAGCCGCTTTGACCCGGCGGTCTTTTTGGAGATCCAGGCCCGGAGTGAGGCGCTGAGTAAAGCCCAGCTATCGCCGGAGGAGATGCAGTTGGAGGCCCAGAAGCTCATGTTTGAGATGCTGCCTCAGCTGCTGGCCAAGAAGCCCAGCATGGCCATCAAGGATCTGGTGGTAGAGACCCCCGAAGGGCGGTTGGAGGGGCATCTGGATGTCAACTATGTTGGCGAGGGTATGCCCAACCCCATGGCCTTCGTGACCGCAGTGAAGGCCACTGGAGAACTCACCATGCCGCGGGCCATGTTTGAGCAGTTTACCAAGGAGAGCCAGCGCGAGGAGATGGCGAGTCTGCTGGAGATGCAGGCGGCGCTGACGGCCCCGACAGAGGGGGAGGAGGCAGCAGAGGCAGAGGCGCCGGCGCCCGATCTGGAGGCAGAGCTACAGGCCTATGCCGATCAGCAGGTGGAACAGCTGCTGGCGCTGGGGGTCGTGACGCAAGAGGGTGAGATGCTGAAAAGCAACGCCCTGTTTGAGGGGGGTAAGGTCTACGTCAACGGCGAGTTGATGATGGATATGCTCGGCGGGATGTGATCGCCTGCGGATGGATCTCCCCGCTTTTACCGAGGAGACCCTGGAGGGGTTGTTTGATCCGCTGACCTTCGATCGGGCCTACGACTACCTCCAGCGGGTGAGCGAACTACGGCTCACCCCTGGCGGCGCCCTGCACGCCCTGGTGCAGGGTAGCCGCCCACAGCCCTATGCCACCTCTGTGCGACTGCAACAGGAGGATGGACAGTTCACGCTATTGGGGCGCTGTAGTTGCCCCATCGGCTTCGGTTGCCACCATATGGCGGCGGTCCTGCTCGCCTGGGAGAGCCGCCGCGAATCCCCTGCCCAGCCGCGTCTCTCGCATAGTGTCCAACTGTGGCGCAACGCCCTGGCCCAAGCGGTGGCGGAGTCGCAACCTAAGCCACCCCAGCTGGAGCAGCTGCTCTATCTCTTCTCCTTAGATCACGCCGGTCGCCTGCGTCTTACCCCCCAGGTCGCGCAGCGCTTGCGCACCGGCGAGTGGGGTCACCCACACCGTTTCAGTGGTCTCTATGGGGATCCCCCACCCTTTCTCCGCCCTGAGGATATCGAGCTGTTGCGTCGTTGGCAGGCGATGCGCAGTGGTCCAGATGAGCCGCTGGCGGCGGAGTGGGGCGGCACTATTCTGGCTGCGGCACTCGCCACCGGGCGTGCCTATTGGCAGCGATTGGCAGGTCCCCCGCTGGTGGCGGGGGACCCATGTCAAGGTGAGGTGCGCTGGCAGGTCGATGAGCAGGGGGCACAACGTCCGCTACTACAGCTGCTGACCACTCCGCTGGCAAAGGGGGTCGCCCTGCCACTACTGCCGTTGTGGTACCTGGATAGCGAAGGGGGCCGGGTGGGGCCGCTCTCCACCACCCTGCCTGAGCGGGTTGCCCTGCAACTATTGGCCGCCCCCCCTATCGCGCCGGAGGAGGCGGAACTCATCACGCCTGAGTTAACGGCACTCTCCCAGCAGTTACCTGCACCCCTACCGTTACTTGAGCGGTTGCCGCTGGAGGAGCAGGCGGGGCACCCCCAGCCTGTTTTGCACCTGGATGGGGAGGGCGATCCCTCCGCCCGTACCATCGACTTCGCCCGCCTCTCATTCCGCTATGGGGATGAGGAGGTGGCGCTGGGGCGGGCGGGTAGCGCCATTGATCGGCTACGGGCTGGACGAGTGGTGCGGATCCGCCGCGATGAGTCGGCGGAGCAGGCGGCACGCTTGGCGTTGGAGCGGTCCGGTCTCCACCCCAGTGCTGGGGATGGGGGACGTTTTGAGGCGGAGGAGGGGGCGTGGTTGCGTTTTCTGGCCGGTCCGCTCGCTGAACTGCGCCGACACGGTTGGCACATCACCGAGGGGGCCGGGTTCTCCCTCCGCCTAGCCGCGGCCGGTCCGTGGCATGGCGAGCTGGTGAGGGAGGGGGAGCAGTGGTTTCGGCTTGGCCTGGATGTGGAGGTGGATGGGGTGCGCCATCCGGTGCTACCTCTCCTGCTCTCTGCCTTGGCGGGACTGCCCGATCTACGACAACCGGGGGCACTGGCGCAGTTGGCGGACGATGAACTGCTCTTCAGCCGGCTGGCGGATGGGCGGGTGTTGCCGTTGGCGGTGGGGCGGGTGAAACCGCTGCTTGCCACCCTGCTGGAGCTACATGGTCGCCCCCTGGGCCAGGCCGATAGCCTGCGGCTGCCCAAGGTGCGTCTGCCACTGCTGGTGGAGCTACAACACTCCTGCGACACCCAGTGGCAGGGTGACGAGCCGTTATTGGCCCTGGCCCACCGCTTGACCGAGCGGCGGGCCCTGGAGCCTATCCCGCCGCCGGCGGGTCTGATGGTGCAGCTGCGCGGCTATCAGCAGGAGGGGCTCAACTGGCTCCAGTTCCTGCGCAGCTACGCCCTGGGGGGGATCCTGGCGGACGATATGGGGCTCGGTAAGACGCTACAGGCGCTGGCCCATCTGCTATCGGAGAAGGCGGCGGGGCGTCTGGATCGGCCCGCCCTGTTGGTGGCCCCCACCAGCCTGGTGGGCAACTGGCGGCGTGAGGCGGCCCACTATACGCCGTCGCTTAGGGTCCTGGCGCTGCATGGGCAGGGGCGCCAGCAACAGTTTGGCCAGATAGCGGCCCATGATCTGGTCATCACCACCTACCCGCTGCTGTCGCGGGATGCCGAGGTGTTGCTGGCCCAGCCATTTCATCTGGTGATCCTGGATGAGGCGCAGACCATCAAAAATCCCCGCAGCAAGGCGGCCCACTTGGTAGCCGCCCTGAATGCCCGCCACCGGCTCTGCCTCACCGGTACCCCACTGGAGAACCACCTGGGGGAGCTGTGGTCGCTCTTCCACTTCTTGATGCCGGGGTTGTTGGGGGAGGAGGCGCAGTTTCGCCGCCTATTTCGTATTCCCATTGAGCGTCAGGGTAACCTCAGCCAGCGGGACGCTTTGCTACGCCGGATTGCCCCCTTTATCCTGCGGCGTACCAAGGCCAAAGTGGCGGCGGAGCTGCCGGCCAAGACAGAGTTGGTGCGGAGTGTCGAGCTTGCGGGGGCGCAGCGGGAGCTGTATGAGGCGGTGCGGCTCTCTATGCTGGAGCGGGTGCAGCGGGAGATCTCCCAGCGTGGCCTCTCGGGGAGCCGCATCTTGGTGCTGGATGCGCTGCTCAAGCTCCGCCAGATCTGCTGCGATCCACGGCTAGTGGACCTCCCCAGTGCCCGCCGGGTCCACCACTCCGCCAAGCTGGATCTGTTGCTGGAGATGGTCCCTAGCATGGTGGCCGAGGGGCGGCGGATCCTGATCTTCTCCCAGTTCACGAAGATGCTCGATATCATCGCGGCTGCCCTCACCCAGCGCGGTCTCAGCTATACGCGCCTCGACGGCGCTACGCAGGATCGGGAGAGGGCCATCGCCCGGTTTCAGACCGGCGAGGTGCCGCTGTTTCTGATCAGCCTAAAGGCGGGTGGGGTAGGGCTCAATCTCACCGCGGCCGATAGTGTGATCCACTACGACCCTTGGTGGAATCCGGCGGCGGAGCGGCAGGCCACGGATCGCGCCCACCGCCTAGGCCAGGATAAGCCGGTGTTCGTCTATCGCCTGATAGCGGCCGGCACGGTGGAGGAGCGCATCGATGAACTCAAGGCGCGCAAGCAGCAGTTGGCAACGGCACTGCTGGAGAGCAGCGCAGCGGGAGGGGGCGACCCACTCTCCGCGGAGGCACTGGCAGAGCTGTTGGCGCCGCTGGAGTAGCCGCCAGCGCGCCGCCTGATCTCTACGGAATCCACCCAAACCACGGTGTTGAGGCCGCTGGCCTCCCCCTATGGCTCACAAGACCATGAATACAACAACCGACTCCCCTTTCGAGCAGATACCACTCAAGCAGTTTACCGAGAAGGCGTATCTGGACTACTCCATGTACGTCATCATGGATCGCGCCCTGCCCCATATCGGCGATGGTCTCAAGCCGGTGCAGCGGCGCATCGTCTATGCCATGAGCGAGTTGGGGCTCAGGGCGGGCACCAAATATAAGAAGTCGGCCCGTACCGTGGGTGATGTCTTGGGTAAGTTCCATCCCCATGGCGACTCCGCCTGTTACGAGGCGATGGTGCTGATGGCCCAACCCTTTTCGTATCGCTATCCACTGGTGGATGGACAGGGCAACTGGGGCTCGCCGGACGATCCCAAATCGTTTGCTGCCATGCGCTATACCGAATCGCGCCTCGCCCGCTTCACCGAGCTGCTGCTCTCTGAGGTGGAGCAGGGGACGGTAGAGTGGGCCCCCAACTTTGATGGCACCCTGGAGGAGCCGCAGGTGCTGCCGGCGCGGGTGCCCAGCCTCCTGCTGAACGGCACCACCGGCATCGCCGTCGGTATGGCCACCGATATCCCGCCCCACAACCTGCGCGAGGTGGTGGCGGCCTGTGTGCTGCTGCTGGAGAACCCCAAGGCCAGTGTGGCGGAGCTGTGTGAGCAGGTGTTGGGGCCTGACTACCCCACCGATGCCGAGGTGATCACCCCACGCCAGGAGCTGCTCAAACTCTATGAGAGTGGCAGTGGCTCCATCCGGATGCGGGCCCGCTGGGAGCGGGAGGAGGGGGATGTGGTCATCACCGCGCTCCCCTATCAGACCTCTGGCAATAAGGTGCTAGAGCAGATCGCCCAGCAGATGCAGCAGAAGAAGTTGCCGATGGTGGAGGACCTGCGCGACGAGTCAGACCATGAGCACCCCACCCGGCTGGTGATCGTCCCCCGCTCCCACCGCACCGATGTGGACGACCTGATGCAGCACCTGTTCGCCACCACCGATCTGGAGCGGACCTATCGGGTCAACATGAATGTGATTGGCCTCGACGGGCGACCGCGGGTGAAGGATCTACGCGAGTTGTTGACCGAGTGGTTGCAGTTTCGTATCCAGACCGTCACCCGCCGGCTGCAACATCGTCTGGCCAAGGTGGAGGCGCGCCTGCACATCCTCGCCGGCCTGCTCATCGCCTACCTCAATCTGGATGAGGTGATCCACATCATCCGCACCGAGGAGGCCCCGAAGCCGGCCCTCATCGCCCGCTTTGACCTCTCCGAGGTGCAGGCAGAGGCGATCCTGGAGACCAAGCTACGCCACCTGGCCAAACTGGAAGAGATGAAGATCCGCGGTGAGCAGGCGGAGCTGGAGCGGGAGCGGGGGGAGCTGGAGAAGATCCTCGGTTCGGAGCGCCGCCTCAAGGGCCTGGTGCGGAAAGAGCTGGAGGCGGATGCCAAGAAGTATGGCGATGAGCGTCGCTCTCCCATTGTCGCCCGGGTAGCGGCCCAGGCCTTCAGCGAGGCGGATCTAGTGGGGGCGGATCCGGTGACCGTGGTGCTCTCAGAGAAGGGCTGGGTGCGGGCGGCCAAGGGGCACGATATCGATCCTAAGGGGCTCTCCTACAAGGCGGGGGATGGCTTTCGGGCGGCAGCCCTGGGTAAGAGTAACCAGCTGGCCACCTTCTTTGACTCCTCTGGTCGCAGCTACTCGCTGCCGGCCCACACCCTCCCTTCCGCCCGGGGTCAGGGTGAGCCCTTGACCGGACGGGTGAGCCCACCGCCGGGGGCTGAGTTTCTGAGCGTGGTGCTGGGGAGCCCTGAAGAGCTGTGGTTGCTGGCCAGTGATGCCGGTTATGGGTTTGTGGCCCGGCTGGAAGACCTGCTGGCCAAGCAGAAGGCGGGTAAGGCGATCCTCACCCTGCCCGCCGGGGCGCGGGTGCTGGCGCCGCTGCCGGTGCTCCAGCAGCAGAGCGATCTGCTGGCCGCCGTCACGAATGAGGGGCGGCTGCTTATCTTCCCGGTGGCGGAGCTGCCCCAGCTGGCCAAGGGGAAGGGCAACAAGATCATCTCTATCCCAGCCAACCGGGTGGAGAGCCGCGACGAGTTTATGGTGGCCGTTGCCCTGGTGCCGAGCGGTGAGAGCCTGACCCTCTACGCCGGCAAGCGCCACCTCACCCTACGTCCCAGCGATATCGAACACTACCGCGGTGAGCGGGGTCGGCGCGGTAACAAGTTGCCGCGGGGGTTTCAGCGGGTGGAGGAGATGGTGGTGGGATCGAAATAGGGGGGGGTCACCCCCCGAGTAGCCGCTGCGCCGCCTCCAGATAGCCGCGCCGGCCGAAGATCACCCCCCACTTACTGCCCCCATTTTGACGCCAGAGGATGGCGGAACGGATCCCGGAGAGCAGTAGTGCACGCACCTGATTGGCGTGTTCTGGATGGCTTAGAAAGCCATGTTCCCCGGTGACGATGATGCGCGGGGTGAGGGTGCTGATGGTGGCGGTATAGAGTTCGGCCAGGGCGGCGATGAGATTGGTGTGGGTGAGGGGGAAGTGCTCCCGCTGGCGTTCGGTACGGGCGATCCCGTCACCAATGGCGGTGAGCAGCTCCCGCCGCTTGCGCAGCTTGCCGGAGAGGTGGAGCAGGGCTATGACATAACGCAGCAGCTCGTTATCCCGGGTGCCGCCCCGGGCCAGCTGCTCGCGCAGGCAGAGGAGGCCGCGGCGCACGCCATCGAGACCACCGTAGACCGCAGCGGTGGAGGGGGGATCCAGCACAAAAATGGAGGCGAGGCTCGCCTCGGTCGCCTCTGGCTCTGAACTACCGCGTCGGGCCACCTGCTGGGTGAGCAGGGCCGCTTGGAACACCCCAGCCAGTGCCAGGGTCCGCTCTTCTATTGCCTTTGCCATACCACCTTCTTTGCCGATCGATATCAATAATGGATGGGGGTTGCGGCACCCGCGGCCGCTGCCCGGGAGTGGCTAGGGTGTGCCACGCCAGGCCCGCTCGATCACCCCACCGCCTAGACAGCGCTCCCCTTGGTAGAACACCACCGACTGTCCAGGGGTCACCGCCCGTTGGGCCGTGGCAAAGCGGACCTGGCAGCGCTCGGGGGTCAACGCCTCGATGGTGCAGGCTTGGTCGGGTTGCCGATAGCGGCTCTTGGCGGTGCAGGTGAAGGGGAGTGGGGGCGGGGTATCCACCCAGTCGAGCTGGGTCGCCTCCAGCTGATCGCTCAGTAGCAGGGGGTGATCGTGCTCTTGCGCCACTATCAGGGTGTTCTCCGCTATCTGCTTGGCTACCACATACCAGGGGGCCTCTACGCCGCCGCGTCGCCCCCCAATACCGAGTCCTTGGCGTTGGCCAAGGGTGTAGTACATGAGGCCATCATGGTGGCCAATCAACTCGCCCTCCGGGGTGCGGATCTCCCCAGGGCGGGCGGGCAGATAGCGCTGTAGAAACTCCTTGAAGCGCCGCTCACCGATGAAACAGATGCCGGTGGAGTCCTTTTTGGCGTGGGTGGGCAGCCCTCGCTCCGCCGCCAGGCGCCGCACCTCCGCCTTCTCTAGCTCGCCCACCGGAAACAGGGTGCGGGCCAGTGCCGACTGTTTCAGGGTATAGAGGAAGTAGCTCTGATCCTTGTTCTCGTCCCGCCCCTTTAACAGCTGCTGCTGGCCCGCCAGCGTCGCCACCCGGGCGTAGTGGCCGGTGGCGATGGCATCGGCCCCCAGGTGGAGGGCGTAGTCGAGGAAGGCGCGGAACTTGATCTCTTTGTTGCAGAGGATATCGGGATTGGGGGTACGCCCCGCCTGGTACTCGGCCAGGAAGTGGCTGAAGACCCTATCCCAATATTCAGCGGCAAAATTGACGGTGTGCAGGGGGATGGCCAGCTGCTCACAGACGGCGCGGGCGTCGGCCAGATCGGCGGCGGCCGCGCAGTAGTCCGCGGCGTCATCCTCCTCCCAGTTCTTCATGAACAGCCCCTCCACCTGGTAGCCCTGCTCCAGCAGTAGCAGGGCCGCTACCGAGGAGTCCACGCCACCAGAGAGGCCGACCATCACCCGCCGGGGAGTCGCGCTCACGTCAGCTCCTGGAGCAGATCCAGCGGATAGCGCCGGCCGGCGAGGTGGTCGTCAATACAGGCGAGTACCAAGGGGCTACGGATGGAGTGGGCAAGTAGCTCGCTGCGGGAGAGCCAGAGGGGGCGAATGATCCCCTGGTCGAGGGGCAGGCTGGCATCGTGGCCCAGGCTACGCCCAGCGAAACAGAAGCGCACAAAGGTGCGCCCGGCATTCGGCTGCTGCCAGCGGTAGATCCCCACCAGAAACTCGGGTTGGAAGTGGTAGCCGGTCTCCTCGCGGGTCTCACGGATGGCGGCGGCGGCGAGGGTTTCGCCCTCTTCCAGGTGACCCGCCGGCTGGTTGATCACGCGCTGGCCGTCGATCTCCTCCTCCACCAGCAGGAACCGGCCCGCCTGTTCGATCAGGCTGGCGACGGTGACGTGGGGTTTCCACACGGACATGGGGGGCTCCTCCAGACAAGGGCGGCAATATAGCCGCTATCTCCGCCGGGTCAACCTCGCGCCACGCCCCTGGCGCCAGGCCGGTGAGATCCCACCCCCCCACCGACCAGCGGACTAGCCGCAAGGTAGGCAGACCGACCGCCGCAGTCATGCGGCGTACCTGCCGGTTACGCCCCTCCCGCAGGGTCAGCTCAAGCCAGGCGGTGGGGATGGCCGCACGGTAGCGGATGGGGGGATCGCGCGGCCAGAGCGCGGTCGGCTCCGGCAGTAGGCGGGCGTGGGCGGGGCGGGTAGGGCCGTCATTCAGCATAACCCCACGGCTGAGCTGGGCGAGCTGCTGGGGGTTGGGGATCCCCTCCACCTGCGCCCAGTAGCGCTTGGCCAGCTTGTGGCGCGGATCGGCAATACGGCTCTGGAGCTGGCCGTCATCGGTGAGCAGCAGCAGCCCCTCGGAGTCTAGATCGAGCCGTCCAGCGGGCCGGAAGCCGGGGAGATCCAAGTAGTGGGCCAGGGTCGGGCGGCCCGCCGGGTCGGTGAACTGGGTGAGGACACCGTAGGGCTTGTTAAATAGGATGAGGCGCATCCGCGCAGGATGCCACGAGTGGCCGGGCGTGGGTATGGCCGCACGCCTGGGGCGCCACAGCGGTGGTCCGGGTGATAAGATCCGCCCCCTTCAGAAGGTTCTTTCAATCGTTGCTTTCGGTGGAGTTGCCATGGCTTACGACAAAATCCAGGTACCGGCGGATGGCGGCAAGATTGCCGTCAATGCGGACCTCTCGCTCAATGTACCCGACCGGCCCATCATCCCTTTCATTGAGGGGGACGGTACCGGTGTCGATATCACCCCGGTGATGCGTAAGGTGGTGGATGCCGCCGTCGCCAAGGCCTATGGTGGCCAGCGCTCCATCGCCTGGATGGAGATCTACGCCGGTGAGAAGGCCAATCGGGTCTATGGCCGCGATCTCTGGCTGCCGGAGGAGACCCTGGAGGCGGTGCGGGAGTTTGTGGTCTCAATCAAGGGGCCGCTCACCACGCCGGTGGGGGGGGGGATCCGCTCCCTCAACGTCACCCTGCGCCAGGAGCTGGATCTCTACGTCTGCCTGCGGCCGGTGCGCTACTACACCGGTACCCCCAGCCCACTGAAGGAGCCGGAGAAGACCGATATGGTCATCTTCCGCGAGAATACCGAGGATATCTACGCCGGTATCGAGTGGCAGGCCGAGAGCCCGGAGGTGCAGCGGCTGATCGCTTTCCTCACCCAGGAGATGGGGGCGGGCAAGAAGATCCGCTTCCCGGCCAGCTCCGCCATTGGCATCAAGCCGGTCTCCCGTGAAGGGACCGAGCGGTTGGTGCGCAAGGCGATCCGCTACGCCATCGATAACGATCGTGCCAGTGTGACCCTGGTCCACAAGGGCAACATCATGAAGTTTACCGAGGGCGGCTTCCGCGATTGGGGTTACGCCCTGGCGCAGCGGGAGTTTGGCGCTGAGCTGATCGACAACGGCCCCTGGTGTCGCTTCAAAAACCCCAACACTGGCCGTGAGATAGTGGTCAAGGATGCCATTGCTGACGCCTTCCTCCAGCAGATCCTGCTGCGCCCGGCGGAGTACGATGTCATCGCCACCTTGAATCTCAACGGCGACTACATCTCCGACGCCCTGGCGGCCCAAGTGGGTGGGATCGGCATCGCCCCGGGGGCCAACCTCTCCGATGCGGTGGCGATGTTCGAGGCGACCCACGGGACTGCACCGAAGTATGCCGGCCAGGATAAGGTCAACCCCGGCTCCCTCGTCCTCTCCGCCGAGATGATGCTGCGCCACCTCGGTTGGGTGGAGGCGGCCGATCTGGTGGTCAAAGGGTTGGCGGAGGCCATCAGCGCCAAGACCGTCACCTACGACTTCGCCCGGCTGCTGGAGGGGGCAACTGAACTCTCCTGCTCCGCCTTCGGCGATGCGATGATTGCCCGCATGTGATCCCTCGGGGCGGCCCTAGGTCGCCCCGTCTTCTTTGTCGTTCAGACAGAAATTCCTTTTCCAGCAATACTCTAAACTAAGCCGGCAGGGTCGGGTGCGGCGCGCCCACCCGGGGTAGATTGGGACG
>QKFD01000070.1 GCA_003251535.1 Chromatiales bacterium | reverse complement strand
CTATCTGTTTGCCTGGCGGCCATAGCGAGTGGGAACCACCCGACCCCATTCCGAACTCGGAAGTGAAACCGCTCTGCGCCGATGATAGTGTGGGGTTTCCCCATGTGAAAGTAGGTCACTGCCAGGCTCTATCTGCCAAAACCCCCGTTGGGCTTCGCCCAGCGGGGGTTTTCTTTTTCTGATCTCTTAGTTTTATTCTTCTCCCCTTCCAATGTGCCGTCCCTGGGCCATCCTCCTGTGAGGCAGGGGGGCATCCTGCGTTTGACAGTCAAACGCATCTTACTTGGCCATTGCTGTAGCTCGCGCTTGGTTCACCACCAAGCCCTCCCTTTCGCGTCACCTGTTGCCTTCCTTGGAAGATGCCTGAACGCAATGGGCCAGGCTACCTCGCTCTGATCGCCTTTTGCCGCCGACTCTTAACTACCGCCTAATCACTGCTCGTCTGTGCAATCAACGCAAGGGTTGGGTCGGAGCAGATGGGGCGTGGTCGGAAGGCGTGAGGAAGCGCCCCTTTTTCGCGGCGCTACAGCTATCTTTTTTGGGGTCGGATATTTGTCGGTGCAGGTGTAAAAAGCGAAGCGATATCGACGGCAAGCGACTAATCTTGCCGGGATTTGGGTAATTTTTGGGCGCTAGAATGGCATTGACTTGCCACTTGCAAGGCGCACTATATCCATTAAGGTTTCGGTGTTCCGGGTGGCAAAGGCGCGCTGGGGTGCGGGCCGTCAGGGGTGGGATTGTGCGGCCTTGCTTCCTCCCCTCGTTGTCATGTGCTGACGGCTACCGTGCAGCGTATATGCACTTGCAAGGTGGTTGTAACAATGCGGGGTGTATCGATCCGTTGGCCTGGCGGATCGCGCTGGGCCTTGTGGCGGGGAGAGGGTGTAGCGAGGCTCGACCCAGTAGGTGGCGGTTGGACAAGCTGCTGTGTTTTAAGGTAAGGGGTGCTGCAACGGGCACCAGCGCACTATTCGGAGGCGGGTCGCAAGGCCCAGGGGGCAATGATGAATTGGTATAAAAACCTCAGAATCTCAGCCAAATTGATCTCCGGCTTCGTGCTGGTGGCGGCCATCGCGGCGGCGGTGGGTTGGATTGGCATAGCGCAGATCCACACCATTGATAAGGCCGATGCCGTGCTTTACGAGCACATGACGGTACCCATTGGCACGGCGGGGGAGATCGCCGTGGCGTTCCAGCGTCTGCGCATCAACCTGCGGGACATGGTAGCCGCTGAAGTGCCTGAGGATGTTGAGAATTTTCGGAGCCGAGTGATCGATCTGCGAGGCAAGATCGACACCCTCAGCGCAGCGTTTGAGAAGACCATCCTGAGCGATGAGGCGCGTCGGCTCTATCAGGAGTTCATTGCGACCAATAAGGCCTATGCGGTGGTCTTGGATCGCATCATCGAGCTGAAGCTGAAAGACAAACACTACGAGATCAAGCAGCTCATCAACGGGGATGCCAACACCACCTCCCGTGCTGAGATGGATGCGCTCATGGCGCTCCTCAGCTTCAAAGCCAAATACGCCACGGAACACCCGGATCCCGCGCAAATAGCCGCTTTGGGCGAGATTGCCCAGATGACCAATGCCTTTCAGCGGGTCCGAGTCAATGTGCGCGAACTACTGATCGCTACCAATCGTGCGGATCTGGAGCGAGTGGCGGAGCGGATTCAGGGATATCGCCATGAGATTGATGAGCTATCCGCTCGTTACGCTGTATCGGTGGTCTCTAGCGAGGAGCAACAGCTATGGGCCCACTTTTTGGATACCCGTAAGGTCTATGGCCCTATGACGGACCGTATGATCGCCCTCGCCTCGTTGAGTGATCCGGCCGCCATCCACGCCATGGTCAATGGTGATGGCTTTAAGGCTGCCCAGATTGAACAGGCCGCCATCGATGCCCTGGTGGAAAAGAAGATTCGGGATGCTAGGAATACGGCCGAGAGCAATACCACCATTGCCAGCCAAGCGACCCAGATGATGATAACCATCATCTTGATTGGGGTCGCGATTGCGGTGCTGCTTGGCATATTCATCTCCCGCATGATCTCCAATGCCCTGGCCCGAGGGGTGGAGGTTGCCCAGCAGATTGCCGAGGGGGACCTAGATGTCCACCTAGTGGTGGATAGGCGGGATGAGACGGGACAATTGATGGCGGCTATGCAGCAGATGCACGCCAAGCTCTCGGAGGTGGTGGGTCAGGTACGTAACTCCTCTGATGCCATTGCTGCTGGTGCCTCTGAGATCGCGCAAGGCAATGCGGACCTATCGCAGCGCACTGAGGAGCAGGCTTCCAGCTTGGAGGAGACCGCTTCCAGTATGGAGCAGCTCACCAGTACGGTGAAGCAGAATGCTGACAATGCCCAGCAGGCCAATCAGCTGGCTGCCCAGGCGCGGCGAGAGGCCGAACAGGGCGGCACTGTGGCCCAACAGGCCGTAGGGGCCATGGGTGAGATCAGCGCTTCAAGTAAGAAGATCGCTGACATTATCAGTGTGATCGATGAGATTGCCTTTCAGACCAACCTGCTGGCACTCAATGCCGCGGTTGAGGCGGCGCGCGCCGGTGAGCAGGGGCGGGGCTTTGCCGTGGTGGCCGGTGAGGTGCGCAATTTAGCCCAGCGTTCCGCCGATTCTGCTAAGCAGATAAAGGAGCTGATCACTGCCAGCGTCTCCAAGGTGGAGGAGGGTTCAAAGTACGTTGATGCCACCGGGAAGGCGCTGGATGAGATTGTCGGTGCGGTCAAGAAGGTGACTGATGTGATGGCGGAGATCGCCGCCGCTAGCCACGAACAGTCCTCCGGTATTGAGCAGGTCAACCGCGCCGTTATGCAGATGGATGAGGTGACCCAACAGAATGCAGCCCTGGTGGAGGAGGCGGCAGCGGCCGCCAAATCTATGGAGGATCAGGGAACACAGCTCAAACAGCTGATGAGCTTCTTCAAACTGAGTGAAGGCGGTGGGGTGGCGCCCGCTGCGGTTGCCTCAAGTCACTCTGTCCAGACAGTGGCTACCAAACCGGCGACCCGCCCTGCGGTGAAGCGGACTACAGCTAAGCGGAGTGCCGCCTCATCGGCCACACCAGCTAAACCGGCCTCCAAGCCGACGCGAGTGGAGCACTCCGATGAGGAGTGGGAGGAGTTTTAAGATCCTGGGGTACCGATGCCTAGAGGGTGGCGCCCATGTTGGTCATCCGTCCTCCCACTGGCAGCGGTAGATCGTCCCGCCAGCGAGGGGGGGCGAGCTTGATGAGGTTGATTGGAGCAGAGAATGGCAACGATTCTTGCGGTGGATGATTCAGCTTCAATGCGTCAGATGGTGGCCTTTACCCTTAAAGGCGCGGGCCACTCGGTGCTGGAGGCCAAAGATGGTCAAGAGGCCCTCGCAGTGGCCCAGAAGAGCAAAATCGATCTGGTGCTCTCAGACGTTAACATGCCGGTGATGGATGGCATTGCCCTCATCAAAGAGCTGCGGAAGTTACCCGCCTACAAATTTACCCCTATCCTGATGTTGACCACCGAATCGGCCGATCACAAAAAGGGGGAGGGTAAGGCGGCAGGGGCGACCGGCTGGTTGGTGAAACCCTTTAATCCGGAACAGTTGCTGGCCACCATTCAGCGCGTATTGCGCTGACCCCAACCAAAGGCGGATGGCGATGGCGCATGATCTCTCGGAGTTTCTGAAAACCTTCTACGAGGAGAGTTTCGAGGGACTCGATGTAATGGAGTCGGGCCTGTTGAATCTCGCTGCGGGCGCTTCGGACACCGAACTCATCCATCAAATCTTCCGCAGCGCCCACTCCATCAAGGGGGGCGCGGCTACCTTTGGGCTGACCGATGTCGCCGCTTTTACCCATCTACTGGAGACGCTGCTAGACCAGCTACGCGAAGGGCAGCGCCAGGTGGCGCAGGAGCTGATCGACGTCTTGCTGGCCGCCGGAGATGTGGTACGGGAGATGCTGGTCGCTAATCAGGCCAATCGTCCCTACGATGCTGAACGGGTGAAAGAGTTAGAGGCGCGCTTGAAGGGGCTGCTGGCGGGTGGTAGCGGTATCACCCAAACCCGTTCAGGGGCGTTGCAGACTCCAGTATCAGCATCAGTTGCTGGCTGGTCCATTCAATTTCGTCCCCACTCCCATTTTTTCCTCACTGGCAACGACCCAGTGCGGATCTTTCGAGAGCTTGCCGACCTAGGTGAGCTAGAGGCGGTGCCAGAGAGCACGGCCCTGCCGACATTGACTGAACTGGATCCCGAGGCAAGCTATTTGAGCTGGCAGCTGAGCTTGCGGGGTGAGATCCCACGTACCGCCATCGATGAGGTGTTTGCGTGGGTGGAGGGCGATTGTGATCTCACTATTTCACCCCTAGGGGAGGCGGTGGTTGTCCCTGCCGATACTGCGCTGGAGGCGCCCTCACTGCCGCTTAGTAGTGCCGGCAAAGAGCCGATAGGTAAGGGGGGCGGGGAGACCCGTCAACGCGGGGGAGATCACGGCTCCATTCGCGTCAATATCGAAAAGATCGACTCCATCATCAACCTAGTGGGCGAGCTAGTAATTACCCAATCGATGTTGAGCACCTTGGGGGAGAGCTTCGATATGGACAAGATCCAGTCCTTGCGGGACGGTCTTGTGCAGTTGGAGCGCAATACCCGCGAGCTGCAAGAAGAGGTGATGCGGATGCGGATGCTCCCCATCAGCGCCGTGTTTCACCGCTTCCCGCGCATGGTGCATGACCTCTCTACCCAGCTTGGCAAAGAGGCTGAGCTGGAGATGTATGGTGAGAACACCGAGTTGGATAAGACGCTGGTGGAGAAGATCACGGATCCCCTGGTGCACTTGGTGCGTAACTCACTCGATCACGGTATAGAGCTGCCAGCCGATCGCTTGGCCGCCGGCAAATCCGCCCATGGGACAGTGACCCTCAACGCCTACCATAAGAGCGGCAACATCATCATTGAGGTGAAAGATGATGGGCGTGGCCTGGATAGTGAGCGTATCTTGCAGAAGGCCATCCGCCGTGGATTGGTGCCACCCGATGCCACACCGAGTCGTGAACAGATCTACGATCTCCTATTTCTGCCCGGCTTCTCTACTGCAGAGAAGGTGAGTGACGTCTCTGGGCGTGGTGTCGGTATGGATGTGGTGCGGCGCAATATCCAGAGCGTCAACGGTAGCGTGGAGATCTCCTCCACCCTTGGTAAGGGCTCCCTCTTCACCGTGCGCCTACCGCTCACGTTGGCCATTCTGGATGGCCAGACCGTGCAGGTGGGGGAGGAGAGTTATATCGTGCCACTGGTCTCCATCAGTGAATCCATCCAGGTGAAGCGCAATATGGTGAGCCATGTTGCCAGCCGGGGCGAGGCGTTCCATTGGCGTGGCGAATATCTGCCCATCATCCGTCTAGCCCAGGTGTTTGGTATCCACTCCCGGGCGCGCGAGCTTTCCGAAGGGCTCTTGGTTGTCGTAGAGGGGGATGGGCGTTATGTCGGCCTGTTCGTAGACGATCTGTTGGGGCAACAGCAGGTGGTCATCAAGTCGATGGAGGTCAACTACAAACGGGTGCATGGCATCTCCGGGGCCACCATCCTCGGTGATGGTTCGGTAGCGCTTATCCTCGATGTGCCAAGCCTAGTGCGGATGGCCGCTGGTCATCATGAGGGTGGGCGGGAGCTGCACGCCGCCAATTTTTAGTGGAGTCGACCATGCAGAGAGAGCAGCCAGCGACTACTGACAGCACGATGCTGGAGCACGATGAGGGTCACCAATATCTCACCTTCCATCTGGCGGGAGAGAGCTATGGGGTCGATATCCTGCGGGTGCAGGAGATCAAGGGTTGGACGCCGGTGACCCATGTGCCCAACTCGCCGGATTACATGCTAGGAGTGCTCAACCTGCGCGGTGAGATCATTCCCATCGTCGATTTAAGGGTCCGCTTCGGCATGGTGGAGGCCGAGTATCTGCCCACTACCGTGGTCATTGTGCTGCGGGTCAACTCTCGGCGCGGGGGGCGCCGCACCATGGGGATCGTGGTGGATGGGGTTTCTGATGTGCTGAATATTGGCGAGGCGGAGGTGCGGCCAACCCCCGACTTTGGTGCCGTGGTCAATACCGAATATATTTCTGGGCTGGCGACTGTGGACCAGCGTATGGTGATGCTTATTGATATCGACCGCCTGCTCACCTCTGGTGATCTCACTGATGAGTCGCTGGCGGAATCGGCGGCGTAGCTAAGGTGCCCTGCGCGGTGCACCATGAGAGGTCCACACTATGACGACGCCACATCATTCAGCCGGGGCCGCGGGTAACACCACTCGGGAGTCGCTCAATAAACAGTTTCTCACCTTCTTTCTCGCTGAGGAGGCCTATGGGGTGGATATCTTGCGGGTGCAGGAGATCAAGGGCTGGACTCCCGTAACCCGCATCCCTAACTCCCCTAACTACCTGCGCGGGGTGTTGAATCTGCGCGGGGTGATCGTCCCGATTCTCGACCTGCGGTTGCGTTTTGGCATCACCCAGGTGGAGTATCTTCCCACCACGGTAGTGATTGTGGTTGCCGTGGAGACTGACCACGGCTCGGTGGTCTTGGGATTGGTGGTGGATGGGGTCTCCGATGTGGTGAGCATCGCCGCTGGGGAGATCCGACCCGCCCCTGATTTTGGCACCTTGGTGGACACCCACTACATCGAAGGATTGGCGGCAAGTGAAAAGGGAATGGTTATGCTGCTCGATATCGATCGCCTCTTTAGCAGCCAAGAGCTGCAAGCTATCGATGCCCTGCATCGGCGCTAGCGCCCCCAGCCGAGGGTTGCAAGTCTATGGCTGGTGGTGGTCGTGAGCGTGAGTTCCGCCTGACCGACGGCGACTTTACCCGTATCGCTCAACTGGTGGAGGCGAGTGCCGGTATCCGCCTGCCTGAAGCGAAGCGGGAGATGGTCTACAGTCGTTTGTCGCGTCGCCTGCGAGAGCTGAAGCTGACCGAGTTCAGCGCCTATCTAGAGTTGCTGGAGCAGGATGACGCCGGCACTGAGATGGGGCAGTTCATCAACGCCATTACCACCAATCTCACCGCCTTTTTCCGGGAGAACCACCACTTCGAGTTCCTCCGCGAGCAACTGCTCCCCGCCCTGGCAGCCCAAGGCCGGCAGCGGCGGCTACGCATCTGGTCTGCCGGCTGCTCTACGGGTGAGGAGCCCTACTCCATCGCCATGGTGGTACGGGAGGTGTTGGGCAGTGCGCGTGGTTGGGACGCCAAGATCCTCGCCACCGATCTCGACACCAATGTCTTGGCTACGGCGAGTCGCGGGCTCTATCCACTGGAGCGGACGCGGGGGATCGGTGAGGGGCGCCTAGGCCGGTTTTTTCTGCGGGGTCGTGGTGATAATGCCGGTTGGGTACGGGTCAAGCCGGAGTTACAGGAGCTGATCTCCTTTCGTCAGCTCAATCTCCTTGGGCCTTGGCCCCTACGGGGTCCATTCGATCTCATCTTTTGCCGCAACGTGGTTATCTACTTCAGTAAAGAGACGCAGCGGCGTCTGTTCGATCGCTATGCCGATATCCTAAAGCCCGATGGCCACCTGTTCATCGGCCACTCCGAGAGCCTGTTCAAGGTCTGCGAACGCTTTCGCCTGGTCGGCAGTACCACCTACCAGAGGGTGACCTGATGTCTGAGTCGCTACATGTTAAAGGCAAGGCCTTGCCAGGGTTTGAGCATGTCAATCGCTACTGGGACAAGACCCGTTTCACCTACGCCGCCAAGATCCTGCCCGGGGAGTTCTATATCACCCCTCACGATGAGCTAATCACCACGGTCCTCGGTTCTTGTGTCTCTGCTTGTATCTGGGATACCTCGCGCAGGATTGGAGGCATGAACCATTTTATGCTTCCCCACGACACCTCTGGTTCCGGCAGTTGGGGCAATATCGAGGCGCTACGTGCCTCCACCCGTTTTGGCAACTACGCCATGGAGCAGCTCATAAACGAGTTGCTGAAACATGGTGCCCAGCGCAAGAATCTCCAGGTGAAGGTGTTTGGTGGGGGGCGGGTGTTGGCCCAGATGACCGATGTCGGGATGCGCAATATCGCCTTTGTACGCCACTATCTACGTACCGAGGGGTTTCCCGTGTTGGCGGAGGATCTGGGAGATGTCTGGCCGCGTAAGGTGGTCTTTTTCCCCCTCTCTGGGCGGGTGTTGGTCAAGAAGCTCCGCACCCTTGCCAACGATACCGTCATCGAACGGGAGAAGCGCTACCTCAAGGTCATCGACCACCAGCCGGTACAGGGCGAAGTGGAACTCTTTTAACGGATGGGGCGAAGATGGGGCAAACTCGGGTACTCATTGTCGATGACTCCGCTCTCGTGCGGCAGCTGTTGACCCAAATCCTCTCTGCCGATCCTGAGCTGGAGGTGGTGGGCAGCGCGCCCGATCCCTACATCGCCCGGGAGCGCATCAAGGCGCTCAACCCCGATGTCATCACTCTAGATGTGGAGATGCCGCGCATGGATGGCATCACCTTTCTGCGCAACCTAATGCGGTTGCGCCCGATGCCGGTGGTGATGGTCTCATCACTGACCGAGCGCGGGGCGGAGATCACCCTAAACGCCTTGGAGCTGGGGGCGGTCGATTTTGTTGCCAAGCCTAAGGTAGACGTGGCCCACGGTCTGGAGGAGTATGCAGAGGAGATCCGTGCCAAGGTCAAGGCGGCGGCACGGGTCTCTCGGCGGGTGCTAGACCGCCCCTTGACTCGGCTGGAGGTGGTCCCCAAGTTGTCCGTAGATGCGGTATTGACGCGCGGCCCGAGTGGCCACTTCCGCACCACGGACCGCATCATTGCCATCGGCGCCTCCACTGGCGGGACCGAGGCGATCAAAGATGTGTTGATTCGGATGCCGGCGGATGCCCCGGCTATCGTCATCACCCAACACATCCCAGCCGCCTTCTCCGGGCCCTTTGCCGAACGGATGAACAAGTGTTCGGCGATGGTGGTTAAAGAGGCCGTGGATGGCGAGCAGATCATCCCGGGCCACGCCTATGTGGCGCCAGGGGATAGCCACCTGCTGGTGACACGCAACGGTGCCCGTTATGTCTGCCAGTTGAGCGGAGGGCCACCAGTAAACCGTCATCGGCCATCGGTGGATGTACTATTCCGCTCCGTGGCGGACAACGTCGGGCCCAACGCAGTGGGGGCGATCCTGACCGGGATGGGAGACGATGGGGCGCGAGGAATGCGGGAGATGCACGATGCCGGTGCCCGCACCATCGCTCAGGACGAGAAGACCAGCGTCGTCTGGGGGATGCCTGGTGAGGCAGTCCGCCATGGCGGAATCGATCATGTGCTGCCACTCTCGCAGATTGCAGCCAAATTACTGGAGTTGGCCGCTACCGCAACGGCGGCGCCTGCCTAGCGCCAACCCGCCAGGACCATCATCATGACCAATCTCAATTGGCAACTTCCATTGGCGGGTGTGGCAAGTGGTGCCGCCGCTGGTGGTGCGCTGGTTGATGCACCAGGCTGGGTGATTGTCACCTTGGCCCTCCTCTCCCTCAGTCTGATTCTCTATGCCCGCCGCTGCTTTCGCCAGCAGCTGACTCTGTTGCGTGAGGCAACCGATCGCACCGCCGAGGAGGAGCAGCTACGTAGCCGCCAGCTGGCAAGCGAGGCACGGGAGCTGTTGACCCAGGAGCTGGGTATCATCCGCAGTGAGTTAGGTCAGATCCAGGGGGTGATCGCCGATGCCGTGGCGCGTCTGAATGGCAGCTTCAGCGGCCTGCATCACCACTCCTCCAGCCAGTCGGAGATCATCCAGGCCTTGGTGGGTGATCTACACGGCCGGGTCTCGGCGGATGGCCAACAGGGGCGCAGCGATATCCACGGTTTCGTCGAAGAGACCAGCCATATCTTGAAATACTTCATCGATCTTGCCGTTACCACCGCTAAACAGAGCTTGGCCGCGGTGCATAAGATGGATGATATGGTGGAGCAGTTCAGTAGTATTGAGGGGATGTTGGGGAGCGTGCGTCAGATCGCCGATCAGACCAATCTACTGGCCTTGAATGCCGCCATTGAGGCGGCCCGAGCCGGGGAGAGCGGCCGTGGTTTTGCGGTGGTGGCGGATGAGGTGCGCAAGCTGTCGCAGAACTCCAACACCTTTGCCGAGCAGATCCGTGAGCAGGTGACCCTCACCACCCGCACGGTGGAGGAGGCGCGGGCCATTATTGGCGAAATGGCCTCTCACGATATGAATATGGCCATCGGCTCTAAGGGGCGAGTGGATGAGATGATGCAGGACCTGGCTCACCTCAATCGGCGGATCGAGCAGAGCCTGGCGCAGTTAGCGGGTGTCTCAGGGGATATTGGTCAAGCGGTGGCGATGGCAGTGCAATCTCTTCAGTTTGAGGATATCTCCCGCCAGTTGGTGGGCCATGTGGAGCGGCGGGTGGATGAGCTGGAGCACCTGGGCGAGGAGTTTCAACAGCTGCTGGCCTGTATGGGGGATAGCCGGGCGGCCGCGGCTGCGGATCTCGATGCCCTGACCCAGCGGCTGGCGGAGTTCCGCGAACACATGAATCGAGAGCAGTATCGACCGGTCCATCAGCAGTCGGTCGATGCGGGTGATATCGAACTGTTTTGAGGGTAGGACAATGCCGGTCAACGCAAGCCGTAATGGCAATAAGATCGAGATCCGGGTGAATGGTCGCTTCGATTTCAGCGTCCATCGAGAGTTCCGCGATGCCTACCGGGATACCGAGGGACCGGCCTGCGAGTATGAGGTCAATCTGCGCGGGGTCGAGTACATGGATAGCTCTGCCCTCGGGATGCTGCTGTTACTGCGAGAGTACGCCGGGGGTGAACGGGCTCGTATCGCCATCTCCAACTGTGGCTCGGAGATCTGCCGTATCCTCCAGATCGCCAACTTTCAGCAACTGTTTCGGATGAGCTGAAGTGAACCCATCCGCTATGGGGGGAGAGCTGGCGGAGGGACCGGGCAGGGCACAGCGGGTCATTGTTGCAGAGGATGATCCCGCCTCCTTGCTGCTGCTGCGATTCCTATTGGAGAAAGATGGTTTTGTGGTGCAGGCGGTGGCCGATGGCGCCCAGGCGGTGGCCGCCTTTGCCGCCGAGCCGGCCGACTTTGTCCTGCTAGACATCTCCATGCCGGTGATGGATGGCTACGAAGCGGCCCACAGCATCAAGGCCCTCGCGGGGGAGCAGTTTGTCCCGGTGATGTTCCTCACGGCGATTACCGATGAGGCGGCGCTGGCGCAGTGTATTGAGGCCGGGGGCGATGATTTCCTGAGCAAGCCCTACAGTCGCCTCATTCTCAGCGCCAAGATGCAGGCGTTGGCCCGCACCCGTGATCTCCACCGTACCCTGAGCGCGCAACGCGACGTCCTGGCCGACTACCACCACCGTAATGAGCAGAGCCAGGAGTTGACTCGGCAGATCTTCGCCCGGATGCTGCGGCGTTGGCCGGACGACCTGGCCGGGGTGCGCTATATGTTGCGCCCCAGCGAGCGGTTAAATGGTGACACCATCCTCCTCGGGCGCTCACCCTGCGGTCGGCTCAACGCCATGCTGGGTGATTTCACGGGCCACGGCCTCTCTGCCGCTGTCGGTACCCTGCCCACCGCTGAGCTGTTCTATGACATGACCGCCCGCGGCCGTGCCCTGCAGGACCTTGTTATCACCCTCGATGCCCGCCTGGCCGAGCTGCTGCCGGCCAATCTCTTCTGTGCCAGCGCTCTGGTGAGCTTGGACCCCGCCCGTGGGACCTTAACCGTCTGGAACGGCGGCCTGCCTGACCTAGTGCTGATGGGGCCGGCGGGGCTGCGTCGCTTTCCCTCGCGCAATCTACCCCTGGGTATTGTCGGTGCCCGTGCTCGCACACCGCAGTTGGAGCTGTTGGAGGTGGCGGCGGAGGATCGACTCTACCTCTTTAGCGACGGTCTTACCGAGTTGCGTATTGCCGGGCACGCCGTTGGGCAGGCGGCCGTGGAGGAGATCATCGCCACCGCTGCCGATCCCTTCCAGCAGCTGGTGCAGCTGGTGGAGAGTGGGGCTGCGGCCCAGCATGATGACATCACCCTGTTGGAGATCTCCGCGACTGCCACCGTCGCGGATGCCGTGGTGGCACCCCTTCCGGCACAGTCCGATGGTACCGCTTGGCGGATCACGCTAGAGCTGGGGCCTGCCGCCCTGCGGCAGGGGGATGCCGTGCCGATGGTGGTCAACACCATTGAGAACATGCAGCAGCTTGGTGAACAGCGCTCCCGACTCTACACCGTATTGGCCGAGCTTATCAGTAACGCCGTGGATCACGGCGTGCTACAGCTCGACTCCCGACTTAAGGCAAGCGCTGACGGTTTTGAGCACTATTACCAGCAGCGAGAGCAGGCCTTGGCCGCCTTGGAAGAGGGGCAGATACGGGTGGTGTGTATCAATGAGTTGGTGGGTCAGCAGGGGGGGCGCTTCACTCTGCGGATTGAGGATAGCGGTAGCGGCTTCGACTTTCGCCGGTTTGCCGAGGGGTGCGGGGACGAGGAGGGGCGGCTCTGCGGGCGTGGCCTCCAGTTGGTGCGCTCACTATGCGAGCGGGTGCAGTTTGAAGAGCCTGGTAATCGGGTTGAGGCCGTCATCCCGTGGGGACGGGCGGTGTGAGTGGCAGCCCGGCAGGTATTGTGGCAAGCCTTGTCCAGGAGGAGCCGTACTGGTGGGCGCTGGATGAGCTACTGGCCGAGTTGGACCTCCAACTCGCCCGCGGCAGTGATCCCAACCAGTTACTACTGCTGGCCTGTCGGCGGCTAGAGGCCATCTTTGGCTATCCCATCGTTGTGTTGCGGGGGACTGGGCGAGTGGCGGGCGAGGTGCCGCTACTGGTGGCCGGTTCGGCCGCCGGCGCACTCAGTGAGCAGCAGCCACCGATGTTGCCGTGGCCCCAGTGGCAGCAGGAGCGGATCGGTACCGCCTTGGCGCTGCGGGTGCGGTTTGACCGCGAGCTGGAGGCGGTGCTGCATGTCTTCGCTCGGGAGCGGGAGGGGTTCACCTCTGGTGAGCTGGATGCCCTCTCGGTATTGGCGCGGCGGATGGCGGTGTTGTTGCGGGTGGGCTCTGATCAGCGCTGGTTGCGACTCCAGAGTGCCGCCTTGGCCGGGGCGGCCAACGCCATTTTCATTACTGATCCGGAGGGCTCCATCCTCTGGGTCAACCGCGCCTTTGCCAAGATGACCGGCTATGACAGTGGCGAGGTGCTGGGAGATAACCCCCGTATCCTCAACTCCGGTCTCCATGATCGTCCCTTTTTCTCCGCCGTCTGGCAGACCATCAACTCCGGTCAGGTGTGGGAAGGGGAGGTGGTCGAGCGCCATCGGGATGGCCACCTCTACACCGTCCACCAGACCATCACCCCGATCTTAGAAGATGGGGTGGTGAGCCACTTTATCGCCATCCACGAGGATGTCACCGAACGTAAACAGCTGCTCACGGAGCTTTATGAGGCGCGGGATCGCGCCCTCGATGCCGCCCGTTTACGGACGCAGTTTCTGGCCAACATGAGCCATGAAGTGCGCACGCCGATGAACGGGGTCTTGGGGATGCTGGAGCTACTGGCCGATACCCCCTTATCTGCGGAGCAGCGTCACTACCTCAGTGTGGCGCGTCGCTCCGCTCGGGCGCTGCTCGACTCCCTCAACGAAGTGCTCGACTACTCCCAGTTGGAGGCGGTGGGGGTGCGGTTGGAGGCAACCGATGTCGATCTCTATGACCTATTGGATGAGGTGGTGGAGACCATGGCGGGGGTGGCTGGGGAGCGGCGCCTGGAACTCTACTATCGGCTGCTGCCGGGCTGTCCGGGGCGGGTACGGCTCGACCCCACCAGGTTGAAGCAGGTGCTCACCAATCTGGTCAGTAACGCCCTCAAATTTACCGAGCAGGGGGGGGTGGCGATCCGGGGCATAGGGCAAGGGGGACAGTTGCGGTTTGAGGTGGAAGATAGCGGTTGTGGGATCCCGGAGCTGGCGCTGGCGCGCATCTTCGAGGCGTTTCAGCAGGTAGATGGCTCCACCACCCGTCGCCATGGGGGGACGGGTTTAGGGCTTGCCATCTGCCGGCAGCTGGTCCAGCGCATGGGGGGTGAGATCGGGGTCGAGTCTCGCATCGGCGAGGGGAGCCGTTTCCACTTTACCGTTGCCTGGGAGCCCCCGTTAACTGAGAGTGCGCTCCCCTGCAAGCGGCATCGGGTGGTCTTGGCGGAGGCGCGCCCCCTCCTGGCCGAGGCGATGACCGATCTCCTAACGGTGCTCGGCTGTGAGGTGGAGCAGATCGACCGCGCCGCTCCCCTCCTGACGTGGCAGGAGGGGGAGGGGCACCCACTGCTACTGCTGGCCGAGCGGTTGGCCGATATGGATTCCACCGCTGAATTGGCGACTCAGCTGGCCGTCGGTGGCGCCCGGGTGGCCTGGATCGCCCCTCCCGGTACCAGTTCAATCCCCCCTGGCCCCATACATCAGCTCCACCGTCCCCTCACCCGGGCGCAGTTGCAAGGGGCGCTTGGTGAGGGAGAGGCGGGCTGGACCGTCATGGGACCAGAGCTGCGGGGGCGGGTGTTGGTGGCGGAGGACCACCCCGTCAACCAGCAAGTTACTGTTGCTATGCTGCATCGGTTGGGAGTTGTGGCTGAGGTGGTGGCCGATGGTCAAGCGGCGGTGGAGCAGGCCGCCAACGGCTTCTCCCTGATATTGATGGATAGCCAGATGCCCGTGCTGGATGGGCAAGAGGCGGCGCGGCGGATCCGGGCCGCAGAGGCGGCCGCCGGGCGTCCGCCGATCCCCATTATCGCCCTCACCGCCCACACCCACCTCGATGAGGCACAGCTCTGGCGGGCCGCGGGTATGGATGGCCTGTTAACCAAACCACTGACCTTGGCTGCCCTGCGCCAGGTGCTGGTCCGCTATCTACCTACCGTTGCGACTGCCGATGAACGGCCCGGGCTCTATCTGGATCCACGGGCTGTCGCCCAACTGGAGGCCATTGGGAGTGACGCGGCGATTACCGTGCTCGACACCTGGCTGGCCGATGCCCCTGGGCGGCTGGAGTTGCTGCTGCGTTGCTACCATGCTGGCGACAAGGCAGCCACGGCCCGCGTCGCCCACACTCTCAAGGGGAGCTGCGCGGCAGTGGGATTGACCGATCCAGCGCGCCTGTTGGGCGAGTTGGAGCAGCGCATTGGCGACGAGGACCCGCTCGACAGCGCCCAGCTCATTGCCCGTATCACGCGCTTGATGGGGGCGGCTCAGGGGGAGCTGCTGCGTCTGCGACAACGATTTGAGGGTTAGAACACGATGCGCGCCATCGCCGTCATCAACCAGAAGGGTGGAGTAGGGAAGACCACCACCTGCATCAACCTGGCCCACGCCCTGGCACAACAGGGCCACCGTACCTTAGTCCTGGATCTCGATCCCCAATCCCACGTGGCCGCCAGTTTGGGGATAACCTCTGGGCAGGAGCGGGGCATGGATGCGGTGCTGCTGGAGGGGGTAGCGCTGGATGAGGTGGTATTGGCGGCCCGCGAGCGGCTGAGCATTGTCCCGGCCGGCCTGCGGGTGCGGGAGGTGGAGCAGCTGGTGAGCGGCGGGGTGGAGCGGGGCCGTCGGCTGGAGCAGGCGCTGGCCGCCCTGACCATGCCGGTGGATTTCCTGTTTATCGACTGTCCCCCCTCCTCCGGCCTGTTGGCGGTCAACGCCCTGTTTGCCGCCCAAGAGGTACTGGTGCCGATGCCTGGCGATTATCTCGCGCTACATGGTCTCTCCCAGCTCTTGCGGGTGCTAAAGAGTGTGGAGCGGATGCAGCAACGCCAGACCCAGCTCTGGGTGGCGTTAACCCGTGCCTATCCGCGGCGTTGGCTCACCCGGGAGGTGTTGAAGAAGCTGCTGCACTACTTCCCTGAACAGGTGCTCGCCACCTCCGTGCGGGAGATCTCCGCCCTGGCCGAGGCGCCTAGCTTTGGTCAGAGTATTTTCGAATATCGCCCCAGCTGCCATGGTGCCGAGGACTATGCCCAGCTGGCTGTGGACCTGATTGAACGGAGGACCATGCAATGGCAGACCATCGAGAACGCTTGAACCACGACCCACTGGCCTGGTTGGCAGAAGAGGCCGCGCCAGAGCCAGCCCCCGCGGCGGTGGAACCCGCTCACCCGGCCTCCCCAACACCGCCGGCCGTCCCGGCTGTGGCCGAGGCGCCAGAGGCGATCACCCCACCCCGCAGCGCCGAGCCCTCCGGGGTGGTGGAGCTGGAGGAGATGTTGACGGTGGCCCAGGCCGGCGACCTACAGGGGGTGTTGCTGCGCGAGCTGGATGGTCGGGCTGAGGTGGTGGTGGATGGTTCTCGGGTAGAGCGGGTGGATGCCGCTGCCCTCCAGGTGTTGGCCGCCTTTAGCGCAACCCTGCGCCACCAAGGCGGGCAAATCACCTGGCAACGTCCTTCCGCATCGCTCTGTGAGGGGGTGACCCTGACGGGGCTAGGTGAGCTGCTAGGGTTAGAGGGGTGTGCGGCCCACCTCCGCTAGGTCGCGGGTGGGGATCAGCCGTTGGCCAGGATCCGCCGTAACAGCCCCTTGAGCTGCTCCAGTTCGGCGGCCGTGATCCCCGTCAGCTGGCGGTTGAGGACGGTGATCACCGCTGGCAGTAGCTCCTGCACCAGCGCCTGCCCGGCGGGTGTCGGACGTAGCGAGAGGGCGCGGCGATCGGTGCCGGAGCGTTCGCGGCGCACCAATCCCTTCTCCTCCAGCCGATCCAACATCCGGGTCATCGACCCAGTATCACAACTAAGGTGACGGCACAGCTCGGCCCCGGTGGGGGCGCTCTCGTTGATGATACAAAACAGGGTTCCCCACTGGGTGGCGGTCACCCCATAGGGGGCCAGGGCGGCGTCAAGGGCTGCACTCAGCCGCCCTTTGACGGCGTTTAAGAGGTAGCCCACGCTCTCCTCGCGGCAGTAGTTCTCCAGCGTGTAGAGGGGGGGAGTTGGCGGTTGTGACATGGGCAGCAGAATCGGGAGCGTCGCCCCCCTTGTCAAGGGTTGACCCCCGGGTTCGCCAGGTGATCAACGGCTAAATCCCCTTTGCCATGGGGGTGGGAGGGGCTTGCTACCCCGACATCAGAGGGGTTGACAGCCTCGCCAAGGGTTGGGTAAGGTCCCCTCCCATGAACTACTCGCAGACCCTACTTCTAGCCCTCCTGACCTCCCGCCTTGGGCTGGGGCTGCGACTGCTACGCTCACTGCGTAGCTAATCCCCAAGCAACACCTCTCTCCTTTTTCACTGTTTGCTTCACCGCCCCATGGGGCATCTGCGCCGAGTAGTGCGCGCTTAACTTGGGAGTCTCCACTATGAACCACCGCACCCTGCTGCGCCTTCCCCTGCTACGACTGCGTTGCGGTTGCCTGGCCTCGTGCTCGTGGCAGCCCGGCAACCCCCTGGCCACATCCAGCAGTTCTATTCCCATATCCAGGAGACGCAGACGATGTTGAAGCAGCCCAGCCGCAAATACCGCCCCTTCCCCCCCATCCATCTCCCCGACCGTACCTGGCCCAGCCGCGTTATCGAGCGTGCTCCCGTCTGGATGAGCACCGATCTCCGCGACGGCAATCAAGCGCTGTTCGAGCCGATGAGCATCGAACGCAAACTCAAGATGTTCCGCATGTTGGTGGCCGTGGGCTTCAAGGAGATTGAGGTCGGCTTCCCCTCCGCCTCGCAGATCGATTTCGATTTTGTGCGTATGCTCATCGAGCAGCGCTTGGTCCCGGCGGATGTCACCATTGAGGTGTTGACCCAGGCGCGGGGGCATCTCATCGAACGCACCATGGAGGCGTTGCAGGGGGCGCGCCGCGCCATCGTCCACCTCTATAACGCCACCGCACCGGTCTTTCGCCGCACCGTCTTCAACCTTGATAGCGCAGGGGTGAAGGCGATCGCCGTGGAGAGCGCCAGCCTCATCCAACGGTTGGCGGCCCAGCAGCCGGCTACGGAGTGGGTCTTCCAATACAGTCCAGAGGTGTTCTGTGCGACAGAACTGCCCTTCGCCCTCGAAGTGTGCGATGCGGTGACCGCGGTCTGGCAGCCCACACCAGGGCATAAGGCGATCATCAATCTCCCCAACACCGTGGAGATGGCCACCCCCAACGTCTATGCCGATCAGATCGAGTGGATGCACCGCCATCTCGCCCGGCGTGATGCCATCGTACTCTCGGTCCACCCCCATAACGACCGGGGTACCGCGGTGGCGGCCGCCGAGTTGGCGGTGATGGCGGGGGCGGATCGGGTAGAGGGGTGCGTCTTTGGCAATGGTGAGCGCACTGGCAATGTGGATCTGGTTACCCTCGCGCTCAACCTCTACACCCAAGGGATCGACCCTGGACTCGATTTCTCCCGCATCGATGAGGTGGCGCGCACGGTGGAGGAGTGTACCCAGCTCCCCATCCACCCTCGCCACCCCTATGTGGGCGATCTGGTTTATACCGCCTTCTCCGGTTCCCACCAGGATGCCATCAAAAAAGGGTTCGCCGCCCGGCGTGATGATGAGCCGTGGGAGGTTCCCTACCTCCCCATCGACCCAGCCGATTTGGGGCGCAGTTACGCCTCGGTCATTCGGGTCAACAGCCAGTCCGGTAAAGGTGGGATCGCCTATTTGTTGGAACAGGCCTATGGCGTGGCCCTGCCGCGCCGGCTCCAGGTGGAGCTCTCCGGTACGGTGCAGCGGCTCGCCGATGACTCGGGGCAGGAGGTCTCGGTCGAGGCGATCTGGCGCTGTTTCGAGCAGGAGTATCTTATGCCGGCGGGGGCCATCCGCTACCGCAGCCACCATCTGTTTGAGCAGGGGGGACGGCAGGGGATTGAACTTACGGTACAGATGGATGGCGTGGAGCGTCGCTTGAGCGGGATCGGCAATGGTCCCATTGATGCGGCGATCAACGCCCTCGCCGCCCCTGTGGTACTGCTTGGCTATGAGGAGCACGCCTTGGGGCGGGGTGCGGGGGCCGATGCGGTGTCATTTGTTGAACTGGCGCCGGTCGCGGGTGGAGCGGCCACCTTTGGGGTGGGCATTGATCGCAATATTGTCACCGCCTCCATCCACGCCATTATCGCCGGGCTCAACCGCCTTGCGGTGGGGATTGGGGAGCGGGAGGCGAGCGCATAAGCGCACCCTGGAAACAGCGAGCGATCCGCACTCAACGGGGTTGTGACGCAGGGAGTTGGGAGGGGGCCAGGGCCACCGCGGGGTGGCCCTGGCGGGGTTGGCCTAGGCCTTCCCCATAATAGAAAAGCTCTTGATGAAGGGGCTGGCCATGCGCGGATCTTTGAGCATGGCGCTATAGTCACCCGTCTTGAACTTCAGCTTGCCCGTGGTGTAGGCCATACCGAGGCCGGCCATGCCGATGCCATCTTTGAGCCACTTGCCCCAGCTATCGGTGCTGGCGCGCAGGTCCCAGTTGAGGGTCTCGCCGTTGTAGGCGCCTGCCTGGGTGACATGACCATTTTCCACAGTGATAACGCCAGTGGCGGTCGCATCATCGGGGAAGCCGTATCCGATGACGGAGTTGAACCCAATCTTGCTCAGGGCGTCGGCCAGCTCCGGCTCTTTGTTCCACTCTTCCTGGAAACGCTTCATCCACTCATCTGAAAAGAGTTCGGCCATACATCTTCTCCCCTTTTGGCTTTATTGTTTCGGTGGTTAACAACCGTAAAACAACTACTCCGCCCCAGGTGGGTCCCGCGCCCCACCCTGGAGCACCGGCAACTCTCCACTGAAATGGGCGCCTGGTCAAGCCACAATCGCCGCCGTCACGTCGGTTTGGCGCGCTTGGGTGCGGCTGTTGCACGCTGTTTTTTCCAGTGTCAGCGCCACTCTGGAACGCCCTTCGGCCGTGGGGTTCAGCGTGCTGAGTGCGCTGGGTAGGGGATCCCATGCAACAAAACCGGCACGTTGATGTCTCCTTAGGATCCTCTCGCTCTGCTCCTGAAGGGGGCGGGAGAGGAGAGGGGAGAGCACGGCGCTAAAGGCGGGGACCGGGCAGCGCTTGGTTGGGAACTGCGCGCAGGGCAACCATCGAAGTGTGAACCCGGTGGCGATCTGGAGGAATAGCGCCCCTTATCGCTGGGTTTCTTAACCTAATTTAAGCCGGGCAACGTAATCTAGCCCCCACCCCGCTCTACGGATTGGCTGCTGTGGAGTGCCCGCCTACCCCATAGGGTCGAGGCGGCACTGCCCCCAGACTGGGGGGGTCTTCTAACAGGCCTCCCTGTCTCTTTTTACAGCACTACATGGGGGTAGAGATTCGGTTAGAAACCTGCTGCAAGTCACAGATTTGGGTAATTTATCGGATGCCGATGACACCTCGGTCAACTATTCGGTCCATTCGTCCGATGGCAGAGATGACAGGCGTGATCGGCGGTTAAAGGAACGTATAATCGCCCCCCAGTCCCGGCGGAGGGCCGGGGGTCGGAGAGATTCGATGCGCGCCACCATATTCCTAATACATGACAAGATGGATGACCAGTTTATCCATGCCTTTGCCGATCGCCTGGCCAGTCGCGGTTTTGATACCGATGCTGACTATTGGGGCCTAGGACCCGATGAGAGCCTGGTTGACAAGATCTTTGGCGAAGGTCTGCGCCGCTGTGCGGCATTTGTGGTGGTTGTTTCCCGGGCAAGCCTCCCCCAGCAGTGGCTCAAGGCCGAGCTGGATGAGGTCAATGTGCGCCGGATCCAGGACCATGTCCCCATCATCACCCTGCTGCTGGATGACTGCATTCCCTCCAAGGCGCTGGGCAGTGCCACGGTGGTGGAGGCAGTGGCCGATCGCCATAGCTTTGACAGCTCGGCGGCCTTGGTGGGGGATATCGCCTACAAGTCGATGTACCCAACTGGTGGGCCGGGATTCGACGAGTCGCTCCCCATCATCGAAGGCCTCAACCGAATGCAGTCGATGATCATCAAGCAGGCGTGCGAATATCTGCTGGAACGGGAGACCGATACGGTCAACCCCGATCGTGCCTTTCCGGTGGAGACCTGGGGCTGGCTCTCGGAGGAGGAGATGGCGCGCAATCTGGCCGAGGTGGAGCAGGCGCAGTTCATCAAGGTCAACCGCTTCCTCACCGGTGGTTACAACTTCGTGGTGCTGCACAACGGCTTTGAGGCCTTCTGCAACACCTATTTGGAGAACTACCGAGGGATCCTGAAGCAGTTTGCTGGCACGGTGCTGAACGACGGTATCTACGACAACAACCTGCTTGCCTCAACCCTCAAGCAGCCGTTACGGCTCATCAACCACATCATCGACGAGCTGCAACAGCGCGGCATGATCCGCACCAACCGCTTCATCGACTCCATTAAGGTGCAGGTCTCCTCGCAGAGCTTCCGGCGCCTATTGTGGGGGGACTCCGATGAACCGTTGGAGGAGGGAGCGGCCGCCCCCGCCCCTGCCAAACCGACTAAATCGCCGGCAAAGTCCTCAAAGCGGAAGTGAGGAGCATGGGTGTTGGTGCCCGCCGCCGCTGGCGTCGGGCACCAAGGCCCTATACCAACGCCTCGATGGACCACGCCTCTCCCTGGCAGACTAAGGCCGCCGGTCCACTCTGCCAATCGCCCAAGACATAGCGCCGCCCACCACCCTCAGCCAGGGCTAAGGGATGGATCCCTTGGCGATGGGTGTGGCCGTGGATCAAGGTGGTGACCCCATACTGCTGGAGCGCCTGCTCCACCGCCTGGGGATTGGCATCCATGACGTAATCCGTTTTCTCCTGCTTCTCACCTTCGCTCCGTTGGCGTAGGGCTTGGGCCTGTGCCAGGCGCTCGGCGATGGGGAGGGAGAGAAAATGGCGGATAAATTCTGGTTGGCGTAGCTGTTGGCGCATCTGCTGATAGGCGACATCCTCGGTGCAGAGGGTATCGCCATGCAGCAACAGGGCCGGTACTCCCTCAATCTCGGTGCAGGTGGGGTCGGCGATGAGCCGGCAGCCGCTCTGCCGCTCAAACTCGGCGCCGAGCAGAAAGTCACGGTTACCGTGCATCACCAGCACCTCGGTGCCCTCAGCGCTCAGCTGCTTTAGGGCCGTTAGCACCACCTGGAGTGCTGGGGGCACAAAGTCGTCCCCCAGCCACACCTCGAACAGATCCCCCAGGATGAACAGCCGCTGGGCCGCCCGAGCCGGACCGGCGCAGAAGCACCGGAACTGCTCAATCAGCTGGGGCTGCTCAGGGGAGAGGTGGAGATCAGAGATGACCAGAACGGTCATGCGGCCGGTGCATCTTCGACCACTTCCACCCGCTCAATCACCACCGGCTCCAGCGGCACATTCTGGTGGAAACCACGGTTGCCAGTGGCCACTGCCTTGATGGCATCGACCACCTCCATCCCCTCTACCACCTTGCCAAATACACAGTAACCCCAGCCATCACCCGAGGGGGCGCGGTGGTTGAGGAAGGCATTGTCCTTGACGTTGATGAAGAACTGGGCCGTGGCCGAGTGGGGGTCGTTGGTGCGGGCCATGGCGATGGTGCCGCGGTCGTTGGCGAGACCGTTGCCTGCCTCGTTCTTGATGGGGCTACGGGTGGACTTCTCCTGCATCTCGGCATCCATACCGCCGCCCTGGATCATGAAACCGTCGATCACGCGGTGGAAGATGGTGCCGTCATAGAAACCATCTTTGACATAGGCGAGAAAGTTGGCGGCGGTCTCGGGTGCCCGCTCGCTGTCCAGCGCCAGGGTGATGACGCCCTTCGAGGTATACATTTTGATCATGACGTGTTCTCGCCGGTTAGGGGGTAACTAGGGTTGCTTTGTTGATGATGACGGGATCCACCGGCACATTCTGCTGGCCACTGCGGGTGGTGGTGGGCACCCCTTTAATGGCATTGACCACCTCCATCCCCTCCACGACTCGACCAAACACCGCATAGCCCCAACCCTGGGGGGTCTTGGAGCGGAAGTCGAGGTTGTTGTTGTCCTTGACGTTGATGAAGAACTGGGCGGTCGCGGAGTCGGGGTCGGGGGTACGGGCCATGGCGATGGTGCCCGTGGTGTTGTGTAGGCCGTTGGCGGCCTCGTTCTTGATCGGCTCGTGGGTCGCCTTACGCCCCATATCAGGGGTGTGACCGCCGCCTTGGATCATGAAATTGTCGATCACCCGATGGAAGATGGTGCCATCGTAATAGCCCTCTTTCACATAGGTGAGGAAGTTGTTGACCGTCTCCGGTGCCTTATCGGGATAGAGTTCGAGCACGATATCGCCGAGGCTGGTCTCCAGCTTAACCCGCGGCTGATCAGCGCCTTGGGCGGAGAGGGGCAGGAGGGCGAGGAGCAGCAGGGCGAACAGAATACGCTTCATTAGGCTTCCTTCCAGCGGTTGGTAAAAGGGCAATCATAGCCGACCTCGCCCCCAATTCTCATCGCCTTCACCCTCTCGGTGGGTAACGCTTGGGGGCGCCACCGCTTTCCGCTACCATGCGCGCCTATGTCGAATAGCGTAAAGACCCGTTTCGCGCCGAGCCCTACCGGTTATCTCCACCTCGGCAATCTCCGCACCGCGCTGATGAGCGCGCTCTACGCCCGTGGTCACGGGGGGCGCTTCCTGCTGCGTATTGAAGATAGCGATCGTGAGCGCAGCCAAGCGGCGTATGTGGCGGCGCTCCAGGAGGACCTGCTTTGGCTCGACCTCGATTGGCAGGAGGGACCGCAGCGCCCCGGCGAGGCAGGGCCCTACTTCCAGAGCGAACGCGAGTCGATCTACCAACAACACTACCAGGCGCTATTGGCGCAGGGGCAGGCCTATCCCTGCTTCTGCTCGGAGGAGACCCTGGCCGTGGCGCGCAAGGCGCAGTTGGCGCGGGGTGAACCGCCGCGCTACGGTGGTCGCTGCCGCCACCTGTCGGCCGCCGAACGGGAGGCCCGCATCGCCGCCGGCGAGGGGTTCACCCTCCGCTTCCGGGTCCCCGATGAGGGGGCGGTCGCCTTTACGGATACGGTGCGCGGGGCGCAGCAGTTCCGGCTAGTGGATATCGGTGACTTCATCATTCGTCGTGCCGACGGTAGTGCCGCCTTCTTCTTCTGCAACGCCGTGGATGACGCCCTGATGGGGGTGACCCAGGTGCTACGGGGTGAAGATCACCTCACCAACACCCCCCGCCAGATATTGATTCTGGAGGCCCTGGGGCTGCCGGTACCTGCCTATGGCCACCTGCCGCTCATCACCGGTGATGATGGCGCCCCCCTCTCCAAGCGCAACGGCAGCCGGTCGCTGCGCGAGCTGCGGGCGGAGGGTTACCTCCCAGCGGCCATCACCAACTATCTGGCCCGGCTCGGCCACACCTATGAGGCCGATGGCTTACTGGCCCTGGAGTCGCTTGCCCAGGGGTTCCAGCTCGATCGAGTGGGGCGGGCACCGGCCCGTTTCGACGCCCACCAGCTGCTCCATTGGCAGCAGCTGGCCGTGGCGGCGGCCGATTGGCAGACGCTCTGGGCCTGGCTAGGGGCGGCGGTGCATGAGCAGGTGCCGGCGGTGCAGGCGGAGGCGTTTGTCAGCGCCATTCGCGGCAATATCCTCTCCCCTCAGCAGGGGCTCAACTGGGCCCAGCGGTTGTTTGTCGATCCGTTGGTGCTGGATGGGGCGGCCCGGGAGGCCATCGCCGCGGCGGGGGCCCCCTTCTTCCAGGCAGCGCTGGCGGCCCTGGATCAGCACGGCATCGAATTCAAGGCATTTGCCGATGGGGTGAAGGCGAGCACCGGGGCCAAGGGCAAAGCGCTCTTCATGCCGCTGCGGCTCGCCCTCACCGGCGAGGCGGGGGGGCCGGAGATGGCTCGCATCCTGCCTCTACTCGGGGTGGCGCGGGCCCGTCAGCGGCTCGCTGCCTGGGCCTGATGCGGACGGCGGCAGACGTGTGGGATGCTGGGTGGGTCAAACACCCCGACGACCGCACAGCCGACCGCCGCAGGGCGTTATCTCAACTCTTTTGATGGAACAGGCGATGGCCTATCACCACCAGCTCCAGATCCACAACAACCTCACCCGGCGCAAAGAGCCGTTCACCCCCATCGATCCGCAGCGGGTGCGGATGTATGTCTGCGGCATGACCGTCTATGACTACTGCCACGTCGGCCACGCCCGGGTGATGGTGGTGTTTGATGTGGTCAACCGCTACCTGCGCCACATCTATGGCGCGGATCGGGTGACCTATGTGCGCAACATCACCGATATCGACGACAAGATTATCCAACGCGCGCAAACCAACGGCGAACCCTTCACCGCCCTCACCGAGCGCTTCATCGGCCACATGAATGAAGACGCCGAGCAGCTGGGGGTGAGGCGGCCCGATCTGGAGCCGCGGGCCACCCTGCATATCGAGGAGATTGTTGCCATGGTGGCGACCCTGGTCGAGCGGGGTCACGCCTATGCTGCGGCCAATGGTGACGTCTACTACGACGTCAGCAGCTTCCCCAGCTACGGTCAGCTCTCCGGCAAGCAGCTGGAGGAGTTGCGTTCCGGGGCACGGGTAGAGGTGGAGGAGGCGAAGGACGATCCCCTTGATTTTGTCTTGTGGAAGGCCGCAAAACCGGGTGAGCCGGCCTGGCCATCCCCCTGGGGCGATGGCCGTCCCGGTTGGCATATCGAGTGCTCGGCCATGTCCACCCAGGCCCTTGGCCCCCATTTCGATATCCATGGGGGAGGGCTCGATCTCCAGTTCCCGCACCATGAGAACGAGATCGCCCAGAGCGAGGCGGCGTGCGGCTGCAAGTTTGTCAACTATTGGATGCACAACGGTTTTGTGCGGGTGGATAACGAGAAGATGTCCAAGTCGTTGGGCAACTTCTTTACCATCCGCGAGGTCCTGGCCAAGTTCGATCCAGAGGTGGTGCGCTACTTCATCCTCAGCAGCCACTACCGCAGCCCGCTCAACTACTCCGACCACCACCTGGAGCAGGCCAAGGGGGCACTCACCACCCTCTACACCGCCCTGCGCGGGGTGGCCGCCAGTACCACAACGGGGTTGGCGGGGGAGCACGTTGACCGCTTTTTTGCCGCCCTGGATGATGATTTTGGCACCCCGGAGGCGATCGCCGTGCTGTTTGAACTGGCACGTGAGGTGAATCGCTTGAAGGGCGTCGATGACGCCGCTGCCGCCCACCACGCCGCCCAGCTCAAACAGCTGGCGGGCCTGATCGGGCTGCTGGAGCGGGAGCCGGAGCTGTTTCTGCGCGGTAGTTCGGCGGCCGGGGGGCTGACGGATGGGGAGATCGAGCAGCACATCGCAGCACGTCTGGAGGCGCGCCGTAACAAGCAGTGGGCCGAGGCGGATCGGCTACGGGATGAGCTGAAGGCACAGGGGATCATCCTGGAGGATGGGGCCGGCGGCACCACCTGGCGGCGGGAGTGAGGGCGCTGCCCCCAGGGCTCACCCCTGCCGCTGCACCATAAACCCCTTCAAGGCCACCAGCAGCGGTTCCAGCTGTTCCGGGTCAACCCGATGGAACATCGGGCCGGCCGGGGCGATGCGCACATTGGGACCCTGCACACACTGACCGAGGCAGCGAATAGGCTCGATAGCCACCTCGGTCAACCCCTCCTCCTGTAGCCGACGGGCCAACCGCTCGGCAATCAGATCGCCACCGCGGTTGCCGCAGGCGAGGCCGCTATTCCGCTGGTTCACGCACACTAACAAAGAGATCGACTGCATTCGGGTCACTCCAGCCCACGGGCTGTGATAGCTTGGTCAGGTCCACCCCACGCTATCATGAAGCCGGTTTTCCGTCGCAGGGTTTGCGAGTCAGCAAGGCAGTTGTTGAGTCCGATCAGCCTTTCAGGGGAAGCGCCATGGCGCAGCAGGTGAATATCGCAAAGGCCGCCCACCTCCTGGGCATCAGCCGACACGAGTTGCAGCGGTTGGTGCATGACGGTGACCTCAAGACCTTCGAGGGACAGGTGGACCTGGAGGCGCTCTGTGAGCGCTATCCGGCGCTGGCCATCAGCGAGGTCACCATCGTCGAACGGGTGGCCGCGATCCGCGGTGGCGCCTTCGCCCGGCGGGTGCGGGAGACGGTCATGCCGGACCAGGGGGAGCTGGAGAGCCGCCTCCAGCGCCGCACAGCCGAGTGGGCCACGGAGCGCGCCTTGGCAGATAAGTACCGCGCGGTGTTAGAGGAGTTGGCGCGGCGCCTGGCCCGCCTCCCGCAGGAGATCGCTGAACCCTCGGCCCGGGGGCCGTTGTTGGAACTCAACCGCTGGCTTGTGGAGCAGCTCAAAGAGTAGCGGGGAGGTGCGGTGAGCCACCTAGTTCGGCTATTGCCTACCGGTGCCAGCTTCCAGGTCGAGGAGCAGGAGAGCCTGCTGGAGGGCGCCCTACGTTCCGGGGTGGCGGTACCCTACAACTGTAATAGTGGGACCTGTGGTGCCTGTAAGGCCCGCCTGATCGAGGGCGGGCTGGGCCCCAGCCGTTTCCACGACTACCGATTCAGCGAGGCGGAGCGGATCGAGGGGATCCTGCTCCTCTGTTCCGCCACTGCCGCCAGCGATCTCTCCTTGGAGCTGGTGGATGCCGCAGCCGAGATCCCGCATCAGCAGATCGAGGCGCGGATCGCCCATCTACAGCAGCCCACGCCCCACCACCTGCTGCTACAGCTGCGCACGCCACGTACCCGCACCCTGCGCTTCCGGGCCGGCCAGAGCGTCACCCTCACCCTGCCAGAGGGGTTACAACGGAGCCTCCCTGTGGCCAGTTGCCCGTGTAATGGGATGATCTTGGAGTTCCATCTGGAACGGTTAGCGGGTGATCCCTTTGTGGCGGCCCTGGAGAAGGGGGCGCGTAGTGTACAAATCACTGGGCCAGAGGGGCAGGTGGGGTTGGATGAGCACTCCTCCCGGCCCCTGCTGTTCCTGGCCGAGGGGAGCGGGTTGGCCGTGGTCAAGAGCCTCATTGAACACACCCTCGCCTTAGAGCTGCCACAACCCATCACCCTGGTCTGGCTGACACCACCCGATGCCCGCTATTTGGACAACTGGTGCCGGGCCCTAGTCGATGCGTTGGATGACTTCACCTACCTACCCCTCGACCCCGGCGTGGGGTCTCTGCAATTAGTGCAATTGCCAACCCTCGTGCCCCAGCTGGCCAACAGCGATCTCTACCTGGCCGCCAGCGAGTCGGTGGCGGCGGCGGTGAGCGCCGCTGCCCTCCAGGCCGGTCTACCCGCCGGCCGACTCTTCACCCTGCCACTCGCCATCTCCCGCCCTTAGGCCCCCCCACTCGCTCTCCATGACCGCTCAATTGGGCGGCGGGAGAGGGTGGGTCTGCCCACCCCTCCAATGGTCATCGGTGGACCCAATGGTCGTGCAGGCGGCGGGGTCACGGGGCGTTAGCGACGCTTGGAAGATTAGATCATTTGATGATCTATGCCCCATCCATGCGTTGTCGGTGATGCCTGCCGCGCGGCTCTATTGCCCACACAGCGCCGGATGGCGCGGCAACTCGCGGATGCTGCATCTCGCCACCGGACAATGCGCCCACGTATCCCGAGGACCGAGGGGCAACGCCGCCAGGACAAAAGAGGAGCCGGCAGCGGTCAGCCGAAGAACAATAAAGAACCGGCCCCAAATAAGAAAATATATATTTAGTCTTGAAGTGGGTTATTTTTAATATTCTGTCCCTGATTTAATTTTGTTTAATGTGCTGTTCAGTGAGTTGACAATGGGGGCCGCGTCGCCCACATTTTGCGTGCCTGGTGGCGTGTGAGTCATGGATTGCGCTGTCGGGTATGTGAATAGGACTCTTTAAATTGCAGCTGCGAGGAAAGGCAGATGAAAGTTGAAAAAGTAGATGACAAAACTCTGAAAATTACGGCGCCTGAGGGGGCCCGGGTGGGCTCCAATGCCACGCCGGAACAGCTGTTGGCTGATCTGGCGCGGTATCTCTCATCGGCCGATGCGGGCAAGTCTGTTGAGCCCCGTTGCGCTGTCTGTATCGCGGATTGATGATCCGTGGTGGGCTGATCGCTTGGATTAACTCCTGCGAGTTATAACCAGCGCGCTGGCGTCCTGTCTCTTGGGGACGCCAGCACTTCCGGCTTGGCCAACCAAGAGTGAACCGCTCTTTGGGGCGTCTGTTCAGGGCGTGTTGCGCTCACTTTGAGGGACCGCTGAACGGGTGTGCGGGGGCGTGGCTGGTCCCTGCCCCAGGGTAAATGGGCGCCTCGTGCATGGACCTCATGGCGCCGTTGACAGAGCGGTAGGGACGCATTTGTTGACCCGTTTGAGTGCCCTCGCCAGGTGGGGTGCCAAAGGCGAATAGCAGCGGCAGGAGGGGTCGATGGAGAGGGTGATGAGGGATCTTAAACTGTCGCAATATAATTTGGAGGTGCCCGCCGCGGCGGGTGTCTTTTGGTATAACACCCTCACGGGTCGCTCCGTGCTGCTCAGCGAGGAGCGCTTGCTGCTGCTCAAGCAGCTGGTGCCGCAGCTGCCCCGAACGGCGCCGGAGACACCGGCCTGGTCAGCGGTGACGGAGTTCCTCACCGAGCACGGCTTTGCCGTCCCCGCAGAGCAGGATGAGGTGGCGCTGGCGATGCAGCACTACGACCAGACGGTGGGTGCGGACGCCACGTTGTCGCTGGTCATCGCCCCCAGTTTGCAGTGCAACATGAGTTGCTACTACTGCTATGAAGGCGGCAAGCCGACCACGGCCCTCGGGCTGCCGGATGCCGATGCCCTGCTGAGCTTTATCGCCTCGCGCCTCACGGCCGACGGCGGGCTGGGTATCACCTGGTTTGGCGGGGAGCCGCTGCTCTCCAAGCCATTCGTGGTTGAGGTATCTCGGCGGTTGCAGGCGCTCTGCGGCCAGTTGAATGTGACCTACGCCTTTCGCATGGTCTCCAACGGATATCTGCTCGACGCCCCCACCGCGGCTGAACTCGCCCAACACGGGATCGGCACCGTGCAGGTGACTTTTGATGGCAGTCGCCCCCTGCATGATCGAGTCCGTCGCTCCAGTCTCGGGGCGGTCCCGAGCGAGCCCTCTTTTGATCGGATCATCGAGAACATTCGCGCCGCGAGTGAGCACCTCCGTATCCTGATCCGGATCAACGTCAGTCGCATCAACCTCGCCAGTATGCCGCTGCTGGTGGAGCAGTTGGCGGCCGCAGGCCTGGCCTCTCGGGTAGCGGGCATCTATTTCTATCCCGTTTTTCACTTCGATCCCGCCGATGAGGCCGCCGCCTATCTGCCGCAGAGTGGGGTCCATCTCACGGTAGAGCAGTTTGCCGTGGAGGAGCGGCGCCTGGTGGAGCTGCTCTTGGCGCAGGGCTTCAGCCCCTTTACCCCGCAGTTTTTTACGACGGGCTACTTGGGGTGTTATGCCGCCATCGATAATGGCTTTGTGGTTGACTATCAGGGCCACTTGAAAAAGTGTGATCACGAGCTGGGGGTCGAGGCCGAAACCGCCAGCTCCATCTACGATTTTGCCCACCTCGATAGCGACGAGAGTCTGCTCCAGTGGCGGTCCCGACGACCCGACGACAACCCCTCCTGTCGGGCCTGTGTCTTTCTGCCCATCTGCTATGCCCACTGTCCCCATAGCAATCTACTGCTACCGGATCAGGCGCCCCGCTGCCCCAGTTACAAACACAACTGGCGCGAGCTGTTTCCCATCTACCTGGAGCAGCGTCTCTCCGCTGACCCCTCAACGGTAGAACACTGATCCCCTCTGCGGGCGCCGCTACGACGGATGGCGCTGTAGTGGGTGGGTTGTTGTCGTCCACTGTCTATGAGGGAGGAGCCGATAGATGACTACGTCCACAGGCCATGCCATGGCGGGTAGCCAACCCTTTCATGGCACCGATGTTGTGAAGCTAGGGAAGGCGCTACCGGAGGGGGGTATTGACCTATCACTCTACCTGCGACGCCCCGGTTGGGCAGAGCTGGCGAGCCGATATGAGGCCAAGCAGCGCGCCCCGGGAGTCACCACCCCCTCCCTAAGTCACGCGGAGCTGTTGGAGAGACACAGCGCCGATGAGCAGGATATCGCGCAGGTGACCGCCTTCGCCCAGGCCCATGGCCTCACGGTGGTGGCGGTGGATCGGGTGCGTTGCGTGGTGAAGCTGCGTGCCTCAGCCGAGGCGCTGGCCAGCGCCTTTGGGGTTGAACTGGCCCTCTTTACCAAGGGAGAGCAGTCGTTTCGGAGCCATGAGGGGGCGGTCTACTTACCGGCGGCGCTGGAGGGGATTGTCACCGCCGTGGTGGGGCTGGATAACCACCCCATCGCCCGCCGGGGCGCCGCGCCGCAGGCAACCGCCAAGGCGGCCTCTCCCCAACCGGGCTCCATCGCGCAATACACCTCACCCCAAGTAGCGCAGCTCTACAATTTTCCGCAGTCGTTTGCCGGCAGCGACCAGTGCCTGGGGATCATTGAACTGGGGGCGGGTTACTTCGAGTCGGATCTCGATGCCTACTTTAGCGCCCTGGAGATCCCCAAACCGGAGATCATCTCCGTCGGTCCCAACCAGCCGGGGACCCAGAGCAAACCGAGCCATGGCTACGGCGAGGTGGTGATGGATATCGAGGTGGCCGGCGCCGTCGTGCCCAAGGCGAAGATCGTCGTCTACTTTGCCACCGAGAACTCACAACAGGGGTTTATCGAGGTGATCGAACAGGCCATCTTCGATACCACCAACGCCCCCCAAGTGCTGTCGGTGAGTTGGGGGGAGAGCGAAGTGGCCTGGAGCCAAGGGGCCGCGGAGCAGATGCGCCAGGTCATCTATATCGGCGCCCTACTGGGGGTGACGGTGTGCGTCGCCGCCGGTGACGATGGTGCCTCCGATGGGCTGCCGGACGGCAAGTTATCGGTCGATTTTCCCTGTTCGGTGCCGGAGGCGCTGGCCTGTGGCGGTACTCGTTTAGTCGGCAAGGGCTCCACCATCGACAGCGAGGTGACCTGGAATGACCCACAGTGGGCGCTGGCCACCGGCGGTGGCGTCAGCATCCACTTTGCGCTCCCCGCCTACCAGGCGGATGCCCAGGTCCCCCCCCTCCCGCCAGCGGGGGCATGGGGGGGACGCAGTGCCGGTTTTGCCGGCCGCGGGGTGCCGGATGTGGCGGGCAATGCCGACCCCCTCACCGGTTACCGACTCTACATCTTAGGGGCCTGGTACATCGACGCCGGCACCAGCGCTGTGGCGCCCCTCTGGGCCGCTTTGGCCATTCAGCTGGGCGAGGCACTGGGGCGGCGGTTGGGCAGCATCAATGGTGCCCTGTATGCCCAAGGGGGCAGCCAATGCTTCCGGGACATTACCCAGGGGGATAACGGTTACTACCATGCGCAGCCAGGTTGGGATGCCTGCACCGGCTGGGGGAGCCCCAATGGGGAGGCGCTGTTGGCGGCATTGCGGCGGACCTTCGCCGGTTGACGGTGGCGCAGGTGATCTCTAGTCGTCGCGGCGGCTGGAGGTATCAAGGGATGCAGTGTATTAGGGCAACTCGTTATGAAAGATGATGATCCAGTCTCGGTTCTGCTCGTGGTTCCCCCCTTCTACGCCTTGGGCCACCCCAGCCTGGGGACGGCGACCTTAAAGAGCGCCCTGGCCCAGAAAGGGATCAGCTGCAAGGTGCTCTACGCCAACGCCCAATATGCGCGGGAGATAGGGACGGATCTCTATCAGCTGCTGATGTCGGTGGTGTCTCCGGCGGATCTCTATCAGGAGCAGGTGTTTGCCGAGGCGGCCCACGGCTCCCCCATCCACTGGCAGCCGGCGCCGGCAGCGGCCCCCGACTTCTATGCCCGCTACTACGATCTCTACGGCAACAAGCGGGCGGGGCTGAGCGAGCAGGGCTTTACGGCAGCGGTTGACGGTGTGGAGGGATTTCTTGAGCGCTTCATCGCCGAGGTGCGGCGGGTCCGCCCCAAGATCGTGGGTTTCAGTAGCCTCTACTCCCAGATCAACGCCTCGCTGGCCCTGGCCAGGCGGCTGAAGCAGCTCTTTCCCGAGGTGATTGTGGTCATGGGCGGCAGCAACTGCTATGGCGAGATGGGGGAGGAGCTGAAGCGGGTAGAGTGTCTCGATTATGTGTTTGATGGTGAGGCGGATGTGGCGTTTCCCGCCTTTTGTGAGGCGGTCTTGGCGGGCCAGCCACTGCCCACGGACAAGTTGATCCGCTGCCCTTCGGTGACCGATCTCGATCCCTTCGATATCCCCGACTACACCGATTTCCTGGCGCAGTTCCGTCCCGAAGAGCGGGATACCACTTTCCTCTACTTCGAGACCTCGCGGGGGTGTTGGTGGGGGGTGAAGCACCGTTGCCGGTTTTGTGGCATCAGCTACGACACCATGGCGTTTCGCACCAAATCCCCGCAGCGGGCGGCGCAGCAGTTGTGCGAGCTGCGCCAGCGCTATCCCGACTACGAGAACTACTACGCCTGTGACTCGGTCTTCCCCAACACCTACTTTGACGAGTTTTTCGATACCCTCGCCGCCCACCAGTTCGATGGGCGGATCTTTTATCAGATCAAACCCACCCTCGATTTCGACAAGCTGAAAAAGATGAAGGCCCACGGTATCCACTCGCTCGGGCCGGGTATCGAGTCGCTATCAAGTCGCCATCTGAAGATGATGAAGAAGGGGACCACGGCGGTCAGAAACATCGCCCTGCTGCGGAACTGTCGTGAGCTGGAGATTGAGGCTAAATGGAACCATCTGGTGGCACTGCCGCAGGATTGCGGTGCCGACTACGAGGCGCTGGCCGAACTGCTGCCGCTGCTGCAACATCTCGATCCCCCCATCATCATCCCCATCTACATCCAGCGCTTTAGCCCCTACTTTGATGAACCCGAGCAGTTTGGGATCGAGCAGGTGAGGCCCATGGAGGGCTACCTCAAGTCGTTCCCGGAGCATATCGACCTGATGAAGCTGGCCTATAACTTCAACGGTCAGATCGAGACCGAGGTGCGCCGGATGCCGGAGCTGCTGGCACGCTTCTACATCGAGGTGCGCAAGTGGTATACCCGCTGGGGCTCCAATCCGGCGGAGCTGGCGGCCTTCCGGGCGGGTGGGCGGGTGATGGTGCGGGATACCCGCGACTGCGCCGTGGAGGCGGTGACCGAGATCGGCGAGGAGGAGTTGGCGGTGCTCCAGCAGTGCCGCACGCCGCGCAAACAGGAGGGGATCACGGCCAATGTTGGCAATCTGCTCCGGCGAGGGTTCTTGGTAGACCTCGACGATAGCTTCCTGACCCTGGTCTGCGGTACCGCTGAGCTAGTGACCCGCCACGCGGCGATCACGGCTTACCCCAACCAGGTCAGCAACTCCCTGATGCCGGCGTAGATCCCGAGCAGCAGCCCTATCCCCAGCAGCCCTAACAGGGCGAGCAGCACACCACAACCAGCCGGCTGCCGGGGCGGCGCTGGCGGGGGGATCGGCGCAAAGGGGAAATGGCGCGCCAGCAGCTGCTGGCGCAACGCTTCAAGGCGCTCATTCACGGCGGGGGAGTCAAACTGCCCGAACGACTGCGGGTGGAGGCGCAGCTCCTTGAACAGCTCCACCGGATCACCCGCCACATAGCGCTGGAGGAGGGCGATGGCCGCCTGGGCATCGGCATCCTCCCGCTCGGAGAGGAACCAGTGGCGACCGGCACTCAGCTGTTCACCCGCACGGAACAGGCACTCCCCCGCCAGCGCCCGTAGTTCGCAGTCATAGGGGTAGCTGCCGATGAGGCCATTGAGATAGCCCCTGGCCTGACGCAGGGCACCGCGGGCGAGATCGGCCCGCAGCTGCGCCACCAACTGCTGTCGGCGGCGGCTTCGTCGCCTGGCCTGGCGCGCGCGCCGAGCCGGCGGCAGACTCATATATCAATGGCCAGGTGCCACTGCGCGCCAATCGCCTCGCTCTGTCGCAACACCTCCAGATACTCGTGCAGATCGGAGATGAGCCACTCACTCTCCTCTAGCTCCACCTCACCGCGCTCAATGGCCTCCAGCAGGGCGGTGAAGTAGCGGATCCCCTCCTCGGCGGCAAACCATCTCTCGGCGTCTGGCTCGCCACCCTCCATCCCCTCATCCTCCAGCACGTCCAGCTCATCTCCCAACAGATCCGCCAGATCCTCGGCGGACATAGAGGTGTAGTGGTCCAGGTTCGGCAACGCTAGCTGATGGCAGAGCGTATCGAGCTTATCGCTGGCCCGGGCCACCGCCTTGCCGTTCACAAAGGTTTCAAAACCGGGTTCCTCGCGGTCGAGGACGATGTAGTAGGCGACGCCCATGGCGTGACTCCTGATATTGGGGGTGGGTGCTGTATCTTAACCAGCGCGGCTGACCAGACAACTGCGGGCCGAAACCCGCCCGCCGCCTGGCCCCGCTAAGCGCCGCTGGATAGTGGTCCGCCCCTCGCCTGGGATGGGCGACGGATCCCCAGCAGCAAATGGCGCGGTGGCGTACAATTCCTTCCCCCCTGTAGCTGATCGATCCCATGTCCAACTCAGAGCTTCCCAACCGTTTTGCCGATTTTTCCCTCGCTGCCCCGGTCTTGCAGGCGGTGGAGGAGATCGGCTACGAATCCCCCTCGCCGATCCAGACCGCCTCCATTCCCTCTCTATTGGAGGGGCGGGACCTGCTCGGCCAGGCGCAGACCGGCACCGGTAAGACCGCCGCCTTTGCCTTGCCGCTACTCTCGCGCATCGATCTCACCCGGCTGCGTCCCCAGGCACTGGTGCTCACCCCCACCCGCGAACTCGCCATCCAGGTGGCCGAGGCGATCCAGAGCTACGCCCGCCACCTGCCCGGCTTCCATATCCTCCCGGTCTATGGTGGTCAGGGGATGGGGTCTCAGCTGCGTCAGCTCTCCCGTGGGGTACAGGTGGTGGTCGGGACTCCAGGACGGGTGATGGACCACCTGCGCCGCGAGACCCTGGTGCTCGCCGATCTCACCATGCTGGTGCTGGATGAGGCGGATGAGATGCTGCGCATGGGATTTATCGACGATGTGGAGTGGATCCTCGGCCACACCCCAGCGCAGCGGCAGGTGGCGCTCTTCTCCGCCACCATGCCCAAGGTGATCCGCGAGGTGGCCCACCGCCACCTCAACGATCCGGTGGAGGTGCGCATCGCCTCCAAGACCACCACCGTGGAGACCATCCGCCAGCGCTACTGGCAGGTGAGTGGTCTGCACAAGCTGGACGCCTTGACTCGCATCCTGGAGGTGGAGGAGTTCGAGGCGATGATCATCTTCGTGCGCACCAAGAACGAGACCGTGACCCTGGCGGAGAAGCTAGAGGCGCGGGGGTTCAGTGCCGCGGCGCTGAATGGCGACATCAACCAGGTGCAGCGCGAGCAGACGGTGGAGCGACTCAAGCGGGGGGCGCTCGATATCGTCGTGGCGACCGACGTCGCCGCCCGCGGGCTGGATGTGGAGCGGATCTCCCACGTGGTCAACTACGACATCCCCTACGACACCGAGACCTACGTCCATCGCATCGGCCGCACCGGTCGGGCGGGGCGGCAGGGGGAGGCGATCCTCTTCGTGGCGCCGCGGGAGCGGCGGATGCTCCAGACCATCGAGCGGGCCACTCGCCAGGCCCTCGCCCCCATGAACATCCCCAGCCGGGAGGCGGTGAGTGATCGCCGTATCTCCCGCTTCAAGCAGCAGATCACCGAGGCGCTGGAGTCGCAGGAGCTGGACCAGTTCGAGGAGCTGGTGGAGGCCTATCAGAGCGAGCACGACGTCGGTCTCGCGGAGGTGGCAGCGGCCCTCGCCTGGTTGGTACAGCGGGAGCGGCCACTCTGGCCGGAGGCGAAGGACGAAGAGCAGCCGCCACCGCCACCACCGGCGGCTGAGCGGGCCCCGCGTACCCGCGAACGGAGCGGTGAGCGTCCCGCCCGCTCCAGCTCCCGGCCACCCGATGCCGGCATGGAGCGCTACCGCATCGCCGTTGGCCGCGAGCATGGGGTACAGCCGAAGCATATCGTGGGTGCCATTGCCAATGAGGCGGAGCTACAGAGCCGGCAGATCGGGCGGATCGATATCCACGACACCTACAGCACGGTCGATCTACCGGTCGGGCTCCCCAAGCCGCTGATTCAGCACCTGCGCAACGTCTGGGTGTGTGGCCGCCAGCTCAACCTCAATCCACTGACCGAGGGCGCCGGTGGTGCCGGCGAGGGGGCTCCCCGCTCCCGTCCTCGGCCCGCCAACCGCGGGCCGGGGCCAAGGGGGCCGCGCAAACCACCGCGTCAGTGAGGGGCGGCGGGGTGGCCCTCAAGGCCACGCCCGCTCCAACCGTTCGACGATATGGAGATAGCTCTCCAACCGCTCCGGCGCCATGCTGCCCTCGGCCACGGCGGCGCGTAGGGCACACTCCGGCTCCTCCTGATGGTGGCAGTCGCGGAAGCGGCAGTGGCCCAGGAGGGGGGCGATCTCCCGAAAGCCGGCGGCGATACCATGACGATCTATCTCCCCCAAGCGGAAGTCCCGCACCCCGGGGGAGTCGATGATGGCGCCGCCGCTGGGCAGGTGGTAGAGCCGGGCGGCGGAGGTGGTGTGGCGCCCCAGATCAGTGGCACTGGAGAGTTCGCCGACGGCGATCTCCTGCTCCGGCAACAGCACCTGCACCAGCGACGACTTACCCACCCCAGACTGGCCAACAAACACCGAGGTACGCCCCGCCAACTGGCTGCGCACCGGATCGAGGCCGTGCTGCTCACGGGTGCTCGCCTCCAGCACGCAGTACCCCAGATGGCGGTAGATATCGAACAGGGCGCGGAAGCGCAGCGCCTCCTGGGCATCCAGGAGGTCCACCTTGTTGAAGAGGATCACCGGCTCGATGCCGGTCTGCTCCGCCGCCACCAGGTACTGATCCAGCAGCTCCCGCGATAGATGGGGACGGGGGGCGGTCACCACCAAGATCTGATCCACGTTGGCGGCTAAGGGTTTGGGTTCGCCACGCACCAAGCGCGCCAGCAGACTGTGGCGGGGGAGCAGGGCGGTCACCACGCCGCCGCCATCGCTGGTTGCCTGCCACACCACCCGATCCCCCACCACCGGCAGACCGAGGTGCTGACGCACCAGGCAGCGGCGCACCGTCCCGGCCTCATCCTCGATCTCCAGGGCGGCGCCATGGCTGGCGATGAGCAGGCCGCCCTGCTCCGGGCCCAACTCGCTCCCTTGGAGGGTGCTCTGGAGGAGCGCCTCCTTGCGGGCGGCGCGGGCCCGCCGCTCCTCCTGTACCTTCTCTATCCGCCACGCCTGGCGGCGGTTCACTTTGCGCTTAGACATGGGTCCGGTCGATGTTCCTAGCGAGTGGGGGATCATCCCCTCATCCGGCGACAGGCGAAAGGGGGCGCCGCCACTGAGCCACCCGAGCTGGGAGAGGGCTGGTAGAGTAGGGGCGATCTATATATAGCCGCGGGGAGTGGTGCGATGAGCGTGGGGAGTATGGTGGTGATCGGCCTGCTTGGATTGGTCGGCGCCTATCTGGTGGTGATCTACAACAACCTGGTGCGGGTAAAACACAACGTCACCAAGGCCTGGTCCAACATCGATGTGTTGCTGAAACAGCGCCACGACGAGCTGCCCAAGCTGGTGGAGGTGTGCCGCCAATACATGCAGTATGAGCAGGCCACCTTGACCCAGGTGATCTCCGCCCGCTCCGCCGTGGCCGCTGCCCGTGAGCGGGGCGACATCTCCGCCTTGGGATCGGCCGAGGGGCTGCTGCGGGTCGGGCTGGGCCAGCTCTTTGCCCTGGCCGAGGCCTACCCGGAGCTGAAGGCCAACAGCCATTTCCAACACCTGCAACAGCGCATCTCCGGTCTGGAGGGGGCCATCGCCGATCGCCGCGAGTTCTACAACGAGAGCGCCAACCTCAACAACATCCGCATCGAGCAGTTCCCTGATCTCATCGTCGCCCGTCTGCTCCAATTCACCGCCAAGCCGCTGCTGGAGTTCTCCCACGAGGAGAGGCGTGACGTCGATATCAAGTCGCTGTTTGGTTGAGGGGGCCCGCCTTGACGGCCTTCACCGGCTGGGTCCAGGGGTTGGATCTCCCCCTGTTTTGGACCCTGTTGGCGCTGGTGACAGCGCTGGCCCTGGCGGCGGCTTATGGCCTGTTCCGCATCCTCCACCGGGTGCGCATCATCGAGGACACCCCCACCTCCCGGGTGCGATCCGCGGCCCAAGGCTTCGTCGAGCTGAGCGGCCATGGGCAGCTGTTGCCGGGAGAGCCAATCCGGGCCCCGCTCACCGGCATCCGCTGTACCTGGTGGGAGTACAAGGTGGAGCAGCGGGTGGAGCGGATGGATCTGCGCGGCAACCGCAGCACCTCCTGGCAGACCATCCGCTCCGCCACCTCCGATGAGCTATTTCTGCTGCGAGACGAGACTGGTGAGTGCGTGATCGATCCCGCCGGGGCGACGGTACACGGCGCCGACAGCGATACCTGGTATGGCGATATCGCCGCCTGGAGCGGCCCACCGCAGCGTGCGACGCAGGGTAACCGCGACTACCGCTTTACCGAACAGCGCATGTATCCAGATGACCCGCTCTACGCCCTGGGCCACTTCACCACCGTAGGGGGGGCCGAGGGGCTGGCCGACCGCCAAACAGAGCTGCGGGAGCTGTTGGCGGCATGGAAGCGCGACCCGCAGCAGCTGGCTCGCTTCGATAGGGATGCCGATGGCCAGATCTCCCCCCAGGAGTGGGAGCAGGTGCGGGCCGCGGCCAAGGCACAGCTGACGGCGGAGCGGGCCGAGCGGATGGCCGCCCCCCCCACCCATCTCCTCCAACGCCCCACTGACGGGCGCCACCCCTATATCCTCTCCCGCCTACCGGAGCCGGCACTCACCCGGCGGTTGCGCCGCCATACCGGGCTTGCCCTGCTGCTACTCCTGCTGCTCGCCGGGGGCGGGCTGCTGCTCTACGCGGCGCGCTTCGGCTGAGGCGGGGCCACCTGGGGGACCCCACCCCGCCAGGTGCCGATCAGCCGAGGGCCAGCGCGGCCCCGCAGCCTGCCACCAACCAACCGGCGGCCCGCACCCAGGCCGAGCGCCGCAGCAGCAGCGCCAGGCCGATCCCCGCCAGGTGGAGGGCGGTGGTGGTGAGGAGGAAGCCGGCGCCATAGCCGAGGGCCGAGGCGGTCGCCGGCATCTCGGCGCCGTGGGCGGCACCATGGCAGAGGCCAGCGCCGGCGGTGAGGGTCAGGGCGGCGAGCAGCGGCAGGCGGCTGCCGAGACCCACCAGCGCCCCCAGCGCCAACAGCGAGAGCAGGATGCCCCCCTCCGCCACTGGCGCCGCCAACGGCAGCAGGGCGCCGAGGGCCATCGCGCTGACAAAGCCGAGGGGGAGCGCCCACAGGGCGCGGCCGCCGCGCTGGGCGGCCCAGAGCCCCACTGCGACCATCGCCAGCAGGTGGTCCAGACCAAACAGCGGGTGACCCAAACCGGCGATAAAGCCGAAGCCGTTATGGAGCCCGGTGTGGGCATGGGCGAGGGTGGGTAGGGCAAGGACCGCTACGGCGAGCAGCGGGGTGAAGGGGGGGCGGATCTGCATGGCTCGACTCCTTAAAAATCGTAGATGCTCGGTCGGAAAGGCGACTCCCACGGCGGGGTGCCGGGTGGTGTTGGGGGGGCCGCGCTGCGCTGCTGTACTCCCGTTGGCACCCCACTGCCGCTACCCCTCCTCCAGCGCGTTGCGCTCACCCCTCTGCACCCAGCTGGGCGCGGCGGGTTGGGGTGCTCACGCAATCCCCGTGCCGTTGTCCAGTGGGTCGGGTCGGCCAGCCGCGGCCTGCCGTTGCAACGGCGGTGGGTTGCCCGTCGCGCCGATGGCTGGCCAAATCACCACCACTTCCCGCGCGAAACTGGAAAGGGGGTTTCCAGCCCCCGCCGTCGCGGGCGGTGGGGCCGGAGCCGTGCGCCATCATGGTGTAGAGTGGGGTCATGCCCGCAGCCGAGCCGCCCCCTGTGTCCGAGCGCGAGTCCCACGCCAGCCTGCTACTACCAGACCTACACGAGGCCGGTCGTCCAGGTGACGAGACCTGGATCGACGTCATCCGCAAGATGGATGAGGTCTACTCCGATCTACTCCAGTATCAGGTGGCGCTGGAGGAGAAGAACGGCGAGCTGGAGGAGACCCAACAGTTCCTCCACAGCGTGCTCGATGCCATGTCCGATGTGCTGGTGGTGTGTGACCGCTACGGGCGCATCGTCCAGGTGAACCGCGCCCTCACCGTGTTGGTGGGGCGGCCGGAGGCGGAGCTGCACGGCAGTGCGGTGGGGGTGCTGTTCCATGATGACCGCTCGCGGGAGAAGGCGACCGCCTTCTCCCGCGAGTTGCAGGAGGGGCCGCTGAGCGACTGTGAGGTGGCGCTCTTGGCCAGTGATGGCGAGGCGGTGCCGGTCGCCTTCAACTGTAGCCCGCGCATCGATGCCCAGGGGCGGTTCATGGGGATGGTGATGCTGGGGCGCCCCATCGGTGAGCTGCGCCGCGCCTACTCCGCGCTGCACACCGCCCACGAAGAGCTGAAGACCGCCCAGCGCCAGCTGGTCCACTCGGAGAAGATGGCCTCCCTCGGCCGGCTAGTGGCGGGGGTGGCCCATGAACTCAACAACCCCATCTCCTTTGTCCTCGGCAATGTCCACGCCTTGGCCCGCTATGCGGGGCGGCTACGGGAGTATCTGGAGGCGCTCCACGCCGGTGGCGGGGCGGCGGAGTGGGCCGATCTGCGCAAGCGGCTGCGCATCGACTTCATCCTCTCCGATCTCGACTCCCTGCTCGGGGGGGCCGTGGAGGGGGCGGAGCGCACCCGCGACATAGTGGATGACTTGAAGCGCTTCTCCGTGATGGATCGGGAGGAGCCGCAGCCGTTTGACCTGGTGGAGGTGATCGCCCGCGCCACCCACTGGGTGGGCAAGGCGGCCCGGGGGCGGTTCGAGGTGGAGCTGGATCTCCCCGGGGCGCTGCCGGTGGTGGGGACGGCGGCCCACCTACAGCAGGTGTTCATCAACCTGATCCAGAACGCCCAAGACGCCACCCGCGATACCGCCGATCCGCACCTGTTGATCCACGGTCGGCGGTTGGCGGGGCAGGTGGTGGTGAGCCTCACCGATAATGGACCGGGGATCCCGCCCGAGGCGCTGCCCCATCTCTTTGATCCCTTCTTCACCACCAAAGAGGTGGGGCAGGGGACCGGCCTCGGCCTCTCCATCAGTTACGGCATCATCGAGCGCCATGGCGGTCGCCTGCTGGCCGACAACGCCCCCGCCGGGGGGGCCCGTTTTACCCTGGAGCTGCCGGCGGCGGAGGGGGCCTAGGCCCCCTCCGCCACCTGGTTGCGCCCCTGGCGCTTGGCGGCGTAGAGGGCGGCATCGGCCCGCTCGAACAGACAGGTCGCCGCCTCTTCCGCTTGGAGGGTCGCAACGCCGATGGAGACCGTGACCTGCGGTAGCTCGGGGGAGGTGTGGTGGGCCACCGCCTGGCGCAGCCGCTCGGCGGCGGTGGTGGCGCCGCTGCTGCTGGTGTCCGCCAGCAGCACCATGAACTCCTCTCCGCCGTAACGGAACACCACATCGCTACCGCGGGCACCGCCACGCAGGGCCGCGGTCACCTCTTGGAGCACCCGATCCCCCACGGCGTGGCCATAGCGGTCGTTGACCCGCTTGAACCAGTCGATGTCGCAGGCGAGCAGCGACAGCGGATGGCCGTGGCGCTGGGCGAGCTGTACCTCCCGCGCCAGGGCGAGATCGAAGGCGGCGCGGTTGCCCACGCCGGTGAGGGGGTCGCGGTGGGCCGAGGCGATCGCATCGAAGTAACTGAGGGCGTTGCGCAGCGGATAGGCCAACTGGCTCACTAGCCGCTCCAGCGCCGTGGTCTCCGCCGGGCTGAAGCGGCTGCTGCGGTAGAGTGTCAACTCCCCCAGCGGGTATTGGAACAGGGTGAGGCTGAAGCTACAGCGGTGGCGGCCACCACGGCCGATCAGCAACCGGAGATCGCGGGTCGGCTCTCGGTAGAGGAGGCTCTGGTGGGCCACCCAGTGGCCCACCTCACTGGAGAAGATCCCCAACAGAGGCTCCAGCTCCAGGGTGGTCTGGAGCGCCATCAGCAGCTCCAACGGACTGGGTTCAGCGCCGCCGGGGAAGGGCCTGACCACGGGCGCCGTGGCCTGCCGGTCGCTGATGTGGACGCCGATGGGGGGGGACATGCGCTCAGCCTCTCCTTACAGTCTCTTGCGAAAATGGTCCTTAGCGCATCTCTAGCGAACGGTGTGCCACTTGGGGGAATTTTCGTAAAAACAAGTGCTTTCTATCAAATGGTGAGAACCAGTGTCAAGAAGTCGGCTAATTGGGCAGGCCCTCGGCGGGGCGCCGCCGCCCCGTCTCCTGGGGCGGCGAGGACCGGGGGACCCCGCGCCCCACGGCCTTCACTCCTCGCCCGTCAGGCCGGTGATGATGTAGCCGCCGGAGCGATCATCTTTGAGGATCTGGAGCAGGCTGCGGGTGGCCGCCTCCTCCAGCAGCAGGTTGAACGAGCGGAAACCGTAGTAGCTCTCATTGAACCCCGGCTTGCGCCGTTTGAGGGTCTGTTTGAGCATGGAGCCCCAGATCTTCTCCTCCCCGTCACGCTCGGCGAACAGCGCCTCGGCCGTCTCCAGCACCAGCTCCAGCGCCTCTTGCCGCTTATCCTCCTCGCTCCGCTCCTGCTTCTCCACCTTGGGGGGCTTGCCCTCCTTCTCCTTGCTCTCCTCCCGTTTCTGCTGCTGCTTCTTCTTGCTGGAGCGCTTCGCCTTCTCCCGCACCAGGTCGTCGTAAAAGATGAACTCGTCGCAGTTGGCCACCAGCAGATCGGAGGTGGCCATCTTCACCCCCACGCCGATCACCAGTTTGTTGTTCTCCCGCAGCTTGGAGACCAAGGGGGAGAAGTCGGAGTCGCCGGAGATGATGACAAAGGCATCGACGTGGTGTTTGGTGTAGCAGAGATCGAGGGCATCCACCACCATGCGGATATCGGCCGAGTTCTTGCCCGACTGGCGCACATGGGGGATCTCGATCAGCTCAAAGGCCGCCTCATGCATCGGCGCCTTGAACTCGCGGTAGCGCTCCCAGTCGCAGTAGGCCTTTTTCACCACGATGTTGCCCTTGAGTAGCAGCCGCTCCAGCACCTTGCCGATGTCGAACTGGGCATATTTGGCGTCACGCACGCCGAGGGCGATGTTCTCGAAGTCGCAGAACACCGCCATGCTGTAGGTCTCTGGTTTAGTGGCCATGGATCTTTCTCTTTCTTATAGGAGGGTTGGGCGTGCCAGGGCCGCCTGGGCCGCCAACTGCATGGCGGCATTCCACGACTGACCCGGCATCCCGCTAGGTTGGCCGCTCTCGCCGTGGAACCACTCGTTAAACTCATAGCCGCCCGCCCGGTTGCTGGCGATCAACTGATCAAACGCCTGCTCGGCCAGCTGGCGGCGGCCACAGAGCGCCTGCGCCACCACCCAGAAACCACCGATGAAGGGCCAGGCGCCACCGTTGTGGTACTGGAACGGGAGATTCTGCTGGTGGCGCCCCATGTAGGGGCGCCAGGCGGGGTCAGTCGGGGCGATGGGGCGGCATACTGCTCGCACCGGGTGGGGGGTGTCCACCCCGGCCCGGGCCAGGGCATCGAGGAGTCGTCCCCCCTCACTGGGGGGACAGAGGCCGCTGCACACCGCCAACAGATTGGCGAACACATCCCCTTCGTGGCCGCAGTGGCCCAGGTTGACGTAGCTGAGGTAGATGGGGTCGTCAGGATCCCGACTGCGGGCGGCGTAGTGGATGAGCAGACGCAGACGGCGGTTGGCGCTGCGGGCCTGTGGCCGGGGGCGGAAGAGGCGGTTGGCCTGGTCGCGGGTGTGGTCGGCATCGGGCTGGGCGTAGCGCCGCTTGACGGCATACCACAGGGCGTTGCTGTAGAGCACATAGCCGCTGCGGGGAAAGATATCGGCCCAATCGGAGGCCTCGTTCTGCTGTAGCAGGCCGAGATCGGGGTGCTCCTGGGCCCTTAGCCAGCCGAGGGCGGCGCTGATCTGCGGGGCTAGACGCTGGCGCAGATCGGTGGCACAGATGCGGTCCAGGTGGTCGATGGCCAGGAGCCACCAGAGGCTGGCGTCGATACAGCCGAGGTACCAGAAGTCGGCCTCCTGCTGCTCCGCATCGACAAACTTGGGGATCTGGCCGGAGGGGGCCTGCTGGCGGGCCAGCGATACCAGACCCGCCACCGCCCCGGCGATGAGCCGCGGGTCGCCGCTGTGGGCCATGCCGAGGGCGGAGATGGCCGCATCGCGGCCAAAGATGCGCGTATAGCGGCGGGCGGCGGCGCGGGGGCCGGCGGTGGCGGCGAGTAGCCCGGCGGGGGTGAGATTACGCAGCAAGAGGGCGCGTGCCTGGTGCTCCGCCTCTGGGCGTGTGCGGCCGGCTAGGGGCGGTGCTGGGCTTACGGCCATGGTTTTAATCCTCGCGTAGCGCGCCCCTCGGCGCAGGGGCGGCGGGGGCCATCAATAATGGTTCACAGCATAAGCTACCCACCGGCCTGCCGTGGTCGAGGGGACCGGCCGATTTTGCCCCGGCGGCGGCGCTGGGGTGGGACATCCCGGCGCGGCTGTGGTGAAATCACCCCATCCACTTCCACCTCCAGGGGGACGCCATGCACTTCGATTTCGCGGTGATAGGTAGCGGTCCGGCGGGGCAGCGCTCCGCCATCCAGGCGGCCAAGCTGGGGCGCAAGGTGGTACTCATCGATCGCCAGGAGGCGGTGGGTGGGGTCTGCCTCCATACCGGCACCATCCCCAGCAAGACCCTGCGGGAGGCGGTGCTCTACCTCTCCGGCTGGAGCCAGCGCGGCCTCTATGGGCAGGGCTATCGGCTCAAGCAGGACCTCACCATCGACGACCTTAAGCAGCGGCTCAATATCACCATCCGCGAAGAGATCGAGGTGATCAAACACCAGCTCACGCGCAACGGCGTCACCGTGCTGCGGGGGGCCGCCAGCTTCCTCGATCCCCACCGCCTGCGGGTGGAGGATAGCCGCGGCAAGGTGACCGAGGTGGGCGCCGATCACATCCTCATCGCCACCGGTACCCACCCACTGCGACCGGCGGGGATCCCATTTGACGGCCAACGGGTGATCGATAGCGACGACCTCCTCAAGCTGGAGCGGCTACCGCGCACCCTCACCGTGGTGGGGGCGGGCGTCATCGGCGTGGAGTACGCATCTATCTTTTCTGCCATGGATATCGAGGTGGTGCTGGTGGATGGGCGCCGCGGTCTACTCGGTTTCATGGACCAAGAGGTGGTGGAGGAGTTTGTCCACATGCTGCGGGAGCGCGGCGCCGTCTTGCGCCTTGGCGAGGCGGTCAACGGGGTGGTGCGGGAGGGGGATCAGGTGGTAACCGAATTGGGATCGGGCAAGCGCATTCGCTCCGATCTCGTGATGTTTGCCGCCGGTCGTGCCGGCAGCACCAACACCCTACAGCTGGAGCTGGCCGGGGTGGAGCAGGATGAGCGCCATCTCATCAAGGTCAACGAGCAGTTTCAGACCAACATCCCCCACATCTACGCCGCGGGCGATGTCATCGGCTTCCCCAGCCTCGCCTCCACCTCCATGGAGCAGGGCCGGCAGGTGGCCTGCCACGCCTTTGGCCACGCCCACAGCTTCAAAAAACCAGAGAACTTCCCGTTCGGCATCTATGCCGTTCCAGAGATGAGCATGGTGGGGCTGAGCGAGCAGCAGCTACTGGAGCGGAAGATCCCCTATGAGACCGGCATCGCCCGCCTGCGCGAGACGGCGCGGGGCCAGATTATGGGGATCGAGGCGGGGATGCTGAAGATGCTCTTCTCCCTGGAGGATCGCCGCCTGCTGGGGGTCCACATCCTCGGCGAGGGGGCCACCGAACTCATCCACATCGGGCAGGCAGCGCTGGTTCTGGGCGGCACCCTCGACTACTTCATCGACACCGTATTCAACTACCCCACCTTGGCCGAGGCCTATAAAGTAGCCGCCTTGGACGCCTGGAATCGCATGGTGGTATAGGCGGGCGGGCTAGCGCCGCCGCGCGGGAGGAGGGCATCGGTAGTTGGCCAGAGGGGGGCGTTGGCGTCGGCCGGCGCCCCCCTCCGTTATCACTATCCCCCTCCGCCGCTGGCGGCCGTGGGGCAAATAGGCTGGAGATGCTTTAATAGGCACTCTGACCCCGAGCAGACTGGTTAGCGCCATCGGCGCCCAGATAGAGACCAAAAGAACTAAAGGAGAACCGATGAAGGCGAGTTCACGCCCACTTCTACCCACCCTCGCACTGGGCACCACACTCTGGTTAGCCCTCTGCGCCACCCCGGCCCAGGCGGAGCCGATGGTGGGTACCGTCATCGAGACGATGGACTCCGGGGGCTACACCTACGCCCAGGTACAGCTTGCCGATAAGACCATCTGGTCCGCCGGACCGCAGACCGCCCTGGCGCCGGGGGCCCAAGTCACCATCGACGACCGTATGCCGATGTCCGACTTTCACAGCAAGGGGATGAACCGCGACTTCCCCATGATCTACTTCGTCACCAGCTTCACGGGCAAGGCAGAGGACGTCAAACCCGACGCCTTCGCCCACTGCGACACCAAGGACGGCGCCAAAGATGGCGCCAAGAGCGATGCACCGCTGCCAACCATCGCCAAGGCCGAGGGGGGCCAGACCATCGCGGAGATCCTCACCGGCAAGGCGGCACTGACGGACCAGGTGGTCTCGGTGCGCGGCCAAGTGACCAAGTACACCAGCAGCATCATGGGGAAGAACTGGCTCCATCTCCGTGATAACAGTGGCGAGCAGGACCTGGTGGTCACCACCCAAGGGGCCGCCGGGGTCGGCGATGTGGTCTTGGTGACCGGAAAGGTCGCGGTGGATAAGGACTTTGGTTACGGCTACCGCTACCCCGTCTTGTTGGAAGAGGCCAGCATCAGCAAGGAGTAGTGCACCGCTTGCCCCTCGGGGCCGCTGCTGAACTACGCGCCTGGCCCCGCGGTCAACCATGGGTCGTGGCGGACGCCAGGCGCATGGGATGGCGCAACTCCCAAGCCCTCGATCCTAAATCTCCCCAGCGTTGAGCGGGATCCCTCTCCTGCCCTCTAAGGGACGGTTGGACAGTGGCCGCCGGGGAGGGTCAGGCCGTGTTGGCGGGCCCGTGGTCCCCAGTGTGATCCGTCCATCCGTCATAAAAAACCGCGGGTGATCCCGCTATGTTGCTGGAGGAGAGTGTGAGCGAACCGGTCTTCCTGTTCAGTGGAGATGACCCCCGAATGACGGCGGCCTATACCGCCGCCCAACACGCCTTTAAGTTCTTTTGGCGGGAGCTGTCGTGGGAGCGCCGGCGGATCATCCCGGGCCTGGGTATCGCAATGATCAAGCTCCCGTTCACCGATGGCCCCCGCACGGATGGCAATCCCGAGTTTGAACATATGTGGTGCAACGAGGTTGAGTTCGATGGCCAGCAACTCACAGCCACCCTCATCAACTCACCCAACTGGTTGAGTTCGGTACAAGAGGGGGATCGGCTGCAACGCCCCCTCTCCCATCTGACCGACTGGCTAATCACCGCAGAAGGGGCCGCCTACGGTGGTTTCACCGTGAATCTAATGCGGGCCGAGATGAGCGCCCAGGAGCGCCAGGCCCACGATGCAGCGTGGGGCTTGGACTTTGGGGATCCGCGACAGATACGCATGGAGATCGAGCGCGGCGAGAAGGGGCGCAAGGGCCTCTTTGCCGGCCTCTTCCAGCGGCGCGACAAGCACGCCCGTGGGGCCGATCCTGAGCAGACATTTCACGACCACCCCATGTGCCTCAACATGCTCGCCAAGATCGAGGCCCAGCTCCAAGCGGACCCCTCGATAACCCGCTCGGTAGACGAGGGTGGCTGGACGCTGCTGCACCACGAGGCGCTGGCCGGCAACCTGGGGGTGGTGCGCCTCCTCGTGCAATATGGGGCCGACGCCAAGGCGAGCACCCCGGATGGCAAGGACGCGGCCAGCTTGGCACGGGCGATCGGCTGGGAGGCCATCGCCACCTACCTGGTGAGTGAGGCCGGCGCCGCGCCACCGGCACCCACCACCCATTAGAACCAACAGTCCATCACCGAGGGCGTGGCCATCGGCCGACAGCGTGGGATCTGGCCGCTCGCCCAGCCTGCGGTTGCAGAGAGGCTGCTGTATAGGTCGGTAAACAGGATCTCGGGCAGGAGGAGCGCGTGCAGCTTGGTATCGGTATCGCCCTAATCGTTGTCGTCGCCTTGGGCTGGTGGATCTGGCGCGCCGCCTCTAGGCGCCTCTTTCTCCCCTGCCCAACCTGGTTATCCTGGATGGTGGAGTTGGATAACCCCTTCGCCAGAGAGCATCAAGCAAAACAGATCATCGAGCGGCTCGCCGTCACCCCCGGAATGGCTATCCTCGACGCCGGCTGCGGCCCGGGTCGGCTCGCCATACCACTCGCCTCCGCCACCGGACCCCAGGGCGAGGTCGTGGCCATGGACGCCCAACCCGCCATGACGGCTATCGTCAACCAGAAGGCCCGTGACCGTGGCCTGCATAACCTCAAAACCCTCTCAGCCCCCCTAGGGCGCGGGGCACTGACCGAGGCGCACTTTGAGCGGGTACTCTTGGTGGCCGTACTCGGCGAGATCCCCGATCAAAAATCCGCGCTGCTGGAGCTATACCACACCCTCAAACCCGGCGGGATCCTCTCCATCACCGAGACCCTCTTCGACCCCCACTACCAAAATAGAAAGGGCGTGCGCCAACTGGCCGAAGAGACCGGCTTCCGCCTGCGGAACACCTTCGGCAACCGGCTCGCCTACACCATGCATTTCGAGAAGGGCGAGGCACACCACCCATAACAGAGCCCCCGCCACCCGATCTACGCAGCGCTAGGGTGCGGTGATGTGCAGAGATATAAATGTCGGGTTAGCGCAGCGTCACCCGACCACTCTCCCGCAGGAGCACCACCACATTCCACCGCCATTGCTGCCTCCACCTAATATGAAAACCCAGCCGCGGTGGTTGGTAAAACGTGCGTGCCGAAGCGAAGATTGTCGGGTTACGCTCCGCTCACCCGACCTACGAAGGGGGGGTGTAGGCATGTAAATAAAATGTATAAATGTAGGTCGGGTTAGCGCAGCGTAACCCGACAACCCTCCGCAGGAGCGCAATCACATTCCACCGCCATTGCCGTCCCAACCTAATATGAAAGACCGACTGCGGTGGTTGATGAAAATATGAGTGCCAAGGTAGAGAGTTGTCGGGTTACGCTCCGCTCATCCGACCTACGGAGAGGCGGGTGCGGGTATGTAAGTAAAGTATATAAACGTAGGTCGGGTGAGCGCAGCGTCACCCGACAACCTTCCGCAGGAGCGCCACCGCATTCCACCGCCATTGCCGTCCCAGCCTAATATGAAAGACCGACTGCGGTGGTTGATGAAGATGTGAGTGCCAAGGTAGAGATTTGTCGGGTTACGCTCCGCTCACCCGATCTGCAAGGCTACGCACCGCCAGTTTATTAATGCCTTTTCTGATATGGGCCATAACTGAAAGAGCAGGGTAGATATTCTTTTCAAGGTTGGTTGTCAGGCGTGCCGAGTGAGCTCTCTGCTTCACTCTGCCCAAGGCCGGCGCCGCTCCGCATTTTGCTCACTGCGCGGAGCGGCGTCGTCTTGGGGGGTTAGGGGAGGGGGTGGGGGCCGTCTGCGGCTAGGTCTGCCCCCTGTAACTGCTGCCACTGTGTCAGTAGACGCTCCCGCAGTGCCGGGCCGATGGGCTGGAAGGGGGCGCGGAGCTGCTCTTCGCACCAGCCCTGTTGGGCGAGCCACGCCTTGAGGGGGGCTGGGTTGGGTTCGCTGAATAGCTCGCGGATGATCGGTTGCAAACGGACGACGATGCGGCGTGCTGCCGCCAGCTGTTCCTGCTCGATGAGTTCAAACATGCGCACATGCCAGTGGGGTAGCAGATGGGCGGAGGCGGCGATGGTGCCGTGGGCACCGAGGCAGAGGGCTGCAAAGTTCTGGTTGTCGTCACCGGAGAGGATGGCGAGTGGTGTCTCGTGGACTAGTCGCAGCATCCGCTCTACATTGCCGCCACACTCCTTGATGCCGCAGATCCGCCGATCCTGGGCCAGTGCCTGGAGTGTCTCTAGCTCGACGTTGACACCGGTACGGTAGGGGATGTTGTAGATCAGCAGTGGCCCATCGGCCGCCTCCGTGATGGCCTCGAAGTGGCGCCGGATCCCCTCTTGGGTGGGGCGTAGATAGCTGGGCGGGGTCACTAGCAGGCCAGCGGGGGCGAGCTGGATCAGGCGGCGTGCCTGCATTACCGCCTCACGGGTGGCTGGCTCGGAGAGTCCAAGGATAATGGGCAGTTCAGGGACCGCTTCCCGTAGGGTAGTGAAGAGTGCCGCTTGTTCATCGAGATCGAGGAGGAGTCCTTCGCCGGTGGTGGCACCGGCCACTAGGCCTGCCACCCCACTCTTGGCCAGATGGCGGGCCAGTCGTGCCAGCGAGGGGTGATCGATCTGCTCCCCTTGGAAGGGGGTGACGATGGGGACCCAGATACCGCGAAAGATGGTGTGCATGGTATTGCCTCTTGGGATGGTGGATAGACCCTCCCGCCCGGCAGTTACCGGAGAGGCTTGAGACAAAGCTGGTGGCGTTTGTGTCACTCCCGTCCGGCGGTCCGCCCGACGGGAGTACGGCCCCCGTCAGCGGAGCAGCCGTTTTTTCGTTTTCAGCCCTACAGAGATCACCCGCGCCGCCGCAGAGGTGCGGATAGCGTGGTGGGTGTGGGGGACAAGCTGCATGGCAAGCCAATCGACTCTGGGGCTGAGCGGTCAATGTAGTGGAGGGGTGGGGGGAAGTGCAAGTCCACTCGCACACCGCCATCGCTTGGTAGTAGAGCGTTCTCCAGGTGGGATAGCTTAGCGAGGCCTCTCGCTGGACCCGCTGGAGTCCCGCTGTGCGATGGCCTCCAGCGTTGTTAGGGTCCTTTCCAACTCATGAAGCCAATGGCTATTTGGGTCCTCTCCCTCTCTATGCACCACGGCCCATAGTTGGCGCAGCGGGGGCAGCAGTGTGGTGGCACCCAGTGCCTGAGCGGCCAGCAGGAAGTAGACCTTGGGATTGCCGTCCGCCAGCTCCCGTTGGATGGCGGTGAGGACTCGATCGTCGCCCCGTTCAGCCAGCCCGACCACCGCCTCGCCGTAGGCGTCTGACTCCCTCTCCTCGGTGATGACTCGCTCCCAGAGGGTTGCGCGAATGAAGGGCGTATCCTCCTCGTTCAACGAACCCAACCCGAAGGTGGCCCAGTCGCGCACCTGCTCGTCGCTATCACGGGTCAGCTCGGCCAGTGCCTGCTGAACGGTGGACTGTTCTGTAAAACTCCCCAGCGCAGTGGCCACGGCGAGTCGCACCTCTGCTGCTGGATGGTGGCGGAGCGGGAGGAGTTGGGGGAGTGGGCGCGGATCATGCCTGTATCCGAGGGCGTAACAGGCCGCTGCCACCACCCCTGGGGCCGTATCGCCCAAGAGCATGGTCAGGAGTGGCAGCGACTCCTCTAACAGGGTACTGGGATTGGCCCCCAACTGGCCGAGAATCGCTGCCCCAAGCTCGCGCTCTGCCGGACCGCCTTGGGTGATGAGGGCGCTGGCAGCGGCAAACTCCTCCTGACCACCGCGCAGGCGCAGGCAATGCAACGCAGCATAGCCCTCTTCTCCGGCGGGATCGGCCAGTGCCTGAGCGATCAGTTGGGCAGTGGTGCGTGGATCGCCATGGAGGGTGTTTGGCATGGGCTAGCAATCCCTGGGGTGCATTGTGGCAAGCGGAGTTACTGGGCAACCAAGCCCGCGGCTAACAGGGCGCCGCCCAGTTGTTGCTGCGCCTCGGCAAATAGCTGCCTATGGGCGGGATCATTGAGCCAACGGGAGCTGCCCGAGGTGTGGGGGAAGAAGATGACCTGTCGCCCTTGCCACGATTCGCTCCGACCGATGAACTGCTCTAAGGTGCCTTCACTGGCCGGACGGCCTCGCAACCGCAGATAGGCCTTTAAGGGCAGACTCCCGAGCGTCACCACAATACGCGGCCTCACCAGCTCAAACTGACCTTGGAAGAAGGGCTGGCAGTTCTGAATCATGGCGGTGGTGGGCATTTCATCGCCCACTCGCAGACGACCGCGCCGATCCCGCACCTGTTTGCGACCCGGATAGCACCTCACCACGGCGGTTGACCAGACCTGCCGGTCAAACTCATGGAGTCCCAGCTGGGCGAAGATGGCGCGGATCTCCTGGCCGGCCTGCCCCTGAAACGGACGACCCGACTCATACTCGCGGATCCCAGGGGCCTGGCCTATCAACATAATCGGCCGCGGCTCAATGCCAAGGACAATGGGGCGGGGCACGACCCGCTCCGCTCCGGTGGTGGGATCAACCGCCTTGTCGGCCAGCAGGGCGGCACAGCGGGTACAGCTGCGCAGCTGCTGATCAAAGGATTGATAGGGATCGGTTGCCACTGTGCTTAGGGGAGGCACTGTGCTCGGTTGGGTTATCGAATGGCACCGCAGTCACGGTACCCGAGCCGGTGATAGTCCCGTTTGCAGGCGGCCTGGGGACTACCGCCGGGATGGCACCGCACCTTATTCTACCGGGGCAGGGTAAAACGTGTCGCCACTTCGCCACGCCAAGGGCGTCTCCGCCCCGCGCTGGCCCCCTGTCAGCAGCGCTTCGCTTGCCAACGGGAGGCGCATCGGTAAGTCTCTGCTTGTGTGGTAGTGCCCTAGACCCATGAGTCGAGCCCGATAGGATGAATGAAGAGATCCCATGGGCTGAAGAGTACACAAAAGCAGAGCGCTTCTGGATCGTGGGTAAATCCATGCTCTTTGGCGGTGTTGGGGGGAGCTTGTGAACGGTGGCTGTTCCCCAGCCTTGAGCAGTTTGTTGCCGTTGCGCCTTGTCTCAGTCTATGGGGTATCCAGGGTCTGACCATCCTTTGGTATGCCTGGTGGGCGGGGCTGCCTATTTTATGTGCGCTGCTGATGGTTCCAGTATTTGGCTGGCGCGGTTATAAGATTCTTCGAGATCAGCAGTGGCCTCCCATCGGCGAAAAGGTCTTTTGACCAACGCCCATTCGTAGAGGGCCTATGGCCACTTGGGTGGGATTGGCCCATCTTGGCGTATGTCTCTTTTTCGTTGCCATGGCTATTTGGGGGCTGGGACCCGCACGTGCGCTCTCGGAGCGATCGGAGTTACATCCACAAGGCCGCGTGTGCCCCCATCCACTCGGAGCCGCCGAGTCGCTCGCCGTGACGGGCCGGATGCCGGTGCCGACCCTCGGGATTGCCCAAGCATGGGTGAAGAGGGGCAGGAGGAACATGGGTGGGTTAAGTGTTCAGTGCGAGGTGCGTGTGAAATAGCTGTGCAAAATCTACATCATGCAGATCCGCGTCGGCGACATTCCCTTGATCTTTGGCTAGGTTTAAGGCCGCTCCGCCAGGCGATGGGACGGGTAGGATTTTGGCGGTCGGATGGAACTGCCTGAAGAGTCGATGCTCAGCTTCCACGCCCTCCATACCACCGATGAAAACCGCGGCAACGAGATCCCCTCACGATCGAAAACTAGACCACCTTTGCTTGGCGTGTGGTAGATGGGAGTGCCCACACGCCCTCCATGCGTCGGTACTCCCACCATAGCGCGCTGTGGGCCGCGTCGCGCGGCTTGGCGCGAATTCGAGCACAAGATTCCGAGTGTTTGGGCCCGGTCGGTGGTTTAGAGTCAGGTTCTCGATGGGCGAGCCGGGAGCGAATATGTCCAAGTCATCTGATGGACGTGCCGTGGCGGTCCGCGCGGATCCGCGCTGGGCGGCGATCGTCGCACGCGATCCCAGTGCGGATGGGCAGTTTTTCTACTCTGTCAGGACGACCGGGGTCTATTGCCGCCCCTCGTGCGGATCCCGCACCCCTCGACCCGAGAACGTCCGTTTCTTCCTGACCGCGGCGGCGGCCGAGGCGGCCGGGTTTCGCCCCTGTCAGCGTTGCAGGCCGGATCAGGGGTCACCCAATGCCCAGCACGTCGAGTTGGTGGCAACGCTCTGCCGGCAGATCGCCTCGGCGGAGGCGGCGCCGAGTTTGGCGATGTTGGCGCGGAGTGCGCAGATGAGTGCCTCCCATCTGCATCGAATATTTAAGGCGATCACCGGTGTCACTCCCAAGGCCTACGCAGCGGCACACCGCGCCCAAAAGGTGCGCAATGAGTTGATCCAAGGTCGCCGTGTGACCGAGGCGATCTACGCGGCGGGTTACAACTCCAGTGGGGGTTTTTATGAGGCGTCAAGCCGACTGCTGGGTATGGCCCCCAGCCACTTCCGGGCCGGCGGGGTCAAGGCGGTGATCCGTTTTGCCATCGGGGCATGTTCGCTGGGTGCCATTTTGGTGGCTGCCAGTCAACGCGGTGTCTGTGCCATCTTTCTGGGCGATGACCCCGAGGCCCTCGCCCGTGATCTGCAAGACCGCTTTGCGCAGGCAGAACTCATTGGTGCCGATGCCGAGTTTGAGCAGTGGGTGGCCCAGGTTGTGGGGTTTGTGGAGCTGCCAAAGCTGGGTCTCGATCTGCCACTAGATCTCCAAGGCACCGCCTTCCAGCAGCGAGTTTGGCAGGCGCTGCGGGAGATCCCCGCTGGCTCTACGCTGAGCTATGCAGAAGTGGCCGAGCGGGTCGGCGCCCCTAAAGCGGCACGTGGGGTGGCTGGGGCCTGTGCTGCCAACCTATTGGCCGTCGCTATCCCTTGTCACCGTGTGGTGCGTAACGATGGCAAGTTGACCGGTTATCGGTGGGGCGTCGAGCGCAAGCGGGCCTTACTGGAGCGGGAGGCGGAGGCGGAATGCTGCGGCCCAGCGGTAGGGCCTCACCCTGTCCGCTAAACCGAGGCCCACCTTGCCGCCCCGCGGCCCTGTCTACAGCAGCTGATAGAGCCCCAATCCACTCACCCCGATGAGCCCGAGCCCCACGATACGTTTGAACAGCCGGTCGTTGCGGACGATGGCGGCGTGGGCGCGCAGGCCAACCAGGTGGCCGATGGCGGCAACGGGCAGCAGGGCGAGGGCAGCGGGTAGCTGGAGGGGGACCCCCAGGGCGACGAAGGTGGCCATCTTGAGGGTCACCAGGACGAACCAGAGGACAAACAGGGTATCCCGTAACCGCTCTTTGGGGACGTGGCGCATGTAGACCGCCACCATCAGTGGGGCGCCGGTGAGGGAGGTGCCGGCAACGTAGCCCCCGAGCAGCAGCAGCAGGCGGTCAACCCAGGCGCTGTGGCTGTGGATGGCTCGGTCAAGGGCCCAGATGAAGGCGTAGAACAGACTGACTCCATAGATGAAGAGGAGCAGCCAGTAGGTGGGTAGCTTGACTAGCCCGAGTACCCCCACCAGGGCAGCTGGGACAATAAGGCGGGCGGAGCCCTTGAGATAGACCCAATCCACGTTGTGCAGCCGGGTGCGCAGGGTGAGGGCGGAGAAGAAGAGGAGGTGGCTGCCGATGATGGGGAGCCAGATGAGTGGCTGGGGGTCAAGGAAGAGCATTAGCGGCAGGCCGAGGGCGGCACCGCCGAAGCCGAGGCCGGAGCGGACAAAGCCGGTCCAGACAAAGATGAGGGCGACGAGTAGGGTCTGGTTGAGATCGAAGTGGAGCAGCATAGGTGGGGTCCGACGGGGGACCTACTATACACCAGCGCTGGCAGCGCCACCCTCGCGGCGTAACGCCTTAAGGCGGGGTGAGAGGTGGCGATCGGCGATGGTGGCATGGTCGGCCAGCAGGTCGGCCGCCACTGCCTCGGCTGGCTGGCCTTGGGCGCTGAGGTAGTCCCACAGCCCCTCGGCCAGTTGGTGGGGGGAGAGGCGGTGGGTGCGGGCGGTGTGGGCGTATAGCCAATCACTGAAGGCGAGGAAGTGGGCGCAGGGGGTGTCACCCAGGAGTCGCCGCAGGGTGCGGGGGAAGCGTCCACTGTTGGCCACTAGCTCCCAATAGCGAGCGAAGTGGGCGAGGCGGGTCATGGTGGCGGCGTCGATCTGGGCGCTGCTGCGGATGGGGTAGGGGGGCTCCGGGTCGAAGCTCAGCTCAAACGGTTGGCAGTGGCGGGCGATAGGGGCGCCGCGCAGCCGTTTGAGGATGCCCACCTGGATCTCCTGCGGATCGAGCTGCCACAGGCGATCGAAGCCGGCCGCGAAGGAGGCGAGGTCCTCCCCTGGCAGGCCGATGATCAGATCGGTATGGAGATGGGCGTGGGTGTGGCGGCGTAGCCAGCGCAGATTGGCCTGTGTGGCGCTGTCGTCCTGTCGGCGCCGGATGTGCTGCTGCACTTGGGGGTTGAAGCTCTGGATCCCCACCTCCAGTTGCAGGCTGCCGGGTGGGAAGCGGGCCAGCGGCTCCCGTAGTGCGCTGGGCAGGCGGTCCGGCACCACCTCAAAATGGAGGAAGAGCCCGGGCACCCGTCGATCTAAAAAGAACTCCAGGATGCGGCGGGCGGTGGCGGGGGCGAGGTTGAAGGTGCGGTCAACAAACTTGAAGCGGCGGGCACCGCGCGCCAGTAGCCGCTCCATGGCCGTTAGAAAGCGATCTAGATCAAACGGTGTGCTGCTGCGGTCGAGCGCAGAGAGGCAGAAGTCGCACTTGAACGGACAGCCGCGGGAGGCCTCGACGTAGGTGAGGCGCTCTGCCAGGTCTTGGTCGCTATAGTCGTCATAGGGGAGGGCGAGGTCGGCGAGGGGCGGCGGCGGCGCAGTGATGAAGCGCTCCGTGGGCCGCTCACCGGCCAGCAGCTGGCGGCAGAGCTGGGCAAAGGCGTATTCGGCCTGGCCGGCGATCACATAGTCGGCCGCTTGGCAGATGGGTTGCTCCCCCTGCTCGAAGCTCACCTCCGGTCCCCCCAGTACGAGGCTCACCTCCGGCGCGCGCTGGCGCAGCTCCGCCACCAGCGCCGCGCTCTCGCGCACATTCCAGATATAGACACCGATGCCGATGATCCGGGGGGCCTGGGCCAGTAGCCGCTCGGCCGCTGTGGCGATCGGCAGGGCAAGGGTGAACTCCACCAGCGCCGCCTCGGCGCGCAGCTCGCCAAGATTGGCGTAGAGTGAGCGCAGGCCGAGGGCAGGGTGGATATAGCGGGCGTTAAAGGTGGTGAGGAGGATGGTGGGCACAGGCGAATTGTATGTTACAGCCGTGCTTGGCGGGGCCTTGGCGGGTGAATCTCTGTCAAGATTGAGTGAGTAATGTGACCGCTTCGATGACCCCTCCAGGGTGCTGCGCCTATGGAGTGGAAAAAAGGTTACGAATATAGCAAATTGATTTGGCACGCTTTTTCGGGGAAAAAGCGGGTCATGTCAACAATCCTCCGTCCGCTTGTAATCTTATTGTCACCTCTGCGCTGCATCCTTCGAGGCCCATGGTCCCAGCGTTTCAACGGCTCTGGCGAGGGGGGGCAGCCTGTCCACTCCGCCACCCGTCTGGTTGACCTGCCGGTTTTTTCTGCAAAAACCAACCTCTCGGGAGGAAACATGTTCAAGAAGTCCCTCGTCGCCGCTTGCTTGGTGCTGGCCGCCCCCCTCGCTTCCGCGGAATCCCGCGACTACATCAGCATCGTGGGCTCCTCTACGGTCTACCCGTTCGCCACCGTGGTGGCCGAGCAGTTTGGTAAGACCACCAGCTTCAAGACCCCCAAGATCGAGTCCACCGGCTCTGGCGGCGGCCTCAAGCTGTTCTGCGCTGGTGTGGGCGTTGAGCACCCGGACATCACCAACGCCTCCCGTCGCATCAAGAAGTCTGAGCAGGAGACCTGCGCCAAGAACGGTGTCAGCGAGGTCGTTGAGGTGAAGATTGGCTATGACGGCATCGCCATCGCCCAGTCTAAGGCCGCCGAGGCGCTGAACCTGACCCGTAACGACCTGTTCCTGGCCCTGGCCAAGAACGTGCCCAACGAGAAGGGCGAGTGGGTTGCCAACCCCTACACCACCTGGAAGGATGTCAACTCCTCCCTGCCGGCGGTGAAGATCGAAGTGCTGGGTCCGCCGCCGACCTCCGGCACCCGTGACGCCTTCGTTGAGCTGGTGATGGAGCACGCCTGTGAGGCGACCGAAGCGGGCAAGGCGATCAAGTCCGACAAGGCCAAGTTCAAAGAGATGTGCTTCACCGTCCGTGAGGATGGCGCCTACATCGAAGCGGGCGAGAACGACAACCTGATCGTGCAGAAGCTGGAGGCCAACCCGAAGGCTGTGGGTATCTTCGGCTATAGCTTCCTTGACCAGAACGCCGACAAGATCGCTGGCGCCAAGGTGGACGGCATTGCCCCTACCTTCGAGGCCATCGCTGACGGCTCCTACCCGGTCTCCCGTCCGCTCTTCTTCTACGTGAAGAAGGCCCACGTTGATACCATCCCGGGCATCAAGGAGTACATCGCTGAGTTCACCAGCGAGAAGGCCTGGGGCGACACCGGCTATCTGGCCGACAAGGGCCTCATCCCGATGCCGAAGGCTGAGCGCGAGCAGTTCTCTGCCGACGCTAAGGCCCTGACCCCGATGCCGGCGCTCTAAGTAGCCCCGTCATCGTCTTGCCGTAGTTCCCCGAGGTGGCCGGTCTCCCGGCCACCTCCCTTGAGCGACCGAGACCCATGCAACCGACCGCGCTCATGATCGTGCTGCTGGTGATTACCAGCGCCGCCTATTTCTTTGGCCGTCGCCGCGCGGTAAGCGCCGCTGGCGGACAACCGCGTTATCTCAACTCGCTGCCTGCCTACTACGGCTTCTACACCTCGCTCTGGAGTGGCCTGCCGGCCCTGGTGGTGTTGGCCTTGTGGCTCACCCTGGACTCCAGTGTGATCACCCATCTGGTGGTCGCCGGGCTGCCGGATGAGCTGCGCAATCTGCCCGCCTCGCGCCTGTCGCTGGTGATCAACGACATCCACAACATGGTGAGCGGCAATGTGGTGTCGCGTCCGGATGATCCGGTGATGCTGGCCGCCGCCGAGCGCTACCGGGAGATGCGTACCCTCTCTCTCGCCGCCCTCACTGTGGTGGTGTTGGCCCTGGCCGCCGCCGGTGGGGCGTTTGCCTGGCGCCGCATCCATACCGACCTGCGGGCCCGCAATGCCGTCGAACGGATGGTGGTGTTGGTGTTGGTGGGCTGCTCCACCTTGGCCATCTTTACCACCATCGGCATTGTCCTATCGGTACTCTTCGAGTCGATCCGCTTCTTCCAGGCGGTGCCGTTGACCGACTTCCTGTTCGGGCTCTCCTGGAGCCCGCAGATGGCCATCCGCGCCGATCAGGTGGGCTCCTCTGGCGCCTTCGGCGCGGTACCGCTGTTTGCCGGTACCCTGCTTATCTCCTTCATCGCCATGCTGGTGGCGGTCCCTGTCGGTCTGTTGGCCGCCATCTACCTCTCCGAGTATGCCGGTCCCTTGTTGCGGGCCTGGGCCAAACCGGTGCTGGAGATCCTGGCGGGTATCCCAACGGTGGTGTACGGCTTCTTTGCCGCCTTGACGGTGGCACCGCTGATGCGCGATTGGGGTTCGGCGTTGGGGTTCCACGTGGCCTCGGAGAGCGCCCTGGCCGCCGGTGTGGTGATGGGCATCATGATCATCCCCTTCGTCTCCTCGCTCTCGGACGATGTGATTAATGCCGTCCCCCAGTCGCTGCGTGATGGTGCCTTGGCACTGGGTGCCACCCAGTCTGAGACCATTCGCCGGGTGGTGATCCCCGCCGCCCTGCCGGGCATCGTCGGCGGCATTCTGCTGGCGATCTCCCGCGCCATCGGCGAGACCATGATCGTGGTGATGGCGGCCGGACTCTCCGCCAACCTGACCGCCAATCCACTGGAGGCGGTGACCACGGTGACGGTGCAGATCGTCACCCTGCTGGTGGGGGACCAGGAGTTTGATAGCCCCAAGACCTTGGCGGCCTTCGCCCTCGGTCTGCTGCTCTTCCTGGTGACCCTGGTCCTCAACGTTATCGCCCTCTATGTGGTGCGCAAGTATCGGGAGCAGTATGAATAACTCGCCCACCCCCAACCCGGCGCCCGCCATTGATAAGGTGCGTGCCGGGCTTGCCCGTCGTCGTGCGGCCGAGAAGCGCTTTCGCGCCTATGGCCTCAGCGGCATCATCCTGGGTCTCGCCTTTGTGGCGACCCTATTCCTCTCCATCATTAGTCAGGGCTACACCGCCTTCTTCCAGACCGAGGTGCGGTTACCCATTACGTTTGACCCCGCCCTGTTGGGGATCCCCGCCAACGCACCTGATCAGAAGGCGCTCTCCACCGCCGATTATGATGCGCTGGTGAAGCATTCACTGGCTGAACTCTTCCCCAAGGTGACCCAGCGGCGGGAGCGGCGTCAGCTCAGCGACCTGGTGAGCGGCGGCGCCTCGTTTGAGTTGCGGGGTATGCTGCTCAGTGACCCCTCGCTGCTGGGTCGCCAGGTGGAGGTGTGGCTGCCGGCAGGGGATGATGTGGACATGCTGATGAAGGGCCACTTTGACCGCAATGCGCCGGAGTCGGAGCGACGGGTCAAAGACAACCAGATCGGCTGGCTCGATCAGCTGACCGGCGAGGAGCGGCTGGTGCAGCGTTTCAACACCACCTTCTTCACGGCTGGTGATTCGCGGGAGCCGGAGCTGGCGGGGATCTGGGGTGCCATCAGCGGGTCGTTCTATGTGCTGCTGGTGACCCTCTCCCTCTCCTTCCCCATCGGGGTGGCGGCGGCGGTCTATCTGGAGGAGTTTGCCCCCACCAACAAGTGGACCGATCTCATCGAGGTCAACATCAATAACCTGGCGGCGGTCCCCTCCATCGTCTTTGGTCTGCTCGGGTTGGCGGTCTTCATCAACTTCTTTGGTCTACCCCGCTCCGCCCCCCTGGTGGGTGGCTTGGTGCTGACGTTGATGACGCTCCCCACCATCATTATTGCCAGTCGCGCCGCCTTGAAGTCGGTGCCCCCCTCCATCCGCGAAGCGGCGCTGGGGGTGGGGGCCTCCAAGGTGCAGACCATCTTCTACCACGTCTTGCCACTGGCCATGCCGGGTATGTTGACCGGCACCATCATCGGTATGGCGCAGGCGTTAGGGGAGACGGCCCCGCTGTTGATGATTGGCATGGTGGCCTTCATCGTCGATATCCCCCAAAGCATGTTCGATCCCGCCACGGTCCTGCCAGTGCAGATCTACCTCTGGGCCGATAGCCCTGAGCGGGCCTTCGTCGAGCGCACCTCTGCCGCCATCATGGTGCTACTCGCCTTTCTCATCGCCATGAATTTCACCGCGGTGCTGCTACGCAAACGCTTTGAGCGCCGCTGGTAATCAGGAGCCGATCATGAACGCAAATCGAGAGGTGCTCTGCATGGAGCCGGAACTGACGGAGACCCCCATTGGTGTCGCCACCCCCGTCACCCCCACCACCGATACGATGCCGCGTCGCGCCAGTGTGGGGCGGGATGTGCGCAATACCGTGGGGACTATCACCGTTCCCAATCCGCGCATGGAAGCCCGCGATGTCAACGTCTTTTACGGCGAGAAACACGCCCTCAAAGGGGTCTCCATCGATATCGGCGCCAAAGAGGTGGTTGCCTTTATCGGCCCCTCCGGCTGTGGTAAATCCACCTTTTTGCGCTGTCTGAACCGCATGAACGATACCGTCTCCGGTTGTCGGGTGGCGGGCCAGATCTCCCTGGATGGTTCCGACATCTACGACCGCAAGGTGGACGTGGTGCCGCTGCGGGCGCAGGTGGGCATGGTGTTCCAGAAGCCCAATCCATTTCCCAAATCCATCTATGAGAACGTCGCCTTCGGGCCGCGGATCCATGGCCTGGTCAACCACCGCAATGAGTTGGATGAGTTGGTGGAGGCCAGCCTGCGCCGGGCCGGCCTGTGGGAAGAGGTGAAGGACCGACTGGATCAGCCGGGCACCGGTCTCTCCGGTGGCCAGCAGCAGCGCCTCTGTATCGCTCGCACCATCGCCGTCAGCCCCGATGTCATCCTGATGGATGAGCCCTGTTCCGCGCTCGACCCCATCGCCACCGCCAAGATTGAGGAGTTGATCGACGAGCTATCGCAGAACTTCTCCATCGTGATCGTCACCCACTCCATGCAGCAGGCGGCCCGTGTCTCCCAGCGCACCGCCTACTTCCATCTCGGTCACCTGATTGAGGTGGGGAGCACCCGAGATATCTTCACCTCGCCGCAGCATGAGCTGACCGAGGATTACATCACCGGCCGCTTCGGCTAAGCGAGTAGACCATGGCGCATCCCACCGAAGGTCACACCGTGAAGCGGTTCGATGGTGAGTTGAATCATCTCCACCTGCGCGCCCTAGAGATGGGGATGCTCACCTGTAATCAGGTGAGGGATGCCCTCAACGCGCTCCAACAGCTCGATGGCGGCAAGGCGATGGCGATCCTCGATCAGGATCGCACCGTGGATCACATGGAGGTCTCCATCGACGAGGAGGTGGTGGGGTTGATCGCCCGGCGGGCACCGGTGGCACAGGACCTGCGGACCATTATCGCCATCTCCAAGATCGTCACCGATCTGGAGCGGGTGGCCGACGAGGCGGCCCGCATCGCCGGCATTACCCACACCCTGGCCGACGGTAGCCGCAGTAGCCCCGGGAATCAGCTACTGCGGGATGTCCTGGTGATGGGGCGCATGGCGCTGGATATGATGCAGCGGGCGCTCCATGCCCTCGACACCATGAATAGCGCGCAGGCCACGGCGCTGATCCGGGAGCGCGATGAGATGGGCCTGGAGTTCCAATCGGCCTTCCGTCGCTTGACCACCTTCGTGATGGAGGACCACTCCAACTTCGGCCATGCCGTCAATCTGGTGCTGGTCTGCAAGGCGCTGGAGCGGGTGGGGGACCACGCCCGCAACGTGGCGGAGTATGTCTACTTCCTGGTGGAGGGGCGCGACGTGCGTCACCTGCACAATGGCGAACGGGAGCGGGGCGTGCCCACGGTGCGGCATGATGCAGAAGAGGATGGGGACGCAGGCTGAAGCCCCAGGGGCGGGGCGGGACTAGCCTGCGCCGCCCCGCCGTCGTCCCCTCCCGCTGCCGAGCTAAGGGCGGTCGCTCACCTTCACTCCCACTCCATCTCCTGAAACACCTGCTGGGCGTTGCGCCCTTTGAGGGTGTCGTAGTCCACCAGGCGGGAGAAGCGTGCCTGGTCCAGGGTGCCGATATCGGTGATGCTGCCACCGTCCGCCATGAACTTCCCTACCGTCTCCCGCAGGAACAGTAGGTAGTCTTGGGTATCGGCGCGGGCGCTGGCGAGGTCGGCCGGGGCGCCGTGTCCCGGGATAATCGTCACCGGCTCCAGTGCTGCCAGGGTATCGAACGCCTCCAGCCAGTGGCGGCTATTGGAGTGATCCATCACCCCCAACAGGCGCCCGATGTAGACCACATCACCACTGAAGGCGATGCGCTGCTCCGGTAGCCACACCAGGCTGTCGCCGGGGGTGTGGGCCGGCCCCACCTTGCGCAGCTCGAAGGCGACCCCACCGAGGGTGAAGTGCTGCTGCTCGTCAAAGGTCTCATCGGCATGGAGCGGCTCGGTCCCTGCCATCCCCGCGGCCCCCACCAGATTACCTAGCACGATGAGCTGGTCCTGCTGACGGGCCTGTTGATCGGCAACGGCCGCTGCGCTGGCGATGATCCGGGCGCCATGCGCCTTGAAGTAGCCGTTACCGAGCCAGCGGTGATCCTGCCCGCCGCTGTTGATCACCACCTTCACCGGCTGCTCCGTCACCTGCCGAATCAGCTGATCTATCACCGCTGCACCTTGGTAGCTGCCACCGGAGTCGATCAGCACTACCCCGGAGGGGGTGACCACAAAGCCAAAGGTGGCATTGTTGCCGAGGTTTTCCGGGCTGCGATTGCCGTAAGGGCCCACCACCGCATAGACCTGTTCGGCCACCTTTTGTAGATGCAGGCCATGGTTGGACTCCGCCGCTTGCGCAACACCGGCGATCAGTGCGGCACTCAGCCACAGAAGTGTGTGTAAGGTACGGCCAATGAGCATGATGATCTCTCTCTTAGTCAGGGGGTGCGCCGGGGCGTGCGACGGCGCGCTGTATTAAAACAGAACAATTGTGTCTCAGTGAATCACAATTTCCCGTCCTGTAGAGCACCATTAGAGTGCTTGCACCGAAATAATGCGAGACCCTCCTATCATTTTGGTGCGCGCACCCCATGGGTGCAGAGTCCCATGCCATGGGGTGTGAATAACCGTTTGTAATCCGCGCAGTTGTTCAGTTTGGCACCTACGTTGCAACCCCGATGGCGGCTTACACCCATCCCGGGTGGCAAAAGGAGCACATAATGAAAATGATGATGCGACATCTCAAGAGCACTGCCCTGGCCGCCGTTGCCGCGGTCAGCATCACCGCCCCCGCCCTCAGCCACGCCGCCGACACCATCAAGGTGGGCGTTCTCCACTCCCTCTCCGGCACCATGGCCATCAGCGAGACCACGTTGAAAGATACCGTGCTGATGCTGGTGGATGAGCAGAATAAAAAGGGTGGTTTGCTCGGCAAAAAGCTCGAAGCGGTGGTGGTGGATCCCGCCTCCAACTGGCCACTCTTCGCCGAGAAGGCGCGCGAGCTGATCTCTAAAGAGAAGGTCGATGTGGTCTTCGGCTGCTGGACCTCGGTCTCACGCAAGTCGGTACTGCCGGTGTTTGAGGAGTTGAACAGCATCCTCTTCTACCCGGTGCAGTATGAGGGCGAGGAGTCCTCCAAGAATGTCTTCTACACCGGCGCGGCGCCCAATCAGCAGGCGGTCCCGGCGGTGGATTATCTGATGAACGACCTGAAGGTGAAGCGCTGGGTGCTGGCCGGTACCGATTATGTCTACCCGCGCACCACCAACAAGATCCTCGAAGCCTACCTCAAAGCCAAAGGGGTGAAGGACGAGGACATCATGATCAACTACACCCCGTTTGGTCACTCCGATTGGCAGAGCATTGTCGCCGATATCAAGAAGTTTGGTTCCGCCGGCAAGAAGACCGCAGTGGTCTCCACCATCAATGGTGATGCCAACGTGCCGTTCTACAAAGAGCTGGGCAACCAAGGCATCTCCGCTGAGGAGATCCCGGTGGTCGCCTTCTCGGTGGGTGAGGAGGAGCTATCGGGTATCGACACCAAACCGCTGGTGGGTCACCTCGCTGCCTGGAACTACTTCATGAGCGTGGATAGCGCCGCCAATAGCGACTTTATCCAGTCTTGGCACAAGTTCATCAAGAGCGATGAGCGGGTCACCAACGACCCGATGGAGGCGCACTACATCGGCTTCAACATGTGGGTGAAGGCGGTGGAGAAGGCCGGTACCACCGATCCGGCGGCGGTGCAGGAGGCCCTCATCGGTGTGGCAGTGCCCAACCTCTCCGGTGGCTATGCGGCGATGATGCCCAACCACCACATCAGCAAGCCGGTACTCATCGGCGAGATCCAGGAGGATGGCCAGTTCGCAGTGGTGTGGGAGACCCCGGGAACCGTGGTGGGGGATGCCTGGTCCGACTACCTCCCCGGCTCAAAAGACCTCATCGCCGACTGGCGTAAGCCGCTCAGCTGCGGCAACTACAACGTCAAGACCGGTAAGTGCTCGGGTCAGAACTTCTGATCCATTGAGGCGTCGGCGGCACGGCCGCCGACGCCCCATTTCTCATCTCAGGGAGGGCCTGCCGTGACCAAACGCCTCACCACTCTTCTCTGTCTGTGCCTGCTGTTGGCAGCCCCTATAGCGAGCGCAGACCCAGCCGATCTCACCACGGCGTTTAGCCTGCTGGGCGAACGCAGCTTTACTAAAAAGGCCGAGGCCATCCCGCTCATCGCCAATAGTGGCCACCCGCGCGCCCGCCAACTGCTCAGCGCCCTGCTGGAGGGGCAGCTGAAACAGCGCAAAACGGACGGGCGTCTCGTCTGGGTGGAGCAACAGGGCGATACCGAAGTGCTGTTGGATCCCCTGACGGGAGCGCCCCTGGCGGAGGCCGAAGGTGGCCAGTTCACCCGTCTTACCATCAACAATCAGATGCGCGTACAGCTGCGCAACGCCATCGCCGATATGAGCCTGGCCGATGCCGATCCCGCCGTGCGCCTCGCCGCAGTACGGGAGATGACCGGCGAGCTGGATGACGAACGCGCCGCGGCGCTGGAGCGGCAACTGGCCGACGAGTCGAGCAGTGCCGTCAAGGCGGCCATCGAGACCGCCCTCGCCCTACGACAGCTGCAAAGCGCCGATGACGCCACCCGCCTGGCGGCCATCCAGCAGTTGGGTAGCAGTCTGGAGCCACAGGCCCAGCTGCGGCTCACCACCCTAGTGGAGAGCGAGGAGAGCTCCCCGGCGGTGAAGCGGGCCGCCCAGGAGTCGCTGCGTGGCATCGAACAGCGCAAGCAGCTGGCCGCCTTGGCCGAGACCCTCTTCTTCGGCCTCTCCCTCGGTTCCGTGTTGGTGCTGGCTGCCATCGGCCTGGCCATCACCTTCGGTGTGATGGGGGTGATCAACATGGCCCACGGCGAGTTGATGATGTTGGGTGCCTACACTACCTACGTGGTGCAGCAGCTGCTGCCCAACCAGATTGGCCTCTCCCTGGCGCTCTCTATCCCGGCCGCCTTTGTGGTGGCGGGGCTGGTGGGGGTGGCCATCGAACGCGGGGTGATCCGTTTCCTCTATGGTCGGCCACTGGAGACCCTGCTGGCCACCTTCGGCATTTCGCTGGTGCTGCAACAGCTGGTGCGGACCATCTTCTCGCCCCTCAACCGCACCGTGGCCACCCCCGAGTTCATGAGTGGCACGCTGGAGATCAACGCCGCCCTCTCGCTCACCTTGAATCGGCTCTACATCTTCGCCTTCTGTCTGCTGGTCTTTGCCGCGCTGGTGCTGGTGTTGAAGCGGACCCGGCTAGGGCTCCAGGTGCGCGCCGTCTCCCAAAACCGCGCCATGGCCCGCGCCATGGGGGTACGTTCCGAGTGGGTGGATGCCCTCACCTTTGGCCTCGGCTCCGGTATCGCCGGTGTCGCCGGGGTGGCGCTCAGCCAGCTCACCAACGTCGGCCCCAATCTCGGCCAGGCCTACATCATCGACTCCTTCATGGTGGTGGTGTTTGGCGGCGTCGGTAACCTCTGGGGCACCCTCATCGCCGGCCTCTCCCTCGGGGTGGCCAACAAGGTGTTGGAGCCGTGGGCCGGGGCGGTCTTGGCCAAGATCCTAGTGCTGGTCTTCATCATCCTATTCATCCAGAAACGCCCACGCGGACTCTTTCCGCAGAAGGGGCGGGCGGTGGAGGCGTAGCCATGATCTTAGAGCTGTTAAAGAACGATCGCGGTGGGCGCAACCTGCTGAGCGTGTTGGCCATCGTCGCCATCCTGGTGCCGGTGTGCAATCTACTCATCCCTGCCGATAATCCGCTCCACATCTCCACCTACAGCGTCACCCTCATGGGTAAGTACCTCACCTACGCCCTGTTGGCGGTGGCGGTGGATCTGGTGTGGGGCTATCTCGGCATCTTGAGCCTCGGCCACGGCGCCTTCTTCGCCCTCGGTGGTTACGCCATGGGGATGTATCTGATGCGTCAGATCGGCGACCGAGGCGTCTACGGCAACCCCGAGCTGCCGGACTTCATGGTGTTCCTCAACTGGCAGGAGCTGCCGTGGTTCTGGCAGGGCTTTGATCAGTTCTGGTTCGCCGCCCTCATGGTGCTGCTGATACCGGGGGTGGTGGCCTTCGGCTTCGGCTGGTTCGCCTTCCGCTCCCGGGTGACCGGGGTCTACCTCTCCATCATCACCCAGGCCCTCACCTACGCCTTCATGCTCGCCTTCTACCGCAACGAGATGGGCTTTGGTGGCAACAACGGCCTCACCGACTTCAAGGATCTGCTCGGCTTCTCCTTGCAGTCGGACACCATGCGGGTGGCGCTGTTTGTCGCCTCGGCCCTCGCCCTCGCGGTGGGTTACCTCGCCTGTCGCGCCATCACCACCTCCCGCCTCGGTCGGGTGGCGGTGGCCATCCGTGACGCAGAGGCGCGGGCCCGCTTTATCGGCTATCGGGTGGAGGAGGTGAAGCTCTGGATCTTCGCCTTCTCGGCGCTGCTGGCCGGGGTTGCCGGGGCGCTCTATGTGCCGCAGGTGGGGATCATCAACCCCAACGAGTTCTCCCCGCTCGCCTCCATCGAGATGGTGATCTGGGTGGCGGTGGGGGGACGGGCCACCCTCTACGGCGCAGTGGTGGGGGCGGTGCTGGTCAACTACGCCAAGACCGTCTTCACCGGGGTGATGCCGGAGGCGTGGCTCTTCGCCCTCGGTGGGCTGTTTGTGCTGGTGACGCTCTTCCTGCCGCAGGGTATCGTCGGTCTATTGAAGCGTAAGGAGGCGAGCGCATGAGTGGCAATCTGCTTCGAGAGGGGCTCGACTCGGTGCGCGCGACGATGCGCCGGGATCGCGTCTTCGATTTCATGCTGCCGGCGGACAACCCTCGGCTCGATATCAGCCACAACACCCTGCTCTATCTGGAGGATGTCTCCGTCAGCTTTGACGGCTTCCGCGCCATCAACAACCTCAACCTCTACATCGACGACGGTGAGCTGCGCTGCATCATCGGCCCCAACGGCGCCGGCAAGACCACCATGATGGATATCATCACCGGCAAGACCCGGCCCGATAGCGGCACCGTCTACTTCGGCCAGCGCATCAATCTGCTCAAACTCTCGGAGCCGGAGATCGCCCGCGCCGGTATCGGTCGCAAATTCCAGAAACCGACGGTGTTTGAGAACCTGAGCGTTATGGAAAATCTGGAGCTGGCGATGGCGGGCGAGAAGGGGGTGTGGCGCACCTTCCGCGCCCGGCTCGACGCCGCCGCCAACGAGCGTATCGACGAGGTGCTGGAGCTGATTGGCTTGGTCAGTGAGCGTCGGCGCAGCGCGGGGGTGCTCTCCCACGGCCAGAAGCAGTGGCTGGAGATCGGGATGCTGCTGATGCAGCGCCCGCGCCTCCTGCTGGTGGATGAGCCGGTGGCCGGCATGACCCATCAGGAGATGGATCGCACCGCCGAGCTGCTCACCTCCCTGGCCGGTGACCACTCGGTGGTGGTGGTGGAGCACGACATGGAGTTTGTCCGCTCCATCGCCCGCAAGGTGACGGTGCTGCACCAAGGGAGCGTGCTGGCGGAGGGGAGTATGGATGAGGTGCAGAACGACCCAAAAGTGGTCGAGGTCTACCTGGGGGGCGATTGAATGCTGAGCATCCGTCAACTCGATCAATTCTACGGCGCCAGCCACACCCTGCGTGCGCTCTCACTAGAGGTGACGGCCGGCAGCTGTACCGTGCTGATGGGGCGCAACGGGGTGGGCAAGACCACCCTGCTCCAGTGTGTCATGGGGCTGCTGCCGGTCCGGTCCGGCCAGATGGAGCTGGAGGGCCAGGGGCTCACCAAGCTGGCAGCGGAGCGCCGTGCCGGACTCGGCATCGGCTACGTGCCCCAAGGGCGGCAGATCTTCCCCCTGCTGACAGTGGAGGAGAATCTGCGCATCGGCCTGCCGGCGCGGCGCGATAAGGCCAAGGAGATCCCGGACTACATCTACGAGCTATTTCCGGTACTCAAAGAGATGCGGACACGGCGTGGCGGTGATCTCTCCGGTGGCCAACAGCAGCAGCTCGCCATCGGCCGGGCGCTGGTGATCGATCCCAAGCTCCTCATCCTCGACGAGCCCACCGAGGGGATCCAGCCCAACATCGTGCAGGAGATCGGCGACATCATCCGCCGCCTCAACCAGGAGCGTGGCCTCACCGTGCTGCTGGTGGAGCAGAAGCTCCCCTTCGCCCGCAAGGTGGGGGATAACTTCTGCATCATGGACCGCGGCAGCGCCGTCGCCAGCGGCCCCATGGCGGAACTCGGCGACGACCTGGTACGCCAGTACCTCACGGTGTGACGTGATCGCTCCCCTCGCCACACCTCGCGGTTGGTGCGCCGAGCTGCGCCTCGGTTTTGCCCCACGGGCCGGTGCCACCCGTCTGGTGGAGCGTCGCCAGCGGGGACCGCTGGTGGTGCAGCGCCCCTTCTTGCCGGGGGATGGTAGCTGCCACTGCTATCTGCTCCACCCGCCGGGCGGTGTGGTGGGGGGCGACGAACTGACCATCGAGGTGGACGCCGCACCCGCCAGCGCCGTGCTGCTCACCACCCCAGGGGCGACCAAGTTCTACCGCAGCGCCGGCGCCTGGGCACGGGTGACCCAGCGGCTCAGCGTGGCCGCCGGGGCCTCCCTGGAGTGGCTGCCGCAGGAGAACATCCTCTTCCCCGGCGCCCAGCTCCAGATGGGCACCACGCTGGCCCTGGCCGAGGGGGCGCGCTTCATCGGTTGGGAGATCCTCTGCGCCGGGCGGCCGGCGGCGCAGGAGCAGTTTACCCAGGGGCAGGCGCAGATCGGCCTGCGCATCGAGCGGGCGGGGAGGGTGCTGCTCAGAGAGCGCCTGCGGCTGGATGCCACCCTGCTGGCGGCGGCCACGGGCCTGCGCGGCCACCCCGCCTCCGCTACCCTGGTGGTGACCCCGGCCGACCCGGCGGCGCTGGCCCTGGCGCGGGCCGCCCTCGGTCCCACCCCGGCCGAGGTGGCCGCCGCCACGCTGGTGGATGGCCTGCTCCTGGTGCGCTGGCTGGGGCAGGACGCCGAGGCGGCGCGCCGCTGCCTGCTACCCGTATGGGAGGCGCTGCGGCCCGCTATCATCGGCCTGCCGGCACTGCGCCCGCGCATCTGGAGCACCTGAAGCACCGGGCGCTATAGACACCCAGCGGCCCCGCACCCCAAGACAACCACCAACAAGAGGCGAGCCATGGAACTCACCCCACGTGAAAAAGATAAGCTGCTGCTGTTCACCGCCGCCCTGCTGGCGGAGCGGCGCCGCGCCCGCGGCCTCAAACTCAACTACCCGGAGGCGGTGGCCTACATCTCCGGCGCCATCCTGGAGGGGGCGCGGGACGGCCGCTCCGTGGCGGAGCTGATGGACTACGGTCGCACCCTGCTCACCCGCGAAGAGGTGATGGAGGGGGTGGCGGAGATGATCAGCGAGGTGCAGGTGGAGGCCACCTTCCCCGATGGCACCAAGCTGGTCACCGTACATGAACCGATTGTGTGAAGGGGGAGCCATGATTCCAGGTGAAATTATCCCGCAGGCGGGTGAGATCGAACTCAACGCCGGCCGTGAACGGCTCACTCTCCAAGTGGCCAACAGCGGCGACCGCCCCATCCAGGTGGGCTCCCACTACCACTTCTCCGAGACCAACCCGGCGCTCCAGTTTGACCGCACCGCCGCCCGCGGTTTCCGGCTCGACATCCCCGCCGGCACCGCGGTGCGTTTTGAACCGGGGCAGAGCCGCGAGGTGACCCTGGTCGCCTACGCCGGCAGCCGCACCGTCTACGGCTTCAACGGCGCGGTGATGGGACCGCTGGAGGGGAACTGACATGGTGACCATCACAAGAGGCGCCTACGCCGAGATGTACGGCCCCACCACCGGCGACCGGGTACGGCTGGGGGATACCGAACTATTCATCGAGGTGGAGGCGGACCGCACCATCTACGGCGACGAGGTGAAGTTCGGCGGCGGCAAGGTGATCCGCGACGGCATGGGCCAGTGTCAGCGCCCCGCCGCCGAGGTGGTGGATCTCGTCATCACCAACGCCCTCATCCTCGACCACTGGGGGGTAATCAAAGCGGACGTGGGCATCAAAGATGGGCGCATTGCCGCCATCGGCAAGGCCGGCAATCCCGACGTGCAGCCGGGGGTGGAGATCCTCATCGGCCCCGGTACCGAGGCCATCGCCGGCGAGGGGATGATCCTCACCGCCGGCGGCATCGACGCCCACATCCACTTCATCTGCCCGCAGCAGATAGAGGAGGCGCTGATGTCCGGCGTCACCACCATGTTGGGTGGCGGCACCGGCCCGGCCACCGGCACCAACGCCACCACCTGCACCCCCGGGCCGTGGAACATCCACCGCATGTTGCAGGCGGCGGAGGGGTTGCCGATGAATCTCGGCTTCCTCGGCAAAGGCAACGCCAGCCTGCCGCTGCCGCTGGAGGAGCAGCTGCGCGCCGGCGCCTGCGGCCTCAAGCTACACGAAGATTGGGGCACCACCCCTGCCGCCATCGACAACTGCCTGGCGGTGGCAGAGCGCTACGACGTGCAGGTGGCCATCCACACCGACACCCTCAACGAGTCCGGCTTTGTCGAGCAGACCATCGCCGCATTCAAAGATCGCACCATCCACACCTACCACACCGAGGGGGCCGGCGGTGGCCACGCCCCGGATATCATCCGCGCCGCGGCGCTGCCCAACGTGCTGCCATCCTCCACCAACCCCACCCGCCCTTACACCATCAACACCGTGGATGAGCACCTGGACATGTTGATGGTCTGCCACCACCTGGATCCGGGGATCCCCGAGGATGTCGCCTTCGCCGAGTCCCGCATCCGCCGTGAGACCATCGCCGCCGAGGATATCCTCCACGACCTCGGCGCCTTCTCCATGATCTCCTCCGACTCCCAGGCGATGGGGCGGGTGGGGGAGGTGATCACCCGCACCTGGCAGACCGCCCACAAGATGAAGGTGCAGCGTGGCGCCCTGCCCGGCGACCCGGCCCACCACGACAACCTGCGGGCGCGGCGCTACATCGCCAAATACACCATCAACCCCGCCATCACCCACGGCATCGCCCACGAGGTGGGTTCGGTGGAGGTGGGCAAGCTGGCGGACCTGGTGCTCTGGCGGCCCGCCTTTTTCGGCGTCAAACCCTCGCTCATCCTCAAGGCCGGGATGATCGCCGCCGCCCCCATGGGGGACCCCAACGCCTCCATCCCCACGCCGCAGCCGGTCCACTACCGGCCGATGTTTGGCGCCTTCGGCCTGGCGACCAGCGCCACCGCCGTCACCTTCCTCTCCGCCGCCGCGCTGGAGGCGGGGGTGCACCAGCAGCTCGGCCTGCGGCGGCGCGTCAGCGCCGTGCGCGACACCCGCACCATCGGCAAGCACTCCATGCGGCTGAACGACGCCACCCCGCACATCGAGGTGGACCCGCAGACCTACCAGGTGCGGGCCGATGGCGAGCTGCTGGTGTGCGAACCGGCCGCGGTGCTGCCGCTGGCCCAGCGCTACTTCCTGTTCTGAGGGGCCGCCATGCTCGAATTTACCCACCTCATCACCGGCGTCGAGCCCGCCACCACCCTCACCCTCGGCTACGACCAACGGGTCAAGAGTCGGCTGCGGGTCACCCTGGATGATGGCCGCGCCGCCGGCCTGTTCCTGCCCCGCGGCGCGGTACTGCGTAGCGGTGACTGCATTGCCACCCAGGCGGGTGAGGTGGTGGAGATCCGCGCCGCCGAGGAGCCGGTCTCCACCGCCGTCAGTGACGATCCGCACCTGCTGGCCCGCGCCTGCTACCACCTCGGCAACCGCCACGTCGCGCTCCAGATCGAACCCAGCTTCATCCGCTGGCAGCAGGACCATGTGCTGGATGAGATGGTCACCCGCCTCGGTCTCAGCGTCAGCAACAGGGTGGCGCCCTTCGAGCCGGAGGCGGGGGCCTACAGTGGCGGGCATAGCCACAGCCACGCCCCCCGTGGCCCGGTGATCGACCTACCCGCCCCGTTTGCCAAGGCGGTCCAGTGAGCGCGGTCGCGGACCCGCTGCCGGCGCGGCACCATGGATAACCCGACCGCCCTGGTACGCCTGCTCCAGCTCACCAGCCCCTCGCTGCCGGTGGGCGGCTTCACCTACTCCCAGGGGCTGGAGTGGGCGGTGGAGGCGGGCTGGGTGGGCGACGAGGCGAGCCTGGCGGGGTGGCTGCGTGAGCTGCTGCTGGAGCAGCTGGCGCGGGTCGATCTACCCCTGTTGGAGCGGCTCTACCAGGCCGCGGCCCGCGCCGATCGCGCCGCCTTCGACCACTGGAACCACGAACTCATTGCCTGCCGCGAGAGCGCCGAACTGCGCGCCGAAGAGCGGGCCCGCGGCCGCGCCATGGCACTGCTGGTGCTGGAGCTGATCCCCACCGCCGCCGCCTGGCGCGAACCCCTGCGCGCCAGCCAGCTCGGTGGCTTCGCCCTGGCCGCGGCCCACTGGCAGATCCCCCTGCCAGAACTGCTCACCGGCTACGCCTGGAGCTGGCTGGAGAACCTGGTGCTGGCGGGGGTGAAGCTGGTGCCGCTGGGCCAGAGCGCCGGCCAGCGGCTGTTGCTGCGTCTCGGCGGCGAACTGCCGCGGGCGGTGGCCGAGGCGCAGGCATTGCCGGACGAGGAGATCGGCGCCAGTGCCCCCGCCGCCGCCATCGCCAGCGCCCTGCATGAGGGGCAGTACACCCGGCTATTCCGCTCCTGAGCGCCCAATCTTTCTTACACGAGGTCAACATGACAGACAAACAGGTACTGCGCGTCGGCGTCGGCGGCCCGGTCGGCTCCGGCAAAACGGCGCTGCTGGATGTGCTCTGCAAGCGGTTGCGGGGGCAGCTGGAGATCGCCGTCGTCACCAACGACATCTACACCCGCGAAGACGCCGAATTCCTCACCCGCAGCCAGGCCCTGGCACCGGAACGCATCGTCGGCGTCGAGACCGGCGGCTGTCCCCACACCGCCATCCGCGAAGACGCCTCCATGAACCTGGAGGCAGTGGAGCAACTCTGCCAGCGCTTCCCCCAGCTAGATCTGGTCTTCGTCGAGAGCGGCGGCGACAACCTCTCCGCCACCTTCAGCCCCGAACTGGCAGACCTCACCCTCTACGTCATCGACGTCGCCGAGGGCGAAAAGATCCCGCGTAAAGGCGGCCCCGGCATCACCCGCTCCGACCTGCTCATCATCAACAAGATCGACCTCGCCCCCTACGTCGGCGCCTCCCTGGAGGTGATGGAACAGGACGCCCGCCGGATGCGGGGCGAGCGGCCCTTCGTCTTCACCAACCTGAAGAGCGGCGAGGGGGTGGCGGAGATCGAGGCATTTCTGATGCGAGAGGGGATGCTGGGATAGCCCGGCGCCCCAGCACCGCCACACCCTTGTAACCTCCCCCAGGCTATGGAAAACTCTGCCGAGCCGGCAGTGCACCGTCATGCCGAATAGCAGGGAGAGCCCCGTGGCATACCTCCGAGAAGTCGAGCTGAAGTACCGCATCTCCGAGATCGACAGCGACGTGATAGGCGGAGACGCCGGCAGCTCCGCCCGCGTCTATCAGCTGTTTCGAGACCTTCAGAACGACAGCAAAGAGAAGTTCATCACCATCAACCTCGATAGCCGCGACCGGATCCTCTGCTTCGAGGTAGTCGCCATCGGCTCCCTGGAGGCCATCCACGCCCGGCCGATGGAGGTATTCCGCACCTCCATCATGGTGAACGCCGCCAGCGCCATCGTGCTACACAACCACCCCTCCGGCGATCCCACGCCGAGTCGGGCAGATATCCAGTTCACACAGCGGTTGGTCAATCTGGCGGGGGAGATGGGATTGCGGTTTGTGGATCATGTGATCATGGGTACTGAGTGTTATTACAGTTTTGCTGATAGCAGCGTGCTGGCGGACCTCAAGCGCCGCACACAGCGGTAAACAGACCGGAAGAGGAGTGCAATGCCCCCCGTTCCATTCACTCGCCTCCATTGCCTAATCCGCCTATCTCCAATCACCCGGGGAAATTCCGTCTATCAAACTGCCTAGATAAAATGGGGCCCTATCCGAGCCACTTGTAACGTGTTCTTTATCATGAAAGACTACTTCG
>QKFD01000024.1 GCA_003251535.1 Chromatiales bacterium | reverse complement strand
GATTGCACCGATTGATGGGCACTCGGCTGGTGGGAGGTAGGGTGGGGTGGCTCTTGTCGGGCATTTTGTCGGTAACCGCACAGCGTTAGAGGCATTGTCGTAGATAGAACTGTTCCAAATTGCCTCGGCCTGTTGAGGAAAGTGCTTTTAAATCAGCCTGTTGGTCAGATTGATGAATTCTGGCACGCTCCTTGTAAATGAGCAATCGCACAGGTCCATGTCCCCAACCGCAAGGAGAAAATACCATGGCGCTTCGTCAGTGTGCGATTTACGGCAAGGGCGGTATCGGCAAGTCCACCACCACCCAGAATCTGGTTGCCGCCCTCGCCGAGGCCGGCAAAGAAGGTGATGATCGTCGGCTGCGACCCGAAGGCCGACTCCACCCGTCTCATTCTCCACTCCAAGGCGCAGACCACCGTCATGCACCTGGCCGCTGAGGCGGGCACCGTAGAGGACCTGGAGCTGGAAGACGTACTCTCCGTCGGTTACGGCGGTGTGAAGTGCGTTGAGTCCGGTGGTCCTGAGCCGGGCGTTGGCTGCGCCGGCCGTGGCGTTATCACCGCCATCAACTTCCTCGAAGAGGAGGGTGCCTACGGCGAAGACCTCGACTTCGTTTTCTATGACGTACTCGGCGACGTGGTGTGCGGCGGTTTTGCTATGCCCATCCGCGAGAACAAGGCCCAGGAGATCTACATCGTTTGCTCCGGCGAGATGATGGCGATGTACGCTGCCAACAACATCTCCAAGGGCATCGTGAAGTATGCCAACTCCGGTGGCGTGCGCCTGGCTGGCCTCATCTGCAACAGCCGCAACACCGACCGTGAAGACGAGCTGATCGAGGCGCTGGCTGCCAAGCTCGGTACCCAGATGATCCACTTCGTGCCGCGCGACAACGTGGTGCAGCACGCCGAGATCCGCCGTATGACGGTCATCGAGTATGACCCGACGGTGAAGCAGGCCGATGAGTATCGCACCCTGGCGCAGAAGGTGATCAACAACCAGCTGTTTGTGGTGCCGACTCCGCTGACCATGGATGACCTGGAAGATCTCCTGATGGAGTTCGGCATCATGGAGCAGGAGGATACGTCGATCATCGGCCAGACCGCCGCCGAGGCGGTGGTGGCCTAAGGCGGCGTAGGGGAGAGTTGTCATGGCGATGATGATCAACCGCGATGAGTGTACCGGTTGTGGCGACTGTGAACCGGTCTGCCCCAACGGTTCCATCACCCGGCGCCGGGGTCTGTATGTGATCGATCCGGAGAGCTGTACCGAGTGTGAGGAGAGCGGTGATGAACCGCAGTGCCTCTTGGTCTGTCCGGTAGACGACTGCATCTTGCCGCTAGAGGAGTAATACCATGACGCTCTCCCCACCGTTGGCCCTGCGCATCGGCGTTGCCGGGCGCGCCCTCGCCGATATCACCATGGAGCGTTGGGTAGAGGTCGTCATCGCCGCGGTAGGCTTGCCTATCACCGAGGAGAAGTTGCGGCGAGTCACCATGGCGCGGTTACGCAGCGCCCAACGCGGGCTCCTCAACCGGATCCCCGCCACCCAGCTCTATCGGGCCCTGAGCTATCTGAATGGCACGGAGGCCATTGAGGTCGTGGCCGATCCGATACCGACCGCTGAGCCCTATTTTGAGGGTGATTTGAGCCACTCGGTACGGGTGGCCGTGGCCTCAAATGGTGGTGAGCAGCTCGATGGGCTCTTCACCACCTGTCGCCACTTTCTGATCTTCCAAGTGGCGGCGGAGGCGGTTCGTTTAGTTGCCGTGCGCCCCAATCCCAGCGGTGGTCACCGCCGCCATCGCACCCAGGCGCGCCTTGCCCTATTGGCGGACTGCGCCTTGGTCTTTGTCACCTCCATCGGCGCCTTGGAGGCGGCTGCCTTGGCGCGATCTGATATCCACGCACTCAAGCAGCCGGAGCCGGTGACGGCGCGCACGGCATTGACGGTTTTACAGCAGGTCCTGCAACGTAATCCCCCTCCCTGGCTGGCGAAGGCGGCCGGTTTACCCGCCACCGATCGTCTCGCCAGCTATACGCAGTAGCCACGCTTGGGTGAGGGGGGCGACGACGATGGGGGTCGTCTCCCCTCACCCTCTTTTCCTGCCTAATCCCGCCGTTATCTATCCTTGAGTCCGACCGTTGTTACGTCGGTACCTCGCGGCATCAAGGGCCTGTAGTTAACCCGCCCGTGCTCCTCGCTACTCCTCGCTTCGCGCCTTTTTTGCCGACCCCTCTGGATTCACCGTGGCCAATCAAAAAGAGGGGTTCCATGCGTCATGGAGCATCCCGTGCGGCCGGATACGTCTGCCTGCTGACTCCGGCATGGCGTGGCTCAAGCACAGGGGCGGTCAGGTGGTCAGCACCGCACACCTCGGAACGAAGGAGGGGTGGTTTGTACATTACGGTCCTGAAAAAAAGGGGGTGTGGGCGTATTGGTGGCTGCGCGCTGGCCTGCATGGCAAGTGGCGCTTGGGGTTGTCGAGGGATCGCCCGGTTTGGCACGACCGCTGCAAATTACTTGCAGAGGGTGTTCCGCCCAGCGCATCCAGCGACACCCAGCTGCCAGCCCAAACACAACGAGGAGTACGCGCCATGCCAATGGTATTGCTCAACTGCGACAAGGATATTCCCGAGCGGGAGAAGCACATCTACCTGAAAGCTCCCGATGAGGATACCCGGGAGTTTCTACCCCTCTCCAACGCCCCCACCATCCCCGGCACGCTCTCCGAGCGCGGCTGCGCCTTCTGCGGTGCCAAGCTGGTGATCGGCGGTGTGCTGAAAGATACCATCCAGATGATCCACGGCCCCATCGGTTGCGCCTACGACACCTGGCACACCAAGCGCTACCCGACCGACAACGGCCACTTCAACATGAAGTATGTCTGGTCCACCGATATGAAAGAGAACCATATCGTCTTCGGTGGCGAGAAGCGGTTGGAGAAGAGCATCCACGAGGCCTTTGACGAGATGCCGGAGATCAAACGGATGATCGTCTACACCACCTGCCCGACGGCCCTCATCGGTGACGATGTGAAGGCGGTGGCCAAGCGGGTGATGGCGGAGCGGCCCGATGTCGATATCTTCACCGTTGAGTGCCCGGGATTCTCCGGCGTCTCCCAGTCGAAGGGGCACCACGTGCTCAACATCGGTTGGATCAACGAAAAGGTTGGGACGCTGGACGCGGAGATCACCAGCCCCTACACCATGAACTTCATCGGTGACTTCAATATCCAGGGCGACACCCAGCTGTTGCAGACCTATTGGGACCGCCTTGGGATCCAGGTGATCTCCCACTTCACCGGCAACGGCACCTACGACGACCTGCGGCGGATGCATCAGGCGCAACTCAATGTCGTCAACTGCGCCCGCTCCTCCGGTTACATCGCCAACGAGCTGAAGAAGCAGTACGGCATCCCACGGCTCGACATCGACTCCTGGGGCTTCAACTACATGGCCGAGGGGATCCGCAAGATCTGCGCCTTCTTCGGGATCGAGGAGCGGGGTGAGCAGCTCATCGCCGAGGAGTATGCCAAGTGGAAGCCGCAGCTCGACTGGTACAAGGAGCGGCTCAAGGGGACCAAGATGGCCATCTGGACGGGTGGTCCGCGGCTCTGGCACTGGACCAAGTCGGTGGAGGATGACCTCGGCGTAGAGGTGGTGGCGATGTCCTCCAAGTTTGGTCACGAGGAGGACTTTGAGAAGGTCATCGCCCGTGGCCGCGAAGGGACCTACTACATCGATGACGGCAACGAGCTGGAGTTCTTCGAGATCATCGATCTGGTCAAGCCGGATGTGATCTTTACCGGGCCGCGAGTCGGTGAGCTGGTGAAAAAGCTCCACATCCCTTACGTCAACGGGCATGGCTACCACAACGGGCCGTACATGGGCTTTGAGGGGTTCGTCAATCTCGCCCGTGATATGTACAACGCGGTCCACAACCCGCTGAAGGGGTTGGCCGGGATCGACATCCGTCAGCCCCGCAGTGGCGCCGCTAGCAACGGCAAAAAGGAGGCCGCGTAATGGCGACGGAACAGCTGCAAGGCAAGGTCGAACAGCTCTATGACTACGTGCAGGAGCGCTGTCTGTGGCAGTTCTTCTCCCGTAGCTGGGACCGCCAAGAGAACATCGATGGCGTGCTCAATAAGGCGGCTGACATGCTGGTCGGACGCGAGCCAAAGCGGGAGACCCCCACCGACAAGCTGCACTGTGCCGATGCCAAGGTGATGGTGATGGACTTCCGCGAACGCTTCCCCTGGATTGCGCAGGTGAGCGCGCAGGAGGTGGATGAGTTGATGGAGGGGCTGAAGGGGCGACTGGTGGATATCAGCATCACCAAATCCAAGAACCGCGAACTACACGATCACCTGTATTGAGGAGAATTGAGATGACCGATTGCGAAGTCGCGGCCAAGCCGCCCGCAGAAGTCAAGGTAGCCCCCAAGTCACGGGAGGGCATCATCAACCCGATGTATGACTGCCAGCCGGCCGGTGCCCAATATGCCGGGATTGGCGTCACCGATTGCATCCCGTTGGTACACGGCGGACAGGGGTGCAGCATGTTTGTCCGCCTGCTGTTTGCCCAGCACTTCAAAGAGAACTTTGATATCGCCTCCACCTCACTCCATGAGGAGTCGGCGGTGTTTGGCGGGGCCAAGCGGATCGAAGATGGGGTGATGGTACTGGCCAAGCGCTATCCCAATCTGCGGGTCATTCCCATCATCACCACCTGCTCCACGGAGGTGATCGGTGACGATATCGAGGGGACCATCAACCTCTGTAATCGCGCCCTAAAAAAGGAGTTTCCTGAGCGAGAGATCTTCCTGGCGCCGGTCCACACCCCGAGCTTCAAGGGGAGCCAGGTCACCGGCTATAGCGAGTGTGTGAAGTCGCTGGTCAAGACCATCGCCAAGAAGGGGGAGCCCACCGGCAAACTCAACCTCTTCCCTGGTTGGATCAATCCCGGCGATGTCACGCTGCTGAAGCGCTACCTCAAGGAGATGGGGGTGGATGCCACCCTCTTCATGGATACCGAAAACTTCGATTCGCCGATGTTGCCGGATAAGTCCATCGAGATCCAAGGCCGCACCACGGTGGAGGAGCTGCGGGACAGCGCCAATGCCAGCGCAACGGTGGCCCTGGCGCGCTACGAGGGGGCGAGTGCCGGCGAATATCTGAAGAAGGAGTTTGATGTCCCGTTCCACCTGCTCAGCACCCCCTACGGGATCCATAACACCGATGAGATGCTGCGCACCATCAGCGAGCTGACCGGCAAGGAGATCCCGGAGTCGCTGGTGCGTGAGCGCGGGATCGCCCTCGACGCCCTGGCCGACCTGGCGCACATGTTCTTCGCCAACAAAAAGGTGGCCATCTATGGCCATCCCGATCTGGTGATTGGACTGGCGGAGTTCTGCCTAGAGGTGGAGCTGGAGCCGGCGCTCCTGCTGCTGGGGGATGACCAGAGCAGCAAGTACAAGAAGGACCCGCGGATCAAGGCGCTGAAGGATAAGGTCAACTTCGACATGGAGGTGGTGCTCAATGCCGACCTCTGGGAGTTGGAGCGGCGGATCACCTCCGGCGAGTTGAAGGTGGACCTGATCATGGGGCACTCGAAGGGGCGCTACATCTCCATCTACAACAACATCCCGATGGTGCGCGTCGGCTTCCCCACCTTTGATCGGGCCGGTCTCTATCGCAAACCCACCCTGGGTTACCAGGGGGCAATGGAGCTGGGCGAGGCGATCGCCAACGCCCTGTTTGCCCACATGGAATACAACAAAGACAAGGAGTGGATCCTCAACACCTGGTAGTCCAGCGCCTCTGTGCCGGCCCCCCTTGGGGGGCCGGTTCTGGCCCTCTCCACCGTTTTCTTGCCGAGACCGACCATGCAACCGTTAGCCGATCTGCTCCAGGATAGTCGTCGCTCTTTTGGCCACCGTTGGTCCCTGCCGGAGTATCGGCAGATCGAGCTTTACACCAAGCGCAAGCGGTTGACCTTCTGTGACGATCCGCCCTCCATGGCCCCGCACGGGACATTGGGGGTGCACGTGGCGGCGCTCTTGTTGGAGTCGAGCCTCGTGGGCCAAGACCCTGCATTGATGGAGGGGGTGGGCTCATGGCAGCGCTACCTGGCGCTACCGCGGCGTTCGGTGACGGAGAAGTTGGTGGCAGAGGTCTACCGTATCCTGCGCATCTTTCGTATCGCCACCAGCCACCGCGATGGGTACTGCGAACTGGAAGAGGGTCTGGTGCGTTGTGCCTGTACCTTTGAGCGCTGTGCCTTGTCACTCAACATCACCCCCGTGGGGTTGGGGCTGCTGGAGTCGTTTGTTTATACCTATCTGGATGCGCCCCGCCAGCCCTACGCCGAGGCCTATGTAGAGCGGCTGCTGTGGCAGTACTTTGTCGATATCGTCGCTGAGATCCGCAAGTTTGCCGATGAGGATCGGATCCTCTACCAGTTCCGGTCGCCGGGCTATTTCAATCGCCACTTTCGGCTCGACTGTGACAATCCCCGTTTTGCGGTTGTCGATGGGGGTTACCGCTTCGAGATCTCCCCCCCTTACGCCGATCCGCTGCGCTACCCCATCGACTTTTTTGTTTCACTCCAAGACGGCCTGCACATCGTGCCGGTGGAGGCGCTGCAAGCCGGCTGGCTGGCCAGCGCGGAGTTGTCCCGTTGGCGTGTCCGTGACCCTTACGGCACTGAACTACCTTCCCGTTTCCGCCACCGCTTCGGCCGCGAGGTGATGGTGGTCGGTCTACCCATGACCTGAATCCGCTCGCTCAACCTACCTCACCGAAGGAGCTGCGCCATGTCCCAAGTTGGTCACCTGAAGGTCGCCATGACCACCAAGAGCCTCACCCACGTCGATTGTGCCTTCGCCTTAGCGAAGCAGATCGTCCTCTATGACGTCACCATCGATGGTGCCGAGTTTATTGATGTGGCCCGTTTCTCCGGCGGTGGTGGTGGCGGTGGCGAGGGGCGTGGACGCGCCAAGAATGGTGGCGGTTGTTGGATGGATGAGGTGGAGGGGAGCGGTAATGGTGGCGATCGCATCACCCCGCGGGTGGAGGCGGTGGCCGACTGCAAGGTGATCTTCACCAAGGGGTTGAGTGATCTCGCCGCCGTGAAGTTGCGGGATGCCGGGGTCTTTCCGGTGAAGTTGGAGCGTGACCGGGAGATCGATGAGGTGATCGTCTATCTCCAGCGCATGATGGCGGGCAACCCGCCGCTGTGGATGCGGCGCGCCCTGGGCCATACGCCGGCCACTGAGGCCAGTGCCACTGTACGTCGTACGCCACTACAGCGGACGAGTGAGGCGGACGATGACGACGACGACGCGGCAGTGGCCTAAGGGGGCGAGCGATGCCACAGAGTGATCCACTACAGCAGGTGCGCCACGTGGCGTATCAGCTGGAGGGTACCGCCGGGCGCCTGCGAGAGGATGCCACGCAGGCGGAGGAGCCGTTGCTGCGGGCCATGTTTGATGCCGCCGCCCAGGTGCTCGACCGGTTGGTAACGGCGTTTCGTACCTATGAACGGGAGCGGGCGCACCTCTCCCGCCCGCTCTCATGATCGCGCTAGAGGCGGTCTCGGTGCGGCGCGGTGAGCGCGAGGTGCTGCGGGGCGTGAGCGCGGAGATCCCGGCCGGCGCCATTACCGCGGTCGTGGGCCGTTCAGGGGTGGGCAAGAGCACCTTGGTCGGGGTCCTCAACGGCCTGATTCGGCCTGCCGCTGGGCGCCTGCTGGTGGCGGGGCAGGGGGCGGTGGAGGGGGCCTCGGCGTTACGCGCCTACCGTCGTTGTACCGCCACGGTGTTTCAGGAGCACGCCCTGATCGATCGTCTGCCGGCCATCGATAACGTGCTATTGGGGTTGGCCGATCGACGCCACCCACTCTCCCCGTTGCCGTGGCCCGTGGCGATGCGGCGGCAGGCCGCTGCGGCGTTGGGGGCGGTGGGGCTGCTCCATCGCGCCACTGCGCGGGCCGATCACCTCTCCGGGGGGGAGCGCCAGCGGGTAGGCGTTGCCCGGGCGCTGGTGCGCCGGCCGCGACTGCTCTTGGGCGATGAACCGTTCGCCTCGGTGGATCCGGTGTTGGTGCAGCAGCTCGCCGCACTGCTACGGGAGCAGGTGGCGCACAGCGGCATGACGGTGGTGCTGGTGATGCATCAGATCGATACCGCGCTGGCACTGGCCGACAAGGTGATCGGTCTGGTGGATGGCCGCATCGCCTTCGATGGTCCAGCCCAGGCGTTCGATGCGCAGGCGCAGCGGCGCGTCTTTCCGCTCGCCGCGCAGTGAGTGGCGTGTAGGTGCATAAATGTTCACCCGCCGCTGCCGGCCTTACGTGCAGGTGCGGCGGGGCGCCGGCCGGAGGGGGACGGAGGGCGATGGGGGCTAAATAACGGACTGGATTTCAAATAGCTAACGCATCGAGTCGCGGTTGGCAAAGGAATTGCGATGGGTGTGGGGCGGCGTGTTGTCGCTTTCGTTCATACCTTCAGGAGGAGAACCATGCGCATCCTGTTCACCCGTTTTGTCGCCCTTATCGCCCTCTGTTTTACCCTCGTCGTGGTCCCTGCCCAGGCGGCTGATCGCCCAGAGAAGTTGCTGATTGGGCTGCTGCCCGGTGAGTCGGCGACTACGGTGCTGCGTCTCAATGAGCCCTTGCGCGCCTATCTGGAGAAGCGCCTGGGCATTCCCGTGGAGCTGGTGGTGGGGAGCAACTACGCCGCCACCAGCGCCGCCTTGCGTTTTGGCCGCTTGCACATCGCCTATCTCGGTCCCGTCGCTTACATCTTGCAAAGCAAATATGCCGCCATGGAGCCGTTTGCGCGCCCCTCCCATGAGCGGGTGGGCCCCACCTTTCAGGCGGTGATTATCGTGCCGGCGGATAGCCCGGCCCAGGGGTTGGCGGATCTCAAGGGGCAGGAGATCGGGTTTGGCGATCCGGCCTCTACTTCAGGCACTTGGGTCCCGCGCTACATGCTGGTGGATGCCGGTCTGGTCTCCGAGCGTGACTACACCCTGCGGGTGCTAGGGGCGCACGATCGGGTCGCCTTTGCGGTTGCCAACCACAAGCTGGGGGCCGGCGGACTCTCCATGCCCATCTTCAAGCGGCTGCTCAAAGAGGGCAAGCTCGATCCCAAAAGCGTGCGCGTGCTGGCAGAATCGCCCGCCATTCCAGAGTACATGTGGACCTTCGGCCAGGGGCTGGATCCCGACTTCAAGGAGGAGATCCGCAAGGCGTTTATCGAGGTGGATGACCCGGCTGCCCTATCCGTGTTTCGGGCCGAGGCCTTCATCCCCTGTGTTGACTCTGATGTTGATCGGGTGCGCAACTGGATTAAGGCCATTGCCGCGGCCCACCCCGAGTCGCAGGATCTCTTGAAATGAGCGAGCTGACAGCGGGTGCTGAGGCGAGCCAAGTCGAGGCCATCCTGCTGGAGGGGCGGCGCCGGGATCGGCGCCGCGGGACCACCGTCGCCTTGGCGACGGTGGTCATCTTGACCGCCTTCCTCTATGCCGATGCCCTCGATCCGCAGCGCTACCGGGACGCCCTGCCTACCATCGCCATCCTGTTGGGGGATGCCCTGCCACCGGATTTCAGCCGTTGGCACACCTGGGGCAAGCCACTGCTCGATACCTTGGCGATGAGTGTGGTGGGCACGGTCATGGGGGCGCTCGTCGCCCTGCCGTTGGGGGCGCTGGCGGCCCGTGGGGTCGCCCCCGCTGGGTTGCGGGGGCCGGTGCTGTTACTGCTCAACACGTTGCGCTCGATCCCGGGGCTACTGTGGGGCGTGCTGTTTGTGGCAGCGGTGGGCTTTGGGCCGCTACCGGGGATCTTTGCCCTCGCCTTCCACTCCAGTGGGATGTTGGGCAAGTTCTACGCCGAGATCTTAGAGCACATGGATCCGGCCCCCGGCAACGCCCTGCGCAGCCACGGGATCAGCGAGTTGGGGGTGCTGCGGTTCAGCGTCTGGCCCCAGATCATGCCGCGGCTGGTGGATGTGACGCTCTACCGCTGGGAGCACAACGTGCGGGCCGCCACCACGCTGGGCATGGTCGGTGCCGGCGGCATCGGTCAGGAGATTGTGGTGGCGCTCGATCAGTTTGAGTACCGCGAGGCGTTGGCCTTGATCCTGGTTCTGTTGGCGCTGGTGAGTCTGATCAATATCGTCGGTGCCCGCATCCGCGCTGCCCTATTGGGTGGCATTCGTCACTGAAGGAGAATGTTATGTCGGTAGAGTCTGCACGTGCCTATATCGAACGGATGCGCAGCGACGAGCCATTTCGTCGTACAGTGAATGACTGCGCGAGCGAGGAGGCCGGATGGCAGCTCCTTGAACAGCACGGCTACTGCTTCACCGAGCAGGAGTTCAAGCAGGCGCAGGCGTTGATATATCAGGAGTACGGCATTACCCCGTTGTAAGTGGTACGACTAATAGCGAACGAGGAGAGATGGCCGTGGAATACTGGTCCTGGGACGATTCCCTATCCATCGGTATCGATGCGATTGACGAGCAGCACAAGCGTCTAGTGGCCTACATCAATGAACTACAAGGGGCCCACAAGGAGCAGGATGAGCAGGGTGTGGCGCGGGTATTACATGGACTGGTGGACTACACCGTCACCCACTTTGCCTTCGAGGAGGCGTTGATGGCGCGGGTTGGATACCCACTGTCAGAGGGCCACAAGAAGGTGCATGAGGCCTTCATCACCCATATCAACCGTTACGCCGAACGCCATGCCGCGGGAGAGCAGATCACCAGGCGCCTAATCTCCGACCTGCAAATCTGGCTCACCAACCACATCAAAAATGATGATCGGCACTATGTCTCCTACTACAAGGGAGAGCAGTCAAAGCCCGCGGAGGCACCGCAGCAGTATTGGTTGCAACGGGCCTGGCACCGCATCTTCAGCTGGCGGTGAGCGGCCCGTGGTGGGGCCTGGAGGCGGTGCCCCAGGCCTGCCGTTAGTAAGACCCCATGGCGGTCCCGGTGCCGATCAGCGTGTCGGTACCGGGGGCGTTGTCATGGCGGTGGCCGCTTAGGGCGCCAACCACCTCGGTCGGTGGGGCGCCTGTTGGTCAAAATTTGACCACTTTAACGCCAGGCCAACTGCCACGCGGCTCTCCGCCCCTTCCCCCAAAAAGACCCACAGAGTCATCCACAGCCTGTGGGGAAAAGTGACGACCCGATGACAGGGGCATGGCGGTGGGGATCCATCCAGCCCAATGGCCCTCCACTTGTCCGCCCAACCCTTAGAAGCGGCGCACCAACTGGCCCCCCACCAGCCAGCCGTCATCCTTGCGCAGTAAGCCGCCGGCAAACCCCTCCAGCAACCAACTCTTGTCGGCCGACTCCCAGGCGGCACGCAGGGCGAGGTCGAAGTCAGCGGCGAGGTCCGGCTCTGCCAGTTTCTGACTGGAGGCGCGTTCACTGCGCCAGCTGAGACGGCTCTGGAGGGTCCAGCCACTGGCGGGTAGCCAGGTGAGGCCGGTCGTGGCGCGGTGGCGGGGGATATAGGGGAGGTGGTACTCCGCCACCCGCCGATTCTCCTCCGCGCTCTGGATGTAGCCGAGGGCGAGGGAGAGGCGGGGCAAGAGGATGGCGTTGCCGAGCAGGCCGACGCTCTCGATCTCACCAGAGGCAAAGATGGGCTGCCACTCCAGCGCCTCCAGGGAGCCGAAGTGGGTGGCGCTCTGCTGGCGTAGCTGCTGGTACTGGGCCGCTGAGTCGGCGTAGTCGAACGGGTCGTCCTGACCGTCATGGAGGTTGCTGATCCGTTGGCGATCGGCAAAGGCGGTGAGGAGCAGGCGGTCGTTTAGCTCCCACTCCCCCTGGAGGCGCAGCCGTCGCAGCTCACCGCCCCGTAGCAGCCCGGGGGCGGTGAGCGGGATGCCGGCGGTGGTGATGGGGGCGAGGCCGGCGGCCCCCACCGGCCGTAGCCAGTGTTGGTAGGCGATGCGATAGGTGTGGCGGGGGTTGGGGGAGAGGGCGAGGCCGAGGCGGGGGTACCAGCGGTCACGCTCGGTGGTCCAACTCTGTGGGTAGTAGGTGAGGGGCGGATTGCCATCCAGCGGGGTGCTGACGGTGGTGAGGTCGAGGTCGGCCGCCACCCCGGCATACTCCAGGGTCCCCTCCAGCAGCCAGTGGCGGTCCGGCTCCCAACGCGCCCCCAGCCAGCTGCGCGAGGTGTTCAGCTCTACGTCGCGCACATGGTGGTAGAGCAGGCTGGCGTACTCGTTGCTGTCCAAGCGGTCGGTGATCTGGGGGAACTGGAGGCGGGCCGCCTCCACCCCAACGCTCCACTCGGTGGTACCGCTGCGGCGGGTGTGGCGCAGCGCCAGCTCCTCCTCATCCTGCCGCACCTTGCGTCGCTGCTGGCGTTGCGGGCGGCGATCGATGCTCTGCTCCTCGCCCTGGCCCAGCTGGAGCCAGCTCTGGGCCGAGGGGGTGTGGCGCCAGCTGCCACCGAGATCGATCCGCTGTTGGCGCCCCTCCAGGGTCGCCTCGTCGCTGCCGAGCGGGATGCGGTAGACCTGGGGCTCGCTACGGTCGGCGTAGGCGAACAGCCCCAGCTGTGGGGTCGGGCGGGCACCAGCGGCGACGATGGCGCTGGGGACACGGGCGTCAAACGGCGCCTCGGCCGGGGTCACCGCCAGCTGGTGCAGCTCGATGAAGCCGGCCAGCGGGAAGGGGGCAACGCTATAGCCGCTGGCGGTGGCCTGCCCCTCGCGGCTGTGCATCGCCTCCTGCTCGCTGGCGCGCAGCTTGAGGGTGAGGGCGGCGTTGGGGGCGGGGATCAGGGGGTGGCGCAGCGGGGAGGCGCCGAAGACGGTGGGGTCGGTGAGCAGCCCCTGCATCAGCGCCGAGCGTTGGGCATGGCCCTCTGGCAGGCGGTCGGCCAGAAACAGATGGCTGCCGGCCCAGAACGGCAGTTGCGAGCGGTGCGCCTCCCGCAGTGCCCACTCCTCCAGGCCAAACTGGGCGTAGCCGGCGCCGAGGTTGGCGCTGCCTTGGCGGTCGTTGGCCAGCTGGTTGAGCGACTTCAGATAGGGGAGCCGGTCATTGGCGGCGCGGGCGGCGGTGATGGCGCCGGCGGGATCGATCTGGTCCTGGCGGATGAGGGCGATATAGAACCACGGGAGCGGGTCGTGGGGGTCGAGGCGGGCGGCCCGCTGTAGGCTGGCGAGGGCATCCGCCTCCCGCCCCAGTTGGTAGTAGGCGACGCCGATATAGAGCGGGGCGCGGGCATACTCCGGGGCCACCGCAGTGGCGGCCAGCAGCGGCGTCAAGGCCGCCTCTGGGTGGCCACTCTTCAGCTCCGCCAGCCCCAGCCCCGTGAGGGCCACATAGTCGGCCGGGTCCCGCTCCAGCACCTGTTGGTAGCGCCCCTTGGCCGCCTCCAGCTGGTCGGCGAGGGTCTCCAATAGGGCGAGGTCCCCCTCCGCCAGCCGTCGCTCCGGGGCCAGGGCGATGGCCCGCTGGAGCCACTCTGCTGCCGGTTGGTAGTGCTCCTGCTCGGCGGCCACCCGCCCCCGTCCCCACCAGGCACGGGGATCGGCGGGGGCCAGCGCGGTCGCCTCGGCATAGGCCGCGGCGGCCGCCTCGCCGTGGCCGGCGAGTCGCTCCAGCTCGCCCCGCACCAGCGCCACCTCCAGTTGGCTGGGGGCGGCGGCGAGGGTCTGCCGTGCCCGATCGAGGTTGTCCTCCCGCAGCAACGCCTCGGCCTGTAGTGCTGCCACTCGCCCGCTGGGGGGGAGTGTCGCCAGGCGTTGGCGGGCAGCGGTGCTCTCCCCTTCGGCCAGATCCAACTCCGCCAGCAGCAGTGGGGCGAGGGGGCGGGGATCGGTGCCGAGTTGCGTGCGGACGGCGGCCAGTTCGCCTTGGGCGATCTGGCTGGCCAGGGCCGACCAGGCCGGCTCCGCCAGCTCAGGGTAGCGCTCGCTGGGGAAGCGCCAGGTGGCCACCCACTGGACCCGTGCCCGCGGGTTGATCAGGCGGCGTTTGACCGGCGCCTCGCCCACCGCTGCGGTCACCTCTTCGGCGGGGCCGGCGGTGACCCGGCCATAGGGGTTCTCAAAGGCCACCACCCCCTCCACGACGGTGAGGGTGGTGCGGCCATCCAGCGCGACCTCCAGCAGCCACTCGGTGCCCTGGATGGCGGCATTACCGCTCGGGGTGCGGAAGTGGACACCGCCGGAGGGGGCGTTTTTGGTCTGCGACCAGGAGCGGCCCCGTATCAGATCCACAACCGTCCCCTCCCGGCCGGCCACTTGGTCAATCTGGAACTCAGAGCCGCTACCGAGCTTGATCTGGGTCTGATCGGCAAACAGCAGCGCCATGGCAGAGAGTGAGCCGGTGCGCACTGCATTGCCGTTGTCGAGCGGCTGGCGCAGGTTGGCGGGCTGCCATGGCGCCTCACCGGCCGGCCGCCAGTCGCCATGGCCGCTCAGGCTGACTATCTCCGCTACCGGGGCGGCCAGCAGTGGTAGCGGTAGTAGTAGGGCGGTGAGGGGGGCGAGGTGGCGCAGGATGCGGGACATGGGGGCTCCTCGGAGGGGGTGGTAACGCAGCGCTCGCTGGGGCGCGGGGCGGTAGCGAGGGTAGCGCAGTCGACCACTGTTGCCCATGGCCCCGCCGCTGGGATCCTGCACATGTATCTTGCGCGGCGCCTGCCTTGTTTGCCCTGGTGGCGCGCCATTGACCTGGGGTGGGATTCGGCGCTTAACTCCGCCCCCTCTTCTGTTGCGAAAGGTCATCTCCGTGCTCCGCTCCATCCTCCCACTGCTGTTGCTCAGCCTGCTGCCCACCCTGGCCCTGGCGGCCCCGGAGGGGCGTCACTTCCGGATCCTCCAGGTCAACGATGTCTACAAGATTGAGGGCCTGGAGCGGGGCGCTGTGGGGGGCATGGCCCGCCTGCGGGGGCTCCGTCGGCAGTTGGCGGAAGATGGCACACCGGTGCTGCTGCTCCACGCCGGTGACATGCTGTTTCCTTCGGTGATGAGTAAGTTCTCCCAAGGGGAGTCGATGATCGCCGCGATGAACCTGCTTGATGGTGACCCGGAGGCGGCCGATCCGCTGCTGGTGGCCACCTTTGGCAACCACGAGTTCGATGCCGCCGATGAGGCGGTGGTGTTGGCGCGCCTCGCCCAGTCCCGTTTCCAGTGGGTCTCCAGCAACGCCTACCACTGCCAGGCGGCGCAGTGCGAGCGCTTCCCCGGGGTACCGGAGACCCTGCTGCTGGAGATAGGCGGGGTGCGGGTCGGTCTCATGGGGCTGCTCTATCCGCTGGAGCGCCCCGCCTATGTCCGCTCAACCCCGGTGATCCCGGCCGCCCGGGTCGCCCTGGCCAAGCTGCGGGCGGAGGGGGCGGAGTTGGTCATCGCCCTCACCCACCAGGGGAAGGCGATGGATGAGGTGTTGGCGCAGGCGGTGCCGGGGATCGACCTCATCATCGGTGGCCATGATCACCGCTACTTCCGCCAGCGGGTGGGTACCACCTGGATCACCAAGGCCGATGCCGACATCGCCAGCGCCATTGTCTACGACGTTGTGCTGCCCGTCGGGGGGCCGCTCTCCACGGTGCCGTTGCGCATCCGTGTGGATGACCACATCCCTGCCGACCCGCAGATGGCGGCGCTGGTGGCGGAGTGGTTGGCGGCGTTGCGACGGGCCGGCCTCGATAGTGAACAGGTGGTGGGTCAGACGGCGGTGATGTTGGAGGGGGTAGAGCCTGTGGTGCGTGGTCAGGAGAGCGCCTTGGGCAATCTGCTGGCCGATGCCGCCCGTCAGGCCATGGGTACCGATATCGCCTTCATCAATGGCGGCGCCATCCGCATCAATGACAACATCCCCCCCGGTCCCATTACCCAGGGGGATCTGGATGGTGTCTTTTACTATGACAATCGGCTGGTCTCCTTCCCCATCACCGGCCGCCAACTACTCCAACTGCTGAACCACTCCGTGGCCGAGGCCGACTCTGGCGCCGGCCACTTCTTGCAGGTGTCCGGCGTGCGCTTCAGCTATGGCCGCGAGGGGGCGGGGTTTCGGGTGGCTGAGGTGACGGTGGCGGGTCGGCCGCTCGACCTCTCTGCGACCTACAGCGCTACCACCGTCGATTACGTCTATGAAAACGGCCTCCATGAAGGTTACACCCTGTTTGCACCGGCCACCCGGCCGGGCCCTCTCTCCAGCGAGCGCCCCAATCTGCGCCAGGTGGTGGAGGGGTATCTGCAGGCGCTGCCGGGGGGGCGTTTGACCGGCGGGTTGGATGGCCGCATCCAGCGCCGTGCGGAATAGGCGCCGCCGGGCCCGCCGTGAGCCTGGCGGCGCCTCCCCAGCGATCAGCGCTGGGGGGGCGGGCGCTGCGGTCCGCTTAGCGTTGTAACCGCCAGAAGTGTTCGCTGCCGGCGGTGGCCGCTACCAGTCGTTGGCGTTGGTTGGGCGGGGTGTTGTTGCGCATCAGGTCGTAGATGTCATGCAGCAGCGCCTCCGCTTCGGCGAAGTAGGAGTGGCCCAGTAGATCGACATCCAGATTGGGGACGGCAATGGTGTCGATGCCGGGGACCACGGTGTAGGGCTCGTAGTAGCCGGCACGCGGCGCATCGTGCAGACGGAAGGAGAGGTAGACCGGTAGATCGCCGTTGGAGGAGTAGAGGGTGGTGCGCTGGGCGTAGTGGGGGTAGAGGGTGGCCAGGTCGAGAAATAGCGAGCGGTCCACATCGGGGGCGGCGAGGAATATCTGCCCCAGTTTTACCCGTGTGCGCAGTTCCGCATCACCGGCGATGCGCTGCATCGCCCGCAGCAGGCCCCGGTTGCCCATGCTGTGGGCGATGAGGTGTACCTTGTCTGCGCCGCAGTGGTCGCAAAACTCCACCAAAAAGTCGGCAATCGCCTGCTCGCTCGCCTGGATGGTCGCCTCATCCACGGTGTAGGCGGCCACACTGCCCCGGGAGGGCCAGCTGAAGAAGGCGGTGGCCCCCGGTACCTTGAGATCCACCCCTAGCTGGGCGGCGCGGATCGCCGCCTCCGCGAAACTGACATTGAAGCCGTGGAGAAAGAAGAGGGCGTGGGCCGGGCCCCCCTGCTCACGCGCCTGGGCCATCGCCTGCTGCAACTCGGCGAAGAAGGCGGCCTGCTCCTGGGGGGTGACCTGTTGTAGGCGCAGGTGGTCGTCCCGCAGATCAAAGCGCAGTAGCCGGGTCCAGAAGCTATTGCCGATCTCGCCGAAACGGTGCGCCTCAGGGATGTAGACCTCGGCCCGGCCGCGGGTGATCTGATCGGCGCGTTCGTTGGTGAAACCGCTGCCATCGCTGTTGGGGCGGCGGTTGGTGGCAAACCAGACCGGATAGACCACCCCTTGGGCGCTGGCCTTATCGCTGCCGCGCTCGCTGAATAGCCGCCGCGCAGTGGCTTGGGGGAGCTTGACCGGCGGCGTCTCCAGCTCCGCCAAGAGGGCATCGAGGTAGTGCTCCAGGGCACTGCGCTGGGTTGGCTCCAACTCGGCAATCTGCGGACGCAGCTGTTGTGCCAGCGACTCCGCCTGGGCGCGATCGCGATCAAGTACCGCCTGCTCCAGTGATTGGAGGAGATCGGTTAGGTGGGTAGGCAGATGGGCTGGCATGGGGCTCTCCTTATGTGGGTGACAGCGATGAAACCGGGGTGGTTGCGGTGGCGGCGGGGCCACCGTCTATGGTGCTCGGGAGGGCCAGGGTTCCATGCCACTCCTCTCTCCATGGTTGGGCCGGAGCCTAGCATGACTCCAGGGAGTGGTGACAAAGTGGACATAAAACTGCCTATTTTTCGCCACGGGATGGCGTTGACAGCCACCGGCGTCCCCGCCATATTGCTGCCTATGCAGCAATATCGCCGCAGCGTAGGCGCCATCCACCACTCCACGGCTTGAACCGGCCCGGCAAAGACCCCATCCTTGTGCGGATTGTCGTCTCGGCTTTAGCCCGTCCTTTCTCACCGGCCAGTGTCCGCCCGGGTGGGCGGTCGGTGAGCGAGGCGGGCTGGCACCATGGCGGTGCGGTCACCCCTATTCCCCCCAGGTATGAAGGAAGCACTCCCCATGCGTAAGAAACTGCTCTCCCTCCTATTGAGTACCGGCCTTGCCTCTGCTGCCCTTCCCGCCGCCGGCGAGGACCTGTGGGGGCTCTACCAGAAGGCGCTGGAGAACGACCCGCAGTTTGCCGCCGCCGACGCCTCCTATCGGGCATCCCAAGAGGCGATCCCTCAGGCACAGGCCGGTCTACTGCCGAATATCGGGCTCGATGGCAGCGCTGCCCATATCTGGCAGGACAACAGCGGTGGCGTCAGCGGTAACGGCAACGATGACTTCAACTCCCTCGGTTACTCGCTGACCTTGGTGCAGCCGGTCTTTGACAAGCAGGCGCTGGTGACCCGTAGCCAGGCCGAGTCACGGGTGGCGCAGGCCGCGGCCACCCTGGATAGCGCCCGCAATACCTTGATTTTGCGCACCGCCACCGCCTATTTCGATCTGCTGGCGGCCCAGGATACGTTGGAGTTTGCCGTGGCCGAGAAGGCCGCCATCGAGCAGCAGCTGCGCCAGACCCGGCAGCGTTTCGAGGTGGGGCTGACGGCCATCACCGATGTCCACGAGGCGCAGGCGCGTTACGACCTGGCGGTGTCACAGGAGATCGCGGCACGCAACGCCCTTGACCTCGCCCACGAGACCATCCGCGAGATCATCGGCACCGCCCCCGATACCCTGGCCGGGCTGGGTGAGTTCCCCCTGGTGGTACCGGATCCGTCCGATGTGGAGGCGTGGGTCAAGAGCGCCCTGGATAACAACACCGATCTGATGGCCGCGGTGGCGGGGACTCGGGTGGCCCAGGAGGAGATCGACCGCCAGCGCGCCGGCCACTATCCGACGGTCAACTTTGTCGCTGACCACAGCTACAGCGATACCACCGATTATGCCTATGGCAATCGCAGCACCGACAACACCCTGAGCTTCCAGGTCTCGGTCCCCATCTACACCGGTGGCCTGGTCAGCTCCCGCGTGACCGAGGCGGTGGCCCTCTATCAGCAGGCACAGGACAATCTGGAGGCGACCCGGCGCTCCACCGTCCGCTCCGCCCGTAACGCCTACCTCAACGTCATCTCCGGCAAGAGCCAGGTGGAGGCGCTGCGCCAGTCGGTCGCCTCCAGTGAGACCGCCCTGCGCGCCACCCAGGCCGGTTTCGAGGTGGGGACCCGCACCGCGGTGGATGTGCTGGATGCCCAGCGCGAGCTGTTCCTCGCCCGTCGTGACTTCTCTCGTTCCCGTTACGACTACATCCTGGCCACCCTCCTGTTGCAGCAGGCGGCGGGGACCCTCGACGCGGAGGATATCCGCGCTGTGAACGGTTGGTTGGAGTGAGTCGCGCCATGCAGCCGCAGCTGGTGCGGCGCGAGGACTCCGTACTGCTACTGGTCGATATCCAGGTGCGCCTCGCCGCTGCAATGGCAGGGGCGGAGCGCGCCCAGGTGGAGAGGAGTGCGGGGATCCTGGCCCAGGCGGCGGCACTGCTTGGGGTACCGGTACTGGTGACTGAGCAGTACCCGCGGGGGCTGGGCGCCACCACCGACCCGGTGGCGACCAAGCTGCCACCACAGACGCCGGTGCTGGAGAAGAGCTGTTTCGCCTGCACCGATGCCGCCCCCGTCCAGGAGCAGCTGAACGAGCTGCATCGACGCCAGGTGGTGGTGGCGGGCATGGAGAGCCATGTCTGTGTCCTCCAGACCGCCTTTGGCCTGGCGGCGGATGGCTATCAGGTGTTTGTGGTGGAGGATGCCATCTGCTCTCGCAGTCCGCTGCACCACCGCAACGCCATTGAGCGGATGCGGGCCTGTGCCGTTATCAGCAACAGCGAGTCGGTGCTGTTTGAGTGGCTGCGCGACGCCCAGCATCCGCAGTTCAAGGCCGTCTCCGCCCTTATCAAGTAAATCCCGAACCATGAGCGACACGCTATTTCCCCCCGCCGCCCCGGACTTCTCCGATCCCATCGGTTTGTTGAAGGCGTGCCACACCCGTATCCAGGCCCACTGCGAGACCCTACAGCGGCTACTGCCGCACCTGCGCCAACAGGGGTTGGATGGTGAGGCCCGGCAGGCGATCGGCCGGGTGTTGCGCTACTTTGGCAGCGCCGCCCAGCACCACCACGAGGATGAGGAGCAGGAGATCTTTCCTCGCCTGGTGCGCCAGAGTCTGAAGCTGGCGGATCTCATCCACCGCCTGCGGAGCGACCATCAGGCGATGGCCGAGCGGTGGGCGCAGATGCAGCCCCTCTTGCAGCGGCCGGAAAATCTGCTGGCCGATCTCGACGCCTTTGCCGCCCAGGTGGAGGCGTTTAGTGCCCTCTATGAGGGCCACATTCGGCTGGAGGAGGAGGAGCTGTTGGAGATCGCACGCCACATCTTGAGCAGCGCCGATCTGGCCAAGATTGGGCAGGCGATGGCCGAGCGGCGCGGTCAGCGCTGGGGGGCATAGCCCCCTCTCTCGCCTCCCCCTCGGGTGAGGGCCGCCGTGGCCCTCACCATGCCGCAGGCAACCCTCTCCCCGTGCGCCTATAGCCGTTAGGGCGTCCGTCGATCCCGCAGGCGCCAACCCAGCAGCGCCACCACCAGGAGTAGCTGGAGGGTGGCGATCCAAGGTCCCCAACTCCCCGGTAGCAGAGTCGGTTCGAACAGCATCCAGGCGGGGCTGGCCAGCCAGGCGAGGTCCAGCAGGTTGAGAAGTGCCGGCAGCGCGGTGTGCAGCAACAGGATGTAGATGGCTGCCATCAGTTCTGCCCGTTGGGGCCGTTGCCCCAGGCTGAAGAGGTAGAGCAGGGCGATATCGCGCAGTGCTATCAGCAGCAGGGTGATGGGCAGCAGGTGGAGTAGTGGCGAGGGGGCGGCGTCGGCCATGGGGACTGCCCAGTCTGGGTGGAGCGCCGCCCACAGCGCCCAGCCGAGGCCCAGGAGGGCGATATTGACCCAACCGGGGGTGGTGGTCAGCGCCTCACCCACCGCCAGACGCCGCCAGGTCCAGAGGCTGCGGCGCACCGAACCCCAGTCCCGCGGCGCCATCCAGCCACCGATATAGAGCAGCACCAGCGCCACCAGGCTACCGATAGGGGCGATCAGGTCGCTCGCCGTCCGCGGCGCCTCGAAACCGGCGAGGTAGTAGGTCAAAAATAGGGTGAAGGCGAGGCTACCCCAGGGGATGGTACGCACCGCCAGCATTCCCGCCATCAGCCGATAGCTACCAAACCAGAGCCAACCGACGCAGGCTAACAGACTCCAGAGGGTGAAGTTGGCCCGGTCATAGAGGGTGCCGAACCACTCCAGTTGGGTCTCTGCCTCCCGGCCTGGACTCAGGGCCAGCTGCATGATCATCCAGAAGAGCAGGAGGGTGAGCAGCCCCAGCTGACGGGAGCGGCCCCCCTCCCGCCCCTTGCCGGCGCTGATCTCCAGCAGGGCGAAGAAGAGGCCAAACCCCTGTAGCAGGAGGGCGCTCAACAGGCAGCCGAAGACCACCTCCATTGAACTCCAAGGAGCCAACCAGGCGGGTTCTGGCAGGGTGCCGGCGAGGATCGCCAGGCAGATGAGGCCGCTATACCAGGCAAATACCGTACTCCCCAGCAGCTTGCCCGCCACCATGGTCGCCGGTCCAATGTTCGACATCCGCTGGTTATCCCAGGTGCGGCCGCTGAGCTCCTCCACCATGGAGTTGTAGCTTTGGGCGCTGCCCCAGGCCACCGTCACGAGCATGAAGAGGAGGGCCGCGGTGAGGGCGAGGGCGGGCGCGACATCCTCCGTGAGGATGGCACTCACCCCCAGCAGGATGGCGATCACTAGCGGGGCGGCCAGCAGTCGGTGGAGGCTCAGCTCCAGCCAGAGCTGGCGCCGTAGTTCTGGATTCAACCTCATTCCAGCTCCTCCTCACTGCCCACGCTGGCGAGGTAGGAGGCCTGGAGATCGCTGGTGATCTCGCACAGTCCGCAGATGGGCAGACCGGTGGCCAGCAGCTCCCGCAGCAGACGGTGGCGATCATGGGCCGTGCCGGCGAAGTCGAAGTGGATATGGCCCCCATGGGCCTCGATGTGGCCGACCCCCGCTTGGCCCGCCAGCAGTGCGGCGGCATCTGAGCGCGCCTTGGCCAGCGATAGCCTGAGGCGGGTGATGGCGTGGGGGGCCAACACCGGACGTTGATCGATCACCCGACCACCCTTGAGGATGAGCATGTCGGTGGAGTACTCCGCCAGCTCCGCCAGGATGTGGGAGGAGACCAAGAGTGTCATGCCGTCGTTACGCAGTCGGCGGAAGAGGAGACTCAGCTCGTGGCGGGCCTGCGGATCGAGCCCGGAGGCGGGTTCGTCAAGCAGGAGCACCTCCGGCTGGTGGATGATGGCCTGACCAATGGCCACCCGTTGGCGCTGGCCGCGTGACAGCTCGCCCGCCCGCTGCGGCAACTTCCAGGTGAGACCAAGCCGCTCGGCGGTATCGGCCACCGCCTGTGCCACCTCGCCGGGGGCCACCCCGTTGGCCTCCGCGGCATAGCGTAGACACTGCGCCACCGTCAGCGACTCATAGAGCCCGAAGTTATCCGAGATATAGCCCAGCCGGCGATGGCCAGAGCGCGGCTCCTGCCGCATATCCAAGCCATCCACCGTGATCTGCCCGGCCAGCGGCTGCTCTAGGGCGGCGATGCAGCGCAGCAGGGTGGTCTTGCCTGCGCCATTGGGGCCCACCAAGGCGGTAGTGCTACCTCGATGGATGGAGAAGCTCACGTCGTCGAGGGCGCGTACCCCGGGGTACTCGAAGATCACCCCCTCAACTGTGATGGCAGGTAGGGTCATGGCGGAGCAATGCTCCTTGTCGTCTCGTGGCTTACGGTCGCGGCGGGCAATGATAAGCCTGTCTTGGCGAGGCGCCTACCCCAGGGGGGCGCCACGCTTGGACAAGTGGGCGGTGAGCGCCGCTGACGTCGCCCCACCCCAACGGCCGTCCCGCCGGGTGGGGGCGCCGTTACGGTGCCCTGCCACTGCGCCTGAAGGGGGGGAGCGGCTGGCTCGGGGGATGCGCCGCGGGCGGGGGGCGTGGGTTCAGGCCACCCACTATATATATTGATAGGGGTCCCTAGGGGGCCCAGGCAATGGCGTATTCCACTCACCACGCGCCGCACATTTTGTGCGCTACTTCACATTTTTGCCGAGGCGTCGCGGCGGGTTGAATCGGGGCTTTGCCGAGAGGAGGGGGCGCTGTTCATATGTTTTCAGATATCTCCCAGAGCCTAGCTAGGGCAAATCGTTAAAGGTCGCGGCACACGCCTTGAGAAGCGGTAGGCCGCACGGATCTATACCGCAAGAGAGCGGGCGGCCCGACGGGGAGGAGGCCGCGAGAGGGCCCCATTGAACGGCGCAAAACCGCAGGGGTAGGGACGGCAAAAAATTTATGTTGCAGCAGCGTGCCATCCCGCGGTAACCGCATTGTAAGTGGATGAGAAGTGAGGGCTATATTTCGTATATACACATCCCCTGTGCAAGGGGATGGCGGAGGCGGCAAGTCCTGTTGTAGGCAAAAGTAGGCGATCTTTTTTTAATTATTATCCTGTTGGCCAGACAGTTTGTTGGGTCCGCCATATAATACGGCGCGGCTGTCTCTGGATTGTTCATTTAACTTGCCAATATAATATCAAGCTACAGTGGACCTACACTCGATTACGGATCTTCTTCCCCCATTTGTGGGACCTACTGGACCGCTTTTTTCTTCCCTCTTTTTCGGTCCTCCTTCCCCTCTAACCCCGCAGCGAGATCGCCGGGAGAGGAGCGCTGTGCAATGGTGAAACGGCGCCAACTCTCGGATGAAGAGAAGCAAACACTGAGAGCCATGCTGCAACGCGAGGTGGCGAGCGGACGGCTCTATCTGCACGAGGCGGCGCGCCGAATGCGCGATGCCCTCAACATGACGCAGCCGGAGATGGCGCGGGAGCTGGGGATCGCGGAGCGCACCTATATCGACTTCGAACGCAATGTGGGTAATCCGACCCTCGATACCATGCGTCGGGTGGGTTGTATGTTCGAACTTGAGGTGAAGTTTGGACCGATAGCCGCTCTCCATGATGGCGGGGCACTCGCCCGTAGCAAATGCGAAGAGATCCGTCGGCGGCGCAAAACCCCACGCCCGCGGGGCAAGGGGAGTGGTCCCAAGAAGAGTTGAGTGGGCGCACGGCAAGGCGCTGCCTTTACTGGCTGATTCTACGCCCACTTTCCTATTAGAAGAGTGCTTATCTTCTATGGTTTGGAATGTCTCTGTGGCTGGGGTCATGGCGATGAGGCGATGGCTGACGGTGCGGATTTCGCATTTATTTTAATCTGACCCTATTTATTATCCATGAGGCTGATGGGGTGATATATACACCGTAACCTGTCAGATATGACAGGTTACGGTGTATTGCACCAATGCCCATAGCGAGTGATATCAGAGGCCCCTGGGGACTCAAGAGACCCCCCTGTAGTGGTTGCGGTCCCAATGCTGGAGACGAACATCGGACAGAGAACCAAGGGATAATGGCGCCGCCTCCCTGCTCCGATGACAGCCGTTGACTATGCAACTCGACTCCTTTGTCTTCTCGGCGATGCTGCTACTGGCCGTCGCCTCCCTCTCGGTGGCGCTGTTCAAGCGCCTTGGACTCGGCTCGGTGCTCGGCCTACTGGTGGCCGGGATCGCCGTCGGGCCCCACTCTCCCGGACCCTATGTGACGACCCAGGTGGAGGATGTGCGCCACTTCACCGAGCTGGGGGTGGTCATGCTGCTGTTTCTCATCGGTCTGGAGATGAAGCCGCAGCGCCTATGGGCGATGCGCCGGGAGGTGTTCGGGCTCGGCTCGCTCCAGGTGCTCCTCTCTGGGCTGGCCATCGGTCTCTACGCCATGCTGTTTCTGGAGAATCGTGGGGTTGCGCTGCTGATTGGGCTCACCCTGGCCCTCTCCTCCACCGCCTTTGTCATGCAGATCCTGGAGGAGCGGGGGGAGGTGGCCAGTCCCCACGGGCGGACCACCTTCGCGGTGTTGCTGATGCAGGACCTGGCCATTGTGCCGCTCCTCGCCTTGGTGCCGCTGTTGGCGACCAGTTCACCGGCGCCGGAGGCTGGCTCGCTGGGAGGGCAGGCGCTGCTAGTGGCGGGGATGCTGGGGCTGGTGTGGGGGCTGGGGCGCTATGTGCTGCCCACGGCGCTGGAGCGGATGGCGCGTCAGGGTAACCGGGAGGGGTTCTTCCTGGTGGTGATGTTGGCGGTCTTCACCTCCGCCTGGGCCACGCACATGGCCGGGCTCTCCATGGCGCTGGGCGCCTTTTTGATGGGCCTGCTGCTCTCCAGCACGCGCTACAACTACCAGATCGAGGCGCTGGTGGAGCCCTATAAAGGGCTGCTGATGAGCCTCTTTTTTGTGGCAGTGGGGATGTCCATCGACATTGCGGCCCTGGCCCAGGCACCGCTGCTGTTTGCCCTCCACGTGAGCGCCATCATTGCCATCAAGCTCGGGGTGCTGTTGGGCCTGTTGCTGCTGTTTGGGTTTGAGCGCCCCTTGGCGGTCAAGGTGGCATTCCTGCTGGTTCAGGGGGGCGAGTTCGGTTTCGTGCTGTTTGGCGCCGCCCATGCCCTGGGGGTGATCGATAACGCCACCTTTGCCCTCTCCGTGGGGGTCATCTCCACCTCGATGCTCCTCACTCCACTGTTGGTGAAACTGGGCGATCGGCTGAGCGCTAGCTTGGCGCGGCGGGTGCCGGTGAGTGAGGGCCCCTACCGCTTTTCGGAGGGGATGGAGGGGGAGGCACGGGTGGTGATCGCCGGCTATGGTCGGGTGGGCCACACGGTGGCGACCCTGCTCCAGGGCTCTTCCGTGCCCTATATCGCCTTCGATAACAATACCGCCCATGTCGCCGAAGGGCAGGCCGATGGCCGCCCGGTCTACTATGGCGACATCAGCGACCCCAAGCTGATGGCCCGCGCCCATCTGGAGCGGGTCGTGGCGGTGGTGCTCACCATTGATCGACCCCAGGCGATGTTGAAGGCCGTTACCCTGCTGCGCAGCAGCTATCCCCATCTCAAGATCATCGCCCGCGCCCGGGACCTGATGGCGGTCTCTGCGCTGCTGGAGGCGGGGGCGACCGGCGCCTATCCAGAGGCGTTAGAGGCGAGCTTGCGCCTCGGGGCCGAGGTGCTGGAGGCGATTGGGGTGGCCGACGAGAGTGTGGATCTACTGCTCCATGGCGTGCGGCGGCAGAACTACGCCCTGGTGCGGGAGGAGTGAGGCGCGCTTAAGCCTCCTGCTGCCAGCGCGGATCGGGCCGCCAGGCGGCGACCCACTGCGGGATCTGGGCCGCTGGCATGGGGCGGGCAATGCCATACCCCTGGGCGATGTCGCAACCCAGCTGCATGAGCCGCAGGCAGTGCTCCAGGGACTCTACCCCCTCGGCAATCACAGAGCGACCGAAGGCGTTGGCCAGGGCGACCACCCCCTCGACGATGGCGAGATCCTCCGGGTCCTTGAGCATGTCGCGGACGAAGGATTGGTCGATCTTGAGCGCCTCGGCTGGCAGTCGTTTGAGATAGGTGAGGGAGGAGTAGCCGGTGCCGAAGTCGTCCAGGGCAAACCCGACGCCCAGTTGGCGGCAGGCATCGATGATGCGGGAGACCCGCCCGATATCCTCCAGGGCGGCGGTCTCCAACACCTCCAGCTGGACGCTGCCCCGCGGTAGATCGGGGTATTGCGCCAGTAGCTCCTGGAGCCGTGTGGCGAAGGTCTGCTGTTGGATATGTTGGGCGGCGATGTTGACGCTGATCCCGAGGTTGAGCCCCTGGCGGTGCCAGGTGGCCACCTGGTAGAGCGCGGTTGCCAGCACCCACTCGCCCAGCGCCAGCGCCTCATCGCTCCCCTCCAGCAGGGGCAGGAAGTCGGCCGGCGCCAGCAGGCCGCGTTCGGGGTGGCGCCAGCGGATCAGCGCCTCGGCCCCCACCACCTCGCCGCTACGCATGTTGACCTTGGGCTGGTAGAACAGCTCGAACTCATCGACCGCCAGCCCTTGGGTGATCCGCTCCAGCGCCTCCCGCTGGCTGCGGGCGCGTCGGTCGTGCTCTGGATCGTAGAGGTGATAGCGGTTACGGCCCGCCTGCTTGGCGAGGTACATCGCCTGGTCGGCGTGGCGCAGCAGGGTATCGGGATCGGCGTCGTCAGTGGGGTAGATGCTGACGCCGATACTGGCGGAGATGGTGACCGTCTCTGGGCCGAGGGCGATGGGTTGGGCGATGAGCGAGAGGAGCCGGGTGACGGTCTGTTCGCACTCATGGATATCGCGCAGCCCGAGGAGTAGGAAGACAAACTCATCGCCCCCCAGCCGGGCCACGGTATCGCCGTCACGCAGACCGCTCTCCATGCGGCCGGCCACCTCGATGAGCAGTTGATCGCCCGCCTCATGGCCAAAGGAGTCGTTGATCGGCTTGAAGCCGTCGAGGTCGAGATAGCCCACCGCCATCAGGTGGCCGCTGCGGCGGGTCTGGGCGATGGATTGGCGCATCCGATCGGCCAGCAGGACCCGGTTGGGGATCCCGGTGAGCGAGTCGTGGTGGGCGATGCGCTCCAGCTGCTGCTCGTGCTGTTTGATGAGGGTGATATCGGTGGCCACCCCCACATAGTGGGTGACCTCGCCGTTTTCATCGTGCACCGCCGAGATGGTGAGTAGCTCTGGGTAGACCTCGCCATCCTTGCGCCGATTCCAGATCTCGCTGCTCCAGTAGCCGCGTTCGGTCAGCACCTGCCACATGGCGCTAAAGAACTCCTGCTCGTGGTAGCCCGACTTGAGCAGCCGTGGGTTGCGCCCCAACACCTCCTCGCGGTCGTAGCCGGTGATGCGGCTGAAGGCGGCATTGACCTCGATGATCTTGCCCTGCGGATCGGTGATGAGGATCCCCTCATGGGTATTCTCAAAGACACTGGCGGTGAGGCGCCGCTGTTCGGCCACCGCCCGGAGCTGCTCCAGTCGCCGCCGCTCGCGGGTCTCGTCACGGAAGACCATGACGGCACCGATGATGGTGCCGTCGGTGGCCAGTCGGATCGGTGCGGCACTATCGGCGATGGGGCGGCTCTGTCCATCTTTGGCCAGCAGCAGGGTGTGGTTGGCGAGATTGATGGCGTGGCCCTTGGTGATCGCCTCCTCCACCGGACTCGGTTTGCTGGCGCCGCTCAGCTCATCGATGAGCCGCAGGATCTCCGGTAGCCGCTGCCCTATCCCCTCCTGGGCAGACCAGCCGGTCAGGCGTTCCGCCTCCGGATTCATAAACTCGATCCGCTCAACGCCATCGGTGGCGATCACCGCATCACCGATGGAGTTGAGGGTGATCCGCCACTTCTCCTTCTCCTGCCCCAACACCTCATGGGCACGCTGGATGGCGTCGGCCATCTGGTTGAAGGCGGTGATGGAGCGGCGTAGCTCCGGGCTGCCCTGGGGGGCGATGCGGCTGGTGAACTCCCCTTGGGCCAGGGCGCGGGCGCTGGCATCCAGGGCGCGTAGCGGCCGCAAGCCGCTGCGCAGTACCAACCAGATGCCGAGAAAGTCGAGGAGGACCGCCAGCGCCAGGATCGAGAGGTGGCTCTTGAGACGCTGCCAGGAGCGGTTGATGGCCGGGCGGGCGGTGAGGGTGATCTCCAGGGTGCCGTAGCTACGCCCGCCGATGAGGGTCTCGGTGGTGCCGCGGCGATCCTCCACCCCCAACCACCTCACGAACCACTGGGGTGCCGCGAGGGCCACCTGGCGATCGGCCGATTCGATGGTGGTGCCGGAGATGTCGTGGAAGGTGATGTGGGCGATCTCCTGCCGGGTGACGTGGCGCTCCAACGTCTGTTGCAGGGTGGAGAAGTCGCCAATGACCACAATCTCCGCCAGCGAGGCGGGCAGGGTGGATAGCTCAGCGGTTAGGGCGGCGCGCAGATCGGCCTGCGCCTCCTCGGCATCGCGGCGCGCCGAGGAGTAGAGCATGGTACCGCCGGCGATAATGAGGGCGATGCTGGCGGTGAACAGCAGCCGGCCGGTGAAGGGCAGCCGGGCCCATAGGCGTGCAACGGGGGTAGTCACGCTTAGCGGATATCGTTGACCAGAGTGTGGCGGTAGAAGTCTACGTAACTCTGGTAGTCGCTCTGATCCGCGAGATCGAAGCCAAAGGGCGGCTTCTGCTTGATGATGGCGGCGCTGGTCTTCAGCACGGCGCTCCCCTGCGGGTCGTCGTTCATGCTGGCGATGGCCTGGCGCACCTTGTTGACCACCTCGGCCGGGACCCGTGGGTGGGCCGAGATGGGGAGGTTGTTGTAGGGCACTGACTGCCACAACACCCGGTATTGCAGCTGCTCGCGGGCGGCGAAGTCGCGCATCACCAGGCTGTTCACCCCGGCGGCGATCACCTTGCCGGCCTTCAGCTGGCCCATGATCCCCTCTTGGTTGCCGCCGAATACCGGATTTACCTGGATCTCTTCGCGCAGTAGGTGGTCCATGGGGACCGCATAGCCGACAAAGGCGGCCAAGGAGGGGAAGCCCACCTCCCGCCCCTGTAGCTCATGCAGGTCGTGGATGGGGGAGTTGGCCAGGGTGACGATCTGCCCGGCGATCGCCTCGGCCCGTGGGCGCAGGATGACCTGGTAGTTGGCCTCTGCCATGGCCGGGAGAAAGATGGTGTTGGAGTAGACGAAATCGTACTCGCCGCGCTCGGTGGCGGCGTTGGACTCCGGGGCGGTGCGCGCCACCTTCAGGCGCAACTCGACGCCGCTCCGCTGCTGTACATAGTCCAGAATGGGATTCCAGTACTGGGCGGTGAGCACGGCACTACGCTGGGAGAGCACCCCGAAGGAGTAGGCATCCGATGCCTGTGCGTTGGATATCCAGCAGAGCGCGGATACCAAGAAAACGAGCAGAGAACGGATAGCCATAGAGACACCGTGGCAGGAGATGCAAGGAAGATTATGCGTAAGCGCGCTTCAGTAAGAAAGTGCTATCTATCGTTAACTCCTAGATTGGGGCCCATTTGTTGGTCAGCGGTGAGGATGGGGGCTCTGAACTCCCCAGGGGCCCACCCGTCGAACAGCGTATGGAGGCAGCGGCGGCAGCGTATGGACGACCGCCCCCCTATCCCAACAACTGATGGAGGTCTTGCACGTGTTGGAAGCCCTGAAACGCTTTTTTGAGACCCGCCTCTTTGTGCCCATGGCGAGTGGGGATGGGGGTGAGCAGGCGCTACGCCTGGCCACCGCCGCCCTGCTCACCGAGATGGCCCGCCAGGATGAGCGGATCACGCCCGAGGAGCGACAGACCATTGAGGCGTCGCTGGTGGGGCAGTTCGGCATGACCTCGGCCGAGGCCCAAGAGCTGATGACCCTGGCGGAGGGGGCGGCGGCGGCCGCCAGCGGTTATTTCCAGTTCACCTCCCTCATCAATGACCGTTTCTCAATGGAGCAGAAGATCCAGATGGTGGAGCTGCTGTGGCGGGTCGCCTACGCCGATGGGCGGCTGGATCTCTATGAAGAGCACATGGTGCGCAAAGTGGCCGATCTGCTCTATGTGCCCCATGCCGACTTTATCGCCGCCAAGCTGCGGGTTGCCGGCGACCCCTAGGGGCGCAGAGATCCGTCAGGCCCAGAACGGGTGCTCGCGGTTGAGAAACTCATCCACCGAGAGGTAGTGGGAGCCGTCGCAGGAGAAGGTCAGGCCGATGACGCCGTTCATCAGATTGAGGGAGCCGGAGCGTAGATAGATGTTCTCATCCCCCTCCCGCAGCGCCCGAAACTGCTCTAGCACCGCCCGGATGCGACCGGGGGCGACCACCGCCTGGCCGGGGTAGGGGCGACTCGGGTAGGCGAGCCAGATCTCCGGGTCGAGGAACTCCTCTACGCCGTGGAAGCGGTAGCGGTAGGGGTCATCCACCACCCAGAAGATGGCCCGTGAACTAGAGAAGTGGAGAATGATGTGGTAAACGCCGTGGCCGCGCATCAGGAGGTCGAGTCGGTCCACCACCTCGTCCATGCGCCCATCCAACAGGCTCTTCATCCGCCGCTGCTCAAACACCACGCTGCGAATGGCCGGATCGCCTTTGTACTGGGTCCAGACACTACCCCGCTCCTGCCCCTCACCCTCCGCGAGCGGGATCTCATCCACGTTGAAATCGGCGGCGACGAAGCCGACTAGCTCGTCGTTGCGCTGTACCGCCTGGAGCGCGGTGATGCAGTGCTGTCCGCTCACCCGGCTGAGGTAGACGGTGGAGAGCATCAGGCCGCGATAGGGGAGGTTATCGGCGTGGTAAGGGCGCCCTGCTAGCCGTTGACCGCGGTAGTGGTCATCATCCCCTTTGGGGCTGATGTTGGCGCTGAGCTGGATGCCGTTGGTGCCGATGGCGTAGAGCAGGTGGCAGTGGGGTAGCTGTTGCAGCCCCTCCGCCAGGGTGGCATCCAGGGCCAGCGCTTCACCCCATAGCGCGCTACAGCGCTCGGCCAACGCCGCCAGAGGGGCCTCGACTAGAGCAAGGAGGGCCTCCTTCTTATAGGCGATGGTGCGTCGCAGCCACATGGGGAATCCTGACGATAGCGGTAGGTGGGGCAGTATATCCGAGCTGTGGCCAGTATAATCGCCCCCCAATAGCGGTACCTCTCCGGCGCCTCCGCCAGGGCGAGGTCCACCCATTGCCACCCTGGCGCATCAGTGAGCCGCCAGGTTCATCCATGAACAGATACAAGGTTCCCGCTATGCAGATCACCCGGGTAAGCAGTAGCTCGCCGAAGCCTGAGCTGACCGAACTCCCCGCCTTGGGGATGGATGCAAAGAGCATCGCTGAAGATTTTCGGCGCCACTTCAACCGCACCTTGGGGCGCGACCGGCGCTGTAAATCGGCCTTCTACATGTATGAGGCACTGGTGCTGGCCCTCCGTGACCGCTTGATGGAGCGTTGGCGGGCCACCCGTTATGCCTACGATGAGGAGGACTGCAAGCGGGTCTACTACCTCTCCATGGAGTTTCTGATCGGCCGCACGCTGGGCAATGCCATGCTCAACCTGGGGCTCTGCCATGAGGTGGAGCAGGGGCTGCATGACCTGGGCGTGCTACTGGAGGAGGTGCAGGAGGCGGAGCTGGATGCCGGTCTCGGCAATGGTGGTCTTGGCCGCCTCGCCGCCTGTTTTCTCGATAGCTGCGCCACCCTGCAACTGCCGGTGCGGGGCTATGGGATCCGTTACCAGTACGGCATGTTCCGCCAGCGGGTCGAGGATGGTCAGCAGGTGGAGGAGCCGGATCACTGGCTGCGCAACGGCAACCCATGGGAGCTGGAGCGGCCTGAGTTTACCCAGCGGGTCCACTTTGGGGGCCGCAGTGAGGGCTACCGCGATGCCTCCGGTCAGCTGCGCTTCCGCTGGGTCGATACCCACGATGTGCTGGCGGTGCCCTACGACATCCCCGTGCCCGGTTACCGCAACGGGACCGTCAACACCCTGCGACTGTGGGGCGCGGCGGCGACCGATGAGTTTGACCTCGGCGAGTTCAACGCCGGTGACTATGCCGGCTCGGTGGAGGCAAAGAACGCCGCAGAGCACATCTCCATGGTGCTCTATCCCAACGACGCCAGTGAAAACGGCAAGGAGCTGCGGCTGCGTCAGCAGTACTTCCTCGCCTCCGCCAGTCTGAAGGATGTGCTCGGCCACTGGACCTTCAGCCACGGCGACAACTTTAGCCAGTTTGCCCAGAAAAACTGTTTCCAGCTCAACGATACCCATCCCACCATCGCCGTGGCGGAGTTGATGCGCCTGCTGATGGACGAGGCGGAGTTGGGGTGGGATGAGGCGTGGCAGATCACCTCTACCACCATGGCCTACACCAACCACACCCTGCTGCCGGAGGCGCTGGAGAAGTGGTCTGTGCGGCTATTCCGGCAGCTGCTGCCGCGTCTGCTGGAGATCATCTACGAGATCAACGCCCGCTTTTTGCAGCAGGTGGCGCTGAAGTGGCCGGGCGATACCGACCGACTGCGGCGCATGTCCATCATCGAGGAGGGGCCGGATCCGCAGGTGCGCATGGCCTATCTGGCGGTGGTGGCCAGCTTCTCCGTTAATGGAGTGGCCGAGCTGCACTCGCAGCTGCTCACCGATGGCATGTTTCGTGATTTCTCCGCACTGTGGCCCGACAAATTCAACAACAAGACCAATGGTGTGACCCAACGCCGCTGGCTTGCCTGGTGCAACCCGGGGCTCCGCGACCTGCTCAGTGCGACCATTGGCGAGGGTTGGGTGGCCGATCTCGAACAGCTCGCGCAACTGCAACAGTATGTTGACGATGAGCCGTTCCAAGGGCGTTGGCGGGCGGTCAAGCAGGAGAACAAGCGCCGTCTTGCCCAGTGGGTGAAGCGGGAGTGTGGTGTGGTGTTCGATCCGACGGCGCTGTTTGATGTCCAGGTGAAGCGGATCCACGAGTACAAGCGTCAGCTACTCAATGCGCTGCACGTCATCCATCTCTACGATCGCATCAAGCAGGGCGACACCGCCGATTGGACCCCCCGCTGTGTGCTGATAGGGGGCAAGGCGGCCCCGGGTTACGCCATGGCCAAGGGGATCATCAAGTTCATCAACAAGGTGGCGCAGGTGATCAACCACGATCCCGATGTCGGGGGGCTGCTCAAGGTGGCCTTCCTGCCCAACTATCGGGTGACGGCCATGGAGATCATCTGCCCTGGCACCGATCTCTCCGAGCAGATCTCCACCGCCGGCAAAGAGGCCTCGGGCACCGGCAATATGAAGTTCATGATGAACGGGGCGGTGACCATTGGGACCCTCGATGGTGCCAACATCGAGATCCGGGAGGCGGCCGGTGCGGAGAACTTCTTCCTCTTCGGTTTGACCGCGGAGGAGGTGGAGGCGGCGCGGGCGAACTATGATCCACAGGCTATTATCAATGGCGATGAGGCGCTGGCGCGGGTGCTGGCGCTGATCGAGTCGGGCCACTTCAACCAATTTGAGCCGGGCCTGTTCGATCCCATCATTGCGGCCATCCGCAGCCCCAGTGATCCCTGGATGACTGCGGCCGATTTTCGCGGCTATGTGGAGGCGCAGCGGCGGGCTGCCACGGCGTTCCGCGATGTACAGGGATGGACCCGCATGAGCATTATCAACAGCGCCTCCAGCGGTCGTTTTTCCACGGATCGCACCATGCGGGAGTACAACGCCGGGATCTGGCAGCTCGATAACGTGGCGCCGTTGGCGGTGGAGGCTTCTTCGCCGCTGTAACATTCGGCTCCCATACTGGGGCGCCCGGAGCGAGCTGTTCCGGCCCCATTTCTCTCTCAATCTAGCTTTGGAGGCTGCAAGCCATGGCCGAAAAGACCAAAAAGCCCAAATCTGCGGCAGATCCCGAAACCAAGGGCAAACGGTCGAAACCGGCTACCCCCAAGACGGCTACGGCCTCTGCCAAGAGTGCGCCGCCCAAAAAGGCCGCCCCCAAGTCCCGCCGCCCGGCCGCCGCCGAGCCCGCCTTGCTGGCAGCAAGCGAGGCGGTTGCCGCCGAATCAATGATCGCGGCCGAGGTGGTGGTGGCCGCTGCCCCCGCCACGCCGAAGAAGGCCGCCCCGAAGAAGGCGGCACCCAAGCGCGCCAGCCGGGCCAAGCCGCCCGCTCTGCCCGATGAGGAGGCGGCGGTGACGGTCGCCATGCAGCCGCAGGTCTCGGCGGAAGAGCGCTACCGCCTCATCGAGTTGGCCGCCTATCTGCGCTCCGAAGCGGCCGGTTTTGGCGGTGATCCGGCGGAGCACTGGCTCGCCGCAGAGGCCGAGGTGGATGCCAAGCTGAACGGTATGGATTGAGGGGGTGGGGGGCCTATTCCACCCATCGGCGGATAAAAAGGGCCATTTTACCGGTGCTAACACCTACCCATAGCGTTCCGTCTCGCCCAAAATAGCCCCCCGCTACCTCTCCAACTGCGGGCGAGACAAGGCTGGTATGGTGAATAAGACCCTTACGGTGGTCCTGGCAGGCGGGACCGGAACGCGCCTCCACCCCCTTACTGAGCATCGCGCCAAACCGGCGGTGCCGTTTGGCGGCAAGTACCGCATTATCGACTTCTGTCTGGCCAACTGCCTCCACTCCGGGTTGCGCCAGGTACTGGTGCTTACCCAGTACAAGTCCCACTCACTGCAAAAGCATCTGCGGGATGGCTGGTCCATCTTCAATCCCGAGATCGGCGAGTACATCACCCCGGTGCCTCCCCAGATGCGCTCTGGCGAGCGCTGGTACGAGGGCACCGCCGATGCCATTCATCAGAACCGCTATCTGCTGGAGCGCTCCGGTAAGAGCCAGGTACTGGTGCTCTCCGCCGACCATATCTACCGCATGGACTACGCCGCCCTATTGGCGGCCCACCAGGCGCGGGGGGCGGCGGTGACGGTGGCCTGCATGACCGTGCCGCGGATGGAGGCCACCGCCTTTGGGGTGTTGGCGGTGGACCATGAGGAGCGCATCGTCAGTTTCATTGAGAAACCGGCCGATCCGCCGGCCACCCCCGGCGACCCCGAGGCCGCCTTGGTCTCCATGGGGATCTATGTATTTGATCTGGAACTGCTCCTCTCGGCCCTGGAGCAGGATGCCGGCCGTAACGACTCCCATCACGATTTTGGCAAGGATATCCTGCCACGGCTGCTGACCAGCCAGCGGGTGATGGCCTACCGCTTTGGTGGTGATACCGGTCGGGTGACCCCAGATCGCTACTGGCGCGATGTGGGGACCATCGATGCCTACTACGAGGCCAACATGGACCTGTTGAAGCCGGTGCCGCCGCTCGATCTCTACCAGGTCGATTGGCCCATCCGCTCCTACCAGGTCCAGACCCCCCCTGCCCGTACCGTTCCCGGCCGCTCCGGCTCCGAGGGGATCTGCATCAATGCCAGTGTGGCCGGTGGTGTGGTGATCGCCGGCGGCAGCGTGCAGCACTCTATCCTCTTCCCCCAGGTGCATGTGGGGGATGAGACCTTCATCGAGGAGTCGATCCTGTTCCAAGGGGTGCGGGTGGGGGATGGCGCCCGGCTGCGGCGCTGCATTATCGATAAGGATGTGGTGGTGCCATCCGGCGAGCAGATCGGTTACGACCTGGAGCGTGATCGCAGCCGCTTTACCGTCTCCGAGCGGGGGGTGGTGGTGGTGCCCAAGGGGTATCAGTTTTAGCCCCCTGCGGGGGGCCGTGCCAACCGGCGATCGCCCGCTCGGGATCGCCTCCTGTCAGCCATTGGGAGATTGCCATGCCCCACCTCTCTTACCCGCCAAACCCGGTCACCGGCCAGTTTGGCCGCACTTGGTCGAGGTAGCGCCATGGGACAGACCGCGACCTGGGAGTGGGCCCTACTGGGTGTTGGCCTACTCCTGCTCATGTTCCTCTGGGTCCCTGGAGTGCGCGCCGCTGTGGCCCGTAGCCGCGGTGCCCCGCGGGATTGGATGGGGGTGATAGTGCCGATCAGCGCGGTGATCCTGTTTGTGATCCTGCTGGTCATCAGCGTCACATGAGCCCGCAACCGCTCCTACAGTTTGTCGAGTTGGGGGGCTATCCCGACTTCACGGCCCTCTTTCGCCGCCTGGGGTTTGAGCCCACGGTGGTGGCCCAGGGGCGCAAGGCCCAGGGTGAGTTGAAGCGCTCTCCCCCGGCGGTGCTGGTGGCGGAGTTCAACCACCAGATCGAGTTTCGGGATCGCACCTCGGCGTTGGAGTCGCTGCTGGCGCTGGCCCACCACTACCCCTCTATGGCGGTTATCGTGCTCTATCGGCCGGAGCAGCAAGCCGCTCTGGATCGGCTCACCGGCCGCTTCCCCGATCGCTTCGTCGCCCTGCCGCTCCCGGTGACGGAGGCGACCTTGGAGGCCACCCTTGCTGATTGTCTCCCCTGAACTCAGTATCCCCGAGGCGGAGCTGGCCGAGCGCTTCATCCGGGCCCCCGGACCGGGCGGCCAGCATGTCAATCGCACCGAGAGCGCGGTGCAGCTACGATTCGATGCGGCCCACTCCCCCTCGCTGCCAGAGCCGGTGCGTCAGCGGCTGCTGGCGCTGGCCGATGGCCGTATCACGGCGGCGGGTGAGGTGGTCATTGAGGCCCATGCCCATCGGGAGCGGGAGCGCAACCGGGCCGAGGCGCGGCAGCGGCTAGTGGAGTTGCTGCTACGGGCCCTGTATCGTCCCCGTCCCCGGCGCCCCACCCGCCCCACCCGCGGCTCACAGGAGCGCCGGTTGGCGGCCAAGCGGCGCGATGGGGCGATGAAGCGGGGGCGGGGGCGCCGCGACTGGGAGTGAGCCTGTGCCTTGTAAGGCTGGGATCTATTTCATAATGTATCGACAGGTGTCTCCTCCCTGGGGACACCGCTGCGGATCACTGACGGGGATGCCTATCTTGGCATCTCCGTGCGGTGGTTGCCGCCGGAGCCCCGCCCGTGGGCGGGGTGCGTGATGACCAGCATAGGGTTGACGGTCGTATGCCTCCACACCCAAAACGGATATTGATCGTCGACGACTTCGGTCAAATGCGCTCCACCTTGAAGCAGATGCTGTTTGCCATCGGCTTTGAGGAGATCGATGTGGCGAGTAATGGTAAGGATGCGCTCAGCGCCTTGCGCCGCAGTGCCTACGACATCGTCCTCTGTGACTACAACCTGGGCGAGGGCAAGGATGGCCAGCAGGTGCTGGAGGAGGCGAAGTTCTACAACTACCTGCGCCCCTCTTCCATCTTCGTCATGATCACCGCCGAGAACACCTCCGATATGGTCATGGGGGCGATGGAGTACCGCCCCGATGACTACCTCACCAAACCGTTTACCAAAGAGCTGCTGCGCACCCGCCTGGATCGGTTGATGACGCGCAAGCGGGAGCTGGAGTCCATCGACGGTGCCGTCCATAAGGGCGATCTCCCGCGGGCCATCGCCCTGTGTGAGGAGAAGATCGCCGAGCAGCCGCGCCATGTGGGAGAGCTGCTGCGACTCAAGGCGTCGCTCTGTATGCGGGTGGGGGACTACGCCAAGGCCGAGGCGGTCTATCAGGAGGTGCTGGCTATCCGTCAGCTCCCTTGGGCCCAGGTGGGGCTGGCCGAGGTCCGCCGCTCCCAGCAGCGCCTGCAAGAGGCGCGCGAGATCCTCCTGTCGGTGATTGAGCACACCCCCACCTACATGGAGGCCCATGATCTCCTCGCCCGTACCCTCGATGAGTTGGGAGAAGGGCAGGAGGCGCAGCGGGTGCTGGAGGAGGCGGCACGCATCTCTCCTAAATCGGTACGGCGCCAGCACGCCCTGGGCGATCTGGCGATGCGCAATGCCGATCTCGACACCGCTGAGCGCGCCTTCCGACGCACCATCGCCCTCGGCCGGCTCTCGGTCTACAAGGATCCCGGCCACTACACCGGATTGGCCCAGGTGCAGGCCAAGAACGGTAGCCTCGTCGATGCCCTGCGCACCTTGGGGAGCGTGCGGAACGAGTTTGCTGGCAATGACCAGGCCAATCTCAAGGCGGTGGTGGCGGAGGGGTTGCTATTGAGCGATGCCGGCCGCGAAGAGGAGGCCCGTAAGGCGGTGGCCGATGCCCGCCAGCTGTTTGCCGGCATAGAGGGCAAGGTCAACGCCGATACCGCCCTGGAGCTGGCCAAGGTGCAGCTCCTCACTGGGGATCGGGAGGCCGGGATGCAGTTGATGCAGGACCTGGTGCGCAACCACCATGAGGATAGCCGTCTGCTGGCCAAGGCCCAGGAGGCGTTTAGTGCTGCCGGCTTGGAGGAGGAGGGGCGGGAGGTCATTCGCCGCACCACTGGCGAGGTGGTGAAGCTCAATAACAGCGGCGTCACGCTGGTGAAGGAGGGCAAGATCGTCGAGGCGCTGGCGCTGTTTGAGGAGGCGATCGCCTCTATGCCCAACAACAAGACCCTCTATCTCAACGCGGCTCAGGCGCTCCTGCTCCATCTCCAGCGGCAAGGGGTGGAGCGGGAGCGCCTGGAGCAGGCGCGCCGCTATCTGGAGCGGGTGAAGGCGATGGAGCCGGACAACCCCACCCTCCAGAAGATGTTGCCGGTCTATCGGCGTCTAGCCAGTGGTGCGGGGACGGCATGAGAGAGCCCCGCAGCCTCGACTTCTCAGCAATCCTCGCCTCCTCCATCCACGATATGAAGAACTCCCTCGGGATGGTGCTCTCATCGCTAGATGAGATCGTCGATCAGCGGCGGGAGGAGTGTCAGTGCACCGCTGAACAGGTGGCGCAGCTCCAGTACGAGGCGAAGCGGGTCAATGACAATTTGGTGCAGCTGCTGACCCTCTATCGCATCCAGGAGCGTCGCTACCGCCCCCATATCGATGAATACCTGGTAGCGGAGTTTTTGGAGGAGGTCTACCTGCTCAATCTGCCGCTGCTGCAACACCGCCATGTGGCCATGGAGATCGACTGTGATCCCGGACTCACTTGGTATTTTGACCGCGAACTCATCATCGGCGTTATCAACAACGTCACCCACAACGCCCTGCGCTATACCCACGATCGACTGCGGATGGTGGCCCGGGAAGAGGGGGCCTATCTCCATCTCTATATCGAGGACAATGGCGGCGGCTTTCCCGCGGCCATGACGCAAGAGACGCACTCCGAACTCGATTTCCAGAGTGGTCGCACTGGTCTGGGGCTCTATTTTTGCTCTCTGGTCGCCAGTATGCACGAGAATGGTGAGCGCGAGGGACGCATCGAGCTGGATAACGGGAGTAGCCTGGGCGGCGCCCGTTTTTCGCTCTGGTTACCTTGATAGTTGGTGTAGCGGCGCCATGGCCCTGAACGATACCGAACTGGACTACCTCGATAAGCTGCTGATGGATGGCGATGGTCGGGCGCTCGACTACGTGCATGGTCTGCTCACCGCCCTCATCTGCGCGCCCCGCCCCACGGCCCCCCGTGATTGGCTGCCACTGGTCTTGGTGGGGGAGGGGGCGCTGCGGGCCGAGGCGGCCGGTCTGCTGCTGGAGCTGCACAACGAGATCCGGGATGGTTTGGTGCGGGGCGAGTTTCAGCCCGTCCTATCGGAGGTGCGGCTGGTGGATGGTGGGCTGGAGGTAGAGGCGACCGACTGGTGCTGCGGCTTTGCCGAGGGGATGGGGATGCAGGGTGGGCAGTGGCTACAGGACCTGGATAGCGAGTTGGCCGATCTGCTCTACCCCATCCTGGCCATTGCCACCGATGCCGAGCCGGGTCGGGAGGGGCCGCCCCTGGTGGCGGATGAGGAGAGCCGCGACGAGTTTACCGCGGCCATCCCCGACCGGGTCGAGGCGATCTACGCCTTCTGGCATGGCGAACGGGGGGCGCCGCTCTGTCCCTGCGGGAGCGGCCTGCCGTTCGCTACCTGTTGTGGTGTGCCGCGTACCCTCCACTGACCCCCTACGACCTTAGCCACACTCCGCGATGATCAGCGGGACGGTCCGCTCTGCCTGCGATAGACCGCCGTGGACACCTCTCTGCTCATACCCCGCCTCGTGCGGCAACCGTTGACGGAATACGACCCCATCGCGGGGGAGTAGCAGATAGTCGCCGATGCGGTCGGTCAGGCGTGGGTCCTCTGGGCCGGGCCCAAACCAACGCTCCTCCAGCAGTTGCTCCGCACTGATGAGATCACACCGCTCTGCCAACTCCTGGGTGACATAGTGGATGAAGGCGGCCCGCTGTGCTGGGCGTAGATAGGCGAAGGCGGCCCGGGGTTCGCCGCAGAGCGGGAGCGTCAGGGCGGCGGCGAGACGGGGGTGGGCGGCCAAGTCCACCGTCCGCTCCGGGAGGCTGTCGGTGAGGCCGTGATCGGCGGTGAGGAGCACCAGGGCGCCGCTGCCGGCGATGGTCTCCAGGAAGCGGCCAAAGGCGTTGTCGATGGCATAGAGCTGCTCCAGCACCGCCGCGCTCTCACTGCCAAAACGGTGGGCCAGGCCATCCAGTTCCGACCAGTAGCCGAATAGGTAGCGCGGGGCAGCGTTGGCCTGCACCGCTGCGGCGAGACCATCAAACAGCCCGCTGAGGCCGTGGAAACCGCACTGCTGGGCGGGGCCGGAGACAAAGCGGCTATAGACCGAGTGGGCGATCTCTGCGGGCTGGAAGTAGGCGCTTGCCAGCGCGATGCGGGCGGTCAACGGTGTGGCCCCCACCAGCTCCTGGGGGGTAACGCCACTATAGCCAGCGCTACCAAGGCGCGGTCGAAATGGCAGCAGGGTGGCGACACTGCCCAGCTCCTTGAGCCAGGTGAACCACCCGGTGACCGCATGACGGGCCGGCGCCGCCGCGGTGGCAATGGTGGTGATGGCGGCGGCGGTGGTGGTGGGGAAGACCGACTGGAGCGGGGTAGTGTAGTGGCGGCGCAGGGGGGCGGTCGCCGGTAGGTGGCGCAGTAGCTGTAAGCCGAGTCCATCCACGACCAGTAGCACCACCGTGCGACCGCGCAGGCGCTCCACGGGTAGCTCAGGCAGGGGCTCATAGTGGATCTGCTCAACCCCCAACCCCTGGGCGAGGGCGGCCATCAAGGAGATGAGTGAGCGCTGGTAGTTGGGAGGGTCAATGGACGCGGCCATGGGGATACCCCAGCTCGATAGTTGGGCGGGCGTGATAGGCCTCGGTCCAGGGGTTGTTGGGATGGCTTCAGGGTGCGTGGTGGCCTGCCGGCCTGCTGCTAAAAGTGTTTCCTACTCCTCCCCTATTGGCAACCAGGATGGTTTTCCCGCTAGGGCTTTTCTTGCTCGCCATCATCTGTTATCTCTCCTTCCGCTCACTGACGGAGTGGGCGCGATCTGTGGGTTGCGGTGAGGTGAGGTTCCAGCCATCGGGCAGCTCACTGTTTCCCGTCGCTTTTTCCACTCCGTTCAGCGGCTGCCGGGTATATCAACCCGCAGTGGCGGTGGAGTAGCATAGCGCCCCCGAGCGCCTTGGCCGCGCCACCCAATCTTCACTTCACCTCCGACGCGATACTGGTATGCAGACAGAACGGCAAATGCTCAACCTGAAGACGCTCGACGGAGTCGAGTTCGATGCCTATCAGAGCGGAGCGGAGGAGGCGCCCAACGCGCTACTCATGATCCACGACTGGTGGGGCCTGCTCGACTACAACAAGGAGTGGGCGGATCGCTTCGCGGAGCTGGGCTATCTGGCCTTGGTGATCGATCTCTACGACGGCGAGCGGGCCCACTATCCCGGTCAGGCGGGGGAGATGATGCGGGCCGTGGACCAGGATGAGGCCGATACCAAGCTGCTCGCCGCCCTGGAGCAGCTGAAGCGACCGGGGCGGCGCATCGCCACCTTCGGTTGGTCGTTTGGTGGCCGCCAGGCGATGCAGGCGGCACTGCTCGACCCGGAGGCGGTGGATGCGGTGGTGCTCTACTACTGTCGCATGGTGACCGATGTCGAGGCGTTAACCACCCTGCGCGGGCCGGTGCTCTCGATCTACGCCACTGCCGAGACCACCTATCCCGAGAAGCGCAACAAGTTCACCGCCGCCATGGCTGAGGCCGGTCAACAGGTGGAGTCCCACGCATATGATGCGGGTCATGGCTTTGTGAATCCCACCAGCGAGCGCTATAACTCGGAGGTGGCAGAGGCGGCGTGGCAGGTGACGGTGGAGTTCCTCAATCGCACCCTCGGCCAGCATGGATGACGGCAGGGGGCAGGAAGATGTGGTATAAAGCCCGCTCGTCCCGCCATTCACCTCCAGCGCACCCGACGGGTGTCGCTCGTAACGCCATGGCTCGCTGAGCTCTACCTATGTTCGACAGACGCGCCGCCCCCCGAGTCCGCCAACGCCGCCGCGTTGGGATCCGCCTTAGCAGCGGGGAGATGGTCTATACCTGGACCTATGACCTCTCCAAGGGTGGGTTGCAGATCATCTCCGAATATAGCGCCGACAAAGGGGATGAGTTCGATATCTTCTTCTCCGTGGTCGATATCTCCAGCCAGACCACCGTCGAGCTGGAGGTGCATGTGCGCGTGGTCCATGTGATCTACGCCGGGGAGCTGAACGCCTACCGGATCGGTCTCAACTTTGTGCGCTTTGTCGATGATGGCAAGCAGACCTACGAGCGCTTCATCGACGCCCGCCTGCACCAGCTCTACAAGAGTTCCAGTTTGGGTTGATGCGCCTCTAGCCCTGGAAGTGGCGCTGGAGCAGTCCGGCGGTGAAGCTGGGGCGCAGGTAGAAGCCGCGGGGGTTGACCTGGAGTGGTGCCCCGTCCGGCCCAACACTACTACCCCTCACCCTGCTGTGGGCCGCCTTGGGGCGGATCTGCAATACCTCGCCGAAGCGGGCATCCAGCTCCTCCAGCCGCCCGTAGGCCACTAGCTCCATCAGCTCCTCGTAGTCGCGGCGCAGCTGTGCCTGCTCCGCGGCATCAGGGGACCAGAGTAGCGCCACCCCCACTTGGCGTTCTGCCAGGACTAACCCAGGATCGGCCTCCACCGGTAGCCAGAGCACCCGCGCCAGCTTGCGCTGTAGTAGCGAGCCCTCCCAGTGCCCCGTTTGGCCCCCCTCTAGCGGCACGACACAGACATAGGTGGACTCTCGGGGTAGGCCGCGTCGATCCAGCGGTAGGCTCTTCAGCTCGATGCCGAGCTGGGGAAAGTCGGGCTCTGGGGCGGATCCGGCACTCGCCCCCAGGTGCCGCTCCAGCAGCTGCCCAACCCACCCCTTATGGCGCCGCAAATCGTGGGGTACCCGCTGGCCGGCCTGGGCCGCCAGCTCTGCCAGAGTGGCGCCGGCCAGGCGGGCTGCGCGCTGGAGCAGCTCATCCTCGGTGGCGGGCGGTGGCGGGGGGAAGGGTGGAGAAGGGGGCATCGGGGCAGTATCGCCCCCTGGCCCGTGTCGGCCAAGGGCCTGTGGTATGCTTGCGCCGCCTTCATTTGCCTCAGGAGCGACAATGATGAGACGTGTACCGGTGGTTGCCAGTCTGGCCCTCCTCTCCCTGGCTGGCCTCACAATCGCAGCCCCTACTACCCTGTCCTTCCCCAACTCAACAGTCGCTCCTGGGAGCTATGATGCCAACGCCTACCCCCGCTTTGAGCAGGGTGGAAATGGCTACAACAGCTTCCCCAATTTCCCTACCAGCTCCCCAGATTTCAGCAGTAACCCCCAGGCGACATTCCCCTCTAGCAATTTTCCTCCGCAGGGTTACAACAGCGGCACCTTGCCGCCGCAAGGGGGCAGTAGCAGTTTCCCTCAACAGGGTTTTACGAGCGGCCAATTCCCGCAAGCCGGTTATGGCGCCAACAGCCTGCCGCCGCAGGGCTTTGGCGGGAGCAGTTTCCCCCAGACGGGCTTTAGTGGGGCGGGCCTGCCGCCACAGGGGGGCGGCTCTAGCGGCTATCCAGTGCCGGGGATGAACACCGGCGCACCCTTCCCCAACATGGGGTACAGCGAGGGGGTGACCCCTAACTACGGCTATCAGCCCTACCAGCCCATGCCCCAACGCTCCCCAGTGGAGGGGCATTCTGGCCAACAGGGGAGTTACTCTCCCAGTGGCTACCAGGCCGGTTTTCCCGGCGGCTACCAGCCCTATCAACCCTCTCCCGCCGCCTATCCCTCCCCGGGTGAGACGCTCCAATATGGCATCGAGCGGTTGACCGCTTGGCTCAACAGTCGCCCCCAGGGGCAGCCGGCGGAGCTGCGTCGCTTCTTGCTGGAGGAGATAGGTCCCCTGCTCGATTTTGACACCATGACCCGTTGGGCGTTGGGGCCGATGAACCGCACCGTGACCAGCACCCAATATGGGCAGGTGCGGGTAGCGGTGGAGAATATGTTCCTGGATGCCATGTCGCGTCAGCTGGCGGGCCATGCCATCGGCAACATCGAGTATCTGCGCCCCCGCGGCAATATCGAGGAGGGTGAGGTGCAGCTGGGGATCCGGGTATCGCGCGATGGCGCGCCGCTGGAGTTGCAGTTCCGTCTCAGCGAGGGGCCGTTCGGCTGGCGGGTGATTGATGTCGAGGCGGGAGGGGCCAGCGCCGTGCACTACTACCGGCAGATGTTGAGCGAGATGGCCAGTCGCTATGGCGTTGATGGCATGGTCATGCGTCTGGGGAGTTGAGCTACCCCCTCATTTAAGCGATCCCGAGGGGGGGGTAGGTAGGGCTTAGGGGGTCTCCCTAGGCCCTACCCGCAGAGAGGATGACGGGCGTTAGCGGGTTCGACTACACCCTTTGGTGAGGCAGGTGGCCAGCATCACAATGGCAAACAGTATCGCGACGGCGATACCACCGATGGTCAGGGCGTCGAACGTCAGCATCGTGTACCTCGGTCGGCTGGGGGGAGAGGTGAGAATATCCTACTTTACTAATATGACTCTTCCCAGCCCCCCCACCTTTTGACGCCCCGCCTCCTGCGTGTACAAGCGCCCCGCCCAGCTCCTGTTTTACCACCCCGATCCCGCCGTAGCACTCCATGCCGTTACCCGCCTCCATGCCATGGCCGAGGGGTGGGCGGTGGCGCGCCCGTTTGCCCCTGAGCGGCTGGCATGGGGCGATCTGTTGATTCTACTGGACCCCTCTCACTTCCCTGCACTGCCGTTGCCCCCCCCCTTGCGCTGTGTCACCTGGCCTCTACCCACTGAACCGGCCGCAGCGGCCACTGAGTTGGGGCGCCGTATCGCGGGCCTCATTGGTGGGATGAAGATGTTGGCTCGGCAGGGGTAGCCAGGGGGGGCCCGCTACCCATCGGTGGTCTCCTCCTCCCGCCGCTTCTCCGCGGGGGGAAAGGGGACGGTACGGGTGGTCGCCTCGGGTTGCAGGGTGATGTGATCGATGTGGAAGTGCTCGGCGAGCAGGTGGTGAAGGAGGGGTTGCACCTCCAGCCACTGCTCAATGCGCGCCACTACGATGTGGGCAGTGAGGGCAATAGAACCGGAAGAGAGGGTCCAGATATGGAGATCGTGGACCGACTGCACTTGCCCGATCCCCGCCATTGCCTGGCCGATCTCCTCCAGTTTCAGGTGGGGTGGGACCCCCTCCATCACTACATGCAGGCTCTCCCGCACCAGCTGTACGGTGGAGAAGAGGATCAGCACCACCACCCCTAAGGCGAGGAGGGGATCCACCAGCTCCCAACCGGTGAGCCAGATCACCGCACCGGAGAGCAGGGCCGCCACCGAACCCAGCAGATCACCCAGGACATGCAGCAGGGCTCCCCGCTCATTGAGTGTCCCTGCGCCGTGGGCCAGCCACCAGGCCACCAGGATGTTGACCACCAACCCCGCTGCCGCCACGGCCATCACCGTGCCGCCCGCTACCGGCACCGGTGCGGTGATGCGCGCCACCGCCTCCATGGCGATAGAGGCGACCACCGCCAGCATAAAGACCGCGTTGGTCAGCGCGGCCACCACCTCGGCCCGTCCAAGTCCATAGCTGTGGTAGGCGGAGGGGGGGCGTTGCGCCAAGCGGGCCGCGGCGGCCGCCAGGCCGAGGGCGACCGCATCGGTCACCATGTGGCCGGCATCACCCAGTAGGGTCAGGGAGCCGGAGATGAGCCCCCCAACCACCTCAACGGCGGCAAATAGCAGGGTGATGATGAGGGCGCCAAGCAGACGGCCACCGGCCGCCGCGTGGTGGTGATGGTGGTGAGAGTGGGAGGGGTCGTCATGAGGGTGGGACATGGGGGGGGAATCAGTGGGGGTTTCTCCAATTCTCGCATGGGGGAGAGGGCAGGGGGGATGGCATATTTGGCTGGGGCCCCTTGGGGCCATCGACCCTCAGGGGGCGGCGATAGAGGCGTAAGAAAAAGGCGCTGTCAACCGGAGAGCGGAAGCAGTGAATGGAGCCTTCGTTCGAGGGCGGTGGGGGCGTCGATAACCCGGTTTGACGGGGGGCAGTCGGTCCGGTATAGGGTTTTTTGTTAAGGATTAAAGGCAAAATAAAAGGGATTAGTCTATGGCGGTGATTTAGGATTTTTGTGAATGGGTGTTTGGAGGGTGGGTTGGTGGTGGTGAAGGTGAATGGATGCACTGTGGTGTGCCCGTTGACGGGTTTTTGTCTCGCATTTTTTACCTGTGTGGTGGTTTGTTTAGTTGCGCCATTTGTGTCGTCGGTTGGGGTTGTGGTGCGGCTCTGATTAGTGGTGCTGTGTCGGGTGTATTTTGGTTGGAAATGGCGTGCGTCGGTGATGCAGAGTGAGGTGCTCCTCTTTAGGTGTCTATTTTGGATAGAAAGGGAGGCCGCCCAAAGGCGGTCTCCCTTTAAGTCCTCACTGCTTATTGGCACTCGGTTGGTGCGTACTTGGAGGGCAAGGTGCCAGCCACCGCCGTCAGGCCATGGCTGACCGCTGTATAGGTGGTCATGCTGGCACAGGCCCAGTCGATGGGACCCTCCGCAGAAGGGGTCAGGGGACCCCCCCCAGAGTTGGGGGTCAAGACAAGCGTGAGACCCCCAATCGCTGGAATATTACTGCTGTAGGTAATGAAAATGGTGCCGCTGAAGCCATCGATAGAGATATCTTGCACATATTTGGTCGGCGCCCATTCGGTTGTCCATGATGCGGATGCCGCCGATATGCCTTCGACATTATTGGCATAGTACCCTTCCGCTACAGAGACTTTGGCTGCAGCGGCTAGGGCCAATCCCTCTGTCACTTTGCTGCGAATGGTGTACTCGTTATAAGCAGGGGTAGCAATGGCCGTCAAAATGCCAATGATGGCGACGACGATCATCAATTCAATGAGTGTAAACCCTTTCTGCATGACCGCTTCTCCTGATGATTGTTTTGTGTTTGGGGTTCTCTCCCCGGTCGGGTTTAATGCATGACTCGTGCCAATGTTGTTTTGGGCGGGTGGTCCATGAGTTATTTAGCTTTTTAGGTCGGCGCCTAGAAGAGGGTGGTGCGTATTGGACGACCTTGGTCAATCATGGGTGACCAAAATTGGTAGTCACGCCTTATTGTGTTTGTGATGGGGCCTGGCGAAGGTTATGTGTTTATTTTTTGTCATACAGTTTGAGCGGTTGTGTCATCCGATCCTTGTTTATGGCTCCAGGGGGCCCCCAGAGGGCGGGATGGCGGAGGGCGGAGCTGCCTCATTAGGTGCACGGGCCCCACATGTCTCCTCTGAACGGTCAGAGCTTCGAGGGGCGCATGAATAGGCCTCCCACTCATCACAGCAGGTCCTCGCTGCCTATCCACAGAAGGCGCCTCGGGGGGCGTGAGGGGCGGTGGCCATGCAAACCGGCTTTTCAGACACTACGGTGTCATGGTTCCCCCCGTGGGCTGCCGTCTCATCTGTAGGACCAAGACCGACACCTCCCTACCGTGAGGCCGACAGGAGGACGCGCTCCTGGCTGATAGAGGGCGGTGGCCTAGGGGGGGCATAGTGGAGCTGTATCGGTTGCGCCAGCGCGCGTTGCCTTCGCTTAACTACCGTGTCGGCCGCGGGCCGCGCCCCTTACCGTCTGGAGGTTCGTCATGAACAGGTTCATCTCCATGCTTGTCACCGTCCTATGGCTCTGCTCCGGCGTTGCCTATGCCGAGGAGATCCCCGCATCGGTCAAGGCCCTTGTCCCTAAGTTGCAAGAGTGGGGTCGCAATCCCGTGTTGGTGACCGCCGTGAAGGAGCAGAACAACCTAGGGATGGACCTCACTACCATCCGTGCCAAGGATGAGGTATGGATAGCTACGGAGGGGTTGAATGACGATATGAAGGCGTTGATGAGCTCCAACGCCGCCCGCACGCTGCTAGAGCTGGAGCGTTCTGCCCCCTACTTTCTGGAGCTGTTCCTGATGGATAACCAGGGGGCGAATGTGGCCATGACCAACAAGACCTCCGACTACTGGCAGGGGGATGAGGAGAAGTTCACCGAGTCATTCGCCCACGGGAAGGGGGCGGTCTATATCGGTGACGTGACGTTCGATAAGAGCGCCCAGGCCTACCTGGTGCAGGTCTCCGTGCCTGTGATGGATGCCGGCCATGCCATTGGCGCTCTGACAGTGGGTATCAACCTGGACGAACTGGACAAGTAGGCCGTTCATGTTCGGCCGTTGGGGCCCCGGGAGGGTGCTGCAATGAAGATGATTAACGACTTGCCTTTTCGCTACAAGCTGGCCATCCCCTGCCTGCTGCTGGCGTTGGTGATGGCGGTGATCGCCGCCATGGGGGTGCGCGATGTGTGGCGTTTAAGTCACAGCGGCGAGACCATTGCGGCGGAGTTGATGCCGGGGCTGAGTCTGGTGCTACAGGCCGATCGAGATCTCTATCAGGCGCAGGTGGCCGAGCGCAGCCTCATTTTCGTGGATGTTGACTCTGAGCAGTACCGCGCCCTATTGGCACAACATCAGGAGAATATTGAGCAGGCAAAGCGGCGGGTGGATAGCTTTGGTCAGCTGACCCACTCCGCGGAGGCCAAGGCGATGGTGGCGGAGTTTGACGCCCGCTTTGCTGAGTGGTTAACCACTACGGAAGAGGTGGCCAAGCAGCGCTCTAGCAACACCCGCGCAGGCCGTTCCACGGCGATTGAGCTGAGCTTTGGCCACGCGGATGAGCAGTTCAAGGTGATGCGTGGGGTCATCGACCGCCTCACCGAGCAGCTGGATAAGGCCTCTCAAGGTGAGGTCACCACCATGGGGCAGGTGGTCGATAGTAGCACTGTCAATCAGTTGATTGCCCTGGTGGTGGGCGTGGTGCTGTGTGTGGCGCTGGCCATCATCTTTCCGTTGGTGGTGGCCAAACCGCTCCAGAACCTGTTGGTACGCTTGGAAGATATCGCCCACGGTGATGGTGATCTGACCGCTCGGGTGGTGGTGAGCGGGCGGGATGAGATCGGTCAACTGGCACTCGCCTTCAACGCCTTTCTGACCAAGCTGCACGGGACCATTGGTCAGGTGAACAGCTCAACCAACCAGGTGGCGGCGGCGGCGGAGCAGCTCTCCCTCTTCACCGTGGAGACCAACCGTGCCATCAGTGAACAGCACTCTGCCACCGAGCAGGTGGCGACCGCCGTCACCCAGATGGCGGCCATGGTGCAGGAGGTCGCTAAGACCACTGGTGATGCCGCTGAGGCGGCCCAGGAGGCCGATAGCAATGCCCGCGAGGGGCAGCGGGTGGTGGAGCAGGCCATCGCTACCATCGGCGCCTTGGCCCAGGAGGTGGACAATACCGCCCAGCTGATCCAGGAGCTGGAGCAGGATAGTGAACGTATTGGTGGGGTACTCGATGTGATCCGCGGGATCGCCGAGCAGACCAACCTACTGGCCCTCAATGCCGCTATTGAGGCGGCCAGGGCCGGCGAACAGGGGCGCGGTTTCGCCGTCGTCGCCGATGAGGTGCGTACCTTGGCGAGTCGCACGGGCGCCTCCACCGGTGAGATCCAGGCGATGATCGAAAAGTTGCAGGGGCGCACGCGGCAGGCGGTGAGCTTGATGGAGAACAGCCGCCAGCGGGCGAGCGGGAGCGTGGCGAGCGCCCAAGGGGCGGGTGAGGCGCTCCAGGCGATCACCCGTGCCGTGGGGGTCATCAGCGAGATGAGTACCCAGATCGCCAGTGCGGCCGAGGAGCAGACCGCGGTGACGGAAGATATCAACCGCAATGTGGTGGGGATCAGCTCCAGCGCCGAGGGGACTGCCCGCACCGCGGCGCAGACCCAGGCCGCTGGAGAGAATCTGGCGCAACTGGCGGAGCAGCTACGCCGGGTGGTGGAGCAGTTCCGCGTCTGATGATGGTATTACCCCGCTGCCGGAGATACGACTTGGCAGCGGTTGCCCGGGAGAGCGGGTGGTACGGGGGGCGCTATGGGAACGGGCGGAACATCCGGGTTCATGCCATGCGAACGGCGCACCGACCCACCCGCTCCCCCGGGTGACTGCTATCAGGGAGGGGCGGGGATGGGCCAGCGGGGTGCCTTGGGCGACGCTGGTTGGAGGTAAGGCCAAGAGGGGCTGTTGGCGGGGCGGAGCGGGCGGCGCTGGCCGGGTTCCGTTGGCCGCTTTATGAGGTAAAAATCCCGCGCGCTGCGTCTCTCCAACACCGTTACCGTAGCTGTGGATAACTCTGTGGAACAGTTGGGGGCGTAGGCGCCTCCACCCCATGGCGGTGGCGTCATGGCAAAGCGCCTAGGTGTTTGGATAACGGTGTACGCTTCAGATAGAAATCAATCAGTTAATCTCCTCTTCCGCGCCTCTCCTCATGCCTGTGAGACCGCCCTGATAGCCACCTTATAGATCCTGACCGACGCTTGGGCGTTGTGTATAAATCTCCCCCGGTAGCACTCCCTCGGCGGTACGCGCTGCACCTGTCACACGGAAGCAACTGAATCGGAACAGGAAGATCACACACCCTCCGTAAGCTTGCCGGCACTGCCGGCTGTTGGGCCGGTCAATCTGCCCTTGCGGAGTGGATCAAATGTCGCACGTCGTCAAAGCGGAGCCGTTTCGTCTCAAGGGGGCCCTCGCCGGGCGTCTCTCCTGGGTCGAGTACCTGATGGAAAAGGTGTCTGGCCTCGACTATTTGAGTCAGCTCTATAAGACCTTGCCCCCAGCCGAGGGCTGTGACGAATTTTTGCAGCAGGTGATCACGCTGTTCGGTTTTCGCTCGGAGGTTGTGGCGCGGGAGCTGGAGCGGATCCCCAGAGAGGGGGGCGCGGTGCTGGTGGCCAACCACCCATTTGGTGGTGTGGAGGGGGTGCTGTTGGCGGAGGTGCTGCGGCGGATCCGGCCGGATGTGAAGCTGATGGCCAACGGACTGCTGCAACGTATCCCGGAGCTGGCCGAGCTATTTATCGGTGTCGATCCCTTTGGCGGCCAGACGGCCACCCGCACCAACTCCCGTCCCCTGCGGGAGGCGGTGCGGTGGGTGCGCGGTGGCGGCTTGCTGGTGATCTTCCCGGCGGGTGAGGTCTCCCATTTTGATCTCCAGCGGCTGCGGGTGACCGATCCCCTCTGGAGCCCCACCATCGCCCGCATTATCCGCATGGCGGGGGCGCCGGTGATCCCCACCTTTGTCCATGGTCAGAACGGTGCGCCATTCCAGCTCTTGGGGATGCTCCATCCGCGGGTCCGCACCTTCATGTTGGTGCGCGAGTTCATCAACAAGGAGAACCGCGCAATCCACTTCTCCTTTGGCCAGCCAATCCCCTTCAGTAAGTTGGAGGCGATCGACTCGGATGAGGCGCTGATGTGCCAGCTGCGGCTGCGCAGTTACGCCTTGGGTGACAAGGCGCGCACTGCGGCGGCTGCCCTCGCCAAGGGGGGCACTAGTGTCGATGGTGAGCCGCTGGCAGAGGCGGCACCCGCATCACTACTGGCCGCTGAGGTGGCGGCGCTGCCGGCGGGGCAGTGTCTGGAGCGGAGCGGCGGTATGGCGGTCTACTACGCCAAGGCGGCGCAGGTGCCGTGGCTGATGCAGGAGATCGGCCGGTTGCGGGAGCTTACCTTCCGCGCCACGGGGGAGGGGACTGGCCGCTCGCGGGATATCGATCTCTACGACGCCTACTATCTGCATCTGTTTGTCTGGCAGGAGGAGAAGCAGGAGTTGGTCGGCGCCTATCGACTCGGCCTGGCCGACGACATCGTTGCCAAGTTCGGCAAGCGTGGGCTCTATACCCAGTCGCTGTTCCGCTATCGCCGCCGGCTACTGGATGAGTTGAATCCGGCCATTGAGCTGGGGCGCTCCTTTGTCCGTCCCGAATACCAGCGCAGCTACTCACCGCTGCTGATGTTGTGGAAGGGGATCGGTGCCTTCATCGCCGCCCACCCCCGCTATCGCATCCTGTTTGGGCCGGTCTCTATCTCCAACGAGTACGCCACCCTCTCGCAGCAGCTGCTGGTGGACTTTCTGAAGGGCAACAGTTTCCTCCCGCAACTGGCCCGTATGGTGAAGCCACGCCGCCCATTCCGAGGGGCCAAGCGGCGCCACTTCCACGCCGAAGAGTATCGGGTGGTGAAGGATCTAGAGGGGATCTCGGAGTTGGTGGCCTCCATCGAGGAGGACAATAAGGGGGTGCCTATCTTGCTGCGCCAGTACCTCAAGATGGGTGGCAAGTTGCTCGGCTTTAATGTCGATCCCGACTTCAATGATGCCCTGGATGGCCTCATCATGGTGGACCTGCGCAACACCGAACCGAAGGTGTTAGCGCGCTACATGGGTAAGGCGGAGGCGGAGGCGTTTATCGCCTACCACCAATCGCAGCAGGCGCTGCGCGAGGCCTCCTGAGCACCTCCTGCATGGTCCCCGCCCATGGCGGCGGGGACCACACCACATCATCTCTCAATCGGCTCTCTCACTACTCGATGACCCCAGCCGCTGTTCGGGGTGGGCATTCCAGTGGTTGACCCAGGCGGGGATCTCCTCTGCCGGCATCGGTGGCGCAATACCATAGCCCTGGACCAGGTGGCAGCCGAGCCGCATCAGCTCATGGCCGTGGGCGGCGCTCTCCACCCCTTCAGCAATGGCGGTGCGGCCAAAGGCCGTGGTGAGTCCGAGCACCCCTTCAACAATGGCGTGGTCATCGCTGTTCTCCAGCATGGTGATGACGAACGACTTATCGATCTTCAACGTCTCCGCCGGTAGTCGCCGGAAGTAGGTGAGGGAGGAGTAGCCGGTCCCGAAATCATCCAGGGCGAAGCTGACCCCAGCCGCCTGGCAGGCCCGCATCAGCTGCGCTACCCGATCGATATCCTCCACTGCGGCGCTCTCCAGCACCTCCAACTCGAATCGCCCCTTGGCCCAGGGGTACTGCGCCATTAGCTGCTCGATGTGATCGGGGAAGTCGCCCGCCTCCAGGTGGGGGGCGGAGATGTTGACGCTGAGCCCCAGGGTGAGGCCATTCGCCCGCCACTGCTCCCCTTGGGCCAGGGTGCTCTCCAGCACCCAGCGGCCGATGCGGATCTCCAGGGGGGCGTGGTTGAGATCAAACAAAAAGCTATTGGGCGCGAGGAGGCCGCGCTTGGGGTGGCGCCAGCGGAGCAGCGCCTCCACCCCCACCACTTGGCCGTTGTGTAGATTGACCTTGGGTTGGTAGTGGAGCAGCAGCTCATTCCGCTCTAGTGCTAGATCCAACTCCCGCAGTAGGGCGCGGCGCCGGCGGGCATAGCGATCCTGCTCCATGCTCACCAGCTGGAAGCGATTCTTGCCCGCCTCCTTGGCGCCGTACATCGCCTGATCGGCGTAGCGCAGGAGGGTATCGGCATCACCATCGGTATCGGGAAAGAGGGCGACGCCGATGCTGGCGGAGACGCTCACCGGGGTACCCGAGAGGAATACCGGTTCGGCTATCGCGTGGTTGACTCGCGCGAGGATCTCCTCGCACTGATCCACCGACTCCAGTCCCAACAGCAGCAGCACAAACTCATCGCCACCGAGGCGTGCCACGGTGTCGCCCTCCCGCACCCACGCCTTGAGGCGGCGTGCCACCTCTGTCAGTAGCTCATCGCCGGCGGCGTGGCCACGGGTGTCGTTGACCGCCTTAAAGCCGTCTAGATCGAGGTAGCAGACCGCCACCCGATGGCCGGCGCGCTTGGCTTGGGCCAATGCCTGTTGCATTCGGTCCGCCAGCAGGATGCGGTTGGGGAGCTGGGTCAGGGCATCGTAGTGGGCGATCCGCTCCAGCTGCTGTTCATGGCTCTTGAGCGGGGAGATGTCGGCGAAGACCCCAACGTAGTGGCTGGTGCCACCCTGCTCGTCGTGTACCGCGGAGATGGTGAGGAGTTCAGGGTAGACCTCGCCTTGCTTGCTCCGATTCCACACCTCCCCTTGCCAGAAGCCGCGCTGCTCCAGCGCCTGCCAAAGGTTGGCGTAGAAGGTGGGATCCTGATGGCCCGATTTGAGAAAGCGCGGATTCTGCCCCACCACCTCGTGACGGCTATAGCCAGTGATGCGGGTGAAGGCGTCGTTGACATCGATGATGCGCGCCTCGCGGTCGGTGAGCACGATCCCCTCGTGGCTGTGTTGGAAGACGCTGGCCGCGAGTCGGAGTTGGGTCTCTGCCGCTCGCCGTTCGGTGATGTCGGTGAGGGTGCCGGAGATCCCGTTATAGTGGCCGGCGCTATCGCTGGTGGCTTGTGCAAACAGCTCGACCCAGCGGTAGCCCCCGCTGTGGTACAGAAAGCGGAACTGGTCGCGGCAGAGGGGGGCCTGGTGGGCAAATAACGGTGCCAAGGTCTTGAGGTAGCGGGCCCGATCCGTCGGGAGCAGCGCGTCGGCGCTGTTGTGTCCCAACACCTCAGCCACCGTAAAGCCGGTGATCTCCTCCCACGCCGGATTGAGATAACTCCAGCGGTTGGTGTTGTCGATCTGGAAGACCCCCTGTTTGATGCTCTCCACCACGGAGCGGTACTTCTCCTCCGCCTGCCGTAGGGCCGCTTCTGAGCGCTTGCGCTCGCGGATATCGCGCACGATGGAGATGGCAACCTGGCGCCCCTCCAGGAGGAAGGCGTGGGCGTGGATCTCCACCGGGATCGGCTCCCCCTGTTGACTCAGATGGATCTGTTCAAAGCTGATGGCCTGCCCGGCGTGTAGCGTCTGGACCATGGCGGCGAGCTTCACCTCGCTGTTGGGGGCCTCCAGATCCCGCAGGTTTTTGCCTAGCAGCTCGGCCCGACTGTAGCCGGTGTAATCGACCGCGAATTGGTTGCACTCGATGAGCTGACCGAGTTGGGTGATGGGTTCGATCTCGTAGACAAAGAGGGCATCGGCCATCGATTCAAAAAGGGTCTGGTAACGCGCCTGGCTGTCGCGCAGGACCTGCTCATCCCGCTTGCGCTGGGTGATGTCCTGGGCAAAGAGCAGAAAGCGCCCCTGTTCAATGGCCACCGCCCGTACCGTGATCCAGATAACCGAACCGTCGGCACAGACCCGCTGGATATCGCCCTCCATGTGGCCAGTGGCCATGAGGGTGGCGAAACGCTGTTGGAGCGCCTCGCGCTCCTCCGCCGGGGCGAGGTCAAAGAAGTTTTTGCTGCGGAGGGTGGGTAGATCGTAACCGAGCATCGCCAGCGCTGCCGGATTGGCCTCTTGGTAGTCGCCGTGGGCATCCACCACCGCCACCGGCACCGGTGAACTTTCGACGTAGGTACGGAAGCGCCGCTCACTCTCGCGTAGCGCCGCCACCGCCCGGCGCCGCTCAGTGACGTCATGGATGATGGAGTGGAGCAGGCGCCGATGGCGTACCGTGATGGGGCCTGAATAGACCTCGACATCGCGGATCTCCCCCGACGCGAGGCGGTGCTGGAAGCGAAAATAGAGTCGATGCTCGGCGAGGGCGTTCTCCATCTCGGTCCGGATCGCCTCCGGCGAGAGGATGTTGATATCGCTGACCTTCATCTCCAACAGCTGTGCCCGGCTGTAGCCATAGAAGGCACAAGCCGCCTCGTTGGCATCGACGACGCTGCCATCTTCAGGGTTGATGAGCAGCTTGACGGCGGTGTTGATCTCAAACCCTTGGCGGTAGCGCTCCTCGCTCTCTTGCAGCGCCCGCGTCCGCTCCTCCACCCGCTCCTCCAGGTGATCCTGGATCTGGCGCAGGGCCAACAGGGCGTCGTGCAGGGTGCGCGAGAGTAGGGCGATCTCATCACTCCCCGGCTGCACCTCCGGTAGCAGTGGGCGGCCCTCGGCCACCTGGGTGCAGACGTAGACCAATTGATTGAGGCGGTTGGTCAGGGTGCCGGCCAGCCGCTCGCTGAGCGGCCAGACGAGGGTAGCGACCCCCCAGCCGACCACCAGGTAGATGAGCAGCTGCTCCAGGGGCGGCATCAGCCAGTCGTAGTCGAGGGAGTAGAGCTCCAGCTCCAGGTGGGTGCCGCTGGCCAGCTCTGGCAGCAGGAGCGGGGTGCGTACCGGAAAGAAGGCCGCGGGCGGGGGCTCCGGCACGCGGACGATGGGTTGGCCGTTGTGCCGTAACGCCACGCCGTGGCCATGGTCGAGTCCGGCGACGTCGGTGGCAAACATGGTGCGCAGATCGAAGCCGCCCAGCAGCACCCCGATGGCATCCTGGGTGTAGGGGTAGAGGACCGGGTAGGCGGCCAGCAGGGTGGCATCGTGGGGGTGGACCAACAGGTGGGAGCGCTTATCCTTCAGCACCCCCTCCACCAGCCGGATCAGATCCGGATCGGTCAGGGCGTAGTGCAGTTCACCGGCGGTGAGTCGCCCCCGATAGTCGAGTAGTACCACCCCAAGCTCGGCGTCGTCCTGACCCAGCCCTGCCAGATAGGGTTTGAGATACATCTCCCGATCTGAGGTGTCGGTGAGGGCGGTCCAGACCATTGAGCTTTGGCTCAACTGCCGCACATTGTTCAGGCGACTGCGGATGTCGGCGACCATCCGCACCCCGATCACCCGCAAGGTGTTGTTGTGGAGCGTCTCCTCTTTGCGCGGGATCTCCCACAGCGAGAGCAGCAGGGAGGTGAGGCCAATACAGATCACCACCAACATGGTGAGCGAGAAGGCGGCCCGGCGGAACCGGGTGGTGAGGGAGTTGGCGGGGTCGATGCCGTGCGCAGGGGGAGGGCTGGCCACAGGAGCGGTTCCGGTCAGCGAATGGGGATCAGCTCGTCATGGGTGGTGTAGCGGGCGAAAAACAGGTCTTGCGCTGAGAGGGCATCGTGGCGTTGAGAGGTAAAGGGGGGATCATAGCGGCGCACCAGGCCGTCGTAAGGGCCAAGTTGCTCCAAGGCGTCGCGGATGGCGCGGCGATCGGTCGAGCCGGCGCGATCGATGGCGCGTGCCAACAGGTGGGTGAGGTCGTAGGCCTGGGCGATCCCGACGGGGCTCTTCACCGCCGCCGCCGTCGGGATCCCATACGCTTGGTCTAGCTTCGCCAGTACCCGGGCGGTGATGGGGGTCTGCTGATCGATAAAGCTGAAGGTCTGGATCACCGCCAGGTCCACCGCCTGGAGCGCCTCGCCGCTCAGTTTGACGAACTCACCGCCGGTGATACCCCAGTGGCTGACGATGGGGAGGCGCTGCTCTTTTGGCAGGGCCGCCAACTCACGGACGAAGAGCGAGCCCTCTGTCTCATTGGCCACCAGCACCACCGCCTCCGCACCGGCGCGGCGCATCTCCTGATATTGAGTCATCAGGCTGCTGTCACCCCAGTTATACCAACGGGTCGCCACCAGCTGGGTCCCCCCTTGGGCCGCGGCCCGCTCCAAGGCGGTGAGGTTACTGCGACCCCAAGCGGTATGGGGGAGCAGCACACCGATCCGGGTGGCGCCGTGGGCCTGCCGGGCAAAGTTGAGCATGGCAGGGGCGGCCCAGGTATCTTTCAGCGATAGGCGGAAGGTGTAACTAGGGGTGTGGCCGTGGTCGGTGATGGGATCGGCCGAGCCCCACGGATCGAGCAGCGGTAGCGCCAGCTCGTGGGCTAGGGGGACACACTCAACGTAGACCGGGCTGAACTTGCCGCCAAACACCGCTACGAGGTCTGGCATGGCCGCCAGCTGGCGGAAGTTATCCTTGCCGATGAGGGGGATTGAACGGTTGTCGGTGGTCACCAGGGCCAGTGGCCGCCCCCCCAAGACCCCGCCAGCGGCGTTGATCTCGTCCATGGCGATGCGGATCCCCCGCTCCACCGCCTGGGCCGAGGTGCTGGTGAGATGGCCGAACTCTGCGTCTAACCCGATCAGCACCGGCGGGTGATCGGTGGCAGCGCTGGGTAGGGCAACAAGTAGCAGCAGGAGCAGGGCAAGGAGTCGGGCAAACATCGCGCGTACCTGGGCGGCTCGTCGGTGGCCACCGGAGCGGCCTGGGGGTGGGCCGCGGTGGTCGTAGAGGGTGAATCGTAACGGCCATCTTACTCTTCCTGAAGACGAAAGCCGACCGCAATATCGCTTCTGACCGCCCCACTGTCATCCCGTTCCACCGACTACTCGCCGTTCGCACCTGGACCTTGGGGCCATCCTTGCCCGGCGCAGGGCGCTCGCTGCCCCTAAGAGATCAACAGCCGCAGCCAGGGCGACGGTCGTTCAAGGTTAAGGTGCCGGTGAGCTGGGCCACTTCGGTGAGGCCATGGCGCTGCAAATAGTCCACGATGCCGGCATTGATCTTCGGCAGTATGCCCGGGTCGTAGAAGAGGGCCGTGCCGATGCCGACGGCGGAGGCGCCGGCGATGAGGAACTCAAGGGCGTCCTCGGCGCTGGTGATCCCCCCTTGACCGATGATGGGGATGCCGTGGGGACGACAGACCTGATAGACCTGATGGGTGCGCAGCAGCGCCACCGGTTTGATGGCTGGACCGGAGAGGCCGCCCTGGTTGTTGCCGAGTAGCGGTGTGCGGCTTTCGATGTCGATGGCCATGCCCATCAGGGTGTTGATGGCGGCAAAGGCGTCGGTGCCGGCCTCGATGCAGCGTCGAGCATTGCCGGCGATGTCGGTCTGGTTGGGGGAGAGCTTGGTGATGATGGGTTTGCGGGTGGCCGCCCGCACCGCCTCCACCACCCGGGCCGACATCTCCGGGTCGTTGCCAAAGGCCACCCCACCCGCCTTGACGTTGGGGCAGGAGATGTTGATCTCGATGGCATCGATGGGGGAGTTGTCGAAGATGCGCGCCACCTCAGCGTACTCCTCCACCGTGGAGCCGGAGATGTTGGCGATGAAGCGGGTCTCGCTGAAGTCGAGGCTGGGGAGGATCTGTTCCACCACATGGCGCGCCCCTGGATTCTGGAGGCCGATGGCGTTCAGCATCCCACAGGGGGTCTCGTAGATGCGGTGAGCGGCGTTGCCGAGGCGTGGCTCTAGGGTGGTCCCCTTGAGGCAGACGGCGCCGGCCGCGCGGTTGGTGAAGCCGGCAACACGGGTATACTCCTCGCCAAATCCGACACAACCGGAGAGTAGTACCAGCGGTGTAGCGAAGCGCATACCGCAGAATTCGAGGGCCAGCATGTTTCTGTCCTGAGTCTCCACCTTCAACCCCCCATCGGCCGAGAAAAACGGCCGCTACTATACCGCACACCGCTGCCGCCCGATGTTCCATGTCGCCCTTTTTGAGCCGGAGATCCCCCCCAACACCGGCAACATCATCCGCCTGTGCGCCAACACCGGTGCCCGCCTCCACCTCATCGAGCCCCTCGGCTTTGTCCTGGACGACGCCCGTCTGCGGCGCGCCGGGCTCGACTACCACGAGTACGCCGCCGTGGCAGTCCACCCCCACCTGGAGGCGTTCCTCGCCGCGGTGACCCCGCGCCGGCTATTCGCCATGACCACCCGCGGCAGTTGCCTCCATACCAGCGCCCAGTTTATGGCGGGGGACGCCCTCCTATTTGGTCCAGAGAGCCGTGGTCTCCCGGTGGCGCTGCTCGATAGCCTGCCTGCCGAACAGCGCCTGCGGCTGCCGATGCGCCCCGGCAGTCGCAGCCTCAACCTCTCCAATGCGGTGGCGGTGGTGGTCTATGAGGCGTGGCGCCAGTGCGGCTTTGAGGGGGGGACTTAAAACGAAAAAACCCCGGCCTTGCGGCCGGGGTTGGAATGAAGGGGGGGTGTCTTGCGAAAGTTCGGGCGTAGCTTAGTTATGGTTATTTGTGGGCTGCGCTGGCGGTCACACCCAACTTCTCGCGCCAGTTCGGGTAGAGCTTGTCGGCGTCGGCCTGGAAGGTCTCGAAGGCGCCCTTCAGCTCCGGGTGATCCTTGGCATAGTCCACCAGGTCCACGCCCGCCAGCCAGGCGTCGCGCGCCTGCTTGAGGGACTTGGCGCCAGCGGTGCCGCCGTCCTTGTGACCGAAGGCGCCGCCGCCGGAGGTCTGGATGACGTTGGAGTGGCCCAGGTTGTCAAAGAAGCCTGGCAGACGCAGGGCGTTCATGCCACCGGAGATGATCGGGGTGGTGGCCTTCATGCCGAGCCAGTTCTGCTTGTAGTGGAGCCCCATCGCCTCATCCTGCTCCAGCATGAAGGCGAGGATCTTGTCGTCCTTGTCACCCTCCATCTTGCCGTAGCCCATGGTGCCGGTGTGGATACCGGAGGCACCTTGGAGGCGGGACATCTTCATGTGCACCAGGGCGTTGTAACCACGCTTGGCCTGCGGACTGGTGACCGCGCCGTGGCCGGCACGGTGGTAGTGCAGGAACTGGTTGGGGAAGTAGCGACGGCACAGGGTGATGGCCGAGGGGCCACCCACATAGCCATCCACCAGGAACGCGACGTGGGAGGCGTTCTCGCGGAAGGTGTCGAGGATGTACTCGCCGCGGGCGATCATCTCGAACGGGTCGTCCGCGGTGATGTTGGCGGAGAAGATCTTGGCCTCGCCGGTCTCGTCCTGGGCGCGGCGCATGGCGTCGGCCACGAGTGGGATCACATCCTTCAGCGGCGCGAACACCTGGTTGCCCTGGGGCTCGTCGTTCTTGATGAAGTCACCACCCAGCCAGAACATGTGGCAGGCATCGGCGAACGGCTGCGGCCGCAGGCCCAGCTTGGGCTTGATGATGGTGCCGACCACCATGCCACCGTTGGTGATGGGGCGGTCCAGCACGCGCCACATGTCCACGATATTCATCGCGGGGCCATCGAACAGCTTGAGCAGGCTCGGCGGCATGTAGAAGTCGAGCATCTTGGCGTACTCGACATCCCCCATGCCCTGGTTGTTACCGATGGTGAGGGTCATGAAGCTCACCATCATGGCGCGGCCGTCGATGATGTTGCGATCGAACAGCTCCACCGGGTAGGCGATCTTCATCAGCTCCTTGGCCTCGTCGATCTCATAGACGAGGGCGTCCACACCCTTGGTGAAGTCGTCGGTGGTGCACACCTCGACGTTGGTGCCGGTGGAGGATTCAGCGGCAAAGTGGGCAGCGGTGGAGAGGTAGTCGTAGCCAGCCTTGGGCTTCATCAGGTAGGCGCACAGGACGTGGCGGCCACCCTTCAGCAGATCCTCTTCTTTGAGGTCAAGACGGGCATAACGATTGGACTGATCCATGAATTCACCCTCAGTGTGTGTCAGTTTGTGGTTATCAGGAGGTGGCCACTGCCAAGCGTGACCCCCTCAATGGAGGCGTACTATACGGAGGGGCATGGCATAAGGATATTCACGTGTTTTTATTGGAACCATAAGTGAAACCTGATGACCCCAACCCGCGATCCGCCTCTGTTCGGATCGCTCTCCCCTAGGTAGGCCGTACGCCTGGGGGCAAAGCCTACAACGAAATAGCGACCTCTGCCGCCTCGTTGGTCACCGCCGGTTACCCCTCGGGTCGATAGCGCGCCAGCTGGTGGAGCTGGCCGCGGGGTCGATCAATCGGGTGGCTGTCGAGCTGGGTGGTCAGTTTGCCCGCCAGCTCCTCCAGCAGAGAGTGGGCGACCACGCGGCCGTAGGGGTGGTAGTGGAGCAGCTCGCAGGGGACCGGGGCCGCCAGGGATTCACGCTCCTGGGGACGGAAGCCGGTGAAGGCGAGGAGGGGGCGGTAGTGGAGGTTGCGGTCGTAGCAGAGCCAGACGTCGTTATCGAGCCAGAGATCGAGACCGCGGTGGCCCAACACCCGTAGCAGTGGCCGGCCCAGGCGTCCCAGGGCCAGGCGGATGGTGTTGTAGTGGGCCGCCGGTAGGCGGAGGCGGTCGCTGTGGACGATGGGCTGTTGCGGGAGACGGGAGCGCATGGTTCTCTACCCTATTCCTGACTAATAAAGTCAAGTATATAGTCGGTCGCGGGGGAGAGGGCAAGCCTGCCCGAAAGGGATAGGGGGAGGGGGCAAACGACCCCTTTCCCTGCCTAGGCGGCCGATTATGCTATGGCTCGGCGTCTCTACCGAACCTGGCGTCCAGGGGCGGGATGCCGTCTTAAGGGGTGGCGGGCGCCACCCCGGACCTAGCCTGAGTTTGAGGAGCCGGTGATATGAGAAAGCATCTGTTTTTCCTCCCCGCACTATTCATGGCCTCCATGGTGGCCGCTGCCCCAGCCGTTGCCGGTGAGGAGGACCCGCTGAAGGCCGTGCTGCTGGAGAGCAAGGAGAAGAGCCGCGGCGTCAATCTCCATGTGCAGGGCAACAACATCGGCATGGTGGTGACGGCGGTGGATGAGCACTATGTGATCGGTCGCAGCCAACAGGCCAGCCGCATCGTCGTCCGCTTGGATCGCATCGACGGCGTTTCTGCAATGTTCTAACGGCTACGGGCGGCCCTCTAGCGCTCAGTAGGGGGGCAACAGACGCCGTACGCCGTGTAGTAGCACCACGGCAAGAAATATCAGGTTTCGCGCCGGAACTGCCCACCAGGCGTAGCGGACGGGTCGCGTTGGCGCGGCGGCCCGTCCCGCAGCGGTGGGGGCCGCCGCCGTCAAGGCATCTGCCAGCTGTCGCAGCAGCCGTTGGCCCCGCGGCCACTCCCGCAACTGGGCCAGCCACTGCGCAGGGATCCCCGCCTCCCCGACGGTACAGCCCGCCAGGGCGCCAGCGATGGCGCCGGTGGTGTCGCTATCGCCGCCGCAGCCGATGGTCGCCTCCAGGGTGGCGCGGAAGTCACCAAAGTGGTGGTACCAGGCGTAGATGCAGAGCGGTACGGTGCGGTAGATATAGCCCGAGATCCCACCCTCGGCCCCCAGGGCCACGGCAAAACGCGCCACGCTCCAGTGGGTCTTTACCCCCTCCTCCAACCGTTGTAGCAGTGCCAACCACTCGGCGTCGTCACCACAGCTGCGCAGCTCTGCCAACAGGGCCGGTAGTGGGGGCCGTTGCTGCCACTCCCCAGTGGTGAGTCGAGCGGTGATGCGCGCCACGGCACGGGCGCCGGTGAGGGCGCGCGGATCACGATGGGTGATGCGTGTGGCAGCGCTGACAAAGCGCTCCATCTGGGGCGGATGGGCGGCATGAAAGGCGCCAATGATCGCTATCCGCATGGCGGGACCATTACCGGCTGAGTAGACCCCACTGCGGTGGGGGGAGAGGCCAATGAGTAGTTTGAGGATGGCCCGAGCTGTGGCCAGCCCCACCCCGGCTGGGAGGGCCAGCAGCCAGAGACGTAGCTGCCAGGCGAGGTGCCGGATAAAGCGCTCGGGATCGGCGGGGGCGGCGAGCAGCGCCTGCGCCACCATGATGGTGTGTTCGGTGTCGTCGCTCAGCAGGCCTGTTGCGGGCAGTAGCCGCTGGCGCAACGGCGGCGGAAAGAGGCGCTGAGCACGGCGGGGGGAGAGCCCCTCCAAAGGCAGGCCGAGGCTATCTCCCACTGCCGTCCCCAGCAGCAGTCCGAGCAGGTGTTGGTGGAGCGGTGGTGTCATGGCGTGGGGCTTCTGTTGGGTCATAGCGCAGTGGGCGACGCACAGGAGAGCGCAGCGTTCAAGGAAAGTTCCTGACCGGCGGTTGGGGGCCGCACTCCTGTAATAAATAGTTCATACCATCACTCCGCCCCGGGGGGCGTTCGGCCGTCCACTGGCCACTGCCTGCCCACCCGTGAAGGAGATGCCCATGTCCCGCCGTATCCTCGCCCCGCTCCTCTCGCTGCTGCTCATTGTAGGGGTCGGCTTCGCCCTCTATCTCTCCTTTACCGAGCAGTCGATGCTGCGCAACAGCGTGACCCTGCATGGCCTGGTGGGCTCGGAGAAGATCTCATTTTTTGCTGATCCCAAGGTGCAGGCGGCGCTCTCCCGCCACGGCCTAGTGGTGCAGGTGGAGAAGGCGGGCTCGCGGCAGATCTCCGGTTTCGATCTCAAGCGTTACGATTTTGTCTTTCCCGCGGGCGTTCCCGCCGCGGAGAAGATCCGCCGGGAGCACGGTTTGAAGCGCTCCTTCTCGGTCTTTTTTACCCCCATGGTGATCGCCTCCTGGCGCCCTGTGGCGGAGCTGCTGGAGCAGAACGGTATCGTCCACCAGCGCGATGGCGCCTGGTATGTGATCGACATGGCGGCGCTGCTCGATCTCTCCCTCAAGCAGGTCCGTTGGAAGGATCTGCAAGGGGCGGATCGCTACCCCGCCAATAAGGGGGTGCTCATCACCTCCACCGACGTGCGCAAATCCAATAGCGCCGCCATGTACCTGTCGCTGGCCAGCTATGTGTTGAACGGCAACGAGGTGGTCTCCCAGGAGGCCCAACTCGATCCATTGATAGAGCCGCTGACCGGGCTATTTTTGCGCCAAGGTTTTATTGAAAGCTCCTCCGCCGAACCCTTTAACGACTACTTGGTGATGGGGCTCGGGAAGGCGCCGTTGGTGATGATCTACGAGGCGCAATTTCTGGAGCAGGCGGCGCTCCAGGGGAGCCCCATCGGACCCGATATGGTGCTGCTCTATCCAGAGCCGACCCTCTTCACCAAACACATCTTGCTGCCCACCAACGACGACGGTGCCCGACTAGGCGAGCTGCTGACCCACGACCCTGAGCTGCAACAGCTGGCGATCGAGCACGGGCTGCGCAACGACAACGTGGCCGCCTTCTGGGCCTTTGTGCAGCAGCACCAACTGGCCATCCCGCGCACCCTGGTCAATGTCATCGAGCCCCCCAGCTACGAGCTGCTGGAGGGGGCCATTGTGCGCATCGAGCAGCGCTACCAGCACAACGCTACCCCCATCCAATCCGCCACCCCGTAACTTCAGTGCGAGGAGTTTCCATGGAGATCGAGTCCCTCACCCCCCCTGCCGCCCTCACTCCGCCCGCACCGGTGGCCCCTGTGGCCCAGGAGCAGGCCGCGGGGATGGTACCCATCAGCGCGGAGGAGCAGCAGGCGCTGGATGAGAAGGTAAGAGCCTTTATCGACGTGGTGGTGAGTCAGGCCGTCCACAGCGATGCCTTCAAAGAGAAGCTGAGCTTGGTCCACAACATGGGGCATCAGGAGGTCCGCGCTGCGGCACAGATGTCCAACCGCATGTTGGAGCGGCCGGTGGCCTCCCTCAACAACGGCCTCATGGATGAGCGCTCGCCGCTCTCGGCCCAGTTGGTGGATCTGCGGCGCACGGTGGAGGATCTCGACCCCTCTCGGCAGGGGGACCTGCTGACGCCGAGAAGGCTGTTTGGCCTCATCCCCTTTGGCAACCGCATCCGCGACTTCTTCCTGCGTTATCAGTCGGCCCAGGCCCACCTGGCCACCATCCTCCAGGCGCTCTATAGCGGTCAGGATGAGCTACGCCGCGACAACGCCACCATCGAGCAGGAGAAGGTCAATCTCTGGGCGGCCATGCAGACCCTGGAGAAGTATGTCTATGTCGGCAAGCAGATCGACACCAGCCTCACCACCCGCGTCGCCGAGATCGAGCTGAGTGATGCAGAGAAGGCGCGGGTGGTGAAAGAGGAGATGCTCTTCTACGTGCGGCAGAAGGTGCAGGACCTGCTCACCCAACTGGCGGTGAGTGTCCAGGGCTATCTGGCGCTCGACATGATCCGCAAGAACAACCTGGAGCTGATCAAAGGGGTGGATCGCGCCACCACCACCACCGTCTCCGCCCTGCGCACCGCGGTGATGGTGGCCCAGGCACTGGCCAACCAGAAGTTGGTGCTGGATCAGATCACGGCACTCAACCGCACCACCTCAGACATGATCGCCGGCACCGCCGAGATGATGCGACGCCAGAGCAACCAGATCCACCAGCAGGCGGCCAACGCCACCGTGGACCTGGATAAGCTCAAGGCCGCCTTCCAAAACATCTACGCCGCCATGGATGAGATGGCCAACTACAAGATGAAGGCGCTCGACAGTATGCAGCAGACCGTCACCACCCTCAGCAGCGAGGTGGATAAGGCGCGCACCTATCTGGAGCGGACGCGCCGCCAAGAGGCGGACGCCGCCGTGGCTGGGGCGCCCAGTGTAGCGGCGGGCCAAGTGCTTATCTGAGGAGGGGGTATGAGACTGCGGCATTGGTTACGGCTCCTACCGCTGGCGCTGCTACTGTCGGTGGTGGCCGGTTGTGGCAACCCTCCCAGCGAGACGCTCACTGTCTTGGCCGGCTCGGAGCTGAAGGATCTGGCCCCCCTGTTGGGGGAGATCGAGCGGGAGACCGGGGTACATCTGGAGATGGAGTATATCGGCACCCTCGATGGCGCCGAGCAGATCGTCTCTGGGCAGAAGCAGCCCGATCTGGCCTGGTTCTCCCACGGTAAATATCTCTCGTTGTTGATGGGGAGCAGTGGGCGACGGGTCCTGGCACAAGAGCGCATCATGCTCTCGCCGGTGGTCCTTGGTATCAAGCAGAGCAAGGCACGCGCCTTCGGCTGGTTGGATAAAACCGATCTCACCTGGCGCGATATCGCCGAGCGTGCGCGCAGCGGCGAGTTGCGCTTTGCCATGACCGATCCCGCCTCCTCCAACTCCGGTTTTACCGCCCTGTTGGGGGTGACCGCCGCCTTCTCCAATAGCGCCGACGCGGTGGCGGTACAGCAGGTGGATAGCGATGCCCTGCGCGCCTTTTTCCACGGCCAGAAGCTCACCGCGGGTAGCTCCGGTTGGTTGGCCCAGGCCTACGTCGATGCCCAGCAGGATCTGGATGGGCTCATCAACTACGAGTCGGTACTGCTGCAACTCAATCAGGGGGGGCGGCTCAATGAACCGCTCTATCTAATCTATCCGCAGGAGGGGATTGTCACGGCCGACTATCCCCTGATGTTGCTGCAAGAGGCGCAGCGACCGGCCTATGAACGGCTGGTGGCCTATCTGCGCAGCCCGCCGATGCAGCAGCGGTTGATGGCGCAGACCCAGCGGCGGCCCGCCATCCCCCAGGTGCGACCCGATGGCCAATTCCCCGCCCGGCTGCTGGTGGAGTTGCCGTTTCCTGCCCGCTTGGAGGTGATCGACGCCATCCTCACCGCCTACCAGGATGAGCACCGCCGCCCCAGCCACTCCTTCTACGTGCTCGATGTCAGTGGCTCCATGCGCGGTCCGCGTATTGCTGCACTGCGTCAGGCGCTGGATAACCTCACCGGTTTAGATAGCTCCCTCTCCGGTCGCTTCGCCCGCTTTCGGAGCCGTGAGCGCATCACCTTGCTCCCCTTTGCTGAATCGGTGCAGGGGACGCAGGCGTTTGTTGTCGATGCCGATCCGCAGGCCCGCGAGGCCTCTATGGCGGCTATCCGCCGGCAGGTGGGCAAACTGGAGGCCCGGGGGGGCACTGCCATCTACAGCGCCCTGATGGAGGCCTACCGCCAGATCGGTGAGGCGCAGCGGAGCGAGCCGGATCGCTTCTACTCGGTGGTGCTGCTCACCGATGGTGCCAGCAACCAGGGCGGCACTGAGCAGGCCTTCTTCAAATTCCTCTCGCAGCTGCCGGCGGAGACCCGCGCAGTACGCACCTTCCCGGTGCTATTTGGTGAGTCGGATCAAGCGGCGATGGAGCGGCTGGCGCAGCGCACCGGCGGGCAGACCTTCAACGGCATGGCCTCGCTGGCCCACGCCTTCAAGCAGATCCGCGGTTACCAGTGATGGGGCGCCGCTTCTGGTTGTGGTGGTACGGCACCCCCAATCTGGTGGGCAGCACGCTGGCGCTGGTGGGGTTGGCGCTCTTCTTTGCCGGGCTCATCAAGAGCTGGTGGTATCTCATCGTCCCCGGCCTCTATGCCATCGGTGTGCTGCTCACCCCCGTGCGACATATCGAGCTGGTGGCGATGGATCGCCAGCTGGCCATCGATCAGGCCGAGGCCACTCTGGAGCGGCTCTGGCAGCAGGTGGCCGGACGGCTCTCGCCGCCGGTAGAGCAGCGGCTACAGGCGGTCATGGAGGCGGTGAGAAGCGTCCTGCCGGGACTCAACAAGTTGGATCCCGGGGATCGCCATGTGCACGAGATCACCAGTGCGGCTACCCGTTATCTACCGGAGATGCTGGAGAGCTACCTCAACCTGCCACCCGCCTACGCCCGGCTGCATCCGGTACGGGCTGGCAAGACCGCCCGCGACCTATTACTGGAGCAGCTGACGCTGCTGGAGAGCGAGATGCGGGCCATCGCGGAGGATCTCTACCGTGCCGATGCCGATCGCCTGATGGCCCACGGCCGTTTTCTGGAGGAGAAGTTCGCTGGCCGGCGCGCCGAGATCTGGTGGGGACCGGGTAGCCGCGGCCAGTGAACCAGGCCGACCCAGCGGCAGATCGCCAGAGCCGCCAACCGACCCTGTGCCCATAGGTGGGTCCGTCGTGCCGGCTCGATCCCTCTACGGGCAGCGCGATCCCCTTCCTTGGTCCTGCTACACGGCCAAACGCCGCGGCGTCCGATTGGCTGAGAAAACGGTTTTGGCCCTTTTAAAATTACAAAAAATCAACTGGTTATAGCGTGCCTGGCCTCCCGGGACAGCGCTTTCTCCCCTCTCAGATCTCTCCAGCACGCTGCCAAAACATCTCTGCCCCGAGTCGGGGGGAGGGGAGAGTCGCTATAATCCGCCCCCTCCAAGCCCTCAGGCGCCCAGCGTCTCACTACCCCCTATCTCGCAGTGGCCAACCATCCCACCCCATGCACCCTCGGACTGCTGCCTTCAGGCCGCCTCCACTGTTTCCCTGGCGACGGCGAAGCGACATCCTCCAACGGGGCCGCTCTGCTGGAGGCGTTGAGCCGTGATCCCGCTGAGGGGCTGTTTACCCTGGCGGCCGATAAACCCGGCGCAGGACTCGACCCAGTGCTGCGCTATTGGCACGATTTTGCTACCCACTACTTAAGCGGGCGCTGCCGGTTAGAGGAGGGGGTGGAGCAGACCCAGCCGCTGCCCCAGCTCACGGAGGTGGAGATCGATCAGTGGCGTCAGGGCGCGCCGCCCATGCCGGGGCTGGAGTACCTATCAAGAGAGGGGTTACAGCAGATCTGGTGTCAGCTGGATGCGTGGGTCTGCGAGGCGATCCGCAGCCACGGCTCGCTGGCAGCGCTGCTCCGCCAGCGGGCACCCCAGTGGCACTCGGCGGGACGGGTCTGCTTCCATCTGGCGGAGAACCCCCGCGACCCTGAGCTTCCCTTCGCCTTCATGGCGACCTACGTCCCCACCGAGGGGCCGAGTGGCAAGGGCGGTCAGCGCTATCAGCCGCTGCACCAGGCGCTGACGGAGTATGCCCAGGCCAAGGATCGACAGGCACTGATTCGACTACTCTCGCCAGTGCAGCGGGCCGCTGAGGCGAGCCCCCTGGTGGCGGATCTGCTGGCCACGGGCGACCTCTACCATCCGCTTGCCTGGACGGCGGAGGAGGCGTACCGCTTCTTGCGTGAGGCCGCCCTCTACGAAGAGTGCGGCCTGGTGGTACGTCTACCCGACTGGTGGCGTAAACGGAGCCGACCGCAGGTGGCTGTCCGCATCGGCGGGGCCCCTCAAGGGGGCTTCAATGCCGCTGCACTGCTCGACTTCAAACTCCAGGTAGTCATCGGTGAGGAGTCCCTCAGCGAGCAGGAGTTGGCTAACCTCTTGCGCGCCCAGAGTGGCCTCATCTTCCTCAAGGGGCAGTGGGTAGAGGTCAACCAGGAGCGGATGCAGGAGGCGCTGGCCCACTGGCGGCGGGTGGAGTCCGAAGTGGGCCACGATGGCCTCAGCTTCATTCAGGGGATGCGGTTGTTGGCGGGGAGCAACGCCGAGCTTGACCGCGATAACGGCACTGAGGTGGTGCGCGAGTGGTCGCGGGTGGAGCCGAGTGCGCAGCTGGCTGAGCTACTGACCCAGTTGCGCTCTCCCGCCGCCATTGCCGCGGTGAAACTGGGGCGCGACTTGCGGGCGACCCTGCGCCCATACCAGGAGCAGGGGGTGCGCTGGCTCTGGCTGCTCTCGCGGCTCGGGCTAGGCGCCTGCCTTGCCGATGATATGGGGCTTGGTAAGACCCTCCAGGTGATCGCCCTGCTGCTGCTGTTCAAGCGCCACACACCCAAAGGGGAGGTCCGGCCGTCGCTACTGATCCTGCCGGCATCGCTGCTGGCCAACTGGGCCGCGGAGCTTGCACGCTTTGCCCCCTCACTGCGCTACAGCGTGGTGCACACCTCCCATACCAAAGGCGGGCAGGGGGGCGAGGATGAGGCAGAGCTGGTCGATTGCGATCTACTCCTTACCACCTACCACACCCTCACCCGTCGCGCCTGGCTGCTCCAGCGGCGCTGGCGTCTGCTGGTGCTGGATGAGGCGCAGGCCATCAAGAATCCCGCCACCCGTCAGAGCAAGGCGGTCAAACAGATCGAGGCCGACGCCCGCATCGCCCTCACCGGCACGCCGGTGGAGAATAGCCTGGCTGATCTCTGGTCGCTGTTCGACTTCCTCAATCCTGGTCTGCTCGGCAGTAGTAGCCGCTTCAAGACCTTTGCGAAGGGGCTGGCCGCCCGCACCCATGACCCGTATGCGCCACTCCGCCAGTTGACCCAGCCCTACATCTTGCGGCGTCTCAAGAGCGATCGGAGCATCATCGCGGATCTGCCGGAGAAGACCGAGGTGGCGGCCTGGTGTGGTCTCTCCAAGGTGCAGGCGGCCCACTATCAGCAGGCGGTGAAGGAGCTGAAGCGGGGGCTCGAAACCTTGGATGGCATAGAGCGCCGGGGTCTGGTGCTGAGTTATCTGCTGCGCTTCAAACAGATCTGCAATCACCCCTCTCAGCTGGTGGGAGATGGGCGCTTTGAGCCCGCCATGAGCGGCAAGTTTCTGCGGCTCGCGGAGCTATGCGAGGAGATCGCCGCACGGCAGGAGAAGGTTCTGGTCTTCACCCAGTTCCGCGAGATCATCGAACCGCTGGCCCGTTTTCTGGCTGAGCAGTTTGGTCGCCCTGGACTGATCCTGCATGGCGGTACCCCCGTGGCGCAGCGCCAACAGCGGGTCGATGCCTTTCAGCAGGAGGCGGGGCCGCCCTTTTTCGTCCTCTCACTGAAGGCCGGGGGGACCGGCCTGACCTTGACCGAGGCCTCTCACGTCATCCACTTCGATCGCTGGTGGAATCCCGCGGTGGAGAACCAGGCCACTGATCGCGCCTTCCGCATCGGTCAGAAGAGGAGTGTGCTGGTGCACAAGTTCATCTGCCGAGGCACCATTGAGGAGAAGATCGACGCCCTGCTGTGCGATAAGCGCCATCTGGCGGACGACCTGCTGCGGGAGGGTGGTGAACTGCCCCTCACGGAGATGGATGATGAAACCTTACTGGGCCTCGTGACCCTCGACATCAACAAGAGTCAATTGACGTAAGCGGAGATTGCCTATGTCCTTCCGTGGTTGGAGACCCTACGTTCCGGTTCATAAGCGGCGTGCGAATGCCCAACGCAAGATGCAGCAGCTGGCTAGACAGGGGCGTCTCATCACCCCGGTGGAGATCAGTGGACGCACCATCGTCCACACCTTCTGGGGCAAGGCGTGGTGCGACCATCTGGAGAAATTCAGCGACTATGCCAACCGGTTGCCGCGGGGGCGTACCTACGTGCGCAACGGCTCGGTGTGCCACCTTGAGATCCAGCCGGGCCGGATCGAAGCGATAGTGAGCGGCTCGGAACTCTATGAGATCGCCATTACCATCAAACCGCTCTCGGCGACCAAGTGGAAGCAGCTGCGCAAGGCGTGCAGTGGCGAGGTGGGCTCCATGCTTGAACTACTGCAAGGCAAGCTCTCCAACCATGTGATGGAGGTCGTTACCCATCGAGAACATGGCCTATTCCCCTCGCCGAGTGAGATCGAGATGGAGTGTAGCTGTCCCGATTGGGCCGACATGTGTAAACACCTCGCCGCCGTTCTGTATGGCGTTGGCGCCCGCCTCGACGAGCAGCCGGAGCTGCTATTCAAACTGCGCGGAGTGGATCACCGGGAGCTGATCGCCGCCGCCGATCTCAAGCTACCCGCAACCCCCAGCAGTAGCGGCCGCCGCCGGCTGGCCAATGACCAGCTCTCGGGGATCTTTGGCGTGGAGCTGGGCACTGGTACAGGAGCGGAGTCGGCGCCGCCGGGCGCCGCTGGTGGCAAGCGGGCGCCAGCCAAGAGATCCGCCCCAGTGGCGTCGCGCACAGGCACCGCCAAGCGGGCATCAGCCAAAAGATCGGAGCCGGTAACCACACCCACCGGCACCGTTAAGCAGGCGTCGGCTAAGACCTCGAAGCCGGTAACCGCGCGCACGGGTGCGGCTAAGCAGGCGTCGGCTAAGGCCTCGAAGCCGGTAACTGCGCGCACGGGTGCGGTTAAGCAGGCGTCGGCTAAGACCTCGAAGCCGGTAACTGCGCGCACGGGTGCGGTTAAGCAGGCATCCGCCAAGAGAGAGGCACCCGCGGCGCCACGCACAAGCAAACAGGCGTCCGCCAAGAGGGCGACGCCAGTGACGGCGCGCACGAGTACGGCCAAGCAGGCATCCGCCAAGAGGTCACAGCCAGTGGCGGAGCGCACCAGCGTTGTGAAACCAGCCAATACAACATTGCGGCAGACACGTGGCGGTACGGCGCACTCCTCTGCCACCGCGCAGACAGGGCGGAGAGGTTCATTCATCCCCACAGCGGAGGCCGTTGCCGCACTACGGCAGCGCCTTGGTCTCAACAAGAGCCAGTTTGCCCAGTTGATTGGTGTCTCCCCACCCACCATCGGTAACTGGGAGAGACGCGAAGGGCTGCTGCTGCCAGCGGCCGAGGTGTTGGCGCAGTTGCAGATATTGGCCAATCGCGCCCCCAAAGCGGCAGCCGGGAGGGGGAGAAAGAGATCTTAGCGCTCTAGGTAGTGGTCTGTATGGGTGGGCTACCTCTGTTGATATCGGAGCTATCGTGGCGACGGTTATACCCTTGCCGGGCCGCCAGGCCCGGACGGTTACTCCCCCTTAGCCGCCCGGCGCAGCTGTTCAAATTCCACGCCGTAGCGCGCCAGCCGTTGGCGCAGGCGGTGGCTATCGTTGCTGGAGCGTTTGCGCTCGCGGGAGCGATCAAAGAGGCGTCTGCCCGCCTCGGCCAGGCTATCGGTCTGGCGACACACCTCGGCAATGGCCGCCAGCTCTACATGTTCGAGGTAGTCGAGTTGGGCGTGGGTGGCGGCCTCCAGCAGAGGGGCGGTGAGGGCGCGTGGATCGCCCTGCGATGGGGTGTCGGTGCCCCCCCAGTTGTGGCGTAGTCGGGCGATCTCTTGGGTCACCACCTCCTGGGTGATGCGCCCGCCGGGGGCGAGGGTCGCCATGCGGGTGACGCTGGCGTTGAGGTCGCGGAAGTTGGCCCGCCAGCTCGCCTCTGGGCTGAGGGCAAACTGGAGGTAGGTCGCCCGTGCCGTCCGGTTGAAGCCCACTTGGCTGTGGCGGCGCTCGGCAAACCGCTCCAGCTCGTAGTCGAGGTTGGGCTCCAGGTCCTCCAGCCGCTCCCGCAGTGAGGGGAGGCGGTAGCTCCAGAGGTTGATCCGCGCCAGTAGGTCCTCCCGAAACCGGCCACTGCGCACCTCGGCCAGTAGATCGCGGTTGGTGCCGGCGATGAGTTGGAAGTCGCTGCGGCTCTGGCTGTCGCCCCCCAGTGGCAGGAAGCGCTTCTCCTCGATGGCGTGCAGTAGCATCGCCTGCTCGTCACCCCCCAGCTCGCCGATCTCATCGAGAAACAGTACCCCGCCATCCGCCTCCTTCAATAGACCGCTGCGGGCGCTGAGCGCCCCGGTGAAGGCCCCTTTGCGGTGGCCAAAGAGCGCCGACATGGCGTTGTCGCCCCGCAGGGTGGCGCAGTTCACCTCCACCAGCCGTCCCGCCACCTGTTGGCGGTAGTGCTTCAGATCAAAGATGCGGCGCGCCAGTTGCGACTTGCCGGCGCCGGTGGGGCCGGTGAGCAGGATGGGATCGGTGGAGGCGATGGAGATCTGCTCCAGCTGGGCGATCATCTGGTTGAACGCCTCATTGCGGGTCTCGATGCCCCCCTTGAGGTAGGCGCGTCCCTCCCGCTGCTCGCGGGAGAAGCGGGCGGCGATGGCGTCGTAGCGGGAGAGATCGAGATCGATGATCTGATAGCTGCCGGGCTGGTGGTTGGGCTTCTTGGGGGGCGAGGTCTGGATCAGGCGGGCGGGTAGATAGCGCGCCTCGGTCAGGAGAAAGAGGCAGATCTGGGCGATGTGGGTGCCGGTGGTGATGTGGACCAGGTACTCCTCTTGATCGAGATCGAATGGATAGCCACGGGCGAAGTCGTGCAGGGCGCCGTAGACCATCCCGAGGTCCCACGGATCGGCAAACTCCACCGCGTGGATCCTCACCTCGGTCTCCGGTGAGGTGATGCGCAGATCGGCCACTAGCTGCTCCGCCAAGGGCCGGAACAGCTCCTGGCAGAGCAGCTCCAGCCGGTCCACCAGCAGATCCTCGTGCTGACAGAGGGAGAGGGTGGGCCGCCACTTCTCCCACCGCTTGGCCGAGCGCCCGCGCTGGTCGAGCACCGTCCCCAGCAGACCAATAACGACGGTCTTCATTCTATGGTTCTCGATATGAGTTATCGAGATAGATAATTCCATTGCGGGTCAGATCATGCAAGGGGACGCTAGGGGGTGGATAAAAGGATTTAAATATCAAAGTGTTGTTAGGTTTATGAATTCCGCCTCCAGGTTGGCACGGCCTCTGCAATCTAATCACCAGAGCGCGACCCGGCTAGCGGGCCGGGTCGAAACGTCATCAGGCAGTGAGGTCGAGGCGATGGATGGGCAGAGTTATGAAGTTATGAGCGACCACCCGGGGGTACCGGTGAAGTCGTGGACCGTTGGGGTGGCGTTTGATGAGGAGGCACGGCGTCAGTTGCGGCATCTCGCCTCACTGCCGTTTATCTACCGCTGGGTCGCGGCGATGCCCGATGTGCATGTGGGTAAGGGGGCGACCATTGGCAGTGTGGTGCCAACGCTAGGGGCGGTGATCCCGGCCGCGGTGGGGGTGGATATCGGTTGCGGCATGATGGCGGTCAAAAGCTCCCTCAGCGCGGCCCAACTGCCGGACCAGCTGGCTGGGGTGCGTGCCGCCATTGAGGCGGCGGTGCCCCATGGGTCGGCCGGTTGGAACAGTGAGTTGCCGGCCGATGTCGCTGCCGCTTGGGGTGAGCAGTTGGCGCCTGGTTTTCGAGAGCTGGAGGCGCGCCATCCGGTCTTGACCAAGACCAATAACGCCCACCACCTCGGTACCTTGGGGAGCGGTAACCACTTCATCGAGGTCTGTCTGGATGAGGCGCAGCAGGTGTGGTTCATGCTGCATAGTGGCTCCCGCGGTGTGGGTAACCGCATCGGTAACCACTTCATCGCCCTCGCGCAGCGGGAGATGGAGCGTTGGATGATCCAGCTGCCGGATCGCAATCTCGCCTACCTACCGGAGGGGAGTGAGCTGTTTGGTGAGTATGTGGCAGCGGTGGGGTGGGCGCAGGAGTTCGCCCGTATCAACCGCGAGGTGATGATGGCGCGGGTGATTGCGGCGGTGCGCGCCAGCCTCGGGATCCCGTTCCAGACCCATGTCGAGGCGATCAACTGCCACCACAACTACGTCACCCGTGAGCAGCACTACGGTAAGGCGGTGTGGATCACCCGTAAGGGGGCGGTGCGGGCGCGGCACGGCGAGTTGGGGATCATCCCCGGCAGCATGGGGGAGCGCTCCTTCATTGTCCGCGGCCTGGGGAATGAGGAGAGCTTCCATAGCTGTAGCCATGGGGCGGGGCGGGCCATGTCCCGTAGCGAGGCGAAGCGGCGTATCACCCTGGAGGAGCATGTTGCGGCCACTGCTGGGGTGGAGTGCCGTAAGGATAGCGGCGTGATCGATGAGACCCCGGCGGCCTACAAACCCATCGATGCGGTGATGGCGGCGCAGACGTCGCTGGTGGAGGTGGTGCATACCCTGCGGCAGGTGGTGTGTGTGAAGGGTTAACGGCCGTCCAGTCACAGGTACGGATGGCAAGTGAAAACATGGGAGATAGAGCGATGTTGACGATAGACGGCTCGCGCGGGGAGGGGGGCGGACAGCTCCTGCGGAGCGCGCTGTCACTGTCGATGGTGACCGGCCGGCCGGTGCGGATCGAGCAGATCCGGGCCGGTCGGCGGAAGCCGGGTTTAATGCGCCAGCACCTCGCCTGTGTGCGCGCCGCGCAGGCGATCTGTGGTGCCAAGGTGGTAGGGGATAGTGCCGGCTCCAGCTGCGTGGAGTTTCGGCCAGGGCCGATTCGGGCGGGCAGTTATCGCTTTGTCATCGGCAGTGCCGGCAGCACCATGCTGCTGTTGCAGACCATCCTGCCGGCACTGCTGTTGGCGGAGGCCCCCTCCAGCCTGGAGCTAGAGGGGGGGACCCACAACGATATGGCCCCCAGTAGTGACTTTATCGCCCTCTCATTCCTGCCGCTGCTGCGGCAGATGGGGGCCGAGGTGACGCTGGAGTTGAAGCGGCACGGCTTCTATCCGGCGGGTGGCGGCCAGCTACAGGTGCAGGTGCAGCCGTGGCGGGAACGCCGGCCATTGGCGCTGGCGGAGCCGGAAGCGGTGGCGTGGCGCGAGGCGGTGGTGACCAGCGCCCAGCTCGCCGGCCATATCGCCCAACGGGAGTTGGGGAGGGTGCAGGCGCTCTGTAATTGGCAGTCGGAGTGGTGTCGGAGCGAGGTGGTGACCTCCGCCGGACCAGGCAATGTGCTCTCGTTGCGTCTGCACCATCGCCAGCACGCCACGGTGATCGAGCGGGTGGGACGCATCGGCATCGCCGCTGAGCAGGTGGCCAGCCTGGCGGTGGCCAGCTGGCGGCGCCTAGTAGCGGCCGGAGTGGAGGTGGAGGAGCATCTGGCCGATCAGCTCCTGGTGCCGTTGGTAATAGGGGCGGGTGGTACCTTCCGGACGGTGCGGCCGAGTAGCCACCTGCTCAGTAATCTGGAGGTGATCCGGGCCTTCAGCGGATGTTCCATCACCCTCGATCAGCAGGCGACTGACGTCTGGAGCGTCGCGGTTGAGGGCGCTGGTTAGGCATTTTCTGTCCCGGGATCCGGGGCGGACCACAGAGTTTGATGTCGCCGCCACTACTGCCAGCGGTGCCGGTTCAACGGCCGGCCTGGTCTCCGCCCCGCTGGGGTGGGAGGTACCGGCAACGTGGTGTGGCATCGGACACCAATGAAGTAGCTCATTGGGTAGAGCAGCTGACCTTCTCAGTCAGTCGGTAGCCGGTTCGAGTCCGGCCTTCAGTACCTTGGTAGCCCGTTAGGGTGGGGTTCGAGTCCCCTTTAAGTAGTGTCGTTGTCCCCGGGTAGCCGCTGCGGCGGTGGCTGCGGGCGGCCGCTGGGGCAGGGCCGGGAGAGCGCCAAGTCGTCCTGCGCGTAGCCATGGGTTACGGCTCGGCGATCTCTAGCGTTTGACCTGCGTTGCTCCATGTCGTCGGCCCCGTCGTTGCGGTGGCTGCCCCTATCTCGAATTCAGCGCGGAGCCCCCTGTGGGGGCGCGCCGCAAAAGGTAGAGCCATGTATCGTCCTTGGAAATATATAGAGGTCGCCGATCACGAGCGGGCCTTTCTCTTTCAGCGTCGGCGTCTGGTGCAGGTGTTGGGGCCGGGCGACTATCGCCTGAGCGATCCCTTTGGGCGCCTCTCCTTCACCCTGTTCGACATCAGCCGGCGTGAGTTGAACCACCCGCTGGGCAAGCTACTGTTGACCACCCATGCGGCGCTCATCGCCCCCCATCTGGCGGCGTATCAGCTGGGGGATCATGAGGTGGGGCTGGTGTTTCAGGGGGCGAACCTCATCGACCTGATCCCCCCTGGTGGGGTGCGCCTCTACTGGCTGGCGCCGGAGCCGGTGCGGGTGGAGACCATCGATATCAGCGAGCAGTTGCAGGTCCCACCCCAGTGGCTGGTGCAGCTGCGGGCGCTGCCGGCCGCCACCTGCGTGCTCACCAGTGCCGAGGTAGAGGCGCACCAGGTGGGGCTGCTCTATGTCAACGGCGAGCTGCGGGATCAGCTCGCCCCGGGCAGTTACGGCTTTTGGAGCGCCCGCCAGCGGGTGGCGGTACGGGTGGTGGATACCCGCTGGCAGACCATGGAGGTGAATGGGCAGGAGATCCTCACCCGTGATCGGGTGGGCCTACGGCTCAATCTGCTCGCCATCTACCGCATCGACGATGTGGTGGCCGCGGTACAGCAGGTGGCCAGTGTGGCCGATCTCCTCTATCGGGAGCTGCAACTGGAGCTGCGCGAGGCGGTGGCTACCCGCACGCTCGATGAGCTGTTGGCAGACAAAGATAGCCTGGATCAGGGGATCCAGGCCGGGGTGGTACGGCGTCTGGCCGGCATGGGGGTGGTGGTCCGCAGCGTTGGGGTGCGGGATGTCATCCTGCCGGGGGAGATGCGCGGGATCCTCAATCAGGTGGTGGAGGCGGAGAAGGCGGCAGAGGCCAATCTCATCCGGCGGCGCGAGGAGACTGCGGCCACCCGCTCGCTGCACAACACCGCCAAGATGATGGAGGGCAACCCCACCTTGATGCGCTTGAAAGAGCTGGAGGTGCTGGAGCGGGTGACCGAGCGTATCGGCCAGCTGACGGTCCACTCCGGCTTAGAGGGGGTGTTGAAGGACCTGGTAAGGCTACCTAGCCTACCTTGAGCTAACGCTGCCGTTGGGTGGGTCCGCGCCCGTGCCGTGACTGCGGCACGGGCGCGGGTCCGTTACGGCCCCTGACTTTTGCCCACCATGTACTCGATGGCGGCCTGTAACTCCGCATCACTACAGGTGGCACAGGTCCCGCGAGGGGGCATGATGTTAAAGCCGTTGATGGCGTGTTGCAGCAGTGTCTCCATCCCCTTGGCGATACGCGGCGCCCAGGCGGTATGGTCACCCACGATAGGCGCGCCTGCCGCCCCGGAGGCGTGGCAGGCGATGCAGGCGCCGTTGTAGACCTCCTCACCGCTGCGGGGGGCGGCCGCTGCCACCTCTGCGGGCGGGCTATCCTCCGCAGCCGCTGGCGGCGGCGGGGGGGCCTCAGCCGGGGGGGCCGTGGTCGTCTCCGTTGCCACCTCCGGCGGTGCGGCCGGGGGGGGTGGGGCGGCGGGGGCCGGCGGGGGCGCGGGGGTGTCTGGGGTGGCCTGACCGACTGGGGCGAGCTGCCCCGGCTGGGTCGCTACAGGCGCTGGTTGTGGCAGTAGGCTCCCTGTTACCCCGTAGAGGATCAGCAGGTTCAGGCCAAAAGTGGCCGCGAGCGCGAGAACGCTGGGACCCAAATATTTGTCACTCACCGTACAATCACTCCCTACTCACTGACTCCAATGGATACCCCCCACCCGCTGTGGCCGGTGGGGGAGGCGGTTGCCAAGCATGTTACGACATACTAATGGACTCCGTTGTCTCCCATTTGTCAGGTGCTGCCGTGGTGTAGCGCCCCACCCGACCCATTGCGGTGCGGGGCGTTGCCATCCCTTCCTCACAATCCAGTTGCCGCTCCCGCGGCCCAAGGCAGGTTGATGACTACAATCCCTCCCTGGCGCTCTCTGCTCGTGACCCTACTGTTGCTGCTGATGTTGCCCGCTGCGGCGCAGGAGCAGGCGGCGGAGCAGGAGCAGACCCAGCCGCCGCCGGTGGAGTCGGCGCCGCGCGATCTCCCCACCCAGTTGGCCGATCTGGTGGACGCCATCACCAGCACCAAACAGGAGCTGAGCGGGGTCCGGCAGGCGCTGCGTCGGGCCAAAGAGGACCAGGAGCGCGACTCCCTCAACGCCGATCTAGAACGTCTTAACAAGCGGCTCAGTGAACAGCGTCTCTCCCTGGAGAAGCTGGCCACCGGCGGGGTCGATACCCGCCTCTTCTATGAGTCCAACGAGACCAAGTTCAATCTGGTCCAGGATTTTGAGGAGGTGGTCCGGCCGCTCCTGTTAGAGCTAAAGAAGCTCACCGAGCATCCACGCCTGGTGGAGCGGTTGCGGGGCGAGCAGAAGTACCTACAGTCGCGCCAAGCGGTGGCGGAGCAGGCGCTGGCCAAGATCGGTGAACAGAAGAAAAGCGTAGACAATAACGCGGTGAAAAAGGAGCTGGGGTCTCTGGAGGAGGAGTGGCGCCAGCGGCGTGACGATACCCAATCCAAACTCACCCTGGTCAATCTCCAGCTGGATGAGCTGGTCAATCCCGATAAGCGGATCTCCGGTCAGCTGGGGTCGGCCATCGCTGAGTTCCTGCATGAGCGTGGGATCAACATGCTCTTGGGGGCCGGCGCCTTCGGCTTGACCTATCTCGCCTTCTATCTCTCCGTCCGTTCGCTGCGACGCACGCTGCTCCACCACCAGAAGCTGCGTAGCCGCTTCTGGCCGCGGGTGGTGCTGGTGGTGGCGGATACCTTGACCCTCACGATGAGTGTCCTGGCGGCGATGATGGTGCTCTACACCCGCGGTGACTGGCTCAATCTTGGTCTGCTGCTCATCTTTCTGCTGGCCGCCGCCTGGACCCTGCGCCAGTCGCTGCCGCGCCACCTGATGGAGGCGCGGATCCTGCTCAACATGGGGCCGGTGCGAGATGGTGAACGGGTGGTCTATCGTGGCATCCCTTGGGAGATCACCAATCTTGGGGTCTTCTCCACCCTCTACAATCCAGCGCTAAATGCCACCTTTCGTCTCTCCTTGATGGAGCTGGGCGAACTCCACTCCCGCCCCTTTGCCGTGGGCGAACCCTGGTTCCCCAGCCGGACGGGCGACTACGTTATCTTAGATGGCGACATCTTTGGCAAGGTGCTGATCCAGACCCCAGAGGTGGTCCAGATGCAGGTCGTCGGGTCGGTCAAGACCTTCAGCGTGGAGAGTTACCTTGCCCTTAACCCGCGCAATCTCTCCGCCGAGGGCTTCTCTCTGATAGTCACCTTTGGCCTCGACTACATGCACCAGCCAGAGATCACCGGTCGGGTACGTGATGAACTGGATCAGGCGGTACGGGAGCGGCTAGCGGCCCATCCCACCCTGCATACCCATGTCTCTGACATCATGGTGGAGTTCAACGGTGCTGGGCCCTCATCACTGGATTTCATCATCGTGGTGAGTATGCATGGCAGTGCGGCGGACAAGTACTTCAGCGCCCGCCGCTTTCTGCAACGGGTGGCGGTGGAGGCGTGCAACGCCCACGGTTGGGTGGTGCCGTTTGATCAGTTGACGGTGCATGTGGCTAGCGATAGCGCATGATTGCCAGCGACTTTTGGCGCTTTTACCAGGTTCCGGCAAGGCGGTGGAGGGGTGGCGAGAGGGGGGCTCCGTTTCATTGATGGTCAGCGGGGGAGTGCGTCGGTGGGGAGGCTATCGCTGGCGGTTTAGCCTCTGCCTGGGCGTCGGTTACCTCGTGCAGCTGGGTGTCCAGGACATAGGTGGCCGTGGCGGCGATGGAGGGACAGCAGGAGCCGTCATCGCTGGCGTACTCTTTGGTCTGCAAGGTGATGCGCTGGCCATCGACCGTGAGCCGATCGAAATCGACGTCGCGCCACAATTTGCCACCTACCCAGGCGTAACCCAGCAGACGGTAGCGGACGGTCGCTGTGGCCCCCTTCTCGCGTAACGGTTCTGGCGTAAATAGGGCGAGATAGGCGGCGTAGTTGTTGCCACCGCCAAACCCCTCCAGTGCGAAAAAGACGTAAGCAACCCCGCTGGCCGGGTCTGGAGTATGGATCCGGCGCGCCGCTCGATACTCCGCCGCGGCGCCATCCAGCAGTAGCCCCACCAGCTGATCGGTGGCCTCGGCGACGGTGGTCGGGGGGGCGGCGTAGCTGGTGAGGGGGAGTAGTAGCAGAAGGGCGCGCAAGATTCGCAGCATGGGTCGAGTTCCGTGGGGGCCAGATGGCCACCCACTCAGAATAGCGGGTTCGGCGTTGGAAAAGTGGCGGCGCCCTCCTGGGCGGTGTTATCGAAGTTTGTCGGGGATGGGGGGATAGGGCGGGGCGGTCATGGTCGATTCCGCCTTCCTTTCTCCGCTTTGCTTAGCGACAATGGATACCCTTCCACATGCGCGGATCGCCCACGGGTTAAACCGTCACTCGCGGTCCGAGTATCAACACGCTGCATAGGGTTTCACCCCCTAGATAATCGTAAAAGGGACGGCACATATGCTGCTGATGATCGACAATTACGACTCCTTCACCTACAACCTCGTCCAGTATCTCGGGGAGCTGGGGGCGGAGGTTACGGTGTATCGCAACGACCAGATCACCGTCGAGGAGATCGCACAGCTGGCACCGGATCACTTGATGATCTCGCCTGGGCCTTGTACCCCCACCGAGGCGGGGATCTCCCTGGCCGCCATCGAGCGTTTTGCCGGTGTGATGCCGATCTTGGGGGTCTGCCTGGGTCACCAGTCCCTTGGTCAGGCCTTTGGGGGCAAGGTGGTGCACGCCCGGGAGGTGATGCATGGCAAGACCTCTCCCATCCACCACCAGGGGCTCGGGGTCTTCGCTGGTCTACCGAGTCCGTTTGAGGCGACCCGTTACCACTCGCTGGTGGTGGAGCGGGAGAGCCTGCCGGAGTGTCTGGAGATCACCGCTTGGACCGCCCAGGGTGACGGTTCACTGGATGAGATCATGGGGCTGCGCCACCGTGACTATCTGGTGGAGGGGGTGCAGTTCCATCCCGAATCCATCCTGACGCGCAACGGCCACGCCATGCTAGCCAACTTCCTGCGGCAGCAGGGTGGGCGCCGCGACTGAGGTGGCTACACAGCGAGCACATGGCCGCCGGCACGGTCTGCGCATAGCGGGGATCGTGGCCCTGCTGGCAACCCTGGCACCCTTTAGCATCGATACCTATCTCCCCTCCTTCCCGGAGATCGGGGCGGAGTTGGGGGGCGACACCCACGCCCTCCAGCTCACCCTCAGCCTCTATCTCTCTGGCTTTGCCATCACCACCTTGATCCACGGCCCCCTGGCCGATCGCTTTGGACGCCGGCCGGTGGCGTTGGGGGGATTGGTGATCTACATCCTCTCCTCCCTTATCTGCTTCTCGGCCCAGAGTATGGAGATGCTCTATGTTGGGCGTATCGGCCAGGGGATCTCCGCTAGCGCTGGCATCGTCATCGGCCGGGCGATGGTGCGGGATGCCTTCAGCGGGGCCGAGGCGCAGCGGGTGATGGCCCAGGTGATGATGCTCTTTGCCTTGGCGCCGGCCATCGCCCCGGTCATCGGCGGCTACCTACAGGAGTGGTGGGGGTGGCGGGCGGTGTTTGCCTTTCTGGTGGTGCTCGGCCTGCTGCTACTGCTGCTCATCTGGATTCGTCTGCCGGAGACCTTGCCGGCCGCTGGCCGCCAGACCATCCACCCCTTAGCGGTGGCGCGCACCTATGGTCGGGTGGTGCGCTCTGGCCACTTCATGGCGCTTATCAGCTCCATCGCCCTCAATTTTGCCGGCTTCTTCCTGTTTGTCGCGGCCTCCCCCGAGCTGCTCTACCGCCACCTCGGTTATGGTGCCGATGACTTTGCTCGCCTCTTTCTGCCGGTTGTGGTCGGCCTAATGGCGGGGGCGATGGTCTCTGGGCGGTTGGCGGGTCGCCTGCTGCCACCCCAGCAGGTGGTGCTGGGCTACGCCATCATGGCGCTGGGGTGGGTCCTCAATTTGCTACAGGCCTACCTGCTGCCTGCCGCTGCCGTCACCGTGATTGGGCCGGTGGTGGTCTACACCTGCGGCATGTCCATCGCCATGCCGAGTCTGACGCTACTGTCGCTAGAACACTTCCCAACCCACCGCGGTACCGCCTCGGCGGTGCAGACCTTCGCCCAGACGGCCACCAACGCCCTGGTGACCGCCTTGGCCGTGGCCTGGTTGGCGCAGTCGCTCACCGGGTTGGCCTGGGGCCAGGGGGGGTTCATGTTGGCGGGGATCGCCCTGTGGCTGGTGGTGGGGCGCAGCTCCATGGGACGTGCTACAGGTTGACCCCGGCCCGTCTCCACCGGGAGAATTCATGACCTTTTAGTTGTTGGAGCGCTCTCCATGGATATGCAAGCAGCACTACGGGCGGTCACGGAGCGACGTGATCTCTCCAGTGCCGAGATGACTGAGGTGATGCACACCATCATGAGTGGGGAGGCGACGGCGGCCCAGATTGGTGGCTTCCTGGTCGGTCTGCGCATGAAAGGGGAGACTGTCACGGAGATCACCGCCGCTGCCCAGGTGATGCGCCAGCTGGCCACGCCGGTGGAGATCCGCGGCGAGCACTTGGTGGACACCTGTGGCACGGGGGGCGATGGCGCCCACACCTTCAACATCTCTACCACCGTCGCCTTTGTCACCGCTGCCGCGGGGGCGCAGGTGGCCAAACATGGCAACCGCTCGGTATCGAGCCGTTCCGGCTCGGCCGATCTGCTGGAGGCCGCCGGGGTCCAGCTCAGCCTCTCGCCGGCCCAGGTGGCCCGCTGTATTGAAGAGGTGGGGGTCGGTTTCATGTTTGCGCCCCACTACCACGGCGCCATGAAACACGCCATTGGGCCACGGCGGGAGATGGGGGTCCGTACCCTCTTCAACCTACTCGGTCCGCTCACCAACCCCGCCGGGGCCCCCAACCAGGTGGTTGGCGTCTTCTCTGGGCAGTGGGTGGAGCCTGTGGCCCAGGTGCTGCGGGCGCTCGGCAGCCACCATGTGTTGGTTGTCCACGCCGCTGATGGCCTGGATGAGATCTCCATTGCCGCCCCTACCCAAGTGGCAGAGCTGAAGGGGGGGGAGGTGAGCTGTTATGAGATCACCCCGGAGCAGTTTGGCTTGGTGCGCGGGGCGCTGGCCTCTTTGGCCGTCCAGAGCTGCGAGGAGTCACTCGAACTCTTTAATCGCGTATTGGCCAATGAACCGGGCGCGGCGCTGGATATTGTCTTGCTGAACGCGGGGGCCGCCATTTATGCCGCCGACGTGGCGGCCAGTCTGGCAGAGGGGATCGAGCGCGCCCGCGAGGTGATCGCCAGTGGCGCGGCGCAGGCAAAGTTGGCTGCCTTGGTGGAGCTATCCAATCGCTTGAAGAGAGAGGAGGGGGCGTGAGCGATACGCCAGATATTCTCAAACGCATCCTGGCCCGTAAGGCGGAGGAGATAGCTGAACGCGCCTCCGCGGTGCCATTGGCAGAGATGCGACAGCGGGCCGAGGGACACCCCTCGGCACCGCGCGGGTTCGTCGCAGCCCTCAACTCCTCCATCGCCGCCGGCCGCCCGGCGGTGATCGCCGAGGTGAAGAAGGCGTCGCCGAGCAAGGGGGTGATCCGCGAACAGTTTGTACCCGCGGAGATCGCCGCTAGCTACGCCAGTGCGGGCGCAAGCTGCCTATCGGTGTTGACCGATGTCGATTTCTTCCAAGGGGCTGACCAGTATCTGCTAGAGGCGCGCGCCGCCTGCCCCCTGCCGGTGTTGCGTAAAGAGTTCATCATCGAGCCCTATCAGGTGTTTGAGGCGCGGGCGCTGGGGGCCGATTGTATCCTGCTCATCGTGGCGGCCCTTGCACAGGGCCAGATGGTGGAGCTTTACCAGACGGCACGGGCACTGGGCATGGACGTGCTGGTGGAGGTGCATGATGGGGCCGAGCTGGAGCGTGCGCTGGCGTTGGATCTGGCGATGGTGGGCATCAACAATCGCGACCTACGTAGCTTCGCCGTCAGCCTCGATACCACCTTGGGGTTGCTGCCTAGGGTCCCGTCGGACTGCCTGGTGGTGACCGAGAGCGGTATCCTCAGCCGCGATGATGTGGCGCTTATGCGCCACAACGGAGTGAGCGCCTTCCTGGTGGGGGAGGCGTTTATGCGGGCCCCTGATCCAGGTACGGCCCTGGCGGCGCTGTTCGACGGGTTATGAGCGAGGGGGGCAGGCGCAGCGGATGCGCTGACCCACTTTAGCGGGTACCGAAGACTACGATGGTCTTGCCGTGGGCCGTGATGAGGCCCTGCTCTTCCAGGGTCTTCAGCACTCGTCCGGCCATCTCACGGGAACAGCCGGCGATGCGTCCCAACTCTTGGCGGGTGATGCGCACCTGCATCCCGTCGGGGTGGGTCATGGCGTCGGGCTGCTTGGTCAGGTCAAGCAGGATACGGGCGATGCGGCCGGTGACATCGAGGAAGGCGAGGTCACCCACTTTGCGGCTGGTGTTGCGCAGGCGCACCGCCATCTGCCCGGCCAGGGCGAAGATGATGTCGCTATCTTGCTCTGCGAGCTGCCGGAAGCGGGTGTAGCTGATCTCAGCCAGCTCGCACTCGGTGCGGGCGCGCACCCAGGCCGAGCGTGACTGTTTGTCATCAAACAGCCCCATTTCACCAAAGAAGTCGCCAGCGTTGAGATAGGCCAGGACGATCTCCCGCCCCTCCTCATCCTCGATGAGCACCGCGACCGAGCCTTTGATGATGTAGTAGAGGACGTCCGGCTTGTCGCCCGCGCAGATAATGGTGCTCTTCGCCGGGTACTTGCGCCGGTGGCAGTGTTCTAGGAAACGATCGATGGATGGGTTACCGGTATCTCGCAGCACGCACGGATTCCCTTTAATAAAGAGATCAGGATCACAATGGCTAATACGTATATCAGTGCATTGCATGGTAAGCAAGCAATGTGCTCAGAATTGGTGCTCCGCGGAACGGCGCGGTCTTATGAGCGGGAGGTGGGATGAAAGCACGGGTGAAGTGGGTAGAACAGGCGACCTTCGTCGGCGAATCGGGTAGTGGTCATGCCCTGGTGATGGACGGCGCACCGGAACATGGCGGACGCGATCTCGGGCCACGCCCCATGGAGATGCTGCTGTTGGGCATGGGGGGATGCACCGCCTTTGATGTCGTGAGTATCTTGAAGAAGCAGCGCCAGCCGGTCTCTGACTGCATTGTGGAGCTGGCGGCGGAACGGGCCGAGAGCGTCCCGAAGGTCTTCACCCAAATCCATGTCCACTTCATCGTCAAGGGGCGAGGGCTCAAGGAGGCACAAGTGGCACGGGCAGTGGAACTCTCTGCCGAGAAGTACTGCTCCGCCTCGATCATGCTCGGCAAAGTGGCCTCCATCACCCACGATTTCGAGGTGGTGGACGAGGCGCCAGAGGCACCATAAATCGCTTGCCAGCGGCTTGCTCTGCGCCCTTCTCCTTGGAATAGCCGGCAAGCGCCTAACAGCACACTAGCACCTACACGGAAATCGTGGATAATAGCGCGCGCATGAGCCCCGGGGGGTCAAGACCTACCCGGGGCATTGTCTATTGTCTACCCGGTGACGGGCTGAATGGGAGGTGTTCCTGCGGTGATTAAGGTCAAGCCGACGAAGCTCAAGCTGCATGGTTTCAATAACCTGACCAAAACACTGAGTTTCAACATCTACGACATCTGCTTTGCGCAGACAGATGAAGAACAGCGGGCCTACATCGAGTATATCGATGAGGAGTATAACGCCGAGCGCCTGACCAATATTCTCACCGATGTTGCCAACATCATTGGCGCTAACATCCTCAACATTGCCCGTCAGGACTACGAGCCGCAGGGGGCGAGCGTCACCATGCTCATCTCCGAGGAGCCGGTGGTTTCCCAGGAGCTATCCAACACGGAGGCACCCGGTCCTCTACCGGACTCTGTGGTGGCCCACCTCGATAAAAGCCACATCACGGTCCATACCTACCCGGAGAGCCATCCACACAATGGCATCAGTACCTTCCGGGCCGATATAGACGTCTCCACCTGTGGCCGCATCTCACCGCTCAAGGCGTTGAACTACCTGATTCATAGCCTGGAGTCCGACATCGTGACCATGGACTATCGGGTCCGTGGTTTCACCCGCGATGTGGGGGGACGTAAGCACTTTATCGACCACCGCATCAACTCGATTCAGAACTACCTCTCGCCCGATACCAAGGAGCGGTATCAGATGATTGACGTCAACGTCTATCAGGAGAATATCTTCCACACCAAGATGATGTTGAAGGATCTCGATCTGGATAACTATCTGTTTGGCGTGAAGAAAAAGGAGCTAACTCCGGGTGAGAAGAAGAAGATCCGCCGCCAGCTCCAGCGGGAGATGCTGGAGATCTTCTACGGCCGTAACCTCACCAAGATGCCGGGCGGGAAGTGAGCCGGCTACTCGGTCACCCCCAGGCGCCCGGCAGGGCGCTTGGGGCCAGGGGCGCTTATAGCCAGTAGGCTGTACGGGTCATGATTTTGGAGGTGAGCTGCATCACCTTCTTGACCGGCTCTGGCAGGGGGCTCCCCCCTGCGTGCAGGGCAACGGTGGCGTGGTGGGCCTCATCCTCCTTCATCTGCGCCAGGACGGCGCGGCTGCGCTGGTCCTGGGCAGGTAGCTGGGCAAGATGCTCGTCCAGATGGCGCACCACCTGGTGCTCTGTCTCTACTACGAAGCCGAGGCTCCAGCGGTCGCCGATGGCCCCGGCGAGGGCGCCGATGGCCAGTGAGCCCCCATACCACAGTGGATTGAGGTAGCTCACTCGTCCACCCAACTCCACTGCGCGCCGTTCGCACCATTCCAGGTGGTCGTTCTCCTCTAGGGCGGCGCGCTCCATTTTGTCGCGTACCTCAGGCAGGCGGGCGGTGAGCGCCTGGCCTTCATAGAGTCCCTGGGCAGATACCTCGCCCGCATGGTTGATACGCATCAGGCGGATGGCCAGGTCACGTTCGCCCTCCGATAGCTCTGCCTCATCACAGCGGTTGGCCGGATTGGGGCGCTCGGTGAGCAAGGGGCGGCCAAATAGAGTACGAACCCCGGTATCAAAGTGCAGGATTGCCCGATCCAACAGGGTGTAGTCACGTGCCGACATCAGAGATCTCCTCGCATATATATAAGGTGAGGATAACCGCGCCTCGCCTCTGGTGGAAGGTCAAACCAGGGCACTGAGCGCTGCCACTGCTGGGGGGCAGAACCTTTGCCGCTACGGGCGCAGTTGACGTGCCAGCAGCGCCGCTGGGTGAAGCAGTTCAACCCCGGACGCCTCTCCTAGATTGGCCTTCAGATGGAGCAGACAGCCGATGTTGGTGGTCACCAGAAGCTCTCCTCCCCGCTCGTGCAGCTCCGCTAACTTGGGTTGAGCGAGGGCATCAGCGATGGCTGGCTGGGTCAGCATATGGCTACCCGACGCCCCGCAGCAGAGTTCATTGCTCGCCAGCTCGAATAGCTCGATTCCAGGGATGCGCTCCAGTAGGCGCCGTGCGCTACCGGGGCGTCTTAGCACCCGTGTTTGGCTGCACGGCTCGTGGATGGCAATGCGCTTGGATAGGGGGGCGAGTGGTAGGCCCTCCTTTGGGAGCTGTTCGGCCAGTAGATCGCTGAGTTCTCGTACTGGGGCGGATAACGCCTGACCGGTCATCTCCTCGTAATCGGATAAGGTAGCGGCGCAGCCGCTGGTTATGGCGACAATCGCATCGCCTGGGTCGGCAAAGGCCTGTAGGTTAGTCGCTGCCAGCTGTCGGGCCCGCTCCCCCTCCCCAGCATGGGTATGCAGTGCCCCGCAGCAGCCTTGTCCTGGGGGAATGATCAGCTCAAGGCCGGCAAGTGGCAGTAGCTGAAGGGCAGCGGCGAGGGTCTGGCGGTCAAATAACCTCCCCGTACAGCCCACAAACAGGGTGACCCGCCCGCGTTGTGGACCGATGGCGGGGAGTTGTCTCGGTAGGGCAGTGGATGGTGCCGCGGCTGGTAGGCGTGCCGCAGCCCGCGCCACGAGGCCGGTGCTCCCCGCCTTGATGGGATGGAGGTGGCGTTGGAGGGCTACGGCTGCGGTGAGTAGGCGGCCCCCACCTTTGGTGGTCAACGCCTGTCGAGCGAGGCGGGCAGGTAGTCCGGGAGGGCGCTGTTGGGCGAGTAGCTCTCGGCTATCGCGCAAGAGCGTGCCATAGGCCACCTTTGACGGACAGACCGCTTCACAGGCCCGGCAGCCCAGACAGTGATCCAGATGATTGGCGAGGCCCGCAGAGGCCGGTAGGCGATCCGCCGCGAGTGCCTGGGCGAGTGAGATGCGGCCGCGGGGCGACTCTGTCTCCTCCTGGGCCAGGCGATAGGTGGGACAGTGGGGTAGGCACATACCGCAAAGCACACAGCGGTCGGCGATGGTGAGAATGCGTTGGCGGATATCCAAGGGGCGGGTCAAGGCGGTGGTTTACAATAGCCAAACAGAATGGTGGGAAAGTGGTGCGATTCTAGCGGATCTGCGCCGCCCGGTCCGGAGTAGGGAGCAATGACAGACTACAAGTATCACCTCTTCTTTTGTACCAACCAGCGTATCGGGCGTGGTTGTTGCGAGGCGTTTGGCGCCTCAGCCCTACGCGACTACGCCAAGGCGCAGATCAAGGCGCTTGGGCTTGCTGGCCCTGGTGGGATCCGCATCAACACTGCGGGGTGCCTTGGGCGGTGTGGGGAGGGGCCCGTGATCGTTATCTACCCTGAGGGGATCTGGTACACCTACAGTTCGCGTGAGGATATCGACGAGATCATCCGCGAGCACCTCCAGGCGGGTCGCTCTGTGGAGCGATTACGGCTCACTGAGGAGCCCCAGTGCGATGCCTGATGATATCTACTTCTCTGCACTGCATGACCACCACCTCTACGACGGACTGGAAGAGGAGAGCTGTACCGGGGAGGAGCTGCTGATCGAGGGACCTGCCGGGCAACTCCAGCTGTTGACCTCCTGCCCCCAGTGTTATCAGGGGGAGAGTCCCATTGCTGTCATTTGTCACCCCCATCCCCTCTATGGCGGTAGCCTGAACAATAAGGTTGTCCATATCCTGGCCAACACCTTCAATGAGCTAGGACTGCTCAGTGTCACCTTTAACTTCCGGGGTGTGGGGCGCTCGGGTGGGCGCTTCGATAACGGGTTGGGGGAGACGGCAGACCTGCTGGCCGTGGTGCGCTGGGTGCGTAGCCGCCATCCACTGGCGCCGTTGTGGCTTGCTGGCTTCTCCTTTGGATCGTTCGTCGCATTGCAGGCCGCGCAGCAGTTGCAGATCGAACGGTTGCTCCTGGTTGCCCCGCCCGTCTCAATGTTTGATTTCTCCAATCTCAAAGGACCGGAGGGGAGTTGGATGGTGATACAGGGGGGAAAAGATGAGGTAACGGCCCCCGAGGCGGTCTCCGCCTGGGTGCATCGGCAGTGGCCGAGGCCGCGTTATGAGTGGTTAGCCGATGCCGATCACTTCTTTCACGGGCGCTTGAATCGGTTGCGGGAGAGGGTGCTTGCGGCATGGGGACGTGGCAACAGTGAGCAATGAGAGTGTTGACACCGCTCGCACGGCTGCTATATTAGCATCCACTGATTTGCTGTTGTTCGGTTAGCAGATCGGTTTACTCCTCCATCCTCCTTTGGTGGTTTCGGCGCGGCTCTCCCCCCTTTGCCGCGCTTTTTTTTGTCTCCAACTACTGATTTTCGCCTCAGGCCTTGCGGACATCAGATTCGGTTGGTAAGATTCCGCTTCTTATTGAGATGGCCTGCTGTTTGGAGCGCATTGGCATGAAGACTTTCAGCGCGAAGCCCGAGGCTGTGAAGCGCGACTGGTACGTGGTTGATGCCACGGGCAAGACCCTAGGCCGCCTGGCGGTCGAGATCGCGCGCCGCCTGCGTGGCAAGCATAAAGCGGAGTATACCCCGCACGTGGATACTGGCGACTACATTATTGTCGTCAATGCAGGCAAGATTCGCGTCAGTGGTCGCAAGGCGACTGACAAGATGTATTACCGCCATACCGGTTTCCCTGGTGGCATTAAGAGCTTCACTTTCGAGAAGCTGGTCGAGCGCGCTCCTGAGCGGGCCATCCAGTTTGCCGTAAAGGGTATGCTCCCTAAGAACCCCCTCGGCCGCGCCATGTTCCGTAAGCTCAAGGTGTACGGCGGAGCCGATCATAATCATGCGGCCCAGCAGCCCAAGCCGCTGGACATCTGAACCGAGAGTTACGGATAAGAATCGATGGCAGCTCAGACCCCCGCTACCACTGGCCGTCGCAAGACTGCCACCGCCCGCGCCTTTCTCGCTCCTGGTTCTGGGCAGATCATGGTCAACGACCGGAACCTGGATACCTACTTCGCGCGTGAGACCGCTCGCATGATCGTGCGTCAGCCACTTGAGATGGCTGAGGTCGCCGAGAAGTTTAATATCAAGGTCACTGTTCGTGGTGGCGGTGCCAGCGGGCAGGCCGGTGCTGTGCGCCACGCCATCGCCCGCGCCTTGGTTGCTTATGATGAGACGCTGCGCAGCACCATGCGCCGCGGCGGCTTCCTGACTCGGGATGCCCGCGAGGTTGAGCGTAAGAAGGTTGGCCTGCACAAGGCCCGTAAACGTCCTCAGTACTCCAAGCGTTAATGCTTCCCCGGCAGCGTTATTGCTGCCGGTGGGGGATGAATTTGGGGGATCGTCTAGCGGCAGGACAACGGACTCTGACTCCGTTTACCTAGGTTCGAATCCTAGTCCCCCAGCCAACCCCGACAGGGGGCCACGTGCAGGCGTGGCCCCCTGTTTGTTTTTGGGCCGCCCACAGTTGCTGATATTACCTGCGTTCAAGCCATCTATTGGGGACGCAGAGGCCCCCCGCCACCGATGCCGCTGTTTTTGCATCGACTATCTATATACCAGTGGATGCAGCTCACTCCTATTAGAGTGGGTTTGCAGCGTTCGAGGCGCTGGTATGTCGTGACTCGCCGCCATTGCAGCCGCTACGCACTCGGTATCTCTGGTTAGAGGCCCACGCTCTAGTCGTCGTGGCTGGGTAAGGTAGTCCCTAACGGTTCGCGTGCGCGGCAAGCGAAATAAGACCCCCAATCATTACCCTCCCACCGGCATCATCTGCGCCGCCACGGGCCGCGCTGCCCTGGTACTCGTCCCTCATGGCCCTACGCCTTTTAGGTTTCATGCCATGGTGATCTTCAAAGCGCTTTCTGTCCGGCTGAGTCGCCTCACCGACGGGTGTCTCTTAATCGAGCCCTCTCCGTCCGATAGCATACATAAGTTGGGCGTTAGCAACTGGATAGCCCATGAGGTTGCTGGTAACATAACCGGATCCTCACAACCTGTTGTCGAGGCTCAGGAAAACCACGCCTGACTCGTAGATGCAACACCCGCGGGTTAGGGGAGACAGATTTCAGGTACAGCTCAGGGTGGCGATGTCCCTGTTGCGCTGTGCTGGGGGTGGGGTAGCCGAGTTGCGCTACGCGATCTATGGTTGTAGCACCACCGTGCATAGTGCTAATGCACCCATATGGGCGCCTCGTTTTGCTAGCTTTGGCACGGAAATCCCCGCTCTCTGCGCTTCAGACGGTCACCTTGTCGGGTTTTTGCAACAGCCATGGGTAGCTGTGGTTTTTTTGAAAAAAGCTGTTGCACTTAGGTGCGCTGCTGTTCTACATTAAGCACCGTTGACGCTTAGCCCCACGCATTTCGTATTGGTTAACCACTAGGAGATGAACGAATGAACAAGAAAGTGATCGCTCTGGCCGTTGCCGGCGCCCTGGTTGCTCCCCTGGCTGCCCACGCCGACGCGCAGATCTACGGTAAGCTGCACGCTTCTATCGAGGCCATTGACAACGACAACTCCGCTGCTGACGACGACAGCGGCATGGGCGTGTCCTCCAACTCCAGCCGCATCGGCTTCAAGGGGACTGAGGACATGGGCAACGGCCTGTCTGCCTTCTGGCAGGTTGAGTCCACCGTGAACCTGACTGAGAGCGGCACCAACGGTTTCGCTACCCGTAACTCCTTCGTTGGCCTGAAGGGCGGTTTCGGTCAGTTCTTCGTTGGTCGTCACGACACCCCGTACAAGATCGTGGGCCGTTCTGTTGATCTGTTCGGTGACACCCTGGGTGACTCCCGTACCATCATCAACGACAATGGTCAGCACGCTCGTACCAGCAACACCATCGTCTATGTGACCCCTGAGTTCAGCGGCTTCACCGGCTTGGCTGCCTATGTGACCGACCTGTCCGCTGACGGCACTGACGACACCGACAAGAGCGCCTACTCCCTGGCCCTGACCTACGGCAACGGCCCGCTGTACGTCGGCCTGGCTACCCAGAGCATCTCTGACGACGCCCTCGGCGCCACTGAGAATGCTAGCGCCCACATGCTGGCCGCTTCCTACAAGTTCGGCAGCTTCAAGCTGGCCGGCCTGTATCAGCGTGACGTGGACATGGGTGGCGTTGACGGTGCTGACCGCAACACCTGGGGCATCGGTGGTGCCTTCGACATGGGCAGCAACACCATCAAGGCCCAGTACTACTACGCTGGCGAGATCGACGACGCCAACGAGACCGACGTGAGCAAGTTCGCTATCGGCTTCGACCACGCCATGTCCAAGCAGACCAGCGTGTACGCTGTCTACGCTCGCGTGGATAACGGCGACGCCACCGCCATCAACGTCTCCGACAACGGTGACGGCCACGGCGACAAGGGTCCTGCCGGCGCTACTGAGCTGGGCGGCGATCCGAGCGGCTTCGCAGTGGGCATCACCCACAAGTTCTAAGCATTACGCTTAAGCTTGCGGTAGAGGGGCGGGTGTCTTCGGGCACCCGCCCTTTTCTTTTGGTTTGTTGCGATCGTTTCCCTTTCAGCTATTCACCAGGAGGGTTCTCCTCCAAGCCACATGTTCTCCAGCAAGCTCCCATCCAGGTGGGGATGGCTCCTCGCCAGCCGTGGTGGGTGTGCAACCATCCCGTTGGGATCGTTTGGAGGGACAAACGAGAAGGTTAGGCTGGGCGATGGCAAGCCAACTTGTCCACGCTGTGGCAGCGTGGGGGCGCTAGCTGGCTAAGGCGTGTTGGACGGCTGCGATGCGTTGCTGCCGTAACTGCTCCCCCAACTGGGCTCCCTTGTAGCCTTTGGCCACTAGCTCCGCGGCGGCCACTGTGCGGGCAGCGGAGAAGGCTTGGCGAAAGCGGTGGCCATTCTCTAGCTCTAGATTTTCATACCCAGGTCGGCCGCGCGCATCCGCTTCACAGGCGAGGAGAAACTGATCCAGACGCTCTGGTCGGCGAAAGGCATCAATGCGCTCAAACGTCTCCACAAAACTAGCTGGGCGCAACTCGTCGCTGCGGTGGTAGAGCCCATGGTATTGGGTGACCAAGAGCGCGAGATCACGAAACTCGGCGGGCACCCGGAGCCGTTGGCACAGGGCGCGGGTCAGCTCCACGCCACGCGCCTCATGGGCATGGTGTTTTGGCCACTCCTCCTTTGGCGTCGTTCCCTTGCCCAGATCGTGTAGCAGTGCGGCGAAGCGCACCCGGATATCGTCAGTAAGGCGGGCGGCTTGCTCCAGCACCAACATCACATGGAGGCCGGTATCCTCCTCCGGGTGGTGATGCTTGGGTTGGGGGACCCCAAATAGGCGGTCTAACTCTGGAAATACCACCGCCAGCGCACCACAGCCACGCAATACCTCGAAGAAACGTGCAGGGGTGGTTTCACCGAGGGCGCGAGACAGCTCTTTCCAGATCCGTTCAGGAACCAAGGCATCCACCTCCCCGTTTACCACCATCTGCTGCATGAGGGCATTGGTGGCATGGGTCACGCGGAAACCCCAACAGCCAAAACGGGCGGCATAACGGGCAATCCGTAGGATCCTAACGGGGTCCTCTGAAAAGGCCTCGGAGACATGGCGCAGACGGCCGAGTCGTAGATCTTCCGCGCCCCCAAAGGGATCGATTAGCTCGCCCGCCATCGTTTCAGCCATGGCGTTGATGGTGAGATCGCGCCGCTTGAGATCCTCTTCTAGGGTCACCTCTGGGGTGGCGTGACAGGCGAAGCCGTGGTAACCCGCTCCAGTCTTACGTTCAGTGCGCGCCAGGGCATACTCCTCCGCACTTTCCGGATGGAGGAAGACCGGAAAGTCTTTGCCCACGGGCCGAAAACCTCGCCGTATCATCTCCTCCGCGGTGGTGCCGACGACGACAAAGTCCCGATCCTGGGAGGGGACGCCGAGTAGGCGATCTCGGACGGCACCTCCCACCAGATAGACCTGTAGCCCATCGAGGCGTGGATCGGCCATCAAGATCTCCGTGCCTCCTGCCGCAGCCGATCGTAGGTCTTACGCGCCCCAGCCTCGCCCAGATAGCTGGGGACAACCACCTCAAGTGGCGTGGGGGTGATACCAAATAGCGGCGGAAAGGGTTCGTTACAGATCGAGGGGACGCTAAGGGAGAGGTAATTGTCGGTAGTAAACGGCTTACCGGGCAGGTGTTCCATTAGCTGGGCCTGTAGCCGCGATGCCCCCTCCGGTAGATCGATGATGTGCCGTTTCAGGCCAAGGGTGCGTGCGGTATAGGCCACCAGCTCACCCAAGGTGTATTGGCGTGGACCGCAGAGGTTGTAAGTGGCGCCGATACTCTGTGGCAACTCTAGCGCCCGTGTGAAGACCTCCACCACGTCACCGACAAAGATGGGCTGCATCCGAGCACCGGCGCAGGCAAGCGGAAATAGATAGGGCGAGATCTTGAGCAGCCCAGCAAAGCGATTGAAGAAGGAGTCGCCAGGTCCAAAGATAACAGCAGGGCGAAAGACGGTAGCATGAATGGCGTCGTTGGCTAGTACCAGCGCCTCCCCCTCTGCTTTAGTACGCAGATAGCGACTTGGGCCAGCGCTATCGGCCCCGAGGGCGCTCATGTGCAGGAGGCGATCAATGCCCCCTTGTCGGCAGCCCTCGATGACCATGCGTGGTAGCTCTACGTGGGCCTTGCGAAAGCCACTACCATCGTTACCTGCCTCGTTGAGGATACCCACCAGATTGATCACCGCATCACACCCTTCAACCAAGCGGGCCATCGTCTCGGTGGTGGGGGTGGAGGGCATGGCGGGTAGCTCAAGGCCAGGGAGTACCCGCAGGGCACGTTGTTGTTCTGGATGGCGGGAAGGGACGCGCACTTGATGGCCATCCCGCACCAGGCGGGTGGCGAGGTGGCGACCCACAAATCCACTCCCGCCGATGATGCAGATTTTTTTTGGTTTCATAGGCTTGCTTCCGGGGTAGGGATAGGTAAAGCGGATTGTATACTAGCGCACCCTTTCACTCTTGACGGCCCTTGGCGCGACTCCTTAGGGAGAGACCTGCCCAGCTCCCTAGGAGACGAAGCGCCCACAGCCTGCTACCCGAGGAGTCGCTGACTCTCTTAACTTGGCCATCGCCGGAGAGATTTTTGTGAACGCTCACTTACGGTTAACTAGCTAATATGGCAGCAGAACTAGCGATTTTCCTTGCCATTGGCGCGGTTGCAGGGGTGCTTGCCGGCCTACTGGGGGTGGGGGGCGGTCTAGTTATCGTACCGGTGTTGGTGCTGCTATTCGAGCGCTCTGGCTTTGATGGTGGCCAGGTGATGCAGCTGGCACTGGGTACCTCGCTAGCCACGATTGTCTTTACCTCCCTCTCCTCTATTCGGGCCCATCACCGCCGAGGGGCAGTGCATTGGCCGGTGGTTTGGCGGCTGGCCCCCGGTCTATTCGCCGGTACGGCGGCCAGCGCATTCGTTGTGCGGCTGCTTCCAACGTGGCTACTGAAGGATTTTTTCGGCCTGTTTGCCATTACGGTGGCCGTTCAACTGGCCCTAGAGTTGAGACCTAATCCCGGACGACAGCTACCAGGCTCCGTGGCGCTCGCTGCCACTGGTGGGGGCATTGGCGCCGTCTCTGCCCTGGTGGGGATCGGTGGGGGGAGTCTGACCGTGCCATTTCTGGCCTGGTGCAACCTCCCCATGCGCGAGGCGGTGGCTACCTCCGCCGCCTGTGGCCTCCCCATTGCCCTCTCTGGTGCACTGGGGTTTCTGGCTGCCGGTTGGGGGGACCCGCGCCTGCCACCACTGGCGTGGGGCTACCTCTACCTGCCGGCTTGGTTTGGGATAGCGGCGACTAGCGTCCTCTTTGCACCGCTTGGCGCCCATTGGGCCCATCAGCTGCCAGCGCGTCAACTAAAGCGCATTTTTGCGCTGTTTTTGGCCTTTCTTGGTCTGCATATGTGGTTGGCGTGACAGTGCTCAGCCCCTCTGGTCATGTTGAGCCGTTGCTATCTCCGCGAGCTGTGCCGCTCAATCCGCGAGCGGGGTCGCTGTACCATGATGGGGGTCAGGTTAGGCTGGTGTGGTATGTCTTGGCTGGCTAGGTCGTGTTACCCCAACTCTTTTTCCATGTGATCGATCCCTCGGAGTGACACCATGATTCCAAAATCCCGGTCAACCCCATTCGTATCACTGGTGACATTGGCGCTCCTCTGGTGGCAGTCATCGGTTTTGGCGGGGCCGCGGCCGATCACGGAGATCCGCTTCTCTGGAAACGAGACAACGCAAAACAGCATTTTGCGGCAGGAGCTGACCATCCAGGAGGGGGAGCCGGCAGAGCCGGCGGCGATCGAGCGCTCACGTCAGGCGATTATGGACCTTGGCCTATTCAAACAGGTGCGGAGCGAGCTTCAGGAGACCCCAGAAGGGGTGGTGGTGACCTATGTGGTCGATGAAAAGCTCTACATTTTGCCCATTCCTCTGATCGATGCCCGTGCTGAAGGGGACTATGGCTACGGGGTAGACCTCCACTTCGACAATCTTTTTGGCCTCAACCAGCGCCTCAAGTTGGGATATGAAGTCAGCAAAGAGGCGGATGATGAGGAGCAGGAGCGGGAATATTCGCTGGACTATCGCTATCCCCGCATTGTCGGCACCGCCCTCGATCTCGGGGTGTTATTGGAGTACCGCGAGGCGGGGGTGAATGAGAAGGAGGACTACCCAGGGGTCGATGCCGAGTATCTCCTCACCGAGCAGCGGGCTACCCTGACGCTCAATCGCTGGATCGATCAGACGGGGCCCAGTAACGGTTGGCGGGTAGGTGGGGGGATCACCTGGCGGCAGCGGGACTATAGCTATGAGCATGGTCCCTGGGGATTGTATGAGGACTCGCAGGCATTCAGCCTCCATGCCCGGGTGGAGTATGTGGATGTCCACGAGTTTCAGTACCACCGCGAGGGGATGGCCTACGGATGGGAGGGGGAGGCCGGCGCTGAGGAGCTGGGATCGGATCACAATTTTGATCGCCACCTCTTCTATTGGCGCAGCTATCAGAATTTAGGGCAGGAGGGCGCCAAGAGCCCCAGCCTCTATACCCGTGTGCAGCTCGGCCTGGCCGATGGGAGCCTGTTTGGCGACCGGGCGTTTGAGATCGGCGGTGGTAAGAGCCTGCGGGGTTATGACGAGCTGGATGATGGCAATGCCATGCTCCTGGCCAATGTGGAGTACCACATGCCTCTTTCGGGCTACCCGCAGTTGCGCGGGGTGGTCTTTACCGACGTTGGCAACGTCTACCCATCCATCAACGATATGGATGTGACCGACCTAGAGGCGGGGAGTGGGCTTGGGCTGCGCTGGCGGGTGCAGACCTTTGTCGATCTCACCCTCGCTGCCGATGTCGCCTACGGTTTTGGGTCGGAGGAGACCAAGTTCTATGCCAGTACCAGCGCCACCTTCTGACGCCGCCTGGCCTGGGTGAACCAACCCCTATGGCTAGACGCGCCTGCAATAGGGGCATGGCCTCAACTAGCTTCTGGGATCGCGTCCAGTAGGCGTGCGGCGTGTTCTAAGTCCTGGCCACTGAGGTTATGGGCAGCGGCAAAGCCGCCCACAAAACGCGCCTCGTGGGGGATGAGACGGAACAGGATGAAGTCTGAAAAGGAAAATAGCCGCTCGGCATCTGGTAGCCGGCGCAGGTAACGCTCCCGACCCACCAGGTACTCCTCGCTATCCCCCACGATCGGCTCCAGCTCTCCCACAAAGCTGATGCGGGGGAGTTGCTGGGGGTCACCGCCCCCGATATCCGGTGCACTGATGACCAAGGAGGCGGCAGGATAGGTCAGCAGATTACGGGTATGGGGAGCGAGGCGAGAGAGGTGGAGCAGCAGGCCCTGGAAGTAGGCCTCAGGGGCGTAGGCCACCATCGAGGCGAGCACCTCCTCGCCATTGCGACTGGCCAGTGCCGCCCAGCGCTGTTCCCGAATGAGGCGTCCTACCTGCTTCAGCATTTCATTGCGAGTCATTCCAACCAGCTCCATTGTGAACTCCCCGCATATTAGGTGGCGGGGTTAGGGGGGCGTTGGGTGGTAGGTCGCATTTGGAGTGTGCTCCCCATCAGAACCTGGCGGCTTAGCACTGGCGGGGAGTGGGCACTCGGTGGTTCGGGTGTCCCAATAGGGGGCTGTGGTGCTCAGCCACCCGTCATGGACATGAAGCGCACCACCTGGCCTGGCTGTTCGCGGAACTCATGTTTTTCCGGTTTGAGGGCGATCGCCTGCTGGATCGCCTCTTTGAGTGCCGCGTCACTGATCCCGGCCCGTAGCAGGGGGCGTAGTTCGGTGCTGTGCTCTTGGCCTAGGCAGAGGTGGAGGGTGCCATCCACCGCCAACCGTACACGGTTGCAGCTGGCGCAGAAGTGCTGGGAGATGGGGGTGATGAAGCCGATGCGCAGCTCTGTTCCCGCCACCCGCACATAGCGAGCGGGACCGCCTCCCGGCATCACCCCAGGCAGCAGGCGGTAGCGTTGGGCAAGCCGTGCCTTGACCTCGCGTAGATCGAGGAAATGCTCGCTCGCCTCCCGACCGGTCTCCCCCATCGGCATGGTCTCGATAAAACGCAGGGTGAAGCCATGGGCGATGCAGAAATCGACCATCGCCTCCACCTCATCGTCATTGACCCCACGCATCACCACCATATTGATCTTGATGGGGCTGAAGCCGGCCTGACTGGCCGCTGAGAGCCCCCGTAACACCTTCTCCAGTGGACCGCCGGTGATCGCCTTGAAGCGCTGCGGATCAAGGGAGTCAAGGCTAACATTGAGCCGGCTCACCCCCGCCCGATGCAGGGCGGCGGCGTGGCGCTCCAACTGGATTGCATTGGTGGAGAGGGAGAGATCTTCCACCCCTGGCAGCGCCGCCAGGCGTGCCGCTAGCTCCGGCACCCCTCTGCGGGTGAGGGGCTCGCCGCCCGTGAGGCGCACTCTCCCGACGCCCAGTTCGCTGAAGGCCCTGATGACCCGCTCGATCTCATCGAGATCCAACCAGTGGTCGGGGGCCTCAAAGTCATGGAAATCTGGCGGCATACAGTAGAAGCAGCGCAGATCACAGCGATCGGTGACCGACAGTCGAACATAATCAATCCGACGCCCGAAGGGATCGATAAGGCCTCTTCGCATGGTGCTCTCCCTCGGGGGAATACCCGAGATATTTACTCTGCTTAATGGTAACAGCTACCCGTTCAGACACTGAACCGGGATGTAAAATTCTGTCCTATGGTGGCATTGTGGACCATCACCATAAGGGGGTAGCTTGGGCGCTGGCCCTCTGGGGGCACAGATCTTTTTGTGGGAAAGGGGAGGTGCCTTTGGGCAGCCGCCACTCCGTCCATCTGCCAGAGGTCCATGGTCCAGGGTGACGTAGTTTATGCGTATGGGGTCTGGACGCCCACTGTGCGCGCTTTAAACGGCTGCTTCACATGGGGTGGCCCTGCTATCGATGAGGAGATGCCATGAATAACAATCTGGAAGAAGAGTTCGATTTCATGTCTGCCATCGAGGCCCACATCCGCTGGAAGGTGCGGCTAGAGGGGTATATCGACGGTACTTCTGGCGAGGCGCTGGAGGCTGAGACGGTGCGCCGTGATGATCAGTGTGCCCTCGGCTGCTGGATCCATGGCGAAGGCGGTTCTCGCTACGGTAGCCACCCCCGTTTTGCCAGTATGAAGGATGTCCATGCGGAGTTTCATCGGAGCGCGGGTGAGATCGTGCGCTTGGTGGACCAGGGGGATCGGGATGGGGCGCGGGATATCCTCAACCGGGGGGCATATGCCAAGGCCAGCCACCAGATCAAGGCGCAGCTGGCACGTATCAGCCTGGAGCTGGAGCCTTAAGGGGCGCAGGGCGCGGGATATATCACCCCATAACGCAGAAGAGGCGCCCAAGGGCGCCTCTTCTAGCCTGTTACCCGCCGCAGTAGCGGTTACTTATCCAGGCTCTGGTAGTAGTCCATGAGGATCTTGGCCACCTCCGGACGGGAGAACTCCGGCGGCGGCGCCTCACCGCGACCCAGCATCTCACGCACCTTGGTGCCGGAGAGGGTGATGAAGTCCTCTTTGACGTGATCCGGGGCCTCACGCATCATCACCACCTTGCCGAGCTTCTTGGACCAGGCGGTGTTGTCGGCCATAAACATCTCGATGAGCAGCGCCCCCTGCGGCACCTGATCGTCGAAGATCTTCTGGGCATCGAACGGACCGTAGTAGTCACCCACACCGGCATGGTCGCGGCCGATAATGAAGTGGGTCGCCCCCATGTTCTGCCGGAACAGGGCGTGCAGCACGGCCTCCCGCGGGCCGGCATAGAGCATATCGAAGCCGTAGCCAGTGACCATGGCGGAGTTGGGCTTGAAGTACAGCTCTACCATCTTGCGGATGCAAGAGTCGCGGACCGGCGCCGGGATGTCGCCCGGCTTCAACTTGCCGAGCAGCATGTGGATCACCAGGCCATCGGCCCCCAGGCGATCCATGGCCATGTGGCACAGCTCCTCGTGGGCGCGGTGCATCGGGTTGCGGGTCTGGAACGCAACCACCTTCTCCCAACCACGCTCGGCGATCTCGTTGCGAATCTCAACGGCGGTGCGGAAGGTGTCAGGGAAGTCTTCGGAGAAGTAGCTGAAGTTGAGGACCTGGATGGGGCCGGAGAGCAGCTTCTGGCCCTGAGAGTTGAAGGCTGCCACGCCCGGGTGGGCCGGGTCAGTGGTACCGAACACCTTCTCGGTCATGAAGGCCATCTGTTCAGCGGAGACCTCTTCGATCGCCTCCACCTCCATCACCGCCAGCACCGGGTGACCCTCGACGTTGGGGTCGCGCAGGGCGATGCGCTTGTGGCCCTCAATGGCACTCACGTCGCTGGTGAGATTGACCACGGGTACCGGGAAGAAGAGACCGGAGGTGGTCAGCATCTTTTCGGCTGCACCCATGGCATCGGCCAGATTCATGTAGCCGGTGAGGGGGTTGAAGTAGCCCGCCCCCATCATCACCGCGTTGGCGGCGGCGGCGGAGCTGAGCAGTAGGGAGGGGAGGCCTTCCGCCTCATGCTTTAAGGCATCGTGCTTTTCTGAGTCGTAAACAAACAGCGGATTCAGCGTGTCGGAACCGTGCGGCTTTATCATTGTGTGCTCCTGTCTCTACCCCTGGCGGGAACCGGAAAAGAGTGTCGTTGCTCGGTCATGCCCTGCCTTGGTGCGCCGGGCCTGGGTTCAGCGGGCGACTATACAAAACAATGTTGGTAGCGGGGTAATAGGAAGCGGTAATGGGGGCATAGAGGGGGCGCGATCCGCTGGGTCGCGGGAGGGGGCCGGTGACTGTGGGGGCTGACTTGAGCGCAACGGCAAGCCGGTCTTTAACGACGTGTTACCGCCTCTTTCTGCCTGCGTTCCCACACCACGGCATTGCCCCAGATCAGTGCTAGGGGGAGCAGGCAGTAGCCAAACCACTCATACAGGTGGGCCAGTTCGCTCTCTCGCAGGTTGGGGCTGTAGGGGAGGAGCCGCAGGCTGCGCCCCTGAAAGAGGGTGTCGGTGACCTCTGGGTTGTACCACACCCTCAACTCCAGGCCGGCGGGGAACTGACGTTGCAGGCCGCGGTAGCCGAGGCGGTGGCCATCGGCCAGGCTCGGGGCATAGAGCCGCTCGTGTCTCCCTGCCACCTGGCCTACCAAACCCCAGCGCAACCCCTCTTCGGGGTCATCTCGATACTCAAGGCTTTCGACGATAAAGGGGGCCGTGCGGTAGTGCTCCAGGTGGAACAGCACCAGCAGGCTCGCCAGCGGGGTCACGGCGTTGACCAGTGCCCAGGCGAAGGCGAGCAGTAGCAGTAGGGCTGGTAGGGGTAGACGGGGGCTGGGGGCGTGGGTTGCGGGTGGGGTGTTGGCTGGTGAGGCCGGCTCGCCTTCCCACTGCTCTACGAGTCGTTTGGCCTCGCTGAGATCGATGGCCCACTCCTCGCGTAGCCGTTTGATCGCCTCAATCTTCTGGCCGGCCCGGAGGGCGCTCTGTACGGCGGGGGGGAGTTCCATGGTGGTGGGTACCCATGAGGGGATTGCCCACTAAGGATGGCGGTTGCGCCGCTAAAGCAAAAGGGGCGCAAGGCGCCCCTTTTGTGGTGCGATCACCTATGGCGATCAGATGGTTTGGTAGTAGAGGTTTTGTGGGTGGTTGGCCTGGGCGAGGAAGAACCAGCGCTCAAACAGCAGACCCACATACTGCACCCCGAAGGCGGCTAACAGGATGGTGCCGTTGCCGGCGATACCGATCCAGAGCAGCAGTAGCGGTACGACAAAGGTGAGGATAAGGAAGGTCCAACGCACCGACTTGAGGGCGCTGATCCCCTTTCCGTGGTGATACTCACGGGTGTTGTAGGAGCCACCCATGAAGCCCATCGCCTTCTGCTGGATCCGGGGGTGGCGTACACCGATGGCGCTCTGGATGTTGGAGTGGCGCTTGATGCGGGCGTTGCGGAACAGCGAGCCGACTCGGCCCACCAAAGCGGCGAAGGTGATGATGATCGCCCAGGTGCCGTAGAAGGTCACCAAGTCTGGGGCGTTGTAGGCGACAAAGGCGGTGGCGAAGGTAAAGCCGGAGGCACCGCCCAACAGGATGTAGTTCACTACCGTCAGCGGGCTGGCCCACTCCTGGAGAAACTTGATGGAGGCGTAGACCATGCCGGTGGAGACAAACAGGGCGAAGGCGACCACCGTCCCGATGGCCCCGATCACCAGGGTGAGCTGGTTCCGCGTGCCGACGCCGAATAGGTCAGGATGCCAGTCGAAGAAGTGGACCACGCCGTAGAGGAAGACTAGGCCCATCATCAGCGGTAGCACGATCACCTCGCGGGAGAGCCAGGAGGTGCGCCAGCGAGTGGCGGCACGCCAGCCCCGTTCGGGGTGGCCAAGGTGGAAGATGGAGGCGATGAGGCCGCCGATGAGGAACAGCATGGCCAACAGGGCACCCACCGCATAGAACTCGCGGCTGCTCTGCTGGGGCAGCAGATTGACCGCTGCGTAGCTCTCACCGGTGACCAGTGCCAGGAATAGCCCCTGGCCGACCCCGATGAGGGTGGTGAGAAAGATGACCGAAAACGCCGGATGCATGTGGTAATTCTCCCAAAATCTCGTCTGTACGCCGGCGGGGTGGGGTGGCGCCCCCCCCCGCCTGACGGGATCTCTCGCGTAGCGCGTCCGTTGGGCCGCGTTACATGAGCCAGTCGTCGAGGGTCGGAGCGCGGGAGTGCTCCGATTCGATCTCCTCTTTGCGCAGCGGGTTGTCCGAGCGCACCAGCTCATCCTCGTGGATCACCTTGCGGGTCTTGCGCCGTGGCAGGTAGTGGTTGGCCGGTTTGGTACCCCACTCCGGCATCAACTGATAACCGCCCCGCTCGCGGATGGCGATGGAGACCTCTGAGTCAGGGTCGTGGACATCGCCGAACAGACGGGCGCTGGTGGGGCAGGACATGACACAGGCCGGCCGGCGCTCGGCCGGGGGGAGCGACTGGTCGTAGATGCGATCGACGCAGAGGGTGCACTTCTTCATCACCTTCTGCTGTTCGTCAAACTCGCGGGCGCCGTAGGGGCAGGCCCAGGAGCAGTATTTGCAGCCGATGCACTTGTCGTAGTCCACCAGTACGATGCCATCCTCCGTGCGCTTGAAGCTGGCGCCGGTGGGGCAGACCGGGACGCAAGGGGCGTCTTCGCAGTGGAGGCAGCTCTTGGGGAAGTGAACCGTCTCTGTGTTGGGGAACTCCCCGATCTCATAGGTCTGCACCCGATTAAAAAAGGTGCCGGTCGGGTCTTGGCCATAGGGGTTGTCGTCAAACATCGGCCCCGCCTGCCCCGAGGTGTTCCACTCCTTACAGGAGGTGACGCAGGCGTGGCAGCCGACGCAGACGTTGAGATCAATAACCAGTGCTAACTGTGTCATTTTGCAAAACCTTTTAGAGCAACCGCTGCACCGCGGGGGGCTCCAGCACCCCGCGGCGAGCCTAAGGGGTTCAACCCTGCTTGAGGAACTTACCGGCGAAGAAGGCCTGCCAGCCGCGCCGTTTGGGGGTCCCCGGCGCTGGCTTCATCGGCTTGAACTGCGGCCAGGTCATCTTCTCCTCCTCCGGGTTGGCCTTGTAGATGCGCACCCGCACGTCGTACCAGGCGGCCTGCCCAGTGACAGGATCGGAGTTGGAGACGTGCTCGCCGGCATCGTGGGGCGGTAGCTCCTCACTGATCACGTGGTTGAGCAGGAAGCCCTGGCGCGACTCATTGGCATTGGGCTCCAGATTCCACGCCCCTGCGGCCTTACCAATGGCGTTCCAGGTCCAGACGGTGCCGGGCTCCACGGCCTCAGAGTATTTGCACAAGGCACGCACCTTGCCCCACTGCGACTCCACCCACACCCAGTCGCCATCGGCGAAGCCCTGGGCGGCACCCACCCGGGGGTGGACATAGATGTGGTTATAGGTGTGGATCTGGCGCAACCAGGCGTTCTGGCTATCCCAGGAGTGGTACATCGCCATCGGCCGCTGGGTGATCGCGTTGAGCGGGTAGCGGTGCTTATCGGTCAGCTGCGCCTCTAGCGGTTCGAAGTAGAACGGCAGCGGATCAAAGAAGGTCTCGATACGCTTCTTCAGATGGGCCGGCGGCTGCCGACCATGGGTCTTACCTTGGGCCGCGAGTCGGAATTTTTGCAGCACTTCCGAGTAGATGTGGATATTGATGGGCTCGGCGTAACGGGTCATGCCGTGGCTCTGGGCCCAACGCAGATAACCGAGGTTCCAGTTACGCATGTACTGGTAGGACTTCGGCATCTCGTAGTGGAAGACGCAGTTGTTCTTGGCGTACATCTCCCACTGGTTGGGGTTGGGCTCGCCCTTCATCTGCTTCTCGCCCCCCTTGCCACGCCAGCCACCGAGGAAGCCGATACCCGAACCGGGGGCGGTCTCGAAGTTGACGATGAAGTCGGGGTAGTTGCGGAACTTGCGCTTGCCCTCTTCGGTGACAAAGGCCGGCAGTTTGAGCCGCGAGCCCAGCTCGATTAGCACCTCTTGGAACGGCTTGCAGTCGCCCGTGGGGGGGACCACCGGGATACGCACTGAGTCCACCGGCCCATCAAACTCGGAGATGGGGCGGTCGAGCATCGACATCACATCGTGCCGCTCCAGATAGGTGGTGTCGGGCAGGATGAGGTCGCCATAGGCCACCATCTCCGACTGGAAGGCGTCGGCAACGACGATGAACGGGATCTTGTACTCCCCGTTCTCATCCTTGTCGTTCAGCATCTTCCGCACCTGCTCGGTGTTCATCGTCGAGTTCCAGGCCATGTTGGCCATGAAGATGAACAGGGTATCGATGGGGTAGGGGTCTTGGCGCCAGGCGTTGGTGATGGCGTTGTGCATCAGGCCATGCACCGACAGCGGGTACTCCCAGGAGAAGCCCTTATCGATGCGGACCGGATTGCCCTTCTCATCCACAAATAGGTCATCCGGATCGGCCGGCCAGCCGAGCGGCATCCCATTCAGAGGGGTGTTGGGCTGCACATCCTCCGGCCCCTTCGGCGTCTTTGGACAGGGCGGGATGGGACGGGGGAAGGGGGCCTTGTGGCGGAAGCCGCCGGGGCGGTCGATGGTGCCCAAGATCGACATCAGGATCGACATCGCCCGGATGCTGTGGAAGCCGTTGGAGTGGGCCGCCAGACCACGCATGGCGTGGAAGGCCACCGGGTTGCCGGTGACGGTCTGGTGTTCATTGCCCCAGACATCGGTCCAGGAGATGGGCAGTTCGATCTTCTCGTCGCGGGCGGTGATACCCATCTCATAGGCCAGCCGGCGGATGGTCTCGGCCGGGATGCCAGTGATGTTGGCGGCCCACTCTGGGGTGTACTGCTCCACCCGCTCCTTGAGCAGCTGGAAGGAGGGCTTGACCGGGGTGCCGTCGGAGAGGTTGAACTCACCGAGCAGGCGTGGGTCGGCACCGGGGGTGTGGGTGGAGATGGGGCGGTCCAGATCGCGGTCCCACCACAGCTTGTTCTGCGGATCGAAGCACCCCTCCTCTGGCGGCACCTCGAAACGGACAAACATGCCGTACTCAGAGCTGGCCGGGTCCAGGTTCACTAGCTCGGCGGCGTTGGAGTACTGCACCAGGAAGTCGCGGTCGTAGAGCCCCTGCTTGATGATCTCGTGGATGAGGGCCAGCAGCAGCGCGGCATCGGTGCCGGGCTTGATGGGGATCCACTCGTCGGCGATGGCCGAGTAGCCGGTGCGCACCGGATTGATGGAGATAAAGCGGCCGCCATTGCGCTTGAACTGCGAGATGGCGATCTTCATCGGGTTGGAGTGGTGGTCCTCCGCGGTGCCGATCATCACAAACAGCTTGGCGCGATCGAGATCCGGGCCGCCGAACTCCCAGAAGGAGCCGCCGATGGTGTAGATCATCCCGGCCGCCATGTTCACCGAGCAGAAACCGCCATGGGCGGCGTAGTTCGGGGTACCGAACTGCTTGGCGAATAGGCCGGTCAGGGCCTGCATCTGGTCGCGGCCGGTGAAGAGGGCGAACTTTTTCGGATCGGTGGCGCGGATATTGCCCAGCCGCTCCTCTAAAGTGGCAAACGCCTCGTCCCAGGAGATGGGTTCAAACTCGGCATCGCCCCGCTCGCTACCCGGCTTGCGGCGTAACGGGCGGGTGAGGCGGGCGGGGGAGTACTGCTTCATGATGCCCGAGGCCCCCTTGGCGCAGATGACGCCCTTGTTTAGGGGGTGCTCCGGGTTGCCCTGGATGTACCGCACCTCGCCGTCGCGCACCGTGACCCGGATGCCGCAGCGGCAGGCGCACATGTAGCAGGTGGTGTTCTTGACCTCGATACGCCCAGCCGCGGCGCCCTTGGTTGGCTCTTGCATGTGCTCGACTGCCCTTGGTTTGTACTGGATGGGTCGGCCAGGAACAGCCACTGCGTCGATGCTCATGCCGGCGGAGCCGGAGGGGCCCCTTGCAGCGCCCGTTGCTTGGCGCAGCGGGCGTGGTCGCTGACGCTGGGGTGCTCCTGCGACTGCACTGTTGGGGAATTCCGTTTCGGACGTCACGCTGAGGTGTCGCCCGGCCGGGGAGGGTATCTCCGGCCAAGAGCCGCACCTTGACGTGGCATCCCCGGCGGGGTTTTGAGTCCATCAAAACCGCTAGGCATGAGAATCGGCGGGGTGGCTCCCAACCCGGCCGGCGATATCCGTAAACAGAATATGGTGAATTGCTAATGTACCATTTTGTTCCTAGGCCCGCCCATATTCCCGAGTAGATAGAGTCTAAGATGCGAGGCGCAGGCGAGTGCCCCACTGATCTCATCGGGTGGGGCACATTGTTACGATGGGATGACCCGGGGCGATGTCTGGATTTAGGCCCCAATCCCCGCGCCCAGGATGGCAACCCCGCAGGGCTAAGCGCCCTCTCCCGCCATAAACCAAGTTTTTTTCTCAGAAATCCATGCGCTTATACATAAGCCCGATTTATATGAGGCAAAGTCCGATCCGGTTGGACTTCGCCGTATCAGGCGATTATGGTGGTCACCCGTTTCGTCCCCGTGGGCTATCTTTGCTTCGGCCGCACGGTGAGGCGCAATAACGACAACCCTTGGAGAGGAAGCTGCCAATCTGGTGGATCTCCTCTCTCGGATCGGAGCGCAAGCCCTGATCCACGTGCGGTTTGACCACCGCCGGCTCGGGTCGACCCGGCCAACCGTCGGATGGCTGCGGGTCCCGCCGAGTGAGGTTCGGGAAGGCGCATCCACGGCGCGAACTACAACACAGCGAAAGTCGAAAAGAGGAGCAACGCAATGCCTACATTTGTGCGTACCGACAAATGCGATGGCTGCAAGGGTCAAGACAAGACTGCTTGCATGTACATCTGCCCGCATGACCTCATGAAGCTGGACAAGGATGGCTCCGAGACCGGCCATTCGATGCGCGCCTTTAACCAGGAGCCGGAGCAGTGCTGGGAGTGCTACTCCTGCGTCAAGATCTGCCCGCAGCAGGCGATCGAAGCCCGTCACTACGCTGACATCGTGCCGCTGGGTGGCTCCGTGCAGCCGCTGCGTGGTTCCGACTCCATCATGTGGACCATCAAGTTCCGCAACGGCACCATGAAGCGCTTCAAGTTCCCCATCCGCACCACCCCCGAAGGTTCCATCGACCCCTACGGCGGCAAGCCAGTGCCGAAGATGGCTGACATCACCAAGCCCGGTTTCTTCACCGAGGCGGGTGGTTTCCGCGCTGGCAACCCGGCTGAGCTGATCTGCAAGTAAGCAGCGCTCCGCATATACGGCACAAACCGAATAACTGAGGAACTGAAAGAATGGCTGGTGAATTTGGTAATCCGGAAGTCGTCCAGGAAGAGGTAGACATCCTCCTCATCGGTGGCGGTATGGCTTGCTGCGGCGCCGCTTACGAGCTGGTGCGCTGGGCCGAGGCTGCTAAGGCCGAAGCAGGTGTAGACCTCAAGATCAAGCTGGTCGACAAGGCCGCCATGGACCGCTCCGGCGCTGTGGCGCAGGGCCTCTCCGCTATCAACACCTACATCGGCTCCGAGCAGGATCCCGCCGATTACGCCCGTATGGTCTCCAACGACCTGATGGGTATCACCCGTGATGACCTGGCCTACGACCTGGGCCGCCACGTTGACGAGTCTGTGCACCTGTTCGAGGAGTGGGGTCTGCCCATCTGGAAGACCGACGAGAACGGTGAGCGTCACGACGGTTCCAAGGGGATGCCCGCCCTGAAGGACGGCGGCAAGCCGGTCCGCTCTGGTAAGTGGCAGATCATGATCAACGGCGAGTCCTACAAGTGGATCGTCGCTGAGGCCGCTAAGAAGGCACTGGGCTCCGAGCGTATCGAAGAGCGCATATTCATCGTCAAGCTGGTTAACGACAAGAACGACCCGGGTCGCGTTGCTGGCGCCGTGGGCTTCTCCGTGCGTGACCACAAGGTGATGGTCTACAAGTTCAAGGCCTGCCTGCTCGCCGCTGGCGGCTGCGTCAACATCTTCCGTCCCCGCTCCGTGGGTGAGGGCACCGGCCGCGCTTGGTACCCGGTGTGGAACGCTGGTTCCACCTACTCCATGGCCGCCGAGGCTGGCGCTGAGCTGACCATGATGGAAAACCGCTTCGTACCCGCCCGCTTCAAGGACGGTTACGGCCCGGTTGGCGCCTGGTTCCTGCTGTTCAAATCCCAGGCCACTAACGCCTTCGGCGAAGTGTACATGGTCAAGAACAAGGAGATGCTGAACGACTACCCGCCGTATGGCCAGGCTGCCGTTCCCGCCTCTTGCTTGCGTAACCACCTGATGCTGAAGGAGATGAAGGAAGGCCGCGGTCCCATCTATATGGACACCGTGACCGCCCTTGCCAAGCTGAAGGAGACCCTCTCCCCGCGTGAGGTGAAGCACCTTGAGGCTGAGGCCTGGGAAGACTTCCTCGACATGTGCGTCGGCCAGTGCGGTATCTGGGTCGGTGAGAACATCGAGCCGGAGAAGAAGAACTCCGAGCTGATGCCCACCGAGCCGTACCTGCTCGGTTCCCACTCCGGCTGCTGCGGCATCTGGGTCTCCGGTCCGGAAGATGTCGGTGCCCCCACCGACGAGACCGCTGCTGGCGTGCCTGACCACCTGCCGAAGGGCTGGAACTGGGGCTACCGCTCCATGACCACCGTCAAGGGTCTGTTCACTGCCGGTGACGGCGTGGGCGCCTCTGGCCATAAGTTCTCCTCCGGCTCCCATGCCGAAGGCCGTATGGCTGCCAAGTCCATGGTGCAGTTCGTCCTTGATAACAAGGACTGGACCCCGGAGCTCGATTCCAGCGTTGATGATCTCGTGGCCGAGATCTACAAGCCGGTGAAGAACTTCATGGAGCACAAGAACTACAGCACCGCTATCGACGTGAACCCGAACTACATCACGCCGAAGATGCTGCAGTTCCGCCTCCAGAAGATCATGGACGAGTACGTCGCTGGCGTCGCCACCTACTACACCACCAACGAGCACATGCTCAAGGTGGCTGAAGAGAAGCTGGAGATGCTGAAGGAAGACGCCGAGAAGATGCGCGCCAAGGACCTCCACGAGCTGCTCCGTGCTTGGGAGAACTACCACCGCATCCTCACCGCCGAGGCCCACATGAAGCACATCCAGTTCCGTGAGGAGAGCCGTTACCCCGGCTTCTACTACCGGATGGATAAGAACTTCGTGGATGAGGAGAACTGGAAGTGCTTCGTTAACTCCATCTACGACAAGACCAGCAAGAAGTGGACCGTGTTCAAGCGCGCCCACAAGGACCTGGTTGACAAGAGCAAGCTGTTCAAGGCCGCTGCCCACTAAGCAGTAGTCTGGCAGTTTGAGAGAGGGCCTGGGTGCCGCAAGGTGCCCGGGCCTTTCTCGTATGGGGAACCCAATGCTGCGCTGAGGGCTGTCCTGCTAAAGGGGCTGGCATCGTTCGCTGGTGCTGCGCTTGCCCGAATCGCTGAGGGCCAAGCAAACATTCTGCACTGCTCCCCCCTCGGGGCTTTCCAGTTGCAACACAAATGTGCAAACTTTGCGCCCCACGCCACGGAACCGCATGGTTCCCGGCTGCCCCCATATGTTGCCGGCAGGGGGGCGACCCTTCTGTATCCGCCCCGCCCGGCCGGTCCTGGCTTGAGGTGAGCTACCTATGAATGATGACGCCGATAATATCCCTTATCAGAGCCCGGTAATGCCGGTGCTATATGAGGGTGACCACCGCTTTACCTTCCGCTGCTACCGGGGTATCAGCTGCTGGAATGCCTGCTGTTCCAATATTGATATCACCCTGACTCCCTACGACATCCTGCGCCTCAAAGGCCGCCTGGGTATCGCTGCCGCGCAGTTCCTCAAGGAGTACACCGTACCCTTTGAGATGGAGAAAGATGGTCTGGCAGGGGTGAAGTTCCGCCCGGTGGAAGAGGGGACCGCCTGCCGTTTTATGACGGCTGAAGGGTGCTCGGTCTATGAGGACCGCCCCACCGCCTGCCGCTACTACCCGGTGGGTCACCTCTCCATCCGCCACGAGAATGAGTTTGAAGATCGGGCCAACTACGCCCTGGTCTCTGAACCCCACTGCCGTGGTCACGAGCAGCCGGATGAGCAGAGCATCGATGAGTATCGTCACTCCCAGGGGTTGGAGCCGTTTGATCTCCACTCCCGCGGCTGGCGTCAGCTCATCCTCAAGAAGAAGTCCTCTGGTCCGACGGTCGGTAAACCTTCGCTGCGGAGTCGGCAGTTCTTCTTCATGGCCTGCTATGACCTCGACACCTTCCGCGCCTTCGTCAACAGCTCCGCTTTCGGGGATAGCTTCCAGCTGTCGGAGGAGGAGTATGACCGCATCAACGGTGACGAGGTGGAGCTGCTGGAGTTTGCCTATCGGCTGTTGAAGCAGGTGATGTTTGGCGAGATGAGCGTCCCTCTCAAGGAGGGGGCACGGGAGTCCTGGGAGCAGAAAAAGCGCGAAGAGCTGCGGGCCCAAGAGCAGGCGCAACCCTTTGTGCCGCGTCCCTACGATCCGGCACTTGAACCCTTTGAGCGGTGACAGTGACACCGGCAGATCCTATGGATCTGCCGGTCTCCTCATTTTTTTCGCCCAGTTGACGGTTGGGCGCGTCAGCCTATCTCTGGCTTCTGCTCGCGGGCGAAGAGGGTCTGCACCGCTTCAGAGGGGGAGAGGTGGTGGTAGATGACGCGATAGACCTGCTCGGCGATAGGCATCTCCACCCCCTCACGTTGGGCCAGACGATGTACCGTCTGGGCCGTGCCAATCCCCTCCACCACCTGGTCGATACTGGCCAGTGCCTGCTCTACCCCCTTGCCGTGCCCTAGGGCCAGGCCAGCGCGGCGATTGCGTGACTGGTCATCGGTGCAGGTGAGGATGAGATCACCGAGACCTGCGAGGCCCATAAAGGTCTCTGCACGGCCCCCACAGGCCTGCCCTAGACGCATCAACTCCGCTAGGCCGCGGGTGATGAGGGCCGCCCGGGTATTGGCACCAAAGCCAAGGCCATCCGCGATCCCGGCGGCAATGGCGAGGACATTCTTGATGGCCCCCCCCAGCTCGACACCAATGATGTCGGTGCTGGTGTAGGCGCGGAAGGTGCCGCCATGGAGACGCGCTGCCACCCGTTCGGCCACTGCCATCTCTGGGGAGGCCACTGTGACGGCTGTGGGCAGCCCCTGGGCCACCTCTTTGGCAAAGGTGGGGCCGGAGATCACTGCTACCGGCCACTGGGGGCTGAGGAGTTCGGCCGCCACCTCATGGAGTAGTTTGAGGCTATCCGGTTCCAAGCCCTTGGTGGCCCAGGCCACCGGCACGGCAGGGCTGAGGTAGGGGCGGGTTGCCGCCAGGGTATGGCGAAAGGCGTGGCTAGGGACCGAGAGCAGTAGCTCTGTGGTCTGGCAGAGGGCGCTGGGCAGGTCCGCCGTAGGGGTGAGATTGGCGGGGAACTGGGCCCCAGGCAGATAACGCCGGTTCTCTCGGGTGAGCGCCATCTGCGCCATCGCCGCCTCATCCCGCCCCCAGAGGAGGGTCGGGATGCCGTTGCGGGCGAGCAGGATGGCGAGGGCGGTGCCCCACGAACCGGCGCCGATGACGGTTACCGCACCGGTCATGGGACAGCCCTTTAGTGGGTCTCGGGTTTGGTCTGATTCTTGATGTGCTGGGCGTAGAGGGCGTCGAAGTTGACGGGCGCCAATACCAGCTGAGGGAAGGTGCCGCGGGCCACCAGATCGGAGATCACCTCTCTGGCATAGGGGAAGAGCACGTTGGGGCAGTAGGCCCCCAGCATCCCGTTGAGATCCCGCTCGTTGAACCCGGAGATGGTGAAGATCCCTGCCTGCTTGACCTCCACCAAATAGATGGTTTTATCCTCTTTTTTGGCGGTGACCGTGAGGGAGAGGACGACCTCATAGATCCCTTCGCCCAACTTGCTGCTGCTGGTCCCCAGTTCAACATTGACCGCCGGCTCCCACTTCTCCATGAAGATGGCGGGGGAGTTGGGGGTCTCGTAGGAGACATCCTTGATGTAGATGCGCTGGATGGCAAACTGCGGCTGCGCAGCACCGGCTTCGGCCGGCTGAGCGGTCTGGTTTTCCGACATGGCTAGGGTTCCGTAGCGACTTGAATGTAAGGGTGATTCTCAGAGGTGTTGGCGCACCCAGATGAGCAGATTACGTAGGTCCATTGCCCCCGCCATCTGGGCGACCTCCCGCCCCTGCCGGAACAGCATCAGGGTGGGGATAGAGCGGATGCCGAAGCGGGCGGCCAACGCCTGCTCCTCTTCGGTGTTGACCTTGCCGAGCCGCACCTTGGGCTCCAGCTCCGCCGCTGCCCGTTCGAACACCGGCGCCATCATTTTGCAGGGGCCGCACCAAGGTGCCCAGAAATCGACCAGCAGCGGTAGGTCGCTCCGCTCGGCATGGGGTGCAAAGTTGGCTGGGGTGAGGGTGACCGGCTTGCCTACGAACAGCGGCGCATGACACTTACCGCAGCGCCCCCCCTGTTCCAGCTTCTCTTCCGGGACCCGGTTGACCGCATTGCAGTGGGGGCAAACGATGTGGAGCGCGGCCATGGGCGGGCTCAGGCGAGGCCGAGGAGTTGGTCGAGACGGCCCTCCATATCCAACTCAGAGAGGTCGTCGAAGCCGCCAACGTGGAAATCGTCGATGAAGATCTGGGGTACCGAGGTGCGGCCGCTCAGCTGCTCCATAGTGGGGCGCAGGTCCGGCTCAAGGTCGATCCGGTGCTCGGTATAGGTCACCCCCTTCTTGTCCAGCAACCCCCGGGCGCGGACACAGTAGGGACAGGTGCCAGTGGAATAGATGACGACGTTCGGCATAAGGTACTCCCCCCTTTGGCTTATTTTTTCTTGCGCTTTCCGTCCTTCTCCAGGGGAAGGCCGGCATTCTGCCAAGCCATCACCCCGCCGCGCAGATTATAGACCTGCTCAAACCCCTGCTTACGCAACATGCCGCAGGCGTGGGCCGATCGTGCTCCACTACGGCAGCCTACTATAACCGGTTTGCTTTTGTAGGGGGCGAGGCTTTCCAACTTGCCATTGAGTTGGCCAAGCGGGATGTGGAGCGAGTCTATGATGTGTCCCTCGCGGTACTCGCCATCCTCGCGCACGTCCAGCACCATCGCCTCTTGATGGTTGATGAGCTGGACCGCTAGCTGGGGGTCGCTCTCTTGGTAGCCCCGCAGCCGCGCGGCGAAGCTCTGCCAGATCAGCATCCCGACGATAACCGCTAGGAGCAGGAAGAGATCCCAGTGTTTGATGAAAAACTCGAAAAACTGCTGCATTGGGGGATGGGCTCAAAAACGGAGGGGTAGGCTACGCCCGCCCGCCGGGAGCGGGCAGGCGGCGTATCAATCAGGTCTTGGCGGCGCTGCTGGAGGGGACCCCGGCCTTCTTCAGGATGAGGTCCAACGGGCAGAACTGGGTAAAGCCGCTTTGGAGCAAGTTAAAACCGACAAAGGCGGTAAACCAGAGCCAGTTCTGGTGATGGAAGATCGGGCTTCCTTCAACCCCGAGGCCAAGGGATAGCAGGATGAAGGTGCCGGCGACGATGCGCACAATGCGTTCGACGGTCATAGGCTCTCCTCAGAGATGGATTCAGTTGGGGCGCGATGGGGAACTCTAACCCATGGAACAGAAGACGTCCCGCATCATGCTGATGAGCCGTAGGGTACGTTGATCCTCCACCCGATAGTAGACCCGATTGGCATCCTTACGGGCGCTCAGGATCCCTTTGTCGCGGAGGATGGCCAGATGCTGCGAGATATTGCTTTGGGAGGTCCCCACCCGCTCGACGATATCCTGCACGCTGACCTCCTGGTTGCCCAGGGTGCAGAGAATTTTGAGGCGTAATGGGTGAGACATCGCCTTGAGCGAACGGGAAGCGCGCTCGATGTCATCGTCCCGGGTGATGAGGTTCACTTCCTCGTCATCGGTCATGTCCAGGTCCTGACTCATCTCTCGTTACCGAAGCCACCGGGGCGTGTTGAGAACCGCTGTGAAACTGCCTGTTAGCGGCAAAAAGATATACAATATCGCCTCTTTTGAGAAGGGCTCTATTCGAATACGGTTATACGGTGAAACGCTTTGATTGCCGGTTAATGTTCAGTTGGAGCGATTCCCGTTAGACTTGGTCTAACAATTCGTTCTCCTACCAGATTCGACGATCTATGTCCGCAAGCCACCGCCCCCGACCGATCGCCCTCATTGTCCTCGATGGCTGGGGATACTCTGAGGAGACCGAGTACAACTCCATCGCTCAGGCGAAGACCCCCTCGTGGGACAAGCTCTGGGCCAACTATCCCCATACCCTGCTGCGCGCCTCTGGCGCCGAGGTGGGTCTGCCCACCGGGCAGATGGGTAACTCTGAGGTAGGCCACCTCCATCTGGGGGCCGGAAGGGTGATCTACCAGGAGTTCACCCGCATCTCCCGCTCCATCAAGACCGGCTCGTTCTTCAGCAACCAGACCCTGACCGATGCGGCGGATCTGGCGGTGAAGAACGGCAGTGCCCTGCATATCTTCGGCCTGCTCTCGCCGGGTGGGGTCCACAGCCATGAAGAGCATATCCATGCCATGGCCGAGCTGGCGGTCAACCGCGGGGTCCCGCGGGTCTATGTCCACGGCTTCCTGGATGGTCGAGATACCCCACCCAAAAGTGCCGGCGAATCGCTGCGGCTGATGGATGAGAAGTTCCGCTCCCTGGGGCGGGGCCGTGTCGCCTCCATCTGCGGGCGCTTTTACGCCATGGATAGGGATAACCGCTGGCCACGGGTAGAGGCGGCCTATCAGATGCTCACCAGCGGTAGTGCCGAGTTTACGGCCCCGGATACCGCCACCGCCCTGCTCCAGGCCTATGAGCGGGGCGAGACCGATGAGTTCGTCAAGCCGACCCTCATCGTGCCCCAGGGGGAAGAGGCGGTGCGCATCGTGGATGGCGATGTGGTGGTGTTTATGAACTACCGCTCGGACCGTGCCCGCGAGCTGACCCGCGCCTTTATTGACCCGCAGTTCAGCGGCTTTTCTCGCCAGGTGGTGCCCCAGCTGGCCAGCTATGTCAGCCTCACCGAGTACAGCGGGGACTTCGATATCCCAGTCGCCTTCCCGCCGGAGCGGCTGCGCAATATCTTTGGCGAGTATGTCTCGCGGCTTGGGATGCACCAGCTACGCATCGCTGAGACCGAGAAGTACGCCCACGTCACCTTCTTCTTCAACGGTGGCGTCGAGACCCCGTTTGAGTGGGAGGAGCGGATCTTGGTCCCCTCGCCCAAGGTCACCACCTACGACGAGCAGCCGCGCATGAGCGCCGGTGAGGTGACCGATAAGTTGGTGGCCGCCATCGAGTCGGGGACCTTCGATTTCATCATCTGTAACTTCGCCAACCCCGATATGGTGGGCCACACCGGTAACTTCGAGGCCACCGTGGAGGCCATCGAATTCCTCGATGAGTGCCTGGGTCGGGTGTGGGCGGCGATGCAGCGGGTGGGTGGGGAGATGCTCATTACTGCCGATCATGGTAACGCCGAGCTGATGCGGGGGCGCGATACCGGCCAGGCCCACACGGCCCATACCACCAATCTGGTGCCCTTCATCTACGTTGGTCGCCCGGCAGAGCCGGCCTTGAATAACGGTACCCTGATTGATGTGGCGCCCACGCTGCTCTATCTAGCGGGGATCGATAAGCCAACAGAGATGATTGGCCAGCCACTGGTACACCTCGTTGAGGAAGTCCAGCCGGCCTAGGTGCCGGCGGCGGCCGGCGGCGCTGTTGGCGCTCCTGTTGGCCGCGGCGCCGCTGCTGGCGGATGATCGCGCCACCAAAGAGGCGGAGCTAGGCCAGGTTCGGGAGCGCATTGAGGCGCTGCGGGGCGAGCTTAACCGAGTGCGGCGCACCTATCAGAGCGAGCGCAACCAGCTGGCCGAGGTGGAGACCCGCATCGGCCAGACCCGGCAGCACATCGAGGAGCTGGATGGGCGTATTGCCCAACAGCAGGAGAAACTAGAGCAGTTCACCACGGAACGTGATCGGTTGGAGGCGGCGGTGGATACCCAGCGCAGCCACCTAGCCGCCCAGATCCGGGCCGCCTACGCCATGGGGCGGCAGGAGCGGCTAAAACTCCTGCTCAATCAGGAGGAACCAAGTCGTTTTGGCAGGGTACTCACCTACTACGACTATCTCCACCGCGAACGTAGTCGGCGCATCGACGCCCTCATCACCCTGGAGCAGCAGTTGACCGAGGCGCGACGGGCGGTGGATGGCGAGTCGGAGCAGCTGGCGGCGCTGCGGAGTGAGGAGGCGGCGCGGCAGGTGGAGCTGGAGACGGATCGGAAGACGCGGCAGCAGCTGGTGGCCGAGCTGAAGAGCGAGCTGGGAGATAAGGGACGCCAACTGAAGTCGTTGCAGCAGCATGAGAAAGAGCTGGAGCGACTGATCAAAGAGTTGTCGGCAGTGCTGAAAGATATCCCTCCCGAAGCGGGCCAACCCTTTGCTGAGCGGCGCGGCAAACTCCCCTGGCCGATCACCGGTGGGGTGCGGATAGCGTTTGGTACCGAGCGCGCTGCGGGCGGGATGGCGTGGCAGGGGGTGTTGCTGGAGGGGGTGGCTGGCAGCCGAGTCCATGCGGTGGCCCCCGGTCGGGTGGCCTATGCTGACTGGCTGCGTGGCTATGGCCTCATCCTGATCCTCGACCATGGGGATGGCTTTATGAGCCTCTATGGTCACAACGAGACGCTGCTACGCGCCGTCGGGGATTGGGTCGATACCGGTGATGTGATTGCCACCGTGGGTAACAGCGGCGGGCAGGAGGAGGATGGGCTCTACTTCGAGATCCGCGAGCAGGGCCGCCCCTCTGATCCGGCGCGTTGGTGCAAAACAGTAAAGCGATAGTGCCCGAGTATGGAAACTAAGTCGGGTTACAGTAGTATCTAAGGATCCGGGTGGGGCTGTTCCCGCCGCTTCGGGTCGATTTCCCTGGGAGTCACTGAATGTTTAAAACTACACGCACGGCTTTGGTACTGGCCATCGGTGTTGCCACGGGGGTATCCCTCTCCGTCGGGACCTCCGTGTTTGCCGACAAAGGCGCCCCCGCATCGACTCTACCGATGGAGGAGCTGCGTACATTTGCCGAGGTATTCGGCAAGATCAAGGCCGACTACGTGGAAGAGGTGGACGATAAGACTCTCCTCTCCCACGCCATTTCCGGGATGCTTGCCGGGCTCGACCCCCACTCCAACTTCCTCGATCAGGAGGCCTATAAAGAGCTACAGATGGGCACCACCGGCGAGTTCGGTGGGCTCGGTATCGAGGTCGGCATGGAGGATGGTTTCGTCAAGGTCATCGCCCCCATCGATGACACCCCCGCCGCCCGGGCTGGGGTGCAGGCCGGTGATTTGATCATCCGTCTGGATGACACCCCGGTGAAGGGGATGACCCTCAACGATGCGGTGAAGATCATGCGCGGGACCCCAGGTACCGACATCAACCTCACCATCGTCCGGGAAGGGGTAGAGGCGCCGGTGAAGGTCACCGTGACCCGTGACATCATCCATGTGAAGAGCGTCAAGAGCCGTGACCTGGGCGATGGCTTCGGCTACGTCCGCATCACCAGCTTCCAGACCCAGACCAGTGAGCAGGTCCGGGAGGCGGTGGATGACCTGAAGCAGGCGGCCAACGGCCAACTGAAGGGGATGGTGCTCGATCTGCGTAACAACCCTGGTGGGGTGTTGGGGGCAGCGGTCGGAGTGGCTGACGCCTTCCTAGAGAAGGGGCTGGTGGTCTACACCGAGGGGCGCGCCGCCGACTCTGAGCTGCGCTTCTCTGCTACCCCGGATGACATCCTGGATGGCGCCCCCATCGTGGTGCTGGTCAATGCCGGTTCCGCCTCCGCCTCTGAGATCGTCGCCGGTGCCCTCCAGGACCACCACCGCGCCGTCATCATGGGGGCGCAGACCTTCGGTAAGGGGTCGGTGCAGACCATCTTCCCGATGAGCAATAACACCGGTGTCAAACTCACCACCGCCCGTTACTACACCCCGAGTGGTCGCTCCATCCAGGCGGAAGGGATCAAGCCGGATATCGTCCTCAGGCAGGTGAAGGTGGACGAGGTGGAGGAGAATGACGGCCTGGTGGTGAAGGAGCGGGATCTCTCTCGCCATCTCACCAACGGCAACGAGACGCAGCAGAAACCGGACAGCAAGAAGGGGGATAAGGGTAAAGAGGGTGGCTCGGTGAATGCAGCCTCAGAGGACATTACCAAGCGCTCTGGTCCGCCCACCGCCTCTGAGGATTTTGGCCTCTATGAGGCCTATAACCTCCTGCGTGGCCTCTCTATCGTCCAGGCCTCGCGGTAAACCCTAGTGGCGCGCTGGGGTCGCGTCGAGCAACTGTGGAGAGCGTTGTCACTACTGTTGCTCGTACTGGCCCCTAGCGCCCAGGCGGCTGAGGCGCGCATTGCCATCATCATTGATGATATGGGCAATGGCCTGCGGGAGGGGCGGCGTGCCTTGGCGTTGCCAGGGGCGGTGACCTACTCCTTTCTGCCGCAGACCCCCCACGCCGTCACGCTGGCCCAGGCCGCCCATGCGGCAGGGCGGGAGGTGATGCTCCATCTCCCGCTGGAGTCGGAGGACCATCGCCGGCTCGGCCCTGGGGGGATCACCGCTGGTATGAGCAGCGCGGAGCGCGACGCCATACTGGCCGAGGACCTCGCCGCCATCCCCTATGTGAGCGGGGTCAATAACCACATGGGTAGTCGCCTCACGGCCGAACAGGGGGCGATGGAGTGGCTCATGCAGCGCCTCCAGGAGCGGGGCAACCTCTACTTTGTCGATAGCCGCACTAGCTCCCACTCGGTTGCTTATCACACCGCCTTCACCCGTGGTCTACCCGCGCTTCAGCGCGACGTATTCCTTGACCACCGTCCCACCCACGCCTTCATCTCGCGCCAATTCGAGCAGCTGCTGCGGGAGGCCCGGCGCTGGGGTTCAGCCCTGGCTATCGGCCACCCCTACCCAGAGACCTTGGGTTTTCTGGAGCAGGCACTGCCGCAGTTGGCGGAGCAAGGGGTGGAGTTGGTGCCGGTATCGACCCTAATCGCCGATCAAGAGAACCGGAGAACTGAACTATGGCAAGCGTCTTGGTCCCCCTCGCCCCCGGTTGCGAAGAGCTCGAAGCCGTAACCATCATCGATCTACTGCGCCGGGCCGGTATCGAGGTGGTGGCAGCGGGGCTGGAGGCCGGCCCTGTGCGGGCCAGTCGAGGGGTGGTATTGGTGCCAGACCTCACCCTGGATGAGGCGCTGGCGCATGACTATGACGCCATCGTACTGCCCGGTGGCGGGCCTGGTTCCGATGCCTTGGCGGCGGATCCGCGTATCAAGGGGCTATTGGGCAAGATGGCAGCGGCTGATCGGCTCATCGGTGCCATCTGCGCTGCCCCTAAGGTGCTGGCCGGCGCTGGCCTGCTAAAAGGGCGCAGCGCCACCAGCTACCCCGGGGTGCTGGAGGCGCTGGGCGATACCACCATCACCTTGCGACAGGAGCCAGTGGTGCGTGATGGGCAGTTGATCACCTCCCGTGGTCCTGGCACGGCCATGGCGTTTGCCCTCACCCTCATCGAGGCGTTGGCCGGCCGCGAGATGCGGGAGCAGGTCGATGCGGGTTTAGTACGCCCAACCACGGCTTAGCTGCCTACCGGGTGGTGGCTCGGGGGGCCTAGTGGGCCTCGCGGGCCACCTCACCATCACCGCCCCCCGCGGCACAGCCGCACTCCTTTACCGTCAACCGGTTGCTGTGGGCAAACGCCATCAAATAGGCGAACAGCTCCGGGGCCTGCTGCTCAATCCCACAGCGCATCACCAGGGCGTTGCCCTCTCCCACCCGGGCTGGCCCCACCAGCGGATGGAAGCGGATGCGGTGATCGCGTCCCACCTCTCCAGCCACCCCGGCCAGCCGTTGCGCCCAGTCGCTGGGCCGGAATAACTCCCCCTCTGCGGTGATCCCTTGGATCACCCAACGGGCGTCGCGGATCTCAGGACATGGCTGCGAGGTGTAGTGGGACATGGTGTGCTCCTCTCTGGCGTAGTGGGCCGGTGAGGGGAATATTAGAAAATTCTAATTTACGGTGGAAATTGTTTGTTCTGCATATGGCAATTGGTTTTATAAATGACGATTCACCCCGCCGGTTACTGCGCTAGGAGGGGCTCATAGCGCCGATCGGTCAGGGTCTTGAGAAAGGCCACCAAGGCATCGATGCGTCGGTCATCTAGGGCCGGGCCGCTCTCCAGCTCTTTGAGGGAGAGGTTCTCCGCCACCTCCGGTGCGGCCCAGGGGGCACCGGTCTCTGGGTTGATCTGGCGCTCGGCACGCCTGCTGTTGTACTTGTTGTAAAAGGCCACCACGGTGCGCAGCTCGCGGAACACCCCGTTGTGCATGTAGGGGCCGGTGATCGCCACATTGCGCAGGGTCGGCACCTTGAACTTACCGGCCTGAGCGGGATCCTCCACCTGCGGATGTTCGAGCAGGCCGCGGTCGATAAAACCCGGCCCCTTGCCGTTGCGGGCCCGCAGGGTCTGATTGATGGGCACGCCGATGTTATGGAACTGGTAGTTGCTGAAGGTCTCCTCGGCTGCCCCCGGTCGCTGCCGCAGTTGGTGGCAGAGGTTGCAGTTGGTGAACTGCTGGGAGAAGAAGAGGAGGCGCCCCAGCTCCTCCTGTTCGGTCAGCTCGGTCTCACCCCGCAGATAGCGGTCATATTTGGAGTCAAAGGGGGCGAACTGCGCACTCTGCTCAAAGGCGGCGATGCTACGGCCCATGGCCTCATAGGCTTGGATGGGGTCGTCGAATAGCCCGCGCCCAAAGAGCCGCTCAAAGGCGGCCACATACTCCGCATTCTCCTGGAGGCGCGCCACCACGGCCGCCTGGCTCTCCATCCCCATCTCGATGGGGTTAAGAGGGGGACCGCCCGCCTGGGCCGCCAGATCCAGCGCCCGTCCGTCATGGAACTGGCCGCCTACATACTGCCCATCCGCAGTGCGCTGGAAGGGGGGGCTGAAGGCGGCATAGCCGGCGCTAGGGGCGTTGCGATCACCCAGGGAGTGGCCATCGTCGCCCAGGGAGGCGGCCCCCTGGACACCATTGGCCCGTTGATCGGTGAAGCCTTGGCTGGGGGCGTGGCAAGTCGCACAGGACTGGGTGCGGTTGCGCGACAGATTGGGGTCAAAAAAGAGCCGTTCTCCCAGTTGCTCCATGTTCTGGATGGCGGTGGTGGGTTCGGTGGCGTGGGTGCTACTGAGGGTAGCGAGCAGTAGGAGGGCGAGCAGTGGGCGCATAAGGGGGGCTCCGGTGTCAGCAGGCGGGTCAAACCGCGCTGCGGGCCATATGGTTGTCCCAGTGGGCGGCCAGGGGATCAAGGGCGGTCACCCGCTCTGGCGGCTGGCCAGGGGTCACCTGCACCACGCCGCCTAGACCGCTACTGACGAGAAACTGCCCTGGCTGTGGTCCCGCCGCGGCACCACAGCCGTCGGCCAGCTCGGCGTGGCCGAGGTAGGCGCCGTCGGCGGCCCGCCAGAAGGTGGTGATCCCCCCCCGCGGGGAGGTGACGGCGAATAGCGTGCCGCTGCTATCGGTAGCGGCGCTGCCGCAGTAGTTGCGCATCCGCCCCTGGATCTCTGCTGGGGCCGCCAGCAGCTGGATCGCACCGCCACGGCGGTGGAGCGCCACCAGTGGTGGCTGCTCCCGCTTAGAGCCCTGGAACTGCATGACGCAGCAGATGGTGTCATCGGCAGCGACAGCGAGGTGGCGGATGCTGTTCTGGTGCAGGTTCGGGGCGAGCGTTACCCGCTCCAGTAGACGGCCATCGCTGGCACTGAGGTAGATCAGCGCCGGCTCCATGGTGTCGAGATTGAGGACGGTGCGTTCGGCATCCGGGTGGGTACGCATCCCGCCATCGGCCACCACTAAGGTCGCCCCCCCCTCAATGAGGCGCAGGTCGTGGGGCTCTACGCCGGCGATGGACCACTCCGCCACCTGTTGGAACGCCTGTTGGGTGTCGCGCACACCGAGGTAACCGCGCCCGTGTTCGATATCACTCTCGGTGGTGAAGAGGTAGCGCCCATCGGCGGAGAAGAGGCCATGGCCTTGGAAGAGTCGGTCGGGGCGGCTGGCCAGGGCGTGGAGTTGGCGGCCTTGCTCCAGATCGACCACCAGCAGATAGCGCCCCGGCCGGCGCGCCACCTGCACTGCCCATGGACGGTGGGGGTGGAGGGCGATGCCATGGCCTCGGCCCGGCAACGGCAGATCAAACAGTAGCTGACCCGACGCCTCGAAGGCGGTGAGGTGGTGCTGACCCGCGGCGTCGGCACGGGCGCTGAGATAGCGGATCGGCGGGGCGGCGGGGGTCGCCAGGGCCGGACCGTAGAGGGGGGCGCTGGCCAAGGCGAGCAGAAATTGGCGGCGCTGCATGGTCAATCTCCATCCAATGAGTTAAAGCCGAGGGGGAGGCCGAGGGCCGGTGGGAGTTCACTGCCCACCAACCGTTTCAGCTCGGCGGTCGCGTTCTTCAGCTGCTCCACCGCCCGGCGGGCGGTGGGGTCACTGACGGCGGTGGCGAGCGGTTGGGGGACCGCCTCGGCGCTGGCGCGGGTGGTGGCAAAGGCGGTGTTGATCCGTTGGGCCAGCGCCTGCTGCGCGGGATTCTCCTGTAGGAGGGGTACCACCCCCACGCGGTATAGCTCCTCCAACGCGGCCAGATCGAGCGCCACATTGCGCAGGGAGCGGTGGGTCCGCCAGGACTCGGCCCGTCGCCCGCGCGCCTTGGCCGCGCTCTCGTCCAGGGGCAACTCCAGTTTCTGATCCACTATCACCTGCAGTTGGGTATGCAGGTTGTTGAGGAAGCGAGCGGTGGCCTCTTCGCTGCCGTAGAACTGGTCATTGCCATCGGCACTGCTGGCGATCACTTGGCGGTAGGGGTGTTCGCCAGCGCGCCACTCGTTATCGACCTCGTGTGCCATCTGGGCCAGGTTGTCGGCCACGGCCAAGGTGACCTGACAGCGGTAACTGGGGGCCGCAGCGCTACCGAAATCGGCAGCGTCCACGCCCTCCTCGAATAGCAGCCGCTCCAAGGCACCAAACCCCTGGACCGCCACGGAGCCGTTGTGGAAGGTGTCTGGCACCAGCGCCTGGGGATCGGCCGCCGTTAGAAGCTCATTGAGGTGACGCTCACCGCTATTGCGCTTGTCGGGCCAGAGTTGGAAGCGATAGTTGCGCATGAAGAGGGTGACGGGTCCAAAGCGCAGGTGAGAGATCCCCTGCCAGGCGTCCATGGCGGTGTGGAACTGGCTACGCAGCGCCTCTAACTGAGCGGCTGCGGGGGTGGTGCAGAGCGCCTGCGCCCGCTCCGCCAGGGTGGCCGTGGTACTGGCCAGTTGGGCATAACGGGGGAGGACGTGATGGTCAACAATGGCCAAGTTGGCGCTGCTCCAGCGGTCGGCGCTGATTGCCAGGGTGGGGATGGCGAGGAGTGCCAGGAGCGGACCGAGCAGCAGCTGGGGGTGTGGGGTCATGGGACTCTCCGGGATAGGGGGTAGGGGTTATAGCGAGCCGAGGAAACGCAGCAGCGCCTCCCGCTCTGCGGCTGGCATCGCCACCACCGCTGCCCGCGCCGCTGCTGCTTCGCCGTCGTGCCAGAGGATCGCCTCCAGCAGGCTGCGGGCGCGGCCGTCATGTAGATAGAACGTGTTGCCATTGACCTGCTCGGTGCGGCCGATCCCCCATAGAGGTGGGGTGCGCCATTCGCGGCCGTTGGCCTCCCCCTCGGGGCGGTGGTCGGCCAGCCCCTCCCCTAGGTCGTGGAGAAGGAGATCGGTGTAGGGCCAAATCAGCTGATTGGATAGCTCAGGGGCCGCGGGTTGCTGACCCGTCCGGTGGTGGGGGGTGTGGCAGGCGGCGCAGCCGGCGCTGTGGAATAGCCGCTTGCCCGCCAACACCTGCGGTTGGTCGGCGGTGGGGCGGGCGGGTAGGGCCAGACTGCGGGTATAGAGGGCCACCAGATCGGTCACCTGGCGCGGTGCCTCCAGATGCTCAAATTGGGGGCTATTGCCGTTGGGGGCCGCCAGGCAGATCGGCTGGTGCAGGCTACAGTCGCCACTGGCCTGGGGCTGGAGTGGGGTGGAGATCCCGATATCGTTGACGAAGGCCGCCTGGGACTGCTCATCGACACTGCTGCTGCCCGCCTTCCAGCCGAAGCGACCGAGGGCCACCGCCTGCCGCGCTGGGCTCCAGACCCAGTTGGGTCGGCCAGAGATGCCATCTCCATCGGCATCAGCAGGATCGGCGCGGGCGAGCAGGTCCGCCTCGGGTATCGCCTCCAATAGCCCCAGGCCCGGGAGCTGGGGGGCGAGACGCGGCGAGGTGAGCAGCGCCTCATCCAGCGGACCGTAGCCCAGCTGGTCAATGGTATAGGTGGGTTGGCGTAGGGCGATCACCGTGCCGTCGGCAAGGGTGACGGCAATCTCTTGATAACTCACCCGTAACCGGCCCTCACTCGGTTGTCCCTGTACGGCCAGCTCCTGGAGCTGAGTGCCATAGGTGGGTTCGGGGATGACCGCGAGGCGACCGCTGGCCAGTGCCGCCCGCTCCTCCGGGCTGCGAGGGGGGATACTGAGGCGCAGAAACAGCGAGTTGGAACTCTCCTCCGGCGAGGCGGGGGGGCGACCGCGGCCGTCGTTGTGGTGGCAGGAGAAGCAGGCGCGGGCGTTGTAGAGCGGCCCAAGGCCATCCGCCGCCTGGGTGGAGGCGGGGGCGGAGGCCCAGAGCCGGCGAAACAGGGCGTTGCCGAGCTGGAAATCGAGCTGGCGCTCCTGCGGAAGATTGGCCGCCGGCCGCGAGAAGAGCATCTGATCGCCGGTGCTGGTATGGGTGGTGCTACCGCCCGGCGCCGCCTCACCCGCCTCCCAACCACAGTGGGGGTGGAGGGCGGCGTCACAGGGTGGTGAGGCGCTGGCCGCACCACTGAGTACACAGAGCAGCGGCCAGAGGATGGGGCGTGAGTACATGGTGGGGCGTGGTCGGTGGGCAGGCGTAACCGCACCCAGCGGCCAGGGCCGAAGGGTGCGATCAACGACTGGGACAATGTGGCTACGGCCTGGGATCACTGCACCTTTTCCGGGGCGTCCAGGCTGTCGGAGCCTTCAATGGTGAGGGCGTCCAGCTCCAGGGCGGCCACCGCCCGCTCGATGCTGCGGGTCTGGTTGACCAGCGCCTCGACGGCCGCCATCACCTTGGCATTGCCGGTGGGATTATCGGCAGCCAGCAGCTGGTCGTAGGCGACCCCCTGCTGCTCTGCGCTATCCACCAACACCTGCATCTTCGCCAAGGTGGCGTCCAGCTTGGCGCGTAGCTCCTGATCGGTCTCCGGGGCGCGGGCCGCCACCAGGTCGGCCACGCTGGGGCCGCTCAGTTGGCGGCCATCGATCCGGGTGTAGCGGCCGGTGTAGACATTGCGGATACCGAGGGCGTCGTAGAAGTGGGAGTGGTGGGTGTTGTCGCTAAAGCAGTCATGCTCCTCCTCGGGGTCGTGCAGCATGACACCGAGCTTCATGCGCTCGCCCGCCAACTCTCCATAAGAGAGGCTACCCATGCCGGTAAGGATCGCGCTCAGCCCCTGCTTGGGTTCCGCCAACACTGCCTTGCGGGCGGCGCCGTCGCTACCCCACTGGGCACTCATCCAGTTGAGGTCCTCCACCAGCAGGGCGGTCGCCGCCTTGAGGTAGGCGGCGCGGCGGTCGCAGTTGCCCCCGGTGCAGTGGCTGGTGTCAAAGTCGCTGGCTGGGCGATCGCCCGCACCGGGGCCGGTACCGTTGCGGTCTTGGCCCCACAGCAGGAACTCGATGGCGTGATAGCCGGTGGCGACATTACTCTCCACGCCGTCGGCCTCGTGCAGGCTCTCGGCCAGGAGCTGCGGGGTGATGGTGGTGGCGTCAATGGCGCGACCAGCCACGCTGAGCTGAGGGTTGGCGATGATATTGGCGGTGTAGAGCGGATTCTCGTCCGACTCGCTGCCGTAGGCGGGGGCTACGTAGTCGATCAACCCCTCATCTAGCGGCCAGGCGTTCACCTTCCCCTCCCACTCATCGACGATGGTGTTGCCAAAGCGGTAGGCCTCGGTCTGCTGATAGGGGGCGCGGGCCGCCTTCCAGGCCGCACGGGCCGCCTGTAGGCGGGGTTCGGTTGGCTCGGCGAGTAGCTGATCCACCGCCTGCTGTAGCTGGCGGGCACTGATCAGAGCATCCTCATAGCTGGCCTGGGCGACATCGGCATAGTGGCTGAGCACCGCCTGGGCGGTGGGGGTCGCCTCGGCTGTGGCAGCGGTGGGGGCTAGGCTCAAGGCTGCCAACAGGGGGAGGGCTCTGTTCATGGGGATCTCCAGGCAAAGGTGTATGCGGGTGCCCCATCCGTCGAATGGGGTGGGAACCGGGCTATCGTCATTTGGTAACGGAAACAAATGATATTGATTCGCATGTGCGTGTCAATAGCCAATGCGCCTGGAGACGGCGATTGATCCCCTGCGGCGGGGGCTAGGCAGTGGTCAAGCGGGAGGGGTGAGGCGCAACAGCGCCAGGGTCTCGACGTGGTAGGTCTGGGGGAAGAAGTCGAAGGGGATGAGTCGTTCGAGCTGAAACCCGCCCCGTTCTAGCAGGTCGAGATCGCGCGCCAGGGTGGCGGGGCTACAGGAGAGGTAGGCGATGCGCTCCACCCCCGCCGCCTGGGCGGCCCAGGTCGCTACGGCCGGCTCTAGCCCAGTGCGCGGGGGGTTGAGGTAGAGCAGGCGGCGCCCCTGCTGCGGGGCAAGCCAGCTACGCAGTTGTGGTAGACGGTGGGCGCAGGTACCGCGCAGCAGGGTGGCGCCAGGGGCGTTTTCCGCGGCGCAGGCAAGTGCTTCAGCCCCCACTTCGATACCGATGCACTGGGCGTCACGGGCCAGCCAGCGACGCAGAGAGCTGCCACTTCCGCAGTAGAGATCCACCACCGCATCCCCGCTTGCGGGGGCCAGAAAACGGGTGGCCTCTGTCAGGGCCTCGTCATAGAGACTTGGGATCAGCTGGCGGAAGGCAGTGGGGCCGTAGCGGAGGCCGTCGGTGTCGTAGGAGTGGGGCTCTCCCCAGAGCAGCTGCCAGCCATTTTTGGCAAACGGATGGACCCCAGCGGCCGGGAAGAGATGGAGCCACAGCGCCTCGCCGCCGGCCGCTGCTAGGGCCTGGGTGAGCTGTGGGGTACACCACTCAGTGGGGGCCTGTTGCGCCTTGACTACCAGGACCACTTGGGCGGCATTGATGGCCACAAAGGCAAGGGGTAGGGCCGGGGGGAGGTGGGGGGCCAGCCGTGCCAGGAGCTGATTGACCCGCGGCGTGTGGACGGGACAGTCGGGGATCGGTACCAGCTCATCCCGCCGCAGCAGGCCGAAGCGCCAGTGCCCCTCCAGATAACGGGCACTCAGCAGGGAGCGATCACGGTAGGCCCAGCGCTGAGGGGTGGTGCGTACCTCCTCCAGGAGGTGCCGCCACCGCCCTAGGCGGTCGGTAAGAAAGCGCAACTTGCGCGCCCGACTCTCCTCCAGTGGGAGATGGCGGTGGGCACAGCCGGGGCAGGGGAGGGGGCAACCGGAGGGGGGCGAGGGAGGGGCCATTGCAAGGTTAAGGCGTCAGGTTTGGCTGGATCTGCCGCACGGCGCTTGGTCTATGCTTCTGTGGTAGCCAATCCAAGGGAGGCCTGTTGTCATGATGCACGATACGTTGCTGCACATCGAGCAAGACCTTGACGAAGCCCGCCGTAACGCGCTGGTGGCTAAACTCTCCACCCTAACGGGCGGGGAGGTGCATCACCATTCGGAGAAACCGCACCTCATTTTTGTCCCCTACAACCCGGAGTTGGGTGCCATAGGGTTGATGGACGCGGTGCGCTCTGAGGGAATTTCCGCCCAGATCATCGATTTCTGAGTTGGCTAGGTGCGCCCGCTCGCGGGCGCACCTTCACCATCACCCCTCGTCAAAAGGCCCGTTGGCGCAGCGACTCTTGCCAGTGCTGGGCCTCGGCAGTGTCCTGCACCAGCCCCAATTCAGCGTTGCGATAGGCCTGGATTAGGCGGAGAACGGCGTCCCGATAGCCATGTTGGGCCGCCTGTCGATAGTGCTCTAGGGCGGCCGCTGGATCGGCTGCGCCTGCCTCACCCTTCTCTAGCATCTTCGCCAGCTCCCACTCCGCGGGGGCGTAGTGGCGGGTGGCCAACTGCTCCAGTAGTTGGCGGGCCCGCTGCGGATCAGCGGGGAGACGCCCCCCGGTGCGCAGCGCTTGGGCCAGCAGGTAGGCGGCACCCACCTCCCCCGCCTCAGCGGCCTGGTTAAGGAGGGTCGCCGCCCGCTGGGGATCGGCCGCCACCCCTTTGCCCTCTAGGTAGAGTATGCCCAGGCGGAACTGGGCAGCGGGTTGGCCTGCCTCCGCTAACTGGGTCAACAGGGGCGCTGCCCCTGCGTAGTCACCTGCCAGCAGCCGCTTGAGGGCGGTGGTGTGGGTGGCCTGCTCACTGCCGCAGCCGGCGAGCAGGGCTAGGAGCAGTAACGGGAGTAGCCGTCTCATGCCGTCGTCTCGGGGCGCTGCCGTAGGCGGGAGAGGAGGACTCGATTGATCACCTCGCCATTGAAGGCGGCCCAGGCCAGTACCGGCAGCACCATGGGTAGCACCAGGGCGGAGAGTTGGCGCCCGACCCCAAGCAGGTGGTAGATCCAGCCGGGGAAAGGGGCGCCTAGATACCACTGCTCCGGGGGCATCTGGCCAACGATGGGGGTGTGGTTGAGGTAGAGGCCGATCCGGAAGAGGGCAAACAGGGAGATCATCATCACCACCAACGGCATCATCACGAAGGCGGTCCCGGTGAGTAGCTGGTAGCCGCGCTCACCCCAGGGTATCGGTGTGGCCAATACCAGCCCCCAGAATAGGGCGAAGCTGGCGGTGAAGCGGACCGGTGGGATCTGCAACGCCAGCAGATCGAGGGGGCTGTCGATGGGGGAGAGGGTGGTGATAAGGGTCCAGTCGAGCCCTACCGGCACTAACTCAACCACCAGATGCGGCACGCTGAGGGAGAGGCTCCAGCCCACCAGCGGCGCCAGCAGCGCCCCTAAGTATCCAACGGCGATAAACCACCAGAAGGCGAGGGCCCCCGGCAGGGATAGCAGTGCTCCGCGCCAGAAACGGCGCAGCGGATCAGGCTGGGGCGGCATTACCGGTACTCTCTCGCTCGGGGATGAAACGCAGCCACACCAAGAACACCACCAGGATATCCAGCATGATGAGGGCGTCCCACAGGTACCAGTGGACCCAGTGGAACATCTGCTCGTCGTAGGCGCCGAGATAGAGCAGGGAGATGATGCGGATGATGTTCAGGAAGTGGACCGTCAGGGTACCGATGAGCAGTCCCTTGAGCTTGTAGCCGATGGGGGAGGGGAAGGCGATGAGGGCCGCCCAGAGGATGATGGTGGCCTCGACACCGTTGCACATATCGAGCACCTGTACGGCAAAGCCGGGGATGGAGAGGGTGTTGCCGCTCATCCACACCTCACCGCCAAAGGCCTGGATCAGCCAACCAGAGAGGTGGGTGATACCCAGGGTGAAGGGGCCGATGACGTGCTCACGCACGGGGGGGAGATAGACGATGCCGTAGGCGATCAGGGCGACCAAGGCGAAGAGGAACAGAAAGCGGCGCATGGCGAATAGGGCCCGTATCAACGCATGGGGCGCTGATTATAACGTGCTTCCTATTTTCGGCACGTTGTTCAGGCCAGGGTCGGTGAACGTTGATTGCGGGTGAGGAGCGGATCCGCCGCCTCCTTAGTGGCGCCATCCTCCCGAGCCAACTCCGCCCAGATACGCCCCTCCAGCTCGCTCCGGGTCGCCAACTCCTCCCCCAAGTGGGCGAGATCACCCCATAGCTCCACCACCGAGGTGGGGGGGCCGATAGCATATTTGCGGTTGAAGGCGCGGCTTAGCTGTGAGGTTTCAGCGATGCGCGGGTAGAGCTGACGGGTGATGGCAGCCACCTGGCGGCGATCTTCCGCGCCATTGAGGATGTGGCGATAGATGTGTCGCTCGGCCTGTTCCACATAGTGGACTAAGTGGTGGCAGAGCCGGCCGAGTAGTTCGGTCGGGTGGGTGGTCTGTTTTTGTAAGACCCGGTCTGCCAGCCGCTGTAGTAGCGCGGCTATCTCTTGGCGCTCTTGCAACAGCTCTTCAATGAGTTGCAACGAATCGACCCGGTCCTCTCCCAACGTAAACAGCTGGATCCCGATGTGCATGGGGGCGACCCTCCGCGGCAGCGAGGCGGTTCCCCATTATAGCCAGGATAGGGCGCAAATAGCGCGTTTAGCGTGATACCGCAGCGACCCCATCAGTGGCTAGTTAGCCACAACTCGGGGGCTAACATCATCGATTTTGATGTTCCACTGTCCTGGGATGAGCGGATAATTATCTCTACCTGTTTTATGTAAAGGAGACTCTCTCAATGCGCTTTAACCCCTGTGCCGGTCGTGAGTTCTGTACGGAAGAGGAGACCCACTGCCGTGGCTGTGGCCGCTCCCATCAGGAGATTGCCGCAACCCGTGAACTGATTCGGCAAGTGGCCGATCTGGCCGAGCGTTACGAAAACGCCGATGAGTTCCTCGCCTATCTCGCCCGCAAGGCAGGTAAGACGGTGGCTTCGCGCCGGGAGGGGTGACGGGGAGAGGGGAGGGGGCGGCAAATGGGTGTCGCCACAGCCCCCTCCCACCTCCCCACCAGCCGTGCCTGGGGCGCGGCATTCAATGCAAAACCAAGGCGACATCATGAACGAGAAGACTCAACGGGGGCTTGACCGCCTCAATCAGCGGCTGCCACTGGCCTTGCGTCAGGCGCAGCTCCCGGGGCCGTTGCGGCGGTTGCATCGCGCCATTTTGCGTGGCTTTGGTGAGCGGGGTGAGCCCCCTACTCAGGGAGAACTAGGGGCGTGGGTGGAGGCGCTCGACGCCGCCCTAGAGCGGCTGGCGGCCGATGACCTCATTGTGCGGGACGGGGCTGGGCGGGTGGTGGGGGCCTACCCCATGACCCGGGAGGCAACGAACCATCGGGTAGAGCTACTGGGGCACAGCGTCAATGCCATGTGTGCGGTGGACGCCCTGGCAGTGAGCTGCATGTTTGGCGTGGAGACACGTATCGACTCCCGCTGCCGGGTGAGTGGCGAGCCTATCGTGGTGCGCCAACTGGAGCGGAGTCTGTTGGAGGTGGTGCCGTTGGGGGTGCAGGTGGGGATCCGCTGGCAGGCCCCCGGTAGCTGTGCCGCCCACACCCTCTGCCGGGAGATGGTCTTCCTGGCCGATAGCTCTGCGGCCAGCCAGTGGCAGGCGGAGGACCCGGAGCAGTACGAACTCTTCTCTCTGGCGGAGGCGCTGGAGATAGCGGCCAGGTTCTTTGTGCCGCTGCTCTAACGGGTTGTTGTGCCGCGGCGCAAAACGGCACCGGCGACCTGGTGATGGCGGGCGCGGCGCAGGCCGCGCCCCGCAGCACCGCGGTTACTTCCGCATTCCCGGCTGAATAAACCCGGCGGGGAGGCCACCCAGCTCCCCTTCACCAAACAGGAAACCCAGCATGTGCTGTTCGATGAGCAGGATGCTCTCCGGGTCGGCGGTTGATAGGCGATTCTCGTTGAGGATGAGGGCGAGCCGCTGGAGCCACTCCCCCCATGCGTCGCGGGAGATGTGATCGAATATGCGCTGACCCAGCTCCCCCGGGTGGGGAGGGCGGTCAAGCCCTTCTGCTTCACGCTTGAGGTATTGGCAATAGACCATGCGGCTCATGGGGACTCCAAAGGTTGAGATTGCGGTGTGAACCGGGGAAAAACATAATTGTCAGCTAAGTCGGATAGTCCACGCCACCCGGAGTGCTGCCATGAATGCTACTGCTGATGCCCCTGCCCTGCTGCTCGCTGAAGATCTCCAGATCACCCAGGCCGCCCACGACAAGTTCATCTCCCTGCTCAAAGATGTGGATGAGCCGGGCGGTGTGCGGGTCTATGTCACCGGTGGCGGTTGTAGCGGCATGACCTACGGCCTCACCTTTACCAACGAGGTGACCCAGTTTGACCACGTGCGCGAAGACAACGGCCTCACCATGGTGGTGGATGCCGTTGCGCTCAACTATCTGCGCGGGGCGCAGATCGACTTTGTTGAGCAGGGGATGGGGGCCAGTTTTGTCTTCCGTAATGTGTTCCAGGCCACCGGGGGCAGCGGTGGCTGCTCCAGCTGCGGTTCTGGCGGCGGCTGCGCCTGAAGCCCTGCGCCCCGTCGGTGCCGCCTCTGCGACTGCTACTCATCGCCCCTCACGGTAGTTATCGCACCGCTGACTACCTGGCCGCCGCCGCCCGCCTTGGGGCGGCGGCGGTGGTCGCCTCCGAGGGGCGTCATGCCATCACGACCGCCACCGTCTCGGGTATCGAGATCCAGCTCGACCAGCCCGAGGCGGCCCTGGCCACCCTCAGTGCCGCCCACCACCAAGCCCCCTTCAGCGCCATCTTGGGCTGTGATGATGCCTGCGTTGAACTGGCCAGTCGGCTCTGCCAGCGGTTGGGGTTGCCCCATAACGATCCCGCTGCCGCCCGTCTCACCGCCCGTAAAGACCTGGCCCGGGCCCGCTTAGCTGAGGCGGCGCTGGCGGTACCGGGGCACCGGACCATCCGCTTGGATCGACCCCTGGCCCCCCAGCTCACCGGGCTCAGCTATCCGGTGGTGGCCAAACCGGTCTCCCTCTCCGCCAGTCGAGGGGTGATCCGGGCCGATGATCAAGGCCAGTTGCTGGCGGCTTTGGCGCGTATCGAGGGGATCCTGCGCCGGACCGCCGTGACAGGCGAGGCGGGTGCATTGGCACTGGTGGAGCGCTTTGTGCCGGGGGTGGAGATCGCCGTTGAGGGGCTGTTGCAGCGTGGCACCCTACAGCTGCTGGCGGTGTTTGATAAACCGGAGCCGCTCAATGGCCCCTTCTTTGAGGAGAGTTACTACATCACCCCCAGTCGGCTTCCGGCACCACTCCTAGATCAGGCGCGGCGGCTGCTGGAGCAGGCCTGCGCCGCCTATGGTCTGCGTGAGGGACCTATCCACGCCGAGTGTCGCGTGGGGGAGGCGGGGGTGGTGGTGTTAGAGATCGCTGCCCGAACCATCGGCGGGCTCTGTGCCCGGCTCTTCACCTACGGGACCGGCAGCAGCCTGGAGGAGGTGGTGCTGAACCAGGCCTTTGGGCGGCAGGCCCTCACCAGGCCGCTGGTGGGCGGGGCGGGGGTGTTGATGATCCCTATCCCCCAGGCCGGGGTACTGCGGCGGGTGGAGGGGATCCCGGCCGCCCGGCGGGTAGCGGGGGTGGAGGAGGTCATTATTACCGTGCGGGAGGGGTATGAGCTGGTGCCCCTCCCGGAGGGGGAGAGCTATCTCGGTTTCATCTTCGCCCGTGGGCGCGATGCCGCCGCCGCCGAGGCGGCGCTGCGGGCGGCCCACGCCTGTCTCAATATCGTGGTTGCACCGTTGTGGAAGGGGGTGGTTGCATGAGTCGTATCATTCCGCAGAGCTATCGTCTCGTGGAGACCCGTCTCCAGGAGCCGCTGGAGAACGGTACGGTGCGCTGTCACCTCTGTCCTTGGCGCTGTCGGGTCGGCCACGGCCAGCGCGGTTTCTGCCAAGCCCACGTCAACCGCCACGGCACCCTCTACAACCTCTCTTGGGGGATCATCTCCAGTATGGAGTTGGCCCCTATCGAGGAGAAGCCGATCCGCGCCTACCGGCCCGGTAGCCGGGTGCTGTCGGTGGGGAGCTACGGCTGCTCGTTTCGTTGCAACGGTTGCCACAACTTGGAGATCTCTTGGGGGGCCGCTGCGCTGGACGCCTTGGCGCGGGGGGAGTCAACCAGCGCCTGGGTCACCCCGGAACAGCTGGTGGCGGTGGCGCTGCGCCACGGGGCGCAGGGTATCGCCTTCACCTATTCGGAGCCGGCCATCTGGTTGGAGTATGTGCTGGATGTGGCGCCGCTGGCCCGGGCCGCCGGGCTCTACACGGTCTACGTCTCCAACAGCTTTGTCACCCCCGAGGCGTTGGCGCTGGTGGCACCGGTCATTGATGTCCTCTGCTCCGACATCAAGAGTATGCAGGAGGCGTTCTACCGCGCCCTCTGTCCCACCGCCGAGGTGGCGGGGATCCTGGAGGCCATCGCAACGGCGCAGCGCTTGGGGATGCATGTGGAGACCCGCACCAACCTCATCCCCGGCCAGAACGATAGCGACGCGGAGATAGCCGCCATCGCCCGCTGGATCCACGACCACCTGGGGGCCGAGAGCCCCTGGCATCTGACCCGATTTTTCCCCGCTTACCGCCTTGCCCATCTCCCCGCCACGCCCTTGGAGACCCTGCAACGGGCCGAGGCCATCGCCTATGCCGAGGGGCTGACCCAGGTCTATCTCTATGCCGATAAGGGGTGTGACTGCGCTACGGAGAATCTCCCCATCGCCCAGTGGCTAGAGGCGGACCCCGCCACTGTGCATCAGGTGAAGCGCTGTTCCGCCAGCTGCTGTGGCAGTGAAGGGGTGGTGCTACGTCGCTACGAGGGGCCAGCGGGCGATACCGGCCATTGAGCCCGTGGTGCCGCCGGGATCAGGCGGCCACCGGCTCCGGCGTCTCCTCGGTGACCAGTGGCGGCAGATGGATAACGCTGTGCTGGCGGTCAGACCAGTGGACCAGCTCCAGCGCGCCATCGGCGTGCTCCACCAGGGCGGTGCAGCTCTCTACCCAGTCCCCATCGTTGCAGTAGACCCGCTCACCGACGTTCATCACCTGGGCGCGGTGGATGTGGCCGCAGATGAGCCCATCGACCTCACGGCGGGCCGCCTCGTGGGCCACGGCGTGGTCAAACTGCTCGATATATTTGGCCGCCTGGTTGACGTTGCGCTTGAGGAAGGCCACCAGCGACCAGTACGGCAGCCCTAGACGGCGGCGCAGGGAGTGGACCCGGTGGGAGAGGCGTAGCACCAGGTCGTAAGCGACGTTGCCGATGGCAGAGAGGAGCCGGCCGCACTTGACGGCATCGTCGAACTCATCGCCATGCAGCACGAGAAAGCGGCGGTTATCCGCAGTGAGGTGGATCGCCTCGCGGGCGATCCGCAGATTACCAAAGGTGAAGCCGCAGAACTCGCGGAACGCCTCGTCGTGGTTGCCGGGGATGTAGATCACCTCGGTACCGGCATGGGCCTTGCGCAGGATGGTGCGCACCACATCGCTGTGGGACTGCGGCCAGTGGACCTGGCGCTTCATGTTCCAGAGATCGATTAAATCACCCACCAGATAGAGCTGGTCGCACTCGGTGGATTGCAGGAAGTCGAGCAGAAACTCGGCGCGGCATTCGCGGGTGCCCAGGTGGACATCGGAGATCCAGATGGCGCGATAGTGGTGTGGTCGCTGAGTGGTTTTCATGCTCGGGTCCTGCGGCAATCGTGACCCGGGCACTATGGCGAGCCCGTATGATGGCCGTGTGAAAGGACCATTAAGAAACGGCGGTTGCACGCTAAGTAGCCGCGTTCCGCGCCGTGGGTGGTGAGATCGGCGGAGATGACGAGGGGCGGGGCCGCTGCCGGGGCGGCCCCGCTGGTTTATAGCATGGTCAGCACGACCGCTACCGCTCCGGCGCTCAGGGCGATGAGGATGAGCGCCAGGAGGGGCTTTTCGGTGACCGGGGCGGTGCTGTCATCGGCGGGTTGGGGCTTGTTGCCGGTGAGCATGGAGAGGGTCAGATTCTCCCCTTTGTAGATCTTGTGAAACGCCACCGCAGCGACGTGGAGGACCACCAAGATGAGCAGCCCATCAAATAGCTCATGGTGCCAACCGGTCAGCAGATCGCTAGTCTCTTTGGTGACCAGGTGGCTCAGTGGGCCATCAAACAGGATGTCGTCATTACTAAATAGGCCCAGGGTCGCCTGGACCAGCAGCCCCAGCAGCAGTGCCACCACCATCCAGCCACCCAGTGGATTGTGGCCGGCGATGAAGTGGGGTTCACGTGCCGGGAGGGTGCGGGCGTAGCTCAGTACGGTGCCGGGGCCACGCACAAAGTCGATGAAGCGGGCGGTACGGCTGCCAAAGAAGCCCCACAGGATCCGGAACAGCACCAGTGCCAGGACGGCGTAGCCCGCCTTGGCATGGAGTTCAATGGCGTCATCCAGAAGCTCCGCTGTGACGAACAGGGTGGCCACTAGTGCCACCACGCTCCAGTGGAACAGGCGCACTGGTATATCCCATACCCGTACCTGCCTAGTGGGGGCGCCGTTGACCGAGTTGTGCATGGTTCATCCCTTCCAGTCGAGTCGTGAGGCCCGACTCTACCAGAGCACCGAGCCCCTTCCCAAGCGTGCATTTCTATGGAACCTTTCTCATCTGCCGTTGTCCTCCTGACGGTGGACCGGCTTGGTAGATTCGGACCGCAACATCCATTGGACGAATGCCGTCCTATCAGCACTGAACCTCATAGTCGTAAAAGGGAGAAGTCACAATGAAGAAGTTTGCTGCTGCCGTTGCCGGAATCATGGCCCTGGGTGTGGTGGGTAGTGCCCTGGCCGAAGACAAATATGATGAAGCCATCGAGTACCGTAAGGCCGCCTTCACCATGGTGAAGTGGCACTTCGGTCCCATGGGGGCAATGGCAAAGGGGAAGATCCCCTTCGATGCGAAGGCCTTCGCCTATCACGCTGAGGCGCTGGCCGTCCTCTCCAAGATGCCGCTGGAGGGGTTCATCGAGGGCTCGGACATGGGTGAGACCAAGGCCAAGCCCGAGGTGTGGAGCAAGCGCACCGATTTCGAGGCCAAGATGCAGGCGTTCGAGAAGGCGGCTGGGGAGTTGGCCGTGGTGGCCAAGAGCGGGGATGAGGGGGCCATCAAGGCCCAATTTGGTGAGACTGGCAAGACCTGCAAGTCCTGCCACGACGACTTCAAGAACAAGTAAACCGTCCCTCGCCCGGGCGCATCCCGCGCCCGGGCCTCTCCCCCCGGAACGGCCTGGGGGCGGCTTATACCTTGCGGTAGACCTCCGCCCCCGCCTGGACAAACTCCGCCGCCTTCTCCTCCATACCCTGACGGAGCGCCTCTTCGGTATCGAGACCATGCTCCCGGGCGTAGTCGCGCACGTCCTGGGTGATCTTCATCGAACAGAAAGCAGGACCGCACATGGAGCAGAAGTGGGCGACCTTGTGCGCCTCCTTCGGTAGGGTGGCGTCGTGGAAGGTGCGGGCGCGATCGGGATCAAAACCGATGTTGAATTGATCCTCCCAGCGGAACTCGAAGCGCGCCTTGCTCATGGCGTTGTCACGGATCTGGGCGCCGGGGTGCCCCTTGGCGAGATCGGCGGCGTGGGCCGCGATCTTGTAGGTGATGATCCCCTCCTTCACGTCGTCCTTATTGGGCAGCCCCAGGTGCTCCTTGGGGGTGACGTAGCAGAGCATGGCCGTGCCATACCAGCCGATCATCGCCGCGCCGATGGCCGAGGTGATGTGGTCATAACCCGGGGCGATGTCGGTCACCAAGGGGCCCAGGGTATAGAACGGGGCCTCGCCGCACTCCCGCAGCTGCTTGTCCATGTTCTCTTTGATCATGTGCATCGGGACGTGGCCGGGTCCCTCGATCATGGTCTGCACCTCATGCTGCCAAGCGACCTTGGTCAGCTCACCCAGGGTCTCCAGCTCGCCGAATTGGGCCGCATCGTTGGCGTCATGGAGCGATCCGGGGCGCAGGCCATCACCGAGGGAGAAGGCAACGTCATACGCCTTCATGATCTCGCAGATCTCCTCGAAGTGGGTGTAGAGGAAGTTCTCCTGGTGGTGGGCCAGACACCATTTGGCCATGATGGAGCCACCGCGGGAGACGATGCCGGTGAGGCGGCGGGCGGTGAGTGGCACATAGGCCAGTCGCACCCCGGCGTGGATGGTGAAGTAGTCCACCCCCTGTTCCGCCTGCTCAATCAGGGTGTCGCGGAAGATCTCCCAGCTCAGCTCCTCCGCCTTGCCCCCCACCTTCTCCAGCGCCTGGTAGATGGGGACCGTGCCGATGGGGACCGGGGCGTTACGGATGATCCACTCGCGGGTCTCATGGATATTCTTGCCGGTGGAGAGATCCATGATGGTGTCGGCCCCCCAGCGGATCCCCCAAGTCATCTTGGCCACCTCCTCTTCAATGGAGGAGCCGAGGGCGGAGTTGCCGAGATTACCGTTGATCTTCACCAGGAAGTTGCGGCCGATGATGGCCGGTTCCAGCTCCACATGATTGATATTGGCAGGGATGATGGCCCGGCCGCGGGCCACCTCATCACGCACGAATTCAGGGGTGATCGCCGCGGGGATGGCGGCACCGAAGCTCTGGCCGGGGTGCTGGCGGGCCAGCTGATCGCGGTATAGCTCCGCCCGCAGATTCTCGCGGATGGCCACATACTCCATCTCTGGGGTGATGATGCCACGTCGGGCGTAGTGCATCTGGGTGACATTCATCCCTGCCTTGGCGCGGCGGGGTTGGCGCTGGTGGCCGGCGAAGCGCAGGACATCAAGGCCGGCATCGGCCGCCCGGAGACGGCCGTAGTGGGAGGTGAGTTCAGCGAGTGGCTCGGTATCGTCCCGCGCCTCGATCCAGCCGCTGCGGATATCTGCTAGGCCGTGGCGGATATCGATGGCAACCGTGGGATCCGTATAGGGGCCAGAGGTGTCGTAGATGGTGAGCGGCGGGTTGGACTCCCGCGCCTGCTCAGTCACCGTGTCGGTGAGCTGGATCTCGCGCATCGGCACGCGGATGTCGGGACGGGAGCCCTCGATATAGATCTTGCGAGAGTTGGGGAAGGGCTGGACCGACGCGGCGTCCACCTGGGCGGTGGCGCTCAGGGAAGGCTCGGGGATGGCACTCATGCGCTTTGCTTGACCTCTTGGGGGAAAAGAAGAGCCAGGAGCGGAGAGTGCACGACGGCCTGCTTCCCTACGCCGGCATTACCCGGTTCAGGTGTGAGGGTCTCTCTCAGCCCGCCGAGGCGGACACCCCTAGCTGCCTAGCAATAAACTTATAGGACCTTTTTCCGGGGTTCAAGGCGATGGGCCGTTGAAGCGGTGATAGCGGCACGTGGTGGGACCTCTCTCCACCCGCTGCCGGGGCCGCGGTAGGCGCGACTTGTCTCCCCCAGGCAAACCCCGTACATTCGGCGAACTCTAATAAAACGAAGGGGATGCGCGATGGTGGAGATGAACTATGAGCTGGCCCGGCTCAACATGATCGAGCAGCAGGTCCGGCCCTGGGAGGTACTGGACCAGCGAGTCCTGGACTTGATGACACAGATCCGGCGGGAGGAGTTTGTTCCGCCCCCCTATCGTGCCCTAGCCTTTACCGATGTTGAGATCCCGTTGGGGCATAGCCAGACCATGCTGAGCCCTAAGCTCGTGGGGCGCCTGCTTCAGGCCCTCGCCATCCGGCCGAGCGATATGGTGTTGGAGGTGGGGAGTGGCAGTGGCTACGTGACGGCCCTGCTGGCCTCCCTGGCCCGCCATGTCTACAGCGTTGAGCTGGAGCCCGAGCTGCTGGAGCAGGCGCGTGCCAATCTCGCCCGCGCCCGTATTGAAAACATCACCTTGGCCCAGGGGGACGCTGCCTGCGGGTGGCCCACCCGTACCACCTATGACGTCATCGCTGTGACCGGTTCGCTGCCGGGATCGGCTGACCACTTCGAGCAGCAGCTGGCCATTGGGGGTCGTCTATTCGTGGTGTTGGGTTCGGCCCCTGTCATGGAGGCGTTTCTTGTCACCCGCCTCGGGCAGAACGATTTCCGGCGCGAGAGCCTGTTTGAGACGGTGCTCCCGGTGCTGACCAACGCCCCTGTCGCGGCCCAATTTCAGCTCTGAGCCCAGGTGGGGGCTGACGTAGTGGCGCGATTGCCGTCACTACGTCAGCGGCAGGCGGACTAACCTTTGCGGGAACGACGGCCCCACCAAGCAGCGGCTGCCAGCATTAGGGCAATGGCTGGGGCTGAAGGACCCGGCACGGCAGCGGGAGGGGTGGAGGAGAGGCTCCAGTTGGCGGGGTTGATATTCTCCGTGTCGTCCGGGATGCCGACGGCGTTGTTAAAGGCGTCGGTGTAGTACTTGTCGTTCATCGAGTTCAAGAACCAGGCGTTGGGGGTCTGGCTGGAGTTGGTGGAGACGACATTGACATTGGTCTGATCGGTCCAGCTACTGGGCACCGCGGTCAGCGCGCCCGATGCATCGGTGGTAAAGGTGCCGGTGGTGCTATCCAGGCCATCGGTGCCGTTGGGGTCGAAGGTGGTGATGTGGGCACCGCCGCCGAAGTTGAAGGTGACGGAAACAACGTCGCTGGCCTGCCAGGTCTGGCTCAGGCTGCTGGAGCCACCGTTATCGACCACAACGGTCACCACCACAGAGTCGCCGGCCATTACATTATCGACATAGGGCGCACCGAACTGGCTGTTGTCTGCGGTGGAGGTGAAGGTCATGTAGTAGGGCGCTGCGTTGACCTGAGTCGTTAGCAACAGGCAGGCAATACCCAAAGAGAGGCGGCGCATAGGGGGCACTCCTTTGATTGGTGGTTAAGTGGTGAAAGTAGTTTATTCATGGAGATCGTACAGCGTTATGGGCGAGGGCCGTGCGGAAACTTCCCGTAACCGTTTGGCCCAAGAAATGTTACGTAACAGTTGCGGTAGGCGCAACAGATGGCCTTCGAACGCCGCTTAGCGAACGAGGTTCTGTATCGTCAAGGGGTGAGCGGAGATTTGGCTTGACCTATACGCACTCGATGGCGTGCGGGGTCCAGCGCTGACATAGGAGGGTTGGCGGACGCCAGATCCCCAACGCCCGTAATGGGATGTTGGGGGCGGGTGACTCCGTGTATGGCGGTGGAGAGGGGCGGGCACCGTTTGTACCCACCCCAGCCTAAAACTAACGCTATTTTACCCGCTCACCCACCCGCGCCACCTTCTCCGCCAGGCGGGCCCCTTCGCCATAGGCCAACACCACCTTGAGATCACCAGGGACTGTGATCCGTTCGCGGATGGTCTGCGATAGCTCGGCATGTTTGTGCTTCACCTGGCAGGCCAATACATAGAGGGGGGGGTCAGGGATGACATTGAGCCGTTTCCGGGCTACGTGGGCATTCGTGACATCCTGGAGTGTGCTCAACTGGCGGCGGAGGCGATCGCGCCACTCATCAGGGAGGTCTGCGGGCTCCAGCGGGTCGGTGGCACGTACGGTCGCCCGCTCGCGGCTGGAGGCCAACTCCAACTCACGCCGATCCTCACCTAGGCGACGCCAAATACGCGCCTGGGTCTCATTGCCAAGACGGGTGTAGTAGTTCTCTGCGATGGTGGCCGCTTCGATGAGGTACTCCGGGTGCTCCGCCGCCCGTCGGACAAAGACTATCCCCCGCTGATCTTTGCGGACCTGTAGTAGCAACCTACCGATGGCGACCTCTGCCGCCGCATCGCCTCGCTGGCGCTTGAGATAGGCGAGGTAGAGGGGGAGTGGGTCTTTCTCTGGCAGGACCCGCTCAGTGAGTACCGCCTGCATCCACAGCTCGGTATCGGTCAACTCCGCCTGTGGCCGCTGGGCCAACCGGCTGAGGCGGACCCGGGCCGACTGTGCCTGGTCGAAGCGTGCATGCCACTCTTTGAGGTGCTGTTCTGCCCAGTGGTTACTAAAGTTTTCCAGGATCTGCTCATAGCGGTCGCCCAGCCAGAGTTGGGCGGCACTGCGACGCATCGGTCGGGGAGGGATGGGGCGTGCCTTGAGGGCCATGAGGCGATCGGCCAGCGCGGGATGGCTGTCGTGGATGGCGGTTCTCGGCGCCACCGCAGCCCGCAGGCGGGTGGCTAGGGTGTGGGGCTCCAGCCGTAGGGCACGCAGGTATTTGGCAAGCAGTAGGTAGGCATTAGTCACCGGCTGCGCTTGGCGCTCAGCCTGGCCAAGGAGCTGGGGCCAGAACTCCTCCTTGACGGCATCGGCCTTGACCGAGGTGGCAATGAGGGCGGCGCCGGTCTCTTCGCGGGAGGTGATCTTGGCGGCGACTCGGTCGGCCTCATACTCGAAGCTGCGGGCCAGAACGAAGCTATAGGCGCCAAAATAGGGGGCATACCACTCGAAGAAGCGGCGCATCAGGCCGCCACCCCAACTATGATCATGCGAGTAGGCCTCCCAGACGCGACACCAGTTGTCCCGCGCCTGGTAGACCCAGCGGCGGGCAACGCCGTGACGGCGGGAGAGGTGGCCCAGTTCGTGGGCCACTACGGCCCGCGCCTGGGTGGGGGTGAGCGCCATAAGGAGCTGGAGGCCAATCACCAGGGTGCGCCGCGGCCAGCCCAGGGGCCCTAGGCGCGGTACCTGTACCAGCGCTGCGTTGAACTCGTCGCTGAGGCGCACCTCATGAATGGCGGGGGTCTTGAGGACCCGGGTGAGGCGGTCTAGCTCATCGAAGAGTCGAGGGGCGCCGGCACGGGTGACTATCGTGCCCTGTGGGATGGGCACTGAGGCCCATAGGGCGCGCCCTAGCACGAAGATGAGCACCGCGATAGGGAAAACGAGGGCCTTGCCGAACAGCAACTCAAGGAAGTTGGTGTTGGTATAGGCGGCAAAGACATAGATGCCGATGACGGCCAACAGTGCCACCGCCGTGCCGTAGAGCACCAGATGGCCAAGAATCGCTAGGGCGACAACACGCTGTCGATAGTCCCGAGGGTTGGCTTTGCTGATCCTTTCCGCCCGGCGCACCAGCGCTTCCAGGCGGTCCTCCTCCATATCCGCGGTGGCCTCGGTTGTCTCCATCTTTGGGTTCCCTTCTCTCAGGGGCGATTAAAACCTAACACGGTGGGCTTACTGCCGGCTTAGATTAAATCACTCAGTGCCTCACCGGACACTCCTGAAAATTGGTATCCGGTAATATTTTTGTGGCTAAGGTCTAGCACCGCCCCTGATTTCCAGTGTGCTAAGACCGTCACAGGGCGCTGATCACCGACAATATTGCGTCTATTCGCTACCGTTCGATCCGTTTGGGCCTTGTTGGGGGGGCTCCAGCGATGCTCCACCCCATCCGATCACAAGCCAGCCGGGCTCACTCCCGTGACTCCGCCTCCAGTGCCCGCAGACTCTCATCCACCCCAGCGGCGTGGGTCAGATCCGCCACGTTGGATTTAGTGAAGAAGCCCTGGAAGTCGCCAAAGCGCTGGACGTACTCGATGATGAGGCTGGAGTACTCCGAGGCGCTAGAGAATATCTGCTTCAACCCCTCCTCCTTGGAGCCAATGACATCCAGCAGGAAGTGGCGGCCGCAGTTGCGCAGGCTGTTGACCACATAATCGATGTTGGGCACCCCATCCACCTCGCCGTCAGCAACCGCCACCGCTAGGTGGTGCAGGCGTGGCCCAAAGTTGCGCACAAACTGCTCAGTGGGGGAGACCCGCTTTACCAGGTGGCTGACAAAGTAGGGGTGGTTGGCTGCGGTGAACACCTTGGCCGGACACTCCAGCTCATTGCTGTAGTGGACGCTCTTGGTGACATTGGTCGAGGAGTTCTCGCTCACAATGTCGTAAGAGCCCCAGTAGTAGTAGCTGGTGAGGGTGAGGTATTCGAGGATCGCCGCCTCCCGGTTCTGGCTGTAGATGCGGGTGGCCAGGTGATCGATGGGTAGCAGTAGCCGATCCAGCCCTAGCCGCTCACGGACCTCTTTGGCCTCCAGATAGGCGGCCTGCATGTCTTCTCGAATGGCGCTCCAACCGAGGGCGTAGATGCGGATCTCCGCCTCTGGTCGCTCCCAATAGGCAACGATGTTATGGGTGTAGGGGCTCGGTTTGAGGACCGCCATATTGCCCGGCAGCTCCAATTTCCGCACCTGCTCCTGGTTGAAGAAGCGCATATCGCGCCCCTTCTGTAGTTCGATGACGCTGTGGGCATCCGTGACCCGGAACACCTCACCCATGTAGCGCGAGTTGGGTTTGTGGGCGCCAATGGGGTAGACCTCGTTGAGGCTGCGGAAGATGCCGCGGGTGTTGGGGCTCTTGACCTCGCGCACCAGGATATCCGGCGCGTTCATGTCGATGCGCAGGATGTGGGTCAGGTGCTCTTCCGACTCCAGGGTAACCAGATAGTGGTAAGGGGTCATCAGGCAGAGCTCTCCCACATAGGCGCGGGAGTGGCCCGGCTCTACCGTCACCATCAGGGCGTCGATCTGGCGGATGGCCTCGGTGAGTCCACAGCTATCCCGCTCCTCCAAGATGAGCTGAAGGTACTCGTCAAACTGTGGGGAGTTCTGCTTATCGCCGTAACGGGGAAAGGCGAGAGAGGGGGTCATGGTCGCGTTCACCGGCTGGGGCTGGGGGAGTGTGGTGGCCCTGGGGTATGCCCATGGACCACCATTCTCACCCGTTTCGAGGCAAGGCGTATAGCGCTACCCCATACCGTTTGTCCGCTGGCGGGGCGGCACCCCCAGGAGGGGTGCCGCCGGGTGGCCGCATCAATCAAACGGCTGGGGGCGCGGGGTCTGTTCGGTAGAGGGGGGGAGCTGCGGCAGTTGGAAGTTGGGCTGGTCGCCGGTTAGAGATTTGAGGAAGGCCACAATCAGGGCGTTCTGTTCCGGGGTGAAGGTCTTTCCTAGCTGCAACCGCCCCATGGTCTCTACCGCCTCGCTGAGGGTGGCTGCTCCACCGTCATGGAAGTAGGGGTAGGTGAGGGCCACATTGCGCAGGGTGGGCACCTTAAAGCGGAAGCGGTCGGCATCTTTGCCGGTCACCCCAAACACCCCCTCAGCGGGGTTGCTGGTCTGGTAGGGCTCTATCACGCCCATCTTCTGGAACGAGTTACCGCCCACGGCAGCGCCGTTGTGGCAACCCACGCAACCACTCTCTTTGAAGAGCTTGTAGCCGGCCTGTTCATCGGCGGTCAGGGCGTTGGCATCGCCTAGCAGCCACTGGTCAAAGCGGGAGTTGGGGGTCACCAGGGTCTTTTCGAACTCGGCGATGGCGGTGGTCACCATGTCGATATCGATCTTGTCGCTCCCGAATACCAGCTTGAAATCATGCACGTAGCCCGGGATGGACTCCAGCACATCGATGGCCAGGGTGTGGTTGAAGGCCATCTCTTTCGGGTTGGCAATGGGGCCACCGGCCTGGGCCTTGAGATCGGCGGCGCGGCCATCCCAGAACTGGGCCACGTTCATGCTGGAGTTGAGTACCGTCGGCGCATTGATGGGGCCGCGCTGCCAGTTGTGACCGATGGAGGTGGTGAGGTTATCGGTCCCGCCCATGCTGAGGTTGTGGCAGGAGTTGCAAGAGATAAAGCCGGACTTGGAGAGGCGGGGATCGAAGTAGAGCTTCTTGCCTAGCTCTACCTGGGCCAAGTTGACGGTCTGGACTGGCCGAATAGGTTCGATAGGCTCAGCTGCCATCGCTTGGCCCGCGGTGAGGATGGCGACAGCAATAACCGCACTGGAGACGTGCGTGTTGATCTTCATGGGTACCCCCGAAGCGTGGTAGTCATTGGGTCGTCTGAGGTCCGGTAACAGCGGGACCGAGTTGTGGTGTACAGCGGATTTAGAATTGATCTAAGAATATCCTATGTCAAGTAGGGTTATGTGATCCGCAGTGGGCCTCGGTCCCTCTGGAGACGGAGTGTGCCCGCCACAAAATAGACTCAACCTAGATATCTCACCACGTTGGGAGCCAAAAATAGGGCGAGACTGCTCTAGAACGGTGCGGCTTGGCCGGTGGGTGAGAGGAGATAGCCGCCTTCCACTGGCAGCACGGGGGGGATGCTATAGCGTTTTGCCTGACCAGCGTCGATGCCTGGAGAGGCCGCCACCAAGCACGGCGGCAAATACCAGCCAGTAGGCGGTGCCAATGGTGACCCGTATCGCCAGTGGAAAGCGCTCATCGGGGGAGACAAAACCCTCGATGACACCGCAGCCTACGAGGAATACGGCCCCCACGACGGCCAGCCGTCCGGCCTGGGCGGCGCTCGCCTGGAACGCCTCGCGGCGGCTACGATCTCCGGGGCGGGCCAGTGCCTCCCCCAGTTTGAGACCACACGCCCCGGCGAGGGCGATCACCGACAGCTCCACCGTGCCGTGGGCCACGACGAACTCGAATAGCCGTCCGGCCAGGCCGTGGTGGGCGGTGAAGGCGAAGATCCCCCCCAACATCAAGCCATTCAGGCCGATCATGTAGAGCGTACCTACCCCGTAGAGCGCCCCCAAGGCGAAGGCGGTGAGGGTGACCGTGATGTTGTTGGCCATGATGCCGATGGAGAGCAGCGAGGAGGGGACCACATTGAGCAGGCCATCGGTCCAGAGCCGGCCCTGCTCCACCTCCTCTATCATCTCGGCCGAGGCAAACAGGCGGGCCAGTTCGGGGTAGTTCCAGATCAACCACCACCCCATCAGGCCGGTGACGACAAAGATAAGGCTGCTGATGGCGATGGGGCCACGCAGTGCGCGGACATCGGCCGGCGCCTGCTCGCGGAACAGCTCCACCAGCGCCTGGAAACCGTCTGCGGGGGGGCGGTGGAGGGTGTCGTAGGCATGGGTGAAGAGCGCCTCAAGGGAGCGGGTGATACGCCCCTCCGGCCAGAGGCGGCGGGCGAGGCTGAGATCGCGGCCAAGGGCGCGGTAGGAGCCCATAAGCTCCACCACCGTCTCTACATCGTCTCCCGCGGGGCCACGCAGGGCGGCGAGCCGCCGCTCAAACTCCTGCCAGCTGCCTCGACGACTCTCTAGCCAGTGGCCCAGCGCCTCCTCCCCTTGACCCACCATCAGTGCTCACCATTGAGCAGCTGTGACAGCGCCACCCGCAAGCGGAGATCGCTATTCTCCTTGCCTTTCCCTTGTGGTATCTCGCGGCCGGCCCCTGCCAGGAGCCGCTCGGCCAGTTCGGTGCGCACATTAGGATCCAGCGTGCGCCAACGCTCCAGGAGGTCCGCCAACATCTCCTGCCATAACGGGTGGAGCCGCGGATTGTGCTGTGCCAGGACATCCAGCTTGGGGCGCTCCTCGTACACCAGCACGGTACCGGCGGCCATATCACCGATACGGACAGTATCCCGGCTGGCCAGTACCACGCCGATGCCGAGCAGGTAGTAGGCCGGTAGTGAGTCAACCAGTCGTAGCACGTTGCGCAGCAGCAAAGCGCCTACGGTTGGGGTGTGGCCAGAGCGATCGACGATACGGATCCCGGCCATCCGCTTGCCAGGGGTGCGCCCCTGCATGGCGATCTCCAGGACCGGGTGGTAGAAGAGGTAGATGAGGAGGGGCGGGAGGACGGCGAGGTAGAAGCCGAGACCGAGTTCATCACTCTCCATCCACTCTCCCCTCAGCTCCCCTCCCCCCAGGATGATGCCGGCCGCTAGTAGCCAGGTGAGGGCGAGTAGGAGGCGGATATGCCAGTCGATGAGAAAGGCAAACGAGCGCCCCCCAAGGCCAGCAATAGTGACGCCCACCTCAACGCCTGCCGCAGTGCGCAGCATGATCCGATTATCTTGCGCGGTCTCCATAGTGCTCTCGTCTGCCCGCCGCCGCCGGCCCATCCGGCGAGCCCATGCGAGCACGACGCTAAGGATGCCGTCTTCGCGGGGAGTAAGGAAGGGTGCAGAGGGGGAGTTGCGGTGGGTTATCCCAGGTCAGGTGGCCGAGCCATGGCGGCGAGGCTCTATTTGCCGCCTATCCGTCACTACCGATTAGACGTGGCGGAATGGTGAATTAATGTGGCAGGATCTTGTCTGCCACTGGCCAAACTACGACGTAGTGCTCCTTTGCCGTGATGGACAGTGGGCGGTACCAACTAAAAAGACATAACTATTGAGGGAGCGTTTCAATGGTCAAGCGCTGGTTCCTGGTGGCCCTGGGGGCCACCCTCTCCGCACCGCTCTATGCTGATCCGGTCCTGTTTACCGGCGCAGAATTGGCGGTTCCTACAGCAGCAGTGGATGGTGCGCTCTATGGGGCCAGTCTCGACCTCATCGATGCCGACCAGCTGCTCTTCCAACTCAATACGGCCGGCCCGGTTGCGGCCCCCACTGACTCATCCGGGCTGGTGCAGTACGACACCGCCAACGCGCTGGTTACGCTACCGGTGGTGGAGTATGGCTATGATCGCTATCAGGCCACCATGACCGTCGATAGCAACGGCAACCTGTTATTTCAGGCCGCCAGCGTGACCCCCATCTGCCAGGGCTGTGCCGATTTCTCTGTGGTCTCCACCGTGCTGAGCAGTGGCACCCCGATCCCCAGCAACTACACCTGTGAAGGAGAGGACCTGCCGCCACCGCTGTATTGGAATGGGGCGCCGAACGGGACCACCGCCTATGCCGTGGTACTCGATGACCCAGCAACCGGGATGACCTGGGTCCACTGGAACCTCTATAACCTCCCCGCAAGCGCGCACTCGCTACCCACCATCGCCGCGCTGCCGGCCGAGGCACAGCAGGGCCCCAATGACTTCGGCACGGCGGATTATGGTGGTCCTTGCCCCCCAGAGGGGGGTGGCGCCCACACCTACCGCTTGACCCTATTCGCGCTCACCGAGCCCATCGATCCCCTCCCCAGCCAACCGCTGACCGCGGAGGAGTTCGAGAGCCAATTCGTGGGTAATGTCCGCCACTCGGCCCGGCTCACCTTCACCTATGCGCGCTGAGTCACTGAGCCACGGCTGGTGAACCCGCCGGCCCCGGGTTAAGGGGGCCGGTGGCGTTATGACCCCTCCCGCTGCCAGTGCCCCGAGCGTCCCCCCGCCTTCTCCAACAGCCGCACTTGGGTGATGGTCATCCCCCGGTCCACCGCTTTGCACATGTCATAGACCGTCAGCAGGGCGATCTGGACGGCGGTGAGTGCCTCCATCTCCACCCCGGTCTGGCCGCTGGTCTCAACCACGGCGCGACAGATGATGGCCGGCGGCTCGCTGCGAGGCAGGAGATCAAGCTGGACGCGGGAGAGGGCGAGGGGGTGACAGAGGGGGATGAGATCGGCCGTGCGCTTGGCGGCCATGATGCCGGCGATACGGGCGACACCGAGCACATCCCCCTTGCGGTGGCCACCTGCCTCGATCAGGGCAAGGGTGGTCGCCTCTAGCTGGATCTCCCCCTCGGCAACGGCACGGCGGTGGGTGACGGCCTTGTCGCCGACATCCACCATATGGGCCTCGCCCGCTTCATTAAAATGGGTCAGTTCACTCATGGATCGGCTCAAATTGGTGCGGCAGGGGCTTCATGATAGGCTCAGCGCCGGAACGGGGGCAAAACGGAGCACGGGGTACGATGACAGTCGAAGTGAAGTTCTTCGCCAGCCTGAAGGAGCGTCTCGGTTGTGACGGCGCCAAGGTGGAGATCGGCGAGGTGGCCACCGCCGCCGATGTCTGGTTGCAGGCCACAGGCGGCAAATCCCTCCCCAGCAATGTGCTGGTGGCCATCAATATGGAGTACACCGACGCCGCTCAAGCGGTGAAAGATGGTGATGAGGTGGCCTTTTTCCCGCCGGTGACCGGGGGGCGGTGGTAGTGCGGGTAGAGCTGCGTAGCGGCGCCTTCCAACCGTGGGCGGAGTTGGCGGAGTATGAGCGTGCCGCCCAACTCGGCACTGGGGTGGGGGCGACCGCCACCTTTGTGGGCACCATGCGTGACTACAACGAGGGGGAGCCGGTGCTCGGGATGTACCTGGAGCACTACCCCGGCATGGCCGAGCGGGAGTTGAGCGCCCTGGTGGCGGCAGAGGTGGCGCGCTTCCAGTTGATCGATGCGCTGGTAGTCCATCGGGTGGGTGCCTTAGCGCCGGGGGATCCCATCGTATTGGTGGCGGTCTGGTCTGGTCACCGCCGCGAGGGGTTTGAGGGGTGCCGGGCCATCATGGAGGCACTGAAGGCGCGGGCCCCCTTCTGGAAGCGAGAGCGCACGGTCGGCGGGGAGCGGTGGGTGGAGAAGAACACCGCGGGTTACTGATCACGCACCCGCTGCGTAGCTCTGCGTGGCCGATCAGCTGGTCGGTTTCGGCAGCTCGATGATCTCAAACTCCAGGGTTTCGAGGTCACCCACCACATAGGTGGCCCGCGGTCCCACCCCGGCCACCGTCCCCGGATTGACTATCACCGTCTCGCCCCCTTGGATGTTGCGTTTGCGTTCGATGGCGGGGCGGTGGTCGTGGCCACAGCAGACCAGATCCCAATCACCGGTGAGGGCCATGGCCTGGGCATAGTGGGGGTAGTGGACCAGAAAGATGCGGCGTCCGGCGATCTCCAGCCCCGCATCCTGGCCGTGGTAGTGGACCACGCTCTCCGGCTCTTGGGCGAGCATGAGGGTGGCGTAGGTATCCCCCATGTTGTTGCCGTGGATGACGTGGACTGGCAGCCCTAGGGGTTGTAGCACCCGCAGGCAGGTTGGGGCGACCACATCCCCGCAGTGGAACACCATGCGCGCCCCCCACGCCTTGGCGGCGGTGACGGCGGTGGCCAGCATCGGGCGGTTGTCGTGGCTGTCGGAGACGATGCAGATCTTCATGGCGCGCATGGTGCCACGGGTGGGCGGCGCTGTCACCGCGGTTCCTGCCCCTCGCCCTCCTGCGGCACCTGTCCAAGACGGGCCAGGGCGAGATCGATCCCCCCCCAGAACCATTCGGCCAACCGCCGACCTAACGGACGGATCTGCCACTCGGCGTAGGTGTACTCCCGCGCCTCTGCCAGATCGGCGAGGAAAGTCGCCTCCACCTTGGCCAAGAAGCGGGGATCATCCACCTCCTGATTGGCGTCCAGATTCCACGTCAGGTTCCAGCGATCGAGGTTGCTAGAGCCCAATGAGACCCAACCGTCACAGACCACCAACTTTTCATGCAGGAAGCGTGGTTGGTACTCGAAGATGCGTACCCCCTGGCGTAGCAGCTTGCCGTAGTAGCGGCGGCTGGCGTGGCGCACGCCGGGGACATCCACCTCTCGCCCCGGTACCAGCAGCCGCACATCAATCCCCTGGCCGGCCGCCCGGCGCAGGGCACGGCGGAGCTTCCATGAAGGGATAAAGTAGGCGGTGGCGATCCAGACCCGGCGCCGGGCACGGCGCACATGGCTGAGGATCGAGCGCTTGAGATCGGCCCGATGGGAGCGATCCCCCAACACCACGCGGCCGTGACTGCCACCGCTGAACCCCTTCGGTGGCGGTGTGGCAATGGGCAGCGGGGCGGGGCTCCAGGCGTTCCAGACCGAGGTGAAGCCGGTCTGCCAATCGGCCACGCAGGGCCCCTCGATGCGCGCCATATTCTCCCGCCAAAAGTGGTGCGGGGTGGTCTGCGGATCAAAGGCGTCGGTAATCCCTGTGCCACCGATAAAGGCCACCTGGCCATCCACCAGCAACAGCTTGCGATGGTCGCGCAGCAGGTTGTGGCGCAGGTGGAACCAGCGCATCGGGTTGTAGGCGATAACCTCCACCCCCGCCTGCTCCAAGCGGGAGCGGTATTGGCGCAGTAGGGCGCTGGAGCCGTAGTCATCCAGCAGCAGGTGGACCGCCACCCCGCGCCCGGCGGCGCGGAGGAACGCCTCCACAAAGAGGGTGGCGATGCGGCCGGCATCGCATAGATAGATCTCCAGCAGCACATAGCGACGGGCCGTATCGATGGCCGCCAACATCGCGGGGAAGTAGCGGTTACCATCCACCAGGAGTTCAATCTGGTTGCCACTGCGCCAGGGGAAGCGGTAGTGGCGGCGGGGCCCTAGGGTGGGTCGGTTGTGGCGTGGCATGGAGCCAAGGTTAACCTGGATCTACTACCGCTGTTTGATCGGGCGCCATGGCGCGTTCCATAGAGCGCCTTGGGTTCCAATGGATCCAACATGGGGTGGTATCTGCGGATCACCCTAGCGCAGCGCTTGGATAACGGCGGCAGACCCGCTGTTGCGGCCGCCACTTCAAGTGGTCAGCCGGCGGTAGATATCGGCCACCTTGAGCGGTAGTTTGCGCACCTCATCCACCAGTACCCAGTTGACCGCGCCATACATGTGGGAGAGGTACTCCGATCCCTCTCGGTCCAGGGTGATGCAGAAGGGGTGGATCCCGGCCCGCTTGGCCTCAATCAGTGCCTGGCGGGTGTCTTCAATGCCGTATTCACCGCGGTAGTCGCTGTAGTCATCGGGCTTGCCGTCGGAGAGGGTCACCAGCAGGCGGGTGCGCACCTCCTGTTGGCGCAGCAGTTGGATCATATGGCGGATGGCAAAGCCCATGCGGGTGTAGTCCTGGGGGGCAATGGCGCTGATCCGTCCCTGCACCGCTGCGTCATAGGGCTCATCGAACCGCTTGACCGGGTAGATCTCGCAGCGTTTGCGGGTCTGTCCTGAGAAGCCGTAGACGGCGTAGCGGTCTCCCAGTGACTCCAACGCCTCGCACAGCAGCAGCAGCGCCTCGCGCTCGGCATCGTTGATCCAGCCGCGGGTGGAGCCGCTCATATCGACCAGGAAGGCGACGGCAATATTGCGCTCAAGCCGCTGGCGATGGGCGTAGAGGCGGTCAGAGAGTTCGCGGCCGTCGTGGTGGTCGGCCAGTGACTCCACCAGGGCGTCGAAGTCGATCTCCTCCCCCTCCGCCTGGCGTTTGAGCACCTTGTCCTCGCCCCGCAGCCCCTCAAAGGTGCGCCGCAGCTGGCGGATCAAGGGGCCATGGCGGGCGAGGGTCAGCGCCACAAAATCGTTGTGTACCGGATTGAGGGTGCGTTCGCGCACCGCGCACCAGCGTTTGCGGTAGTGGCGGCGCTGGTAGTCCCACTCGTCATAAAGATGGGCGCCGATCTCGTGGTAGGTCCCCTCCCAGAGGTTATCGAGATCGGGCTGCTCCTCACGGTAGAGCTTGGGGTCGTACTCGCCGGGGCCGGCGGGTACTAGGTAGTCCGGTGGGATGGCGGAGAGGTCCAGCAAGATAGAGCTGGCCAGACGGCGCACCCCAGCGGGGAGGGGCACCGCGATCTCATCGAGGATCAGCTCCAGTGACTCGGGGGTGTCATCGCGCTGGCGGGTGGTGAAACGGGGCTCATGCTCCAGCAGGGCCCCCTTCTGGCGCATCTCTTCCAGCAGGTTGGCCAGGTGGAGGCGAAAGAGCGCCTTCTCCCGCTCTACGCGCGCCGCCATCCGATCACGGGCGGCATCAAACTGGAGCCGGCCGCACCACACCGCAGGCGCTGGAGGGACGAGGTGGAGGGCGGCGCTACAGGCCAGCAGTAGCGAATCCTCCGCGCTGGCATCGGCCTGCTGTAGCGGGGCGGTAAAGGTCTGCCAGGCGGCACTGGGCGGGGCCACTGCCAGGCGTTGGCGGAGGTGGGTGAGATCGCGTTGTAGCCCTGGTAGTTCGCGGGCGAGGCGGGCGCCGAGGCGCGTCTCCTCACAGGCCTGGAACAGCCCTAGCAGCCGCTCCGGTGTCGGGCTGGCTGCCAAGGCGGTTGGCAGCGCGGCGCGGAAGGTGCCGTACCGCACCTGGGCCCAGAGTTGGGTCACCATCACCTTATATATAAGGAAGTTCTCCTCCCGACTCGGCAGGTGGGCCACCACTGCCGGGAGGTAGAGCACCTCGGTATCGGTCCACGGCTCCTCCCCCTGCTCGATCTGGAGGCGCCGCCCCTCCAGCCCGTTAAGGAACGGTAGTAGTACCCGCCCCTCCTCCTCCAGCACCACGCCAGCGGCCCGCTCTGCCCCCTCGCGCAGGAACCGCTCCACCTCACGGATGGCCAGCAGCGCCGGGCGTAGCCCCACCCGGTCGTAGACATCGGCGGCGTGTAGTGCCCAGGAGGTGAGGCCGCGCTCATCCATGGCGGCGAGCGCCTGTGGCGCCTGCTCGGCGATCTGGTAACCCAACTCCACATGGGTAGAGGCGAGGCGGCGTACCAGCTCCAGCACCAGCTCCTGCTCAGTCCGCGGTAGTCGGGCGAGTCGCTGGGCCGGTCCCTCGGTGTTGCGGAACGACAGCTCCACATCCAGCGCCTGGTCGAGGATCGCCTCCAGCTGGGGCTGGGTGAGTGGGGGAGTGGCCACGGTCAGAAGAGCGAGGAGGAGAGTTCGTCGATGGCCGCCAGCATCTCTGGATCGTCGGTGAGGGATTGGGCGATGGCGGCGCGACAGGCACCCACCGCCGGGATCCCGGCGGCCATCAGTTTGGCGCCATGGACCAGCAGCCGGGTGCTGGCGCCCTCCTCCAGGCCGTTGCCCTTGAGGTTGCGGGTCATGCCGGCGAACTTCACCAGTTGGCGCGCCAACTCCGCTGTCAGCCCCGACTCGTGGACGATGATGCGCGCCTCCAGCTCCGGTTCGGGGTAGTCGAACTCCAGCGCCACAAAGCGCTGGCGGGTGGAGGGTTTGAGTGACTTTAAGACGCTCTGATAGCCCGGGTTATAGGAGATAGTGAGGCAGAACTCCGGGCCGGCCGCCAGCTGCTCGCCCCGCTTCTCCAGAGGCAGGATGCGGCGGTCATCCGCCAGGGGGTGGATCACCACGGTGGTGTCCTTGCGCGCCTCCACCACCTCGTCCAGATAGCAGATGGCGCCGGCCCGCACGGCCCGCGCCAGGGGGCCATCCACCCAGACGGTCTCCCCGCCGGAGATGAGGTAACGCCCCACTAGATCGGAGGCGGTGAGGTCATCGTGGCAGGAGACGGTGATGAGCGGACGCTGTAGCCGCCAGGCCATGTACTCCATGAAGCGGGTCTTGCCGCAGCCGGTCGGCCCTTTGAGCAGGAGGGGCAACTGGTTATGATAGGCCGCCTCAAAGAGGGCCACCTCGTCGGCCACCGGCTGGTAGTAGGGCTCGGTGGTGATAAAAAACTCTTCCGGCCTAGAGACGTGCGCACTCACTGCATGGATCCTTGGGGGGCTGACGGGGCAATTCCCGAGAGGAAAATTAAGTAATTGGCGGCCTGCTGGCAACCCGCAAGGAAGCGGCGGCACAAATACATACAATCTATCAGCTTATTGGAAAATTCGATGCTCTTGATATAGGCATTCAAGGGCCGGACGAGTATCGTTTTCAATCTTTTCGTCTCGCGCACCTGCATCCATAGGATCCTTATGGAAAAAGTCAGGGATTCCGCGGGGAGAAACAGCGTTCATCCTTCTGCGGAGGAAATTCGATGTCCGAGGTAATCGCAACCAACCAGACCATCCTGGTCGTGGGTGGCGGCATCAGCGGCCTCACGGCGGCTTTAGAGGCGGCCGAGTGCGGGAAGCAAGTGATCCTGCTGGAGAAAAGCCCCACCGTGGGCGGCCGTGTCGCCCAGCTCTATAAATACTTCCCCAAACTCTGCTTCCCTACGTGCGGTCTCGAAATTCAGTACCGCCGCCTGAAGGCCAACAAGAACATCCGACTGTTGACCCTGGCCGAAGTGACCCAGGTGACCGGCTCGGAAGGTGACTACGACGTCACCGTGGCCCTCTCCCCCCGCTACGTCACCGAAAACTGCACCGCCTGTGGCGACTGCGAAAAGGCCGTGGCCGCGGAGTTTGACGACGAGCACAACTACGGCCTGAAACAGCGCAAGGGGGCCTATCTCCCCAGCATGATGGCCTACCCGCAGCGCTATGTGATCGACCCGCGCATCATCGGTACGGCCGACGCCGAGGCCGCTAAAGGGGCCTGCAAGGCCGGCGCCGTGGATCTCGACATGCAGGCGCAGAGTCTCAATCTCAAGGTGGGTGCCATCATCTGGGCCACCGGTTGGACCCCCTATGACGCCGCGAAGATCCAGCCCTACGGCTACGATCGCTTCGCCAACGTCATCACCAACGTCGAGTTCGAGCGGATGCTCGACCCGTTTGGTCCCACTGGCGGCAAGATTGTCCGCCCCTCCGATGGTCAGGCACCGAGCAACATCGCCTTCATCCAGTGCGCCGGCTCCCGTGACCGCAACCACCTGCTGCACTGCTCGCGTATCTGCTGCATGGCCACCCTCAAGCAGACCAACTACGTGCGCGAGAACCTGGGCGATGCCGCCAAGAGCACCGTCTACTACATCGACATCCGCGCCATCGACCGCATCGACGACTTCCACCGCAAGGTGAAGGCAGACGCCAACGTCAGCTTCACCAAGTCCAAGGTGGCCAACATCGCCGAGAACAAGGCCAATGGCAACCTGGTGCTCCACGGCGTGGACACCGAGGGTTACAACCGCTACGCCAACGAGCACGACCTGGTGGTGCTGGCCGTAGGCATGGAGTCCACCGTGCCGGCCGGTGTCTTCCCGGAAGGGTTCAAGATCAACGAGCACAATTTCATCGAACTCGACCCCGCCAACGGTGCCATCTACGGCGCCGGTTGCTCCTCGGATGCCTTGGACGTCAATCGGGCGGCGCAGAACGCCACCGCGAGCGCCCTGCGTGCCATCCAGGTGATCAATCGGGTTGCGGGTCAGGAGGGTTAAGCAGTGGCTGACATGAAGATCGGTGCCTACATCTGTAAGGGCTGCGGCATCGCCGAGCGGCTCGACACCAAATCGCTGGTGAGCGTGGCCACCCGCGATGGCAAGGCCGCCATCGGCCGCGAACATGACTTCCTCTGCAACGCCGACGGCGTGGCGATGATCCAGCAGGACATCGACGGCGAGGGGGTCAATCGAGTGGTGATCGTCGGCTGTTCGCGGCGCGCCAAGACCGAGGCCTTCAGCTTCGAGGGGGTTACTCTCTCCCGCGCCAATCTGCGCGAGGGGGTCATCTGGGTCCGCCCGGATACCGACGAGGCCCGCGAGACCACCCAGGAGATGGCCGAGGACTACGTCCGCATGGCCTGTGCCGAGGCCAAGTTCCTGAAGGTGCCGGAGTCCTCCGGTGAGCAGGGGCTGCTGCGGCGCATCATGGTGGTGGGCGGTGGCGTCTCCGGCATGACCGCCGCACTGGAAGCGGCCAAGGCCGGCTATGAGGTGGTGCTGGTGGAGAAGGCCGGCCAGCTCGGTGGTGTCGCTGCGCAGATGTACAAGCGGGTGCCCGCCAAGAATGGCCGCCAGGGTCCGGTGGATCCTGAAGTGGAGAAGATGGTCCACGCCATCGAGTCCCTGCCCAGCATCAAGGTCCACCTCAACACCACCGTCGCCAAGACCTCCGGCGCCCCTGGCCGCTTCAAGGTCGAGCTGGCCACCGAGAGCGGTAGCAGCAGCGAGGCCGAAGTGGGTGCCATCGTCCAGGCCACCGGCTTTGTCCCCTACGACATCAACAAACTCCCTGAACTGGGAGGGGGCAAGAGCCCGGATGTGGTAGATCAGCTCGGTTTTGAGATGCTGGCCAAGGCCGCCAACGGCGGCCCCATCAAGCGCCCCTCCGATGGTAAAGAGGTGGGCAATGTGGTCTTTGTGCAGTGCGCCGGTCAGCGCTCTGAGGCGCCGGGTCACCTGCCCTACTGCTCGGGTCACTGCTGCACCACCTCCATCAAGCAGGCGATGTATGTGAAGGCGGCCGGCGGCGATGCCACCGTGCTGTTCGACGACCTGCGCACCCCGGGTGCCACCGGTGAGGATTTCTACCGCGCTGGGCAAGAGGCGGGTGTCACCTTCTCCAAGGGCCAGGTAAGCTCCGTTGAGGTGGCCGGCGGTGAGGTGAAGGTCAGCTTCAAGGACCTGATCCTCAACGAAGAGGCGGTCGATAACGCCGATATGGTGGTACTGGCCACCGGCATGGTGCCGATGAGCGGCCCGGATCCCTACCTGATGCTGGATCTGGAGTCTGCCCGCGGCCAGAACGACACCGCTCGTGTCGCCGATCTGGAGGCGCAGCTGGAGGGGGGCTTCCCCTCGGTGCTCAACCTGGACTACCGCCAGGGCACCGACGTGCCGCACCTGAAGCACGGCTTCACCGACTCCCACTTCATCTGCTTCCCGTATGAGAGCCGTCGTACGGGTGTCTACACCGCCGGTCCGGTGCGCCGTCCTATGGACATGGCCCAGGCGATGGAAGATGCCACCGGCGCCGCCCTGAAGGCGATCCAGGCGTGTGAAAACGCCGCCCTCGGTCGTGCTGCCCATCCGCGCTCCGGTGACCTCTCCTTCCCTAAGTTCCGCATGGAAGGGTGTACCCAGTGCAAACGCTGCACCGTGGAGTGTCCGTTCGGCGCTATCAATGAGGATGAGAAGCGCTATCCTCTATTCAATGAGGCGCGCTGCCGTCGTTGCGGTACCTGCATGGGGGCCTGCCCGGTGCGCGTCATCTCCTTCGAGAACTACTCGGTGGAGACGGTCGGCCAGCAGCTCAAGGCAGTGGATATGCCGGACGAGTTCTCCGAGAAGCCGCGCCTGCTGGTGTTGGCTTGCGAGAACGACGCCTATCCGGCGCTCGATATGGCCGGTATGACCCACCAGGAGTACAGCGCCTATGTGCGTGTTATCCCGGTGCGTTGCCTGGGTTCAGTCAACACCATCTGGATCACCGACGCCCTGAATAGCGGCTATGACGGTGTGATGCTGATGGGTTGCCAGAAGGGCGACAACTATCAGTGCCACTTCGTCAAGGGTTCTGAGATGGCTCACTACCGTATGAGCAAGATCGACGACACCCTAAGTCAGCTCAACTTGGAGAAGGAGCGGGTGCAGACCTTCGAAGTCTCCATCACCGACATCGAGCGCATTCCGAAGATCATCAACGACATGGCAGAGTTGATCGGTCAAATCGGCATGAGCCCGTTCAAGTTCTAAGGGAGCGAGACCATGACCCAGATGAACCAGGCGATGATCGAAAAATACCGCAGCTCTTTCCTCAAAGAGGTCGAGACCAATGTCGAGGAGGGGCACTGGGTAAAGATGTGTATGCAGTGCGGCGTCTGCTCGGGCTCCTGCCCGCTCGGACCCCACTGGGAGCATCCGCCCCAGGAGATCTTCATGATGATTCGCGCCAACAAGCGCGATGAGGTGCTGAAGTCCAGCTCCATGTGGTTCTGCACCTCCTGCTACAACTGTATTGCCCGTTGTCCGCGTGGTCTGCCCATCACCCACATCATGCATGGGCTGGCCAGTTACTCGAAGAAGCTGGGCCTGGCGCCCAAGAGCCAGCCCACCGAGTCCTTCGGCCAGATCTTCTGGAACTCCATTGCCAGCAATGGGCGGGTCAATGAGCTAAAGATTGGTCTTGCGCTGCAATTCAAGGATGGCTTCGGTCAGGGCGTGAAGAACGCCATGGCCCAGAAGGATCTCGGGATGGCGATGATGAAGACCAAACGCATGAACCCGATGGAGTTCTTCGGCGGCCACACCTGCAAGGACAAGTCCGGCATCGCCCGGATGCTGAAGAAGGCCCAAGAGGTCGAAGACCAGCACATCGCCAACTATGGCGCCGGCAAGTAAGGAGCCCATTTCCATGGCCAAGAGAGAGTATTCCTACTATCCCGGCTGTTCGTCCCAGAAGAAGGCCTCCGCGGACAACTTTATGCGTTCCGCCAACGCGATGTGCGACGCCCTCGACATCACGCTGAAGGAGATCGACGACTGGAACTGCTGCGGCGCCTCCATCGGCTACGCTGGCGGTGGTGAGATCCCCCGGCTCTCCCTCTCCGCTCGCAACATCGCCCTCTCCAAGCAGCAGCATGGCGACGCCGACATCATCGCCCCCTGTGCCGCCTGCTGGATTGCCACCAAGGAGGCAGAGGAGCGGGTGGAGCACAACCCGCGGGTGCGCGAGGGGATCAACGCCGCCCTGGCTGAGATCGGCCTCAAGGTCGAACCGGCGCAGATGCCTAAGACCCGCCATATGGTGGAGATGCTGGTGGAGGATATCGGCCTCGACACCATCGCCAATGGCAAGAAGAAGGGGCTGGAGGGGCTCACCATCGCCGGCTATGTCGGCTGCCAAACCAACCGTCCGTTCGGCATCGCCGGCGAGTCGTTCGAGAACCCGAAGTATCTCGACAACATGGTGGAGGCGGTTGGCGCCAAGGCGGTGGATCGCTACGCCAAGAAGGTGGCCTGCTGCTCTGGCGCCCTGATGTTCTCCGAGCCGGAGAAGGGTCAGGCCCTGGTGAGAGATATCATCGAGGCCGCCTATGACGGCGGTGCCGATATGATCGTCACCCCATGCCAGCTCTGCCAGATGAACGTGGAGTCCTACCAGACCGACATCAACAAGCGGTTTGGCACCAAGTTCAACATCCCGGTGGTCTATTACACCCAGCTCATCGCCGTTGCCTATGGCAAGTCGGCGGAAGAGGCGGGCCTGGATGGACAGATCATCAAGGCGACCAAGCTAGAGGCACTGGCCGGTAAGTAGGCCCCATGGCGTAGCCACGGAGCTGAATTACTGAGAAAAAAGCCCCTCTTCGGAGGGGCTTTTTTTTTTGGGGCAAGGCGGCGCGGGGTTGAGTCAGTTACTCAAACGGGGTCACCGGAGAGATGAAGCCCGGTGGCTTGATGGCCAGGACGGAGCAGTCGATCTGCTCCAATATGGTCTCCGCGGTGTTGCCGATCAGCAGACCAGGGATACCGGTGCGACCCACGGTTCCCATCACAATGAGATCGACCGCCAGCTCCTGCGCCAAGCTGGGCACCGTGCTGCGCGCCGCGCCGCGGGGAAGGTGGAGACGGGGGGCCAGGTAGTCAAACGCCTCGGGGCCGATGTGCCCTCTCAGATCGCCCATCAGGTGCTGTAACCCGGCCTCGTGCAGTTTGCGCTCGCCATTCACATAGGCGGCGAGGTTGGCGGGTGTGGGATCTGAGCCCCAGACCCGCAGTAGCGATTCGGCGATGGCGTCCCAGACATGCACGACATGCAGCTCGGCAAATTCGGCCATGGCGATGGAGGCGGCTAGGGTCAAGATCTCTCGGTTGAGGAGCACGGCCTCCGGTCGGTGGGCGGCGGGTTCAAACTCCACCGCTGCCAGGACGCGACGATGGTTGCGTGGGGCACTGGGTTTTAGCAGCCACACCGGGCAGGGACATTTGCGCAGCAACTGCATATCGGCGCTGCCCAGCAGCCGATGGGTGAGGGTGGTCTCCTCTGTGGCGGTCTTGAGCAGCAGGTCGTGGCCGTGGCTCAACACCAAGCGGACGACCTCTATCAGCATCTCCCCTTGGAGCACCTTAAGCTCCAGCGCTACCTGCTGGCGGGCGGGGGCAACCAGCGCCTCCAGGGCGGCCATCCGCTCTTGCTGGAGGCGTAGCGCCAGATCGGTAGGCAGGCCGTAGCCATAGGCCTGCACCACACTGGGCGGCAGTGGCTGGAGTACCGATAACACCGTCAGTTGCGCCTGGTTGCTCTGGGCCAGCGAGAGGGCGCGTTCAAATCCGGGTTGTAGATCCCCTGTGGAGTCGGCCAAGAACAGGATATTGTTGAATAGCTTCACTCTCGCCTCCTCGATTGAGTGAGATAGACCCCCGCCCAAAGCGGCCTGCTGGCCACCACATCGTCTGGGCCAGGGCATCGCGGGCGGCCAAAGCGTGACCTATTTGAGGTGTGTCAGTGGCTTTGGCCAATGCTACTGTTGCTTGCCGGGACCCGGCACACTATGGCGGCAATTTCACAACCCTCTCGGTCGCGTGTCGGCGGCGCGTCTCCCCTAGTGCCGTGCCCTTCGGTCGGCGGTCACGCCATCCTCCCTGGGTGCTGCATCGCTCCTCGCGCCGCTATCGAACAGAAGCCTCCGCCAGCTGTCTTGAGGGGGATGTTGCCGCGCTGAACCGGTGGTGCTGATAAAGTGCGGCGCTGGGGTGTGCGGGGGCGGATCGGCACGGCGCATGGCGCGGGTTGATCCGGGGACCTCGTAGCGCTTGCGCGCCCCCGTTATCTGTACCGGTCATCCAGAGAGCCAACCTATGGAACACAACATCTCCCTCATCACCACCCTGGCCGCCGGCTTTGGCATCGCCTTGGTGCTCGGTTTCATTGCTGAGCGTCTGAAACTGCCGGCCCTGGTGGGCTATCTAGCCGCCGGGATCGCCATCGGTCCTAGCACACCGGGCTTCGTGGCCGATCTACATATCGCCGCTCAGTTGGCCGAGATCGGCGTCATGCTGCTCATGTTTGGGGTGGGATTGCACTTCTCCCTAAAGGACCTCTTGGCCGTGCGGCGCATTGCCATCCCAGGGGCGGTGGTGCAGATGGGCTTGGCCACCCTGCTCGGCATGTTATTGGCCTGGGGTTGGGGCTGGAGCCCGGGCCACGGGTTTGTCTTTGGCCTCTCACTCTCCTGTGCCAGTACCGTCGTGTTGTTGAAGGCGTTGGAGGTCCACGGTGTGCTGGACTCCATGAATGGCCGCATCGCGGTCGGCTGGTTGGTGGTGGAGGACCTGGCCACGGTACTGATGTTGGTGCTGTTACCCCCCCTGGCAGGGGTGTTGGGCGGCCATCCCAGCAGCGCGCTGGAGGGGGCCAATCCCCTCTGGTTGGAGATCGGGCAGACGCTACTACAGGTGGCGGCATTCATTGCGTTGATGTTGATCTTCGGTCAACGGTTACTGCCTTGGCTGTTGTGGCAGGTGGCCAAAACCGGTTCACGGGAGCTGTTCACCCTGGCGGTGGTGGCCGCCGCCATCGGTATCGCCTATGGGGCGGCGGCCCTGTTTAGTGTTTCGTTCGCGCTGGGGGCCTTCTTCGCCGGCATGGTGATGCGGGAGTCTGAATTCAGTCACCGGGCAGCAGAGCAGTCGCTACCCCTGCGGGACGCCTTTTCAGTCCTCTTCTTTGTTTCGGTTGGCATGTTGTTTGAGCCGGCGATCCTGGTGCAGCAGCCGCTGCATGTGTTCGGCGTCGTGGCCATTATCATGTTGGGTAAATCCATCGCCGCCCTGCTCTTGGTGTTGGCCTTCCGCTACCCCCTCAGCACGGCGCTGATGGTGGCCGCCAGCTTGGCCCAAATTGGCGAGTTCTCCTTCATCTTGGCGGGGCTGGGCGTCTCTTTGGGCCTACTACCCACCAGTGGTATGAGCCTGGTACTGGCGGGTGCGCTCATCTCCATTGCCCTGAATCCATTTCTCTTCGCGGCGGTTGAGCCGGTGCGGCGCTGGCTACTGGGGCGTTCGGCGCGGGCCCGCCGTCTGGAGCAGCGGGATGACCCCTATGCCGAGCTGCCGATGAGCACGGAGCGTCGCTATCTCGCCGGCCAGGTGGTACTGGTGGGTTATGGGCGGGTCGGACGGCGTATCGCCAAGACCTTGGATGAGCGCGCTATCCCCTATGTGGTGGCCGATGCCAATCGAGAGCTGGTTGAAGACCTACGCCAACAGGGTAAGGCGGCGGTATCAGGGAATGCGGCGGATCCCGCTGTCTTGATCCAGGCACATATTGCCGAGGCCGCCATGTTGGTGGTCGCGGTGCCAGACGCACTCCACATCCGCCAGATGACCGAGACGGCGCGCACCCTCAATCCCACCATTGAGATTGTGCTCAGGACCCACTCCGAGGAGGAGTCGGAGCTGTTGCGCGGTGAGGGGTTGGGGGCGGTCTTTTTCGGCGAGGAGGAGCTGGCCAAAGGGATGACCAGCCACGTGTTGGCGCGTTTTGATCCAGCAGCGCAGGCCGTCTCCGGCAGCGCGAGGCACTAACCCCCCATCCGCCCCCTGCTGGGGGGCATCCCACCACCTTTGCGGCTGTCATTGCCGCCTGTCTGTTCAAGTCCGCCTGGCGCGGCGCGATGACCATCGATGGGCGCCGCTGGAGGCCGGTTCTCCAGGGTGTGCCGCATGAGGTGGCGTGGCGCCGACCCAGGCCACCCCTGGGGCGGGGGGCCGCCATCCGTGGGCATCGGCGAGGGCGATCGCCTTCGGCTCCTGCGACGCACTTCCAGCACTAGGTAGAGCTGCCTCCACTGGGGATTGACCGAGTGCCTTCCCATGGACGGGATGCGGTATAACCACACCATGGGTGATAGGTGCTTATGGCATAGGAAGGGGTCGTTCCTACCGCCCGGGATCGGTCTGAAGGGGCCGGCTCCGCTGCATGTAAATAAGGCCGTTCGGCCGCACGGAGGCGGCCCCAGCGGTTAAGACAATAGAAGGCGAATCATGCTGCTCATCACGGTGTTGGTGGCCTCTTTGGCCGTGCAGTTTGTGGCCGCCTTTCTCGCCCTGCGCCTGATCAAGATCACGGGTGCCTATTTGGCGTGGGGTCTGGTGGCCGCCGCCATTGCACTGATGGCGCTACGCCGTCTTTTCAGTTTGGAGCGACTCATCAGCTCCGACTTTGCAGAGCAACCCCACTGGCTGGTCGAACTGATGGCCTTAGCCATCTCTCTCCTGATGGCGTGGGGGATCAGTCGTATCACCCCTATTTTCCGCGAACAGCGCGCGGTGACCGAGCAGTTGCAGCAGAGTCAGGCGCGTTACCGAATGACCTTTGAGAACTCACCGATCTCCATTTGGGAGGAGGATTTCTCCCAGGTTAAGGCGCTGTTCGATAAGTTGCGGGGCGAGGGGGTGAGCGATATCGAAGACTATTTTGCGCGCTACCCTGAGGTGCTACAGCAGTGTGTTGCTCTCATCCAGGTGGTGGATGTGAATCGAGCCGCACTGGGGTTACATGGGGCCCCGAGTCGGGAGGCGCTGTTAGCCGGCTTGGGAAGTACCTTCGTCGCCGAATCGATCACTACCTTTCGGCAAGGGCTGATCTATCTCTGGCATGGGCAGACGGAGATGGTGTGCGATGCCGTGGTGCGAACACTGGCCGGCGAGCGGCGTGATGTCACGGTCTATTTTGCCGTCTGCCCAGGTTATGAGGCATCACTCTCTAAGATTTTTGTTTCGCTGGTTGATATTACTGGACGCAAGCACGCGGAGCAGGAGCGTCAGGCGCATACCGAGTTTCTTGCCCACATGGACAAGATCAATCGCGCCATTCAGCGCGCAACCGATTTAGACACCATGATGGGCGAGGTGCTCGCCTCTGTATTGACCATCTTCGATGGCGACCGCGCCTTCTTGCTCCACCCCTGTGATCCTGGCGCCCCTTCATGGACCATCGCCATGGAGCGTTATAAACCAGAGTATCCCGGGGCCGGGGGCGTAGGGAGTCCCATTCCGATGGACCCACAGGTGGCAGCGTCGCTGAGTCTGGTCTTGGCGCGCCGGGGGGTTGTGACCTTTGGGCCAAGGTTGGAGCAACCCCTGCCAGAGGCATTCGAGGCGCGCTTTGGCATCAAGTCCTACATGGCCATTGCCCTCTATCCGAAGGTGGGGAAGGCGTGGGTATTGGGCATCCATCAATGTGCCTCTGCGCGCGTCTGGACGGTGGAGGAGCAGTTGCTCTTCCAGGAGGTGGGTTGGCGCGTCACCGATAGCTTGAATAGCCTGTTGGTGCAGCGTGAGCTGCGGGCAAGCGAGGAGAAGTATCGGCGTTTTGTCGATACGGCGGGCGAAGGCATCCTCGCATTGGGCGTCGATCTGCGCATTAACTTCGTCAATGCACAGTTGGCTGCATGGTTAGGCTATACCTGTGCCGAGATGATGGGGCGGCCCGCTACCGATTTTATGGATGACGCCGATGCGGCGGATCACCGCTACCGCATGGAGCGGCGTCGGCATCTCCTTTCCGAGCACTACGAGCGGCGCTTTCGCCGCAGAAATGGCACCCTGCTATGGGCGTGGGTCTCGGCGGCGGCCATTACCAATGAGGCCGGAGAGTTTCAGGGTGCCTTCGCCATGCTCACCGATATCACTGAGCGTAAACGGACCGAAGAGCAGCTTAAGTTTTCAGAGGCGCGCTTCCGTCTCACCTTGGAGGCGGTGAACGTTGGGGTATGGGATTGGGATGTGGCGGGCGATTACTACTATGCCTCCCCCATCTACTACACCATGTTGGGTTACCCGCCGCACGAAGGGCTGGCCAATCGGCATGAGTGGCTTGAGCGCCTCCACCCTGACGACCGATCGCTGGTGATGGAGAAGGTGCAGGGAGTATTGCGCCATCAACAGGATCACTATCTCTACGATGCCCGTTTCCTCCACGCCGATGGTCGCTACCGCTGGATGCGGGTGATCGGCTACGGCGTTGAGCGTGATGGCCACGGCAAGGTGGGCCGGATGTTGGGGCTGCGCATGGATATCGACGCGCAGAAACGGGCAGAGGAGGAGCTGCGCCACTACCGTGAACAACTTGAAGAGACCGTGGAGCAGCGCACGGCTGAACTGCGTTTGGCGCGGGATGCCGCAGAGGCCGCCAATCGGGCAAAGAGCATGTTTTTGGCCAATATGAGCCATGAGCTACGCACACCACTCAATGCCATCCTCGGCTTCTCCCACATGATGCAGCACACCGCAGGATTGAGTCCGATCCAGTATCAGAATTTGGAGATCATCAATCGCAGTGGGGCGCATCTTTTGACACTTATCAATGACGTCCTGGAACTCGCCAAGATAGAGTCGGGCAAGCTACAGCTGGATATCGCACCTTTTGATTTAGCGCATATGGTGCAGGACGTCAGCCACATGATGCAGTTGCGCGCCCAGCAGAAGGGATTGCAGCTGGTGCTGGAGTCAGCCTCCGAACTCCCCCAATACATTGAAGGCGACGAGGCGCGGCTGCGTCAGGTGTTGGTCAATCTGGTCGAGAACGGGATCAAGTTCAGTCGTGAAGGGCAGGTCACCATTCGCCTAGGGAGCGAGACGGAGGCGACGCCGCGCCTGTTGATAGAGGTGGAAGATACTGGCCCTGGCATCGAACCCCAGGAGCAGCAGCAGCTATTTCAGCCCTTCGTGCAGGCGGCAGAGGGGCGGGCAGCGGGGGGGACCGGCTTAGGGCTCGCGGTGACCAGGCAGTTTGTGCAGCTGATGGGGGGACATATCGGTGTTGAGAGTACCCCTGGCAAAGGCTCGTGTTTCCGTATCCAACTGCCCTTGACCGTTGCCAAGGCCTGGGCGGTGTCTAAGGTGGGCCCGATTGCCCACCCTGTCGTCCTGGGCGTGCTCCCAGGGCAGCCAACCTACCGAATTTTGATTGCCGAAGATCAACAGGACAATCAGCTACTGCTGACACGCCTGATGGTGGAGTTGGGTCTAGAGACGCGCGTGGCAAACAATGGTGAGGAGTGTCTGCGTATCTTCGAGGCCTGGCAGCCAGATCTGATCTGGATGGATCGGCGGATGCCGGTGATGGACGGCGTGGAGGCGACACGTCGCATACGGCAGTTGCGCACGGGAAAACCGGTCAAGATTATTGCGGTGACTGCCTCGGCCTTTGATGAGGAGCAGCCAGAGATGTTGGCGTCGGGTATGGATGGTGTGATACGCAAGCCATATCAATTCGATGAGATATATGACTGTCTCGCCCAGCAGTTGGGCTTGCAGTTCCTCTATCAAACCGCTGCCCACGAGGCCGAGGTCGAGCGCCCGCCGCTCTCGCCGCAGAGCTGGACAGGGATCGATGCAGCGTTGCGTGATCAGCTCATGGTTGCAGTAGAGTCCCTGGATCGTGAGCGCATCAATATTGCCATTGATGCCATTGCCACCATCGACAGTGGGTTGGGGAAGTCTCTCTCTCAACTGGCTGAACAATTCAACTATCCTGCGATCCTGGCAAGCCTCGAAGCGGCAGCTGAGAGGGGTGAGCCTGGATCAGCCGAACATGAGATTAACTGCCATGATCCCTGCCAATAGAGGTGACATCCTGGCTGTGGATGATACGCCGGCCTCGCTCCGGCTCCTGACCGATCTCTTGACCGCCGAAGGTTATAAGGTGCGTTCGGCGATCAATGGTGAGTTAGCGCTGCGGGCCGCCATCGCCCAACCACCCGAGTTGATCCTGCTGGATGTGAATATGCCGGACCCGGATGGCTTTGAGGTGTGTCGGCGCCTGAAGCGGGAGCCCCAGTTGCGGGCCATTCCGGTGATCTTCGTCAGTGCCATGTCTGAGACGACAGACAAGCTCTTGGGGTTTGATATCGGTGCCGTCGATTACGTCACCAAACCTTTTCAGAGCGAAGAGCTGCTGGCGCGGGTCCGTACCCATCTGGAACTTAACCGGCTGCGTCACCAGCTGGAGACGCTGGTGGTGGAGCGTACCCGCTCACTGAGTGAAAGCGAATTACGGTTGCGGCGTCACCTGCTCGATACGGTATCTGCTGTCGCGGCCATGGTGGAGATGCGAGATCCCTATACCGCAGGTCATCAGCGCAATGTGGCGCGTATCGCTGTGGCCATCGCCCATGAGTTGCAGCTAGAGCCGGCACAGATAGAGGGGTTGGAGCTTGCCTGCACGGTCCATGATGTTGGCAAGATCAAAGTGCCTGCCGAGATCCTCAGTCGCCCTGGTAAGCTCACTGAGCCTGAATTCGGTTTGATCAAACAACACCCCAGCGCTGGTTATGAGGTCCTCAAAGGCATCGATTTCCCTTGGCCCATTGCGCAGGCGGTACTGCAACACCACGAGCGCCTAGATGGCAGCGGATATCCCAGTGGATTGCAGGGATCAGCCATCCTCCTGGAGGCGCGTATTATTGCGGTGGCCGATGTGATCGAGGCCATGGCTTCACACCGCCCCTATCGACCCGGTTTGGGCATTGCCAAAGCGCTGGCCGAGATCGAGGCCAAGCGTGGGGTGCAGTTTGATGCCGCGGTGGTGGATGCCGCACTGCGGATATTCCAGCAGCAAGGTTTCTCCTTGGAAGGGGCTTGATGGGGTGCGGGGTGTGCTGACCACCTGCTCCGCCGGGGTGTCGTTTGGCAGGCGCTGTTACAGGGGTGGGCGATCCCGTCCCATGGCCTGCTGCTTTGCCTCACTGTTGGACAGTTCGGGGCCGATCCAGACCACCACCTTGTGGGCGCCGGCGCCGGCGGCCAACTCGTTAAATACCCGCATCTCAATCTCTGATAGACCCCCCTCTACCATCTCCATTGGGTGAATGACAGCCCTGGGACTGGGAGCAAACCAGCGGCCCTGGAAGAGACGCTTGAGCCCCTGTTTGAGGGTCCGTTCGGCTACGGCAAACTGTCCCACCAGCAGGCGTTGGGTGGTAAACGGCTCATCGGCAGTAATGGTGACGGGGGCGGCGCCCTCTTCGAGCAGTTTGAGGACGAAGCGATTGGCATAGATCTGGATATAGACACTCTGGGAAAACAGTTGCATGGCGCTCTCCTCTCTCGACCGGCCGCCTGGGCCGAGGGCATCCCATCTGTTTATTCCCCGCGCGGTGTCGCTGCGTTATCGCCGTGGGGGTGACCTCAGCCTCAACAGGGGGGCAGATATCCGGGGTGGATCTCACTTAAGACGCGGTGGCGGCATTGTACGGCAGCCGTTGGCAATCGATCTGTGTGGTGGTCGGTATCAGGCGCCCCGCTCTGTGCTGTGGCAGCCGGTGAGTGGGGGGGGATCTCATGTATAATTCCCCGCCTCTGAGAGGGCTAAACCGCGTTTAGTCGCCCCACAGCGACCCGCTACCCAGTTCTCACTCTATCCTTAGGCAGGCGCCTCTGGGTACCGCGCATCTCTGGCGCTGTTGGCCGTGGTGAGTGCGGCCGCCGCACCCCATCCGCCGTGGTGCCAACTAACCGGGGGCATTGTGCGCCACCCGCAGCCAACGAGCGCTATGACAACAAACAGTTTCTACTCCAAGACGGTCTCTAGCATCGTGCAGTCCGGTGGTATCACTCTGCAAGATAGGGTGCTAGTGGTCTGTGGCGGTACCCTCGACAAGGGGGTATGGGCTGAACTGGGTTTCAGCAATGTGGTGATCTCCAATATCGATGATCGCATGAACGCGGCGCTCTATGCCCCGTTTGAGTGGTCTTACCAGGATGCGGAGAACCTCACCTTTGAGGACGAGAGCTTTGATCTGGTGGTGACCCACGCCGGCCTACACCACTGCGCCTCGCCCCACCGGGCGCTACTGGAGATGTTACGGGTAGCGCGTAAGGGGGTGTTGATGTTCGAGAGCCGTGACAGCCTGGTGATGCGGCTTGCCACCCGCCTCGGCTTTGCCGATGCCTACGAGATCGAGGCGGTGGTGGCGAACAGCTACCGCTACGGTGGGGTGCGCAACTCGCCCATCCCCAACTTTGTCTATCGCTGGACCGAGCGGGAGTTGGAGAAGACGGTGGCCTGTTTTGACGCCTCTCACCGGCCAAACCTCCGCTTTTTTTACGGCTACCTGCTCCCTATTGAGCGGCTGAAGATGGCGCGTAGCAAGTTGAAGTATCTTCTCGCGCTGCTGCTCCAGGGATTGGCGCCGCTGGTCTTTGGGGTCCTACCGCGGCAGGGCAATCTATTTGCCGCCTTGATCAACAAGCAGGGGCCGCTGTTGGACTGGATCGCCCTGCGTGACGGCCAGCCGGAGATCGACGTGGCCTGGTGCAAGGCACGCTATCAAGGGCGAGGGGAGGAGTAGCCTCTGGTTGGGGCGGTCTACGGCTCATCTCACCAGCCCCTCTTTCAGGTAGCCCTATTTGACTCTACCCACCTGGTTGCAAATTGGTCGGATGCGTCTAACCCACGCCCTCACGTCACCTCCGCGCCCGCTGCCGTCGCAGGGGCGTTGTGCGCTGCTCTATCACGGCGTGACCGGTGAGCAGGCGTTTGGCGCCAACCTCCGTTTCAATAGTCGCTTCGTCTCCGCCCAGCGGTTGGCGGGTGATATCGCCCTGCTGGCGGCCCAGCCCCAGGTCCGCTTTGTACCACTGGCCGATCTCCTGACGGAGGGGGAGGGGTTCCGGGTCGCCCTCACCTTCGACGACGGCTACTGCAACCTGCTGCACCACGCCCTGCCGGTCCTGGAGGCGGCCGAGGTCCCCGCCACCTTCTTCATCACCACCGCTCGGGTGCTACCGGGTGGGGGGGGCGAGCCGCTGCTATGGGCCGATCGCATCGACCTAGCGGCCCAGTTACAGCCGGGACCGCTGCACCTGGGGGAGGAGCGGTTTGTCCAAGATCGGCATCGACAGTGGCGGCGGGAGGGGGATGGCGTGGCGCTCAAACAGCTCTGTCGGGAGCGGGATAATCTGTTCCTCTGCGAGTTGGCGCAGGCGCTGCCTATGGAGGCGCCGCTGGCTGAGCGGCCAGAGCTGGAGCCCTATTGGCGGCTGCTCAACGAGGAGGAGCTACAGCGGCTCGCCCACCACCCCCTCATTGAGCTGGGGGCGCACGGCGTTACCCACATCGATCTGCCAGCCCTCTCCAGCGCCGATGCCCGTTGGGAGCTGCGCAATGCCAAACGCTGGCTAGAGCTGGTAAGTGGGCGGGAGGTGACCCAGTGGGCCTACCCGAGGGGGGCCTACTCGCCCGCTCTGCTGCGGATGGCTGCCGCCACGGGCTACCGGCTCCAGGCGCTGGTGGATGAGAACGCCGGAGAGGGGGGCCTGCGAGATTCAACCATCGTTCGGCTCGGTATCCACCCCTATCTAACGAGTCGCGGCCAACTCAATGCCATCGCTGCCGGGGGATATGGCCGCCGGTGAGTCGCTATCACATCGAGCCCCTGGATGAGCGGCGGGCGGCGGATTTGGCGCAGCTGATGCGCCTCGGTATGGGGAGCCGGGCCAGGGTGGGGTGGTGGCGCCGCAAGTATCGCCAGAGTGCCATTGGTGGTCGCAACCACGGCTTTTTGGCCTACCACGGCTCGCTGCCGGTGGCCTGCGCCAGTCTCTTTCCCTACCGCTTTGAGCTGGCTGGCGAGCTGCTATTGGGGGGGCAGTTGGGCGATTGGGTGGCCCTGCCCGCATACCGCCACACCCGTGCCTTCAAACTGGTTTGTGACGCCAGTCTGGCGGCGGCAGAGGCGCTAGGCTGTCATTTTCTCTTTGGTTTTTCCAGTGATGTCTCCGGTCCCATTTCACAAAATCGGTTGGCGATGCGCAACATCGGCCGCATGGACTGCTTTGAGATCCCCTTGGCCCCGCTGGCGGGCGTGCGCCGTCACTGGCGTCGGCGCCTGGTGGCGCCGCTGCTCTGGCGGCGTCTACCGCGGGATGGGAGGGCGTGGGTGAGTGACACCACCGGCTGGGGGCCGCTCAGGGATGCCGACTACTGGCGCGCCAAGCCGACCATCCACCACCTCACTTTGGCTGGTGGGGTTGCGCTGATCCCCGGTGATATCCTGCGGGTCGCCGCCCTCCGGGGCGATACGCCGGTGCCGTTGGTAGAGCGTTTGGCGGAGCTGGTGGCGCTGGGCCAGCGCAGTGGATCACGCACCCTCCGCTTTATGGTGCAGACGGGTGATCCACTCCACGCCGCCCTCACCACCCTCTTGGGGTCGGCCATCCCCGGTTGGGGGATTGGTGTTCGCACCCTGCGCGGGCCGGAGCTACCGTTCGACACGCTCCAGCTGCTCTATGCCGACTATGAAAATATCTAGCCTCACCCCACTCCGCCACAGCAGCGGTGGCAGGCCGGTAGTAGGCCGCCCGCCGCCACCAGCTCCCGGCGCAGGGCGGCGAGGGGGGCGGCGTTCCAGAGGGCCGGGAGCGTCTGTGTGCTGATATTGCCGATGGGCAGGCGGAAGCAGCGGCCGTGGGCGGGGATCGCCTCGCCGTCGGGATCGATCATCAGGATGCGGAACAGATCCCCGCAGCCGCTGCCGATGGCCTGCTCCGGCTGCCGGTAGTAGCGGGTCAGCTCGGCGACACCGCTGCACTCCGGTTGCAGCGTGAGCTGGAAGGGCCAGGGTCGGCGGCGCAGCGCCGTCAGCTCCGTCGCCAACTGCTGGGGATCAATGGCATCGAGATCGGTGGCGTGGACATTGGAGGCGGTCACCGGGTAGCGATCACCGTAGTGCCCGTTGTGCTGCGCGGCCATGGTGTCACTGATGAAGTTGTTATGGGCGATCACCACCGTGGTGAGCGGCAGCGGTGTGAGCGCCTCCAGCAGCGCCTCCAGCTGGCCGACGTTCCAGGGTGTGATGGCGCAGACCACACTAATGGGTGGCGCCCCCGCCAGCGCCGCCACCCGCTCGATCCCCTCCACGGCGCGGGCATAACTGCCCTGGCGGCCGCGGATCTGGTCGTGGATGGCGGCTGGGCCGTCGAGGGAGACAAACAGCTGGCTGCAACCCCCCGCCACGATCTCCGCTGCCCGGCGCGCCAACAGCAGGCCGTTAGTGGTAATGGTGGTGGTGATCCCCCGCTCGCGGGCCAGTTGCAGGGAGTGGCCGAGGGGCGCCCAGGCGAGCGGCTCGGTATAGGCGTAGCCCAGTTTGGTGTGAGGGTAGTGGGTCGCCAGCTGATCCACGATGCGGGTAAATAGCTCGATGGGCAGCGAGCGGTTGTGGGCGCCGGTGAGATTGGCGCCAAAATTGGTGGTGTCGTGGCCCGTGCCGACATCGCACATGCGGCAGCGCAGATTGCAGAAGTTATTGACCCCCAGCACCAGCCACTGCGGCCCAGCCAGCAGGCGCCCCGGCAGCCAGCGTTCATTGGCGCGGCGCAGCCGATCAGCCAGTGACATGGCAGCGATAGGGGCGGTGAGCCATAGAGGGGGTCTCGACTGGACGGCGGGCAGAGGGGTAGGGCATTGTAAGCCATCGCCACTCGCCGGCCAGCTCTCGCCCGCTACTACCCCATGAGCGCCGCCTTCGACGCCGTTGCCGCAAACTACGACGCCAGCTTCACCGATACCCCCATTGGTCGCGCCCAGCGGGCGCGGGTGTGGCGCTCATTGACCAGGCTGTTGGCGGGGGCTGGCCCCCGTTCGCTGTTGGAGCTTAACTGTGGCACCGGTGTCGATGCGCTCTGGCTGGCCCAACAGGGCCACACCGTGCAGGCGACCGATATCTCCTCGGCGATGGTGGCGAAGACCCAGGAGCGGGTGATCCGGTCCGGCCTTGCTGAACGGGTGCGCACCACCTGCATCGATACCCTGGCCATCGACCCCACCACCTTCCCGGAGCCGTTTGACCTCGTATTCTCTAACTTCGGTGGCCTCAACTGCATCGCGGGCGAGGCGCTGGTGGCCTGGTCACTAGAGGTGCTGCCGCAGCTGTTGCGGCCGGGGGGGAGCATGGTGGCGGTCATCATGCCGCGCCACTGTCTCTGGGAGGGCCTCTACTTCACTCTGCGCGGCCAACAGCGGCGGCCGTTCCGGCGCGATCAAGGGCCGCTAGCGGCGCAGCTGGGGGAGGGGGCGCAGGTGCGCACCTGGTACCACGACTCCGCTTGGCTGGCCCGTGCCCTGGCAGCACGTTTTGAGTTGCGCCGCCGCCACCCCATCGGCATCGCCCTGCCCCCCTCTTACTTCCATGGTCACCGCCTGGCGCAGCCGGCAGCACTGCGGCTGTGGCAGGGGTTAGAGCAGCTGTTGGGGGGGCAGGCCATCTTGGCTGACTGGTCAGACCACTATCTGATCCAGCTCACCCTGAGTGGTTGATGATGGCTGAGCTGCTGCTGACCCACGGCTACTTTCTGGCGGATGATCCCGTTGAGCAGCGGATCATGAAGCCCTACCCGCCACTCGGGTTGCTCTACCTCTCCGCCTACTTAGAGCAGCATGGGATCGATCACGAGCTGTTCGATACCACCTTCTCCTCCATGGCGGCGCTGCACCGCCGGCTACTAGATCTGCGTCCCCCGCTACTCGGCATCTATGCCAATCTACTGACTCGGCCCAATCTCCTCGCCCTCATCGCCTTTGTCCGCTCCCAGCCGGCGCTGCGGGCTACCCGTATCGTGCTGGGGGGGCCAGAGGTGCGTTACCACATCGACCAGTGGCTACAACATGGCGCCGATGTATTGGTACTCGGCGAGGGGGAGCAGACCCTGCTGGAGCTGGTGACGACCCTAAAACGGGGCGGTGATCTCGCCACCGTCGCCGGGTTGGCCTACCGCGGGGTGGATGGGGGGCCGGTCATTACCGCCGAGCGGGAGGCGATCCGCCCCCTGGATAGCCTGCCGGAGCCGGCCCGCGAGCGGATCGATATCGAGCGCTACGCCACCCTCTGGCGCCAGCACCACGGCATGAGTGCCATGACCGTGAGCACCATGCGCGGCTGCCCCTATAGCTGTCGCTGGTGCAGCCGCGCCGTCTACGGCCGTAGCTATCGGCGCCGCTCCCCCACGGCGGTGGTGGCCGAGCTGGAGGCGCTACAACGGCGTTACGCCCCCGACAGCATCTGGTTTGTGGACGATGTATTTACCATCCATTGGGGCTGGTTGGCGGCGTTTGCGGATGAGTTGGAGCGGCGCGGACTGGTCATCGCCTATGAGTGCATCACCCGCGCCGATCGGCTCGATGAGCCGGTGGTGGCCCTTCTCAAGCGGTCGGGCTGCTACCGGGTCTGGATCGGCGCCGAGAGCGGCTCTCAGGCTATCCTCGACGCCATGGAGCGGCGGGTGACGGTGGCCCAGGTGCAGGCGATGATGGCAGCCGCCCGGCGCGCGGGGATCGAGGTGGGTACCTTTGTGATGCTGGGCTATCCGGGGGAGCGGGAGGCGGATATCGAGGCGACACTGCACCACCTCAAGGCCACGGCCCCAGACCACTGGACCGTGACCCTGACCTACCCCATCACCGGCACCCCGCTGCACGAGCAACTTCAGGGTGCCGGGCTCCTGGAGGGGCACAACTGGGCCAGTGGTACAGAGCGGGACCAGGGCTTTGTCCGCACCTACAGCCAGGCCTACTACCAGCACGCCCTCCGTTGGCTCCAGGGGGAGATGGCGTGGCATCGGCTTTATCAACAGCGGGGGCACCGCAGCTTACGCGGCCTGCGCTGCAAGCTGAGCGCCTGGCGGGGGCGTTGGGGCATGTGGTGGGCGCGGTGGCGGTCGTAAGCGGGCGGTAAGGGAGGCGTTTGTCCCTTTTCCTCATTACACCCGCTAAGTTATCTTGGCCCGGCGGAATGGTTGTATCTCACCCTGGATAGCCCCGGAGCGTCCAATCCTGCTTAGCTCCGGCACTGTGTCACCACTCGTCGTTCGGAGAGCTGATGTTACCCGCTATGCCCCCTCCGCTGACCGGCCTTGTGCTACGGGTCTTGGCCTATTTCGATATCTTCCACTACCCCCTCGCCAGCACCGAGGTGCGCTGTTTCTGCGACGATGCGCAGGCCTCGCTGGAGGCGGTGGAGGTGGCGCTGGAGTGGTGTGTGGCCAACGCCCTGGCGGAGTCTTTTGAGGGGTTCTACGCCCTACAGGAGGTGGCCCAGGTGGTGGCCGCGCGGCGCGAGCACAACGCCGCGGCGGAGCGGCTGCTCCCTGTCGCCGTGGGGTGGGCGCAGCGGGTGGCGCGGCTGCCGTTTGTGCGTGGAGTCTGCCTCTCCGGCTCCATCTCTAAACAGGTGATGACGGCACAGTCGGATCTCGATCTCTTCATCACCACCCCGCCGCGGCGGGCTTGGCTCGCCCGTAGTGTGGTCTATCTCTACACCAAGCTGCCTGCCCAGCGAGGGGCCGATCTCTGCCCTAACTACTATGTCGATAGCGAGCAGTTTGGCTCCTTAGAGCGCAATCTCTTCACCGCCATGGAGCTGGCTACGCTCTTGCCGGTGTGTGATCCCCAGGCCCACGCGGCGCTGCTGGCGGCCAACCCCTGGGTGCAGGCGTTTCTGCCCAACCATCCACCCGTCCGTCAGGATCTCCTCTCCGTTCCAAGACGCCCCTGGTGGGCGCGGGTAGTGGAGGGGGGCTTGGCTGGCCGCGGGGGGGATCTGTTGAACCACGGGCTGATGTGTCTCACCTGGCGGCGCTGGCGGCGTCGAGATCGGCGCTGTCGTGAGCTGGAGGGGTGCGGCGCGGTGCGGGTGCGGGCCGGTATCGTCAAGAGCCACTTTAGCGATTGGCAAAACCGCATTCTGGCCCAGTATGCGACCCGGGTCCGCGGCTTGGAGCAGGCCAGCGGGATCAGGGCAGGGGAGGGGATGCCGAGGCTGCTCTTCAGCCACTCCTATTTCTACCGCCTAGATGCCAAGCAGTGGGCGATGGCGCGCCCCTACCCCCCACTCGGTACCCTCTACGCCGCGGCGGCGGCGCGGGAGCAGGGCTACCCGGTGGCGCTGTTTGATACCAACCTGGCGGAGAGCGATCTGGAGATCGTGCCGGTGTTGGAGCGGGAGCGGCCCGATATCGTGGTGTTCTACGACGACGGTTTTAACTACCTCACCAAGATGTGCCTCTCCACCATGCGCGCCGCGGCGCTGCGCATGATCCAGCGGGCGCGGGAGCGCGGCTGCCGGGTCATTGTCTGTAGCTCCGATGCCACCGACCACCCGCAGATCTACCTCGACCAAGGGGCCGATGCGGTGATCCTGGGGGAGGGGGAGGAGACCCTTGGGGAGCTGCTGGAGCGGCTGCGTCAGGGGCGGCCGATGGCCGAGGTGGTGGGGGTGGCCTACCGCAACGAGGCCGGGGGGATCTCGGTCAACGCCAAGCGGCCGGTACTGCGCGATCTCGATGCCCTACCGCCACCGGCCTGGGACCTGGTGGATCTGACCGCCTACCGCGCCATCTGGCTCCAGCACCACGGCTACTTCTCCCTCAACCTCGCCACCACCCGCGGTTGCCCCTACCAATGCAGCTGGTGCGCCAAGCCACTCTGGGGACGGCGCTACAACGCCCGCTCCCCGGAGGCGGTGGTGGCGGAGATCGCCCTGCTGCTGGAGCACTACGGTCCGCAGCACTTCTGGATCTGTGACGATATCTTTGGTCTCAAACCGGGTTGGCTCCCCCGCTTTGCCCAACTGGTGGCGGCGCAGGGGCTGCGCTTCCGCTACACCATCCAGTCGCGGGCCGATCTGCTGCTGGAGGAGGGGGTGGTGGAGGCGCTGGCGGCCTCTGGGGCGGAGCTGGTCTGGCTGGGGGCGGAGTCGGGCTCCCAGAAGATCCTCGATGCCATGAATAAGGGGATCCGCGTGGAGCAGATCCACGCCGCCACCCATCGGCTACGGGCCCACGGGATAAAGGTTGCCCTCTTCCTCCAGTTCGGTTACCTAGGCGAGCTGCGGGAGGATATCGATCAGACCTTGGCCATGCTGTTTGAGCTGATGCCAGACGATCTTGGCATCTCGGTCTCCTATCCGCTGCCCGGTACCCCCTTCTTCGATCAAGTGCGGGAGGCGCTCGGTGGCAAGACCCATTGGTCTGACTCCAGTGATCTCGCCATGATGTTCAACGGTACCTACCGCACCGACTACTACCGCGCCCTGCACCGCTATGTCCATAACCGCTTCCGCGCCCGCACCGCCGCCCGCCGGCTGCGGGCCCGGTTGCAGCAGCCGAGTCTCTGGCGGCTGGGGGATCTGCGGCTTGCTGCCGGGGGGGCGCTCCATCTCTTGCGGGCGGGGTGGGAGTGGCAGCGGTTGCTGCGCTTGGAGCGCTATGGGATGGCGCGGCAGGCGTGAAGGGGATGGCGTGGTCTTGGGTTGGCCGTTGGCGCACCCCTCTGCTGCTGCTAGTGCCGCTGCTGGCGTGGGGCTGGGTGCGCTGGGGGATCGGCTTTGATGGGCTATATGGCCAGGATAGTTTCGAATATCTGCGCTACGCCACGGCCCTGCGCCAATGGTGGTTAGGGGGGGCCGATCCCGGTTGGCACGCCTGGCCGGTGGGGTATGGCCTCACGGGCGCCCTGCTATCGCTAGCGGGGTGGGAGGGCGCCTTGGCCATGCAGGGGATCTCGGCGCTGGCGTTGGTGGCCACCCTCTACGCCACGCGCCAGCTCGCCCTTCTCCTCCAGCCGCAGGTGGAGCGGGCGGTGCTCGATCTCTACCTGCTACTCGGCTTGGCGCTGGCGCCGCTGCTGCTACGTGCCGATGTGCTGGTGATGTCCGATCTGTTGGCGCTCGGCTGGATGATGGCAGCACTGCTCTGCCTGGCCCGCTACCGCGAAGCACAGCAGGGGCGTTGGGTGGCGCTATTCGCCCTCTGTGCCGGTCTGGCCATGAACACCCGCTACGCCACCTTGTTACCGCTGCTGCCCGCTGGCCTCTACTTGGGGTGGCAGTTGGGGCGGGCGCGTCGTAGCGGCTGGCTGCTGGCGGTGCTGGCCATCGTCGCCGTCACCTGGATACCCCATCTGCTATTGAAACAGGGGGCGGCTGGGGAGCTGTTCCACCACTACTCGCTCACCCTCTGGTCGCTCCACCACTGGTTTGAACGGGCCTTCGTCACCGGCGATGGTTACCAGAGCTATCGTCTGCCCAATCTGCTCTACGCCCTCTACCCGCTCTACCACCCCGCTCTGCTACTGGGTGGGCCGCTACTGCTGCTGGGGTGGCGCCGGGGGGATCTGGCCGATCCACTGGCCCGTCTGCTGCTGGCCGGGCTGCTGCTCTACCTCGCCTTCATCGCCGGGATCCCGCTTCAAAACCAGCGCTTTTTGATCCTGGCGGTGCCGCTGGTGCTGTTGCTGCTGCTGCCGGCCGCCCTCCGTCTGTGGTATCTCCTGCCGCGCTGGGCACGCCTCGGGGCGGTGGCGACGGCGCTGCTGTTTCAGCTGGGGTTGACCGCCCGCGAGATGGTACCGCTGCTGGAGCGCAACCGTTGGGAGCGGGCCTTGGCGGCAGAGGTGGCGAGCTATCCGGCGGCCCCGCTCTACACCTTCGATGTCACCATGGCGCTGCGGGCACGCGGCGTGCCTGAGCCGGTGATCGATCTCTGGCTGGCGCCCATCGAGCACTATCCCACGGGGGCCTATGTGCTGTTCAACGCCCCCCGCTTCGCCCGGCAGTGGCAGGGCCATCGGCTGATGCAGAACTGGGATCGCTTGCAGCGGGGCTACCAGCTGGAGACGCTGTTCCAGCACGGGGATGGTTGGACCCTCTACCGTATCACCGGGGTGCGGCACGATGGCTGATGGGCCACACCACCTCCTCCTCATCACCCCCGGTTTTCCCGCCGCTGAGGCGGACACCGCCTGTATCCCGGCACTACAGCTCTATGTGCGCGCCCTGGCGCAGCAGCAGCCGGGCTGGCGGATCTCGCTGCTCCCTCTCCACTACCCCTACCGCACCACCCCCTACCGTTGGCATGGCCTGGAGGTGCTCCCCTGCGGTGGCGCCAATCGGCGCCAACCGTGGCGTTGGCTGGCTTGGCTGCGGGCCGTTCAGCGGCTGAGGGCACTCCAGCGGCGGCAACCCATCACGTTGATCCACAGCTTCTGGTTGGGGGAGTGCAGCCGTCTCGGTGAGTGGTGGGCGGGGCGGTTGGCTATTCCCCACCTACTCACCCTGATGGGGCAGGAGGTGTGCCGTCGTCAGCCCTGGTTGGGGCGGATTGATCGCCGCCGTAGTCGGGTGGTGGCGCTCTCCGCCTTTCAGGATGAGTGGTTCGCCCGTAGCTACGGCCGACATGCCGATCAACTCATCCCATGGGGCGTTCCAGAGGCGGAGGGGCGGCACTCGGTAACGGAGCCGGAGATCGATCTCTTGGGGGTTGGCGCCCTCAGCGCCGTGAAGGAGTACGCGCTATTTCTGGAGGTGGTGGCCGAGCTGCTGCCGGCCCACCCCCAACTCCGCTGCCTACTGGTGGGGGAGGGGCCGCAGCGACCACTCCTGGAGCGGCGCGCCGAGCAGTTGGGGATCAGCGCGGCGGTCACCTTTGCCGGTGGAGTGCCGCGGGAGCAGGTGATTGCGTTGATGCGACGCGCCCGGGTGCTGCTCCATCCCGCGCGTTTTGAGTCATTTGGCTTGGCCATGGCCGAGGCGCAGGCGTTGGGATTGGGGGTGGTATCAAGGGCGGTTGGCATCGCTGCGGTGGGACCTGGCTGGGAGTTGGCAGAGGAGCCGCGGGCCATGGCCGCCGCCGTTGGCCGACTGCTCGCCAGGCCAGCGGCAGAGGTGGCACCCCGCTTTCCTCTCGCCGCTACGGTGGCCGCTTACCGCCAGCTCTATGGTGCCAGTGGGCGCAGTGGTTGGGGTGGGGTGTGAGATGTCGATGAGTAAGGTGTTGCTGTTCAATCCGCGCAGTGCCGAGGGTAAGTGTCGGGTCCCTCTCTCCATCCTACAGATCGCCGCCTCGGTGCAGGGCCGGCGCGAGGTGGCGCTGGTGGATGGTAACCGGGAGGGGGATCCCTGGCCCAAGCTGGCCGCCTACCTGGCCAGTGGCGAGTATGGCTACTTCGGCTGCACCGTCATGCCGGGACCGCAGCTGAAACAGGCAATCCCGGTGACACGCCGAGTGCGCCAGGCGTTTCCCGCGGTGCGGACCATCTGGGGAGGTTACTTCCCCTCCAACCAGCTGGCCGCCACCTTGAGCGCCCCCTATGTCGATTTCGTCGTCTGTGGCCCGGGCGACGCGGCCTTTCCCGCACTGCTCGACGCCTTGGCGAGCGGCTCCCCCCTGACCGCTATCCCCAATCTCGCCTGGCAGGGGGAGGATGGTGAGCCCGTCACCACCCCCACGGCGCCGCTGCTGGATCAGGATGCACTGCCACCGCTGCCCTATGAGTGGCTGCACCAGCACTACCCCATGGAGGGCTACCTCGGTCGTACCTTTCTCGGTCGCCGTACCCAGGCCTACCACTCCAGTGTCGGTTGCCCCTTTAGCTGCGCCTTCTGCGGTGTGGTGCCCATCTACAACGCCCGCTGGCGCGGTGAGAGTGCGGCGCGTATCGCCGCCAATCTACTGGAGCTGAAGGGGCGTTGGGGGGTGGATGCGGTGGAGTTCCACGACAACAATTTCTTCGTCTCTGAACGGCGGGTCGCGGAGCTATCGGCACTGTTGCGGGGGGCTGGGCTGATCTGGTGGGGCGAGGGGCGGATCGATACCCTGGATCGCTATGCCGACGCCACGCTGGAGCAGATGCGGGCGGCGGGCTGCCGCATGATCTTTCTCGGCGCCGAGAGCGGCGACGAGGCGGTGTTGCGGCAGATGAATAAAGGCGGTACCCAAAGCGGTGAGCAGATCAAACGCCTCTGCGCCCGCCTTGGACGGTTCGATATCATCCCGGAGTACTCCTTTGTGCTCGGCCTGCCGGGGCCCAATGCGGCGGCGGTGGCGGGGCAGATAGAGCGGGACATCCGCTTCATTGAGGAGATTAAGGCGATCAATCCGCAGACCGAGATCATCGTCTATCTCTATAGCCCGGTACCCACCGAGGGTTCCGAACTCTATCGCCAGATCGAGGCGGACGGTTTCCACTTTCCCCGCACCCTCGACGACTGGCTCTCCCCCCGCTGGGAGCAGTTCGATCTGCGGCGTAATCCGCTCACCCCCTGGTTGACGCCGGCCATGGTGGATCGGGTGCGCAACTTCGAGACGGTGCTCAACGCCTACGCCCCCAGTGTCTCCGACTTCACCCTGCGACCCTGGCAGCGGCGTCTGCTGCGGCTGCTGGCGACGCCCCGCTACCGAATGCGGGCCTACCGTTATCCTCTGGAGCTGAAGGCCCTGCTGCGTTGGTGGCGCTACCGTCGACCGGAGCAGGAGGGGTTCCGTGCCGAATAGGTTGCGGCTGCTGGCGCGGCGCGTTTTAAAGCGGGCCTTGGAGCCGATCCTCATCCCTTGGGTGCGGCGTTACCACCTGCGCCCCCGCCCCTATCGCTACGGGACGCTGCGCATCCAGGTGGCCCCCGGCGTCTTTCCCCCTGGCCTCACCCTCAGCACCCGTATCCTGCTCGACTACCTCCGTCCACGGCAGGTGGCCGGCCAAGCGGTGTTGGAGTTGGGGTGTGGCACCGGCCTGGTGGCCCTGCTACTGGCTGGCAAAGGCGCCCACGCCACCGCCTCCGATATCAATCCGGCGGCCCTGGCCAACGCCGCCGCCAACGCCGCCGCCAATGGCTTGAGGCTGCGCACAGTCCAGTCGGATCTCTTCGCCGAACTTGACCCGGCTGAGTTTGATCTCGTGGTGATCAACCCCCCCTACTATCCGCGTGATCCCCTCTCCCCGGCGGAGCGGGCCTGGTTCTGCGGCGCCCACTTCGACTATTTCCGCGCCCTGTTCCCACAACTAGCGGCGGCAGGGCGGCTACCGGAGGTGGTGATGATCTTGTCGGAGGAGTGTGCCCTCGCTGAGATCCACCGCCTCGCCACCGCCTCTGGTCTGCGGCTAGAGATGGTGGCAAGGCGCCGGCGGATGCTGGAGTGGCACTTCATCTATCGCCTCTGCCGTCTGGCAGAGGCGGGGTTAGCGGGTGGAGACCAGATCGCCCGCTTGGAGTCGGTTTAGGGCCGTGGCGCCATTTAGCTGTGCCACCGAGTAGTCGGCCTGCACATCCACCACCTGCACCGAGCCCTGCGGCTCCCGCTCCGGGCCACGGCTGCGGGCACCGCTGTCGAACAGCTGATCGCGGCGGGTGGCGTGGGCAATCAGCTCATCGCCCACCTGGATACGGGTATCGGCGCCGGCATCGATCACCACCTCGTCGCCGCTGACACGCAGGACTCGGGCGGTGAAGGGGAGGCAGTGCAGCCGCTCCTGCACCTCTTGGACGGCGCGGTCGAAGATGGCATCGAAGCTGTGGCCGAGGTCGGTGCGGTAGAAGGCGGCACTGGCAAATGGGATTTGGCGATCTAGCATCACCTCACCTGACGCCTCTTCGGCGTAGTGGTGGCGCAGCAGCAGCGCCCCGGTATGGCCATCATGGATAAAGAGATCGATCTCCACCCGCCGGTCGGAGCTACCGATGCGACCTACGTAGGGGAGCTGAAAACGGGATACCTCCAGACCCAGGTCCCGCACTACCCCGGAGAGGATGAGATCGGCCCCCACCCGATCGGCGTGCTCTAGGAGCCGTGAGCGGCCGTAACTCCCCTGGCTGATCCCCTCTGGTGCGAGGGCGTTGGCGTCGTAGAGGGTGATCGCCTCCACCCCGCGGCTAAGGAAGTTGCCACTGGCCGCCAGGCGGTGGAGCAGTTCATGGGGGATCCCCACTTCGAAACCGTGGATCCCGTTGCTATAGACCTGATCCGGATGGAGGAGGGGAAAGGCGGTGGCGGCGATCCGTTTGCGGTATTGGGGGCCGCAGCCACCGTTAGCCCCATCCCGCTCGGCCCGTACGTGGTAGAGATCGCCATCACGCCACTCTTCGATCACCCTCAGGCGGGGGGTGGGGCCGGTGTGGAGGGTGATCTGATCGCCCTCTTGGGTGGTATCAGAGCGGATCTGCATCCCCTCCTGCTCTGCTGCCTGGGCCTCGGCATCGGCCAGGGCCGCTTGTCGCGCCTGGGCGATCTCCGCATCGATGGCGGCGGTGCCCACATAGTTATCCGCCCCCTGCGCCAGGCCGCAGATCAGTAGGAGCACGGGTAGGGCGTAGCGGGCGTTCATGGTGAGTATTGGACATCAGGGGCGCTGAAGTTGCTGTCGCAACCGTTGCAGGTGCGGGCGGGTTGGTAGGCGGGTGCGGTACAGCGGTTGGGGTAGTGCACACAGTCGTAGAAGTCGGGGGATAGCTCCAACTCCACTATCACCTCGTAGGTCGCCTCATCCACGGCCGTGGTGGTCACCACCCGGGCGCCGCGCAGATAGGTATCGACCAGGGCGTGGAAGCGGTCGTTGCGCACCATGACGTCAGATACCGTGCTCTGTCCGGTCACCTGGAGTCCGTAGACCTGTTCCGCCAGATTACGGTAGGCGTCTAACTTGGCCGCCCTCATCCCCAGCAGACGGCGTTGGGCTGGAGATTGGCTGAGGTCATCACTGACAGCGCCATAGCCCACGGCCTTGAGCAGCTGTGGGGGAGGATTGGGATCGACGTAGGTTAGGCAGCCGCTCAGCAGTGAAGCGAGGACTATCGCAACCAATAAGCGCATGTCGCTCTCCCGTGATCTCTGGTTTCCGGTAGCTATTGTATCGGCGGTGGCGGGAGGGGCTTGAACCACTCCGCCTTGGGTGATGATACCGGAGTCGCGGGGGTGGGGCGGGGATAGAAAAGAAAAAGGGCGCCTTGAGGGGCGCCCTTTTCTGATGATTGGTCGGGGAGACAGGATTTGAACCTGCGACACCCGCCTCCCGAAGACGGTGCTCTACCAGGCTGAGCTACACCCCGAAGCGGTGTATTAGTAACTCCGTTCCACTGCAAATTTAGCCAGCACCGCAAGCGCTTCTTTGTACGGCGAATCCGGGAGAATCGCCAGCGCTTCAAGGGCTTTTTGGGCCTCAACCTCAGCGGAGCGCGAAGTGTACGCGATTGCTCCGGTCGATTCAATGGCCGTCATGATCTCTTTGATCCGCTCGCGGCCACCGTTTTCGATGGCCTCGCGCACCGCCGCCGCCTGCTCTGCGGTGCCGGTGCGCATGGCGTAGATGAGCGGTAGGGTCGGCTTGCCTTCGGCCAGATCATCGCCGATGTTCTTGCCGATCTCGGCGCTGTCGGCGCTGTAGTCGAGCACATCATCGATGAGCTGAAAGGCCGTGCCTAGGTGGATGCCATAGCGCACCATGGCCGCCTCCTCCTCTGGGGAGCGATTGGCCAGCACGGCCCCCAGCTGCGCGGCCGCCTCAAACAGCTTGGCGGTCTTGTAGCGGATCACGTCGAGATAGCGCTCTTCCGTGGTGTCGGCGTCGTGGCAGTTGAGCAGCTGCAACACCTCGCCCTCGGCGATGGTGTTGGTGGCGTCGGCGAGGATCTCCATCACCCGCATCTGGCCTATGTTCACCATCATCTGGAAGGCGCGGGAGTAGAGAAAGTCACCCACTAATACGCTCGCCTCATTGCCCCACACCGCATTGGCGCTCTGTTGGCCGCGGCGGAGTTCAGAGGCATCTACCACATCGTCATGGAGGAGGGTGGCGGTGTGGATGAACTCCACCACGGCGGCCAGGGTGAGATGCTGGTCTCCTTGGTAGCCGCAGGCGCGGGCCACCAGCAAGTGGAGCATCGGGCGCAGCCGCTTGCCGCCACTATTGATGATGTAGTGGCCGATCTGGTTGATGAGGACGATGTTGGAGTGGAGCTGACGCTGAATGAGGGCGTCGACGGCCTCCCGGTCGTCGTCGATGAGCTGGTAGACTTCCTGGATTTCCATGGGGCGGGGTGTTTGGGGTCTTCTGCGGGAAGGTGAATGCTAGGAATCGCCCGCTAGACTGTCAATCGTCCTATCGGGCAGGGCGTTGAGGTTATTAGGCGTAACTTGGTTTGACCACGGCTGTTTTCGCCGCTAGAATTGCCGGTCTTTCCTTGTTGGTCTTATTTGTGCTCGGGCCAGAATACGAGCACCTGATGGAGAAGCGGCGTTATGTACGCGGTAATCGCAACCGGCGGCAAGCAGTACCGGGTGATCGAGGGGCAGACCCTCAAGGTCGAGAAGCTCCCCATTGATGTGGGTGGCTCCGTGGAGTTCGAGGTGCTGATGGTGGCCGATGGCGATTCCGTCAAGATCGGCGCCCCCTACGTCCAGGGCGGCAAGGTGGTTGCCACCGTCAAGTCCCACGGTCGTGGCGAGAAGGTGCGGATCATCAAGTTCCGTCGTCGTAAGCACTTCCAGAAGACCCAGGGGCATCGGCAGCACTTCACTGAGCTGCAGATCACCGGCATCTCTGGCTAATTTCGGGAGTATCCAACCATGGCACACAAAAAAGCTGCGGGTAGTAGCCGCAACGGTCGTGATTCCGAGTCTAAACGCCTTGGCGTGAAGCGCTTCGGTGGCCAGCTTGTCAGCGCCGGCAACATCATCGTCCGGCAGCGCGGCACCCAGTTTCACCCGGGTGTCAATGTAGGCATTGGCACGGACCACACCCTGTTCGCCAAGGCGGATGGACGGGTGTTGTTTGAGACCAAGGGCCCGAAAAACCGCAAGTATGTGAGCATCGTCACTGAGTGATTGGGCGGTTTGCTCGCGTCACAAAGGCCCCGTCATCGACGGGGCTTTTTGTTATGCAGCGGTAGAAAAGGGCTTGAGCAATGAAATTCGTCGACGAGGCCACCATCAAGGTGGAGGCCGGGAACGGCGGTAACGGCTGTGTCAGCTTCCGGCGGGAGAAGTTCATCCCCTTCGGTGGACCAGACGGCGGTGATGGTGGTGACGGCGGCAGCGTTTGGTTGGTGGGAGACTCCAACCTCAACACCCTGGTCGATTTCCGCTTTACCCGCCGCTTTAAGGCGCCGAATGGTCAACCGGGCTCTGGTGCCCAGCGCACGGGGGCCTCGGGTGAGGACCTGAGCATTCCGGTTCCGGCTGGCACCATGGTGTTTGACGCCGAGACCGACGAGCTGTTGGGAGATGTGGTCACCGATGGCCAGCGCCTGTTGGTGGCCCGTGGTGGCTTCCATGGGCTCGGTAACTTGCGCTACAAGAGCAGTACCAATCGGGCGCCGCGCCAGTCGAAGCCAGGTACCCCCGGTGAGGCGCGCGAACTGCGCTTGGAACTCAAGGTGCTGGCCGACGTCGGCCTATTGGGGCTCCCCAACGCGGGTAAATCGACCCTGATCAGGGCCATCTCTTCAGCCACTCCTCGTGTTGCTGACTACCCCTTCACCACTCTCCACCCCCACTTGGGAGTGGTGGATGTGGGGCTGCATCGCAGCTTTGTGGTGGCCGATATCCCCGGTCTTATCGAAGGGGCAGCCGAAGGGGCGGGGCTGGGTGTCCAGTTTTTGCGCCACCTCTCTCGCACCAGTCTGCTATTGCATGTCGTCGATGTGATGCCACCTGACGATAGTGATCCGGTGGATGGGGTCAAGGTGATCGAAAACGAGCTGGCAAAGTTCAGCCCGGAGCTGGCGGATCGGGAGCGTTGGCTGATCATCAACAAGATGGATCTCATCCCGGAGGATCTCCGGGCGGAGTATGTGGCCGATATCGTCGAACGACTCGACTGGCAGGGGCCGATCCTCACCCTCTCCGCGCTGAGTTCCGAGGGGACGCAGACGCTGACCTATCGCATCATGGAACACATTGAGGCCCTGCGTGAGCAGCTTGCGCAGGAGCAGGAACAGGCGCAGCAGACGGTGCAGGCGAGCGATGAGGAGTCGTAGTGACCTTGCGGCGGGGCGCCGCTTTGTAGTGAAGATCGGTAGTGCGCTACTGACCAATGATGGGCGCGGCCTCAATCTCGATGGCATCACCGGTTGGGTCGCGCAGATGGCTGCCCTGCGTCAGCGCGGTATCGAGCTGGTGCTGGTCTCGTCTGGGGCGGTTGCCGAGGGGATGAGTCGCCTCGGTTTGGCGCGTCGCCCCAAGGCGCTACACGAACTCCAGGCGGCTGCAGCGGTAGGGCAGATGGGGTTAGTGCAGGCCTATGAGTCGCGCTTCAAGCAGTATGGGCTCCACACCGCCCAGGTGCTGCTGACCCACGATGACCTCTCCAATCGGATGCGTTATCTGAACAGCCGCTCCACCCTGCGCACCCTGTTGGGGCTCGGGGTGGTGCCGGTGGTGAATGAGAACGATACGGTGGTCACCGATGAGATCAAGTTCGGTGATAACGATACCCTCGCGGCCCTGGTGGCCAATCTTATCGAGGCCGATCTCCTCATCATCCTGACCGACCAGGCGGGGATGTATGACAAGGACCCGCGTCACCACGGGGATGCCACGTTACTGCACCAGGTCCAGGCCAGTGACCCGCGGCTAGAGTCGATGGCTGGGGGGAGCGGGGGGGCGTTGGGGCGCGGTGGTATGCTGACCAAGGTGCGGGCCGCCCGCACGGCGGCCCGTAGCGGCGCTGCTACTGTGGTGGTCTCTGGCCGTGAACCGGCAGTCCTAGAGCGGATTGTGGCCGGGGAGCTGCTTGGCACCTTCTTTATACCCGATGCGGAGCCGATGCTGGCGCGCAAGCGTTGGTTGGCAGGTCACCTACAGGTGCGGGGTCAACTCACGCTCGACGCCGGGGCGGCACAGGTGGTGCGGGAGTCGGGCAAGAGCCTGCTGCCGGTGGGGGTGCGCGCCATCAGTGGCGAGTTTATGCGGGGTGAGATGGTGTCCTGTGTGGACGAGACGGGGCGGGAGATCGCCCGGGGCCTGGTCAACTACGATGCCGACGAGGCGCGTCGGCTGATGGGGCAACCGAGCAGCCGCATTGAGGAGATTCTGGGCTATTTGGATGAACCAGAACTCATCCACCGGGATAACTTGATACTGACCTCCTGAAGGGGAGGCGAAAAAAAAGGCCGGTGAAGACCGGCCTTTTTTTTGCGCTCCATGCAGGCTGACTACATGGCGCGGATGCGAGCGTTCAGGCGGCTCTTATGGCGAGCAGCTTTGTTGGCATGAATGATGCCCTTGCCCACCATCTTGTCCAGGACCGGCACGGCCTCTTTATAAGCGGTTTCGGCCCCGCCCTTATCGCCAGCAGTGATAGCCTTTACCACCTTCTTGACGAAGGTGCGCATACGCGAGCGGTGACTGGCGTTGAGCTGCCGATGGTCTTCCGCCTGACGGGCGCGCTTCTTAGCTTGTGCGGTGTTCGCCAAGGTCCTACTCCCAGAAAAAGGTCATGAATACGAGAAGGCCGCATACTATGCGCATTTGGCCGCTTCTTGTCAATGGCAAGGCGGGTGCGGTTTAGCTGCGTTCGGTATTGCGGATGCGGATGATGACGTCTACGGCAACCGCTTCAGTCCCCGGTGGGACGGCAGGTAGCTCGCCCACTGGCATCAAACCGACCGGGACATCGGTAAGCTCGCAGGTGTCGATGTTGAAGAAGTGGTGGTGCTCGTGGGTGGTGGAGTCGTAAAACACCTTACTCGGGTCCACAATCACCTCCCTCACCAGCCCCTTCTGGGCAAACAGGTTGAGGGTGTTGTAGACGGTGGCCTTGGAGGCCGCGGTGTGCTCAGCGTTGACCAGCGAGAGCACCTGCTCGGCAGAGAGGTGCTGCGGTCGGGCGAAGAGGATCTGGGCGATCTCGACCCGCTGTTGGGTCGGGGTCACCCCGTGTCCTTTCAGCAGATCAACAACCTGCTGAACAGTAAGGCGTTTATCTGACGTTTCACGATCCATCGGCGGAGTATAAGCCAAATATTTCCGATCCGTCTACGCGCCCCGCGGGGTTGTGAGGGCGTAAGGCGTGGGGTCGATCCGCGGAGCGCTCCCCACTATCAAATCCGTGAGGAGACGGGCGGAGGCCAAGCCCAGCACTACGCCATTGCGGAAGTGGCCACTATTGATAAATAACCCCCGGACAGCGGGGTGCTCACCTATATAAGGCACCCCAGCGGGCGAACCGGGCCGCAACCCCGCCCACTGCCGCTCTAGCGGGTAATCCGCCAAGGCAGGTACCAACCTAATCGCCGCCTCCCGTAGGGAGTCATGGGCCTCTTGGGTCGTGGTCTTGTCGAAACCGGCCCCCGGTTCCAGGGTGCTACCGGCGAGGATTCGACCATCTCGGCGGGGGATGAGATAGCGATCGCCGGCCAGCACCATATGGTTAAGCACCCCAGGCTCCGCCTGGAAGAGCAACATCTGTCCCTTCACGGGGGCGACTTGAGGCGGATGGGGCAGGGCGGAGAGCAGCTCACCGCTCCAGGCACCGGCGGCGACTATCACCCCCTGGGCGGTGAGGGTGCCCTGACTGCTCTCCAGGCCGGTCACCACCCCGTTGTGGTGGATGATCCCCGTGACTTGGCACTGCTCTCGGATTTCCACCCCCAGCTGCGGTAGGCGCGCCCGTAGTGCCTGGGCCAGGCGTGGGTTACGCACCTGGGCGACATCGGGCAGCCACAGGGCGGGGCCATCGTGGGCCAAGGCAGGCTCCACCGCTCGGCGTGTTATCTCCTCCAGTCGGTAGCCGTGTTGGTCTGCCCAGTGACGGGCGGTTACCTCATCTCCTGGATCAAGCAACATGAGACCGCTCTGGGTCCACTCTGGATCGATGCCGGTGGTGGCGGCCAGTTCGGCACACAAGGCGGGGTAGCCACTTTGGCTCGCCTGCGCCAATCGCGTCACTGGATCTGGATAGCGCCATGGGTGGAGTGGTGAAAGGATACCGCCGCCGGCCCAGGTGGACTCGCGGCCGACCGCTTGCCGCTCCAGCAGCATCACGTGGTGACCCATCTGAGCCAACTCTAACGCTGACAATAGGCCAAGCAGGCCGCCGCCGATGACAATGTAGCGTTGTGTTTCCATACTATCCTCAATAGAATATTTTTCTAGTGCCCGGTGAGGGCGCTGGAGAGCGTGGGCCAATACCTATCAGGGATACCGTTGCGCACCCACTCATCGTGCCGCTACCCACCGCTTTTGTTGCTGGATGGGCGGGGAGCGTACCACAGGCCAATCATGGAAAAGGACGTTGCATGGAACAGCTACCTACTGGGTCCCGCTCGCGGGGGATCACCCTAGCGGAACTCCTCGTTACCCTCGCCATTCTCTCTCTAGTGGTCACTTTAGCCATTCCCTCCTATGCCGAATTCATCGCTCGGCAGCGGGTGCGAGGGGCGGCAGAACTGCTCTACTCCGCCATGGTCCTGACGCGCTCAGAGGCGGCCAAGCGCAGTGTGCGGGTCACGCTGTGCAAGGCCAGTGGTGGGCAGTGCCGTGACAGCGGGGGATGGGAGCAGGGGTGGCTGGGCTTCGTGGATCCGAACAGCAACGGTGTCATTGATCCGGGTGAGGTTGTGCTGATGCGTCAGGAGGCGTTGAGTGGGGTGGTCTTGACGGGGAATGCTCCGGTGCGGAGCTATGTCTCATTTGTCCCATTCGGCAGGGCCTTGCTACTCGGAGGAGGGTTCCAGGCGGGGACTCTAACCGCTTGCGCAGACCGCCCCGGGGTGGAGGCCCGGGTGGTCGTGCTCAGCGCGATTGGGCGGATTCGTACGGCGACTTCGGGTGAGGAGTGCGTGCGGTAGAGGCCACGGCTTAAAGGGACGGTACCAGAGATGGGTTAGTGCTTTTTCCAGCACGAAGCACCCGCATAGGAACCATCATCAATAATCGCGCCATCTTGATTGACCGCGAAGGTGCCACAGTCGCTGTCACCCGCCTGAGGCCCCGATGCATCAGGGGTTGCCGTTGCCCGGTAACTACCTGCATCAGCCGCATCCACATTGAGCAGATAGTACCCATCGGGTGAGGCAAAATCGCCGGAGCCATTTGCGGTAAAACCCAGCTCAGTCAGATCGGCGGAATACTGAGGATTATTGGCCCGCCACTTCTCTTCGGCCTGCTGAACTCGCAGCAATGCGGTCATTGCGTCGGAACGGCGGGCGCGTTGGGTGTAGTCCATATAGGCAGGGAAGGCGAGGCCGGCAAGGATAGCGATGGCGGTGGTCACCATCAACAGTTCAATTAACGAGAAACCGCGCGTATAGCGACCCATATGACACCTCCTTAGAACGGGTTGGTCGCTATCATACCGTGCCCGTAGGTTGGTACCGCTGTTTTTTGGGTGGAAGCGACCGGCGGCGGATTTCGCGGGATAAGCGGCCCGTAAGGCATGAGTAGCCCATGGAGGGGGGGCCGTATAATGACCGCAAGCGTAGGAGGAGTCCCATGAATAACCGAGCGCAACGCGGATTTACCTTGGTAGAGCTCGTCGTGACCCTGGCTATAGTCGCTCTGGTCGCCACGTTGGCAGCGCCCGCCTTCAGCAGCATGATTGAACGGCGGCGGATGATCGGTGCCGCTGAGCTGCTCTACACGCAGCTACAGTTCGCTAGAACGGAGGCCCTCAAACGCCCCGCCAATAGCAATCCAGTCAATCTCAATGGCGGTATCTACGTCAATTTCACGGTGGGTCCGGATTGGGTGTACGGGATCAGCAGTGAGGGCTCGGGGTGTGATACGGCGGAAACGAATCCCGCCGATGCAACGGCTTGCAGATTGGTGGATTACGAGCCGGATGGTGCGGGGAATCTGGTGGCCGTGGTAGACAGCGAGCGTTTGGTACGGGTCACTGCGAATGATTATCCGGGAATCACTCTTGCGCAGGCAAATTTCACGAATGACCCGTTAGCGGAGACCAGTTTTGAACCCATGCGTGGACTGGCCCAAGCACCCACACCAGGCGCTGCGATAAACAAAAACGGTTTTGTTCGGTTCACTTCCGATAACTATGAACTCCGTTTGGACTTGAGCCTGCTTGGCCAAGTCAGTCTCTGTTCTCCTGCGGGTGCCACCTACTTGGCGGGATATGACGAGTGTCCTTGATGGAATGGGTAACAGGACTCTCTTTTAGAATTTCTGAATGGCGAGATGGCGGGGTACGGAAAAATGCTGAATAGACCTCTCTCCAGGCACTGTGCCGGTTTTTCCCTCATCGAGCTGATGGTTGCGATGGTGGCTGGCCTAGTGCTGATAGGCGGTGCGCTGGCGGTTTTTACCGATACCCTGCGCACCAATGCAGATAACCTTGCCGTGACCAAGCTCAATCAAGAGTTACGCGCAGTGATGGACGTCATGTTGAGCGATGTGCGGCGAGCTGGTGCGGATCTCGATGCTCAAACGCGCCCGAACAAAGCACTGAACCCTGTGGCTGCCGCAGAGGATAAGAAAGATATCAGTCCCTTCATGCGGGCAACAACGACGCTGAGAGTCCTGACCTATGGAGGGGTTCCGGCCAGCTGCATCATGTATAGCTACGATCGCTTCTACGATGCGCCGCAAAACCTACCTCTATCGGTATGGGGCGCGACCCCGCCCGATAGCGAAGTGTTTGGCTTTCGGCTTAACAATGGTGCAGTTGAGATGTTGACGGGCGGGACCACTGTCACCAACAACTGTGATGCCGGTGTTTGGCAAGCATTAACGAATCCCAATGTGGTGACAATTAATCGCTTGGAATTTGATACTCGTGGTAGTCAGTGTCGTAATCTGTTCCTTGACCCCACTGACGTAGGCGTTATTTGGACCAATCCCGATGGTAGTACGAACAATCCCTGTGAGCAGGGATCCGCCGGCTATGTCGCCTCAGCCGATGGTCAGACCTTGGCCGAGACACGGCAGATCTATGTTTTGCTGGATGGCCAGTTGGCGAGTGATGGGGCGGTGAACAAGGTAGTTGAGGGACAGGTTCGGGTCCGAAATGATCGGCTTTGCTACCGACCGAATGGTATGGCTGACATGTGTGGCAATCCGTAATAAGCGATAGAGGGAGTACGGTTATGGCCATCCGAAAAGAGGCACAACGTGGTGCAGCAACGCTGTTGGTGGCAGTTGTCTTGTTGGCAGCTATTACGCTCATCACGCTATTTACCGCTCGCTCTTCGTTGTTTGAGCAGCGTATCTCTGGTAACGAATCCCGTGCCCGACAGGCAATGGAGACGGCAGAGGCCGGTTTACAGCAGACCTTTGCCTACCTGAATGCTAAAGGTCCCTTTTGCGATGCAGCAACCGGCGGCGATGTGGTCTTAAACTCCACCGATGACTGGTGTGGTGAGGCGACCTGCCCGGCATACCGGGTTGTCCTCCATCTTCTGAATCGCTGTGAACCAGGGGATGCCTGTTACGATGCAGCCAAACTCTGTCTAGCAGAGGATGAGCGCCCATTGATCAGTGTGAGGGCGACGGGTTTTAGTGATGACAGTTCGGCTACGCGCATTATCACCCAATTGATTGGGGATGACCCACCCATCGCCAATGCGCCGAAGCAGCCCATCATCACGCGCGGCAATATGACGCTCTCTGGCAACCTCACCATCATCAACCACTACAGCAATATCACTATCTGGAGTGGTGCTAGTGTCATCGGCAATGCCAGCGCTTCTGGCGGTTCGTCACAAACCCTCATCCAGGTGAATGGTGTCCCTTATGTGGTCAGTTCCGAGGGGACCGATGTGGGCCCTGACGTAGTACAAAATGACCCCACTTTGGCCAATGCGACCTCTGAAGAGTTTTTTCAAAACTTCTTTAATGAACCTAAAGCAGTGGTCGAGGCCCAAGCCGATATTCATCTGCCGGCGGATGGGGACGCCGCTCTCGATGAGGCATCGGGTAAGCGCATTTGGGTAGAGGGTGACTATAGCCTTGGGACCGATATCGGGACACCAGAAGCGCCTGTGGTGATGGTGGTCAATGGGTCGCTTGATCTCACCGGGAATACGGTGGTCTGGGGCGTTATCTATGTGACTGGTGACCTCAATAAAGGGGCCGGCAACGTGCTTGTCCATGGTTCCATGGTCGTGGAGGGCGATGTGGATCTGGGAACTGGTAGTTTCGTCGTGGATTATGCGCCACTCGATCAGTTGGGGGAGGATGGTGTCCTCAATGCCGTGGGGGCCATCTCTGGCGGCTGGATTGACTACTGTCCCGATACAAATTATGACGGCAACCCTGACTGCCTATAGCCTGGGTCCACAAGTGTAAGGAGTGGAAATCATGAAACTCAAATCTGGCTTACCTCACCAACAAGGCCTCTCGATCATTGAGGTGTTGGTGGCCTTAGTGGTATTGGCCCTTGGCCTGGTGGCCCTCGCGCGCTTTCAGTCGGACATGATGCAGGAGAGCGGCTATAGCAAGATGCGGAGTGCGGCCATCAACCTCGCCCAAGAGCGCATCGAGTCGCTGCGTAATAACATTGCGCAGGAGCAATTTAAGGATCTGGACCGCGATGGTGTTGAGGATGGTCCGGTGGTGGAACAGACCAACACCGATGTTGAGGCCGTATTGGCAGACGGTAAGGTGGTGGCCAGCTTTACTGAGGACTGGAGGGTACAGGATGCGCCAGATGATCCAGCTACCCCCGAGCCGGATCACAACAAGATGATCTCTGTCACCGTTTCTTGGGTTGCGCCTGGAGGTGATAACGAGCAAGTCACTCTATCTAGCCAGGTGGCATACATCGACCCGGTGCATACGGCCAATGTAACAAAGGACCCAGAAAAAGAAGATGAAGGTAGTGAGAACCTGCTACCGAGTCCAGTGGGTAACGCCACCGTAGATACCAACGGCAAGGAATATAAGACAGGTAGTGTGCCTGGCGATGATTCGGGTTACGGCGATGGAGTAAAGATCAACGATACGGATAACGGCACGGAGATTATCGATGCTGATGGTGTTGTCCGCCTCATTATCCGCGAGGGCTATCGGTTGGTTGTCATCGACGGACGGGTCTATACCACGAGTAAAACGGCGATTCCTGCGGATGATGTGCATGTGATTGCGAGTGATGCCTCCTACTGTAGCACTACCCCAATCTCTCCTAGTGGCAAGCGGAGTTGGGAGAGCGCTGATGTGGGGGGTATCTACGCCTATTTCAATTATGTCTGCTATGTTGGCGAGAGCTGGCACGGGAATATCGGCCTCATCTATGCAGACCTCGATGGTTGTAGTACCGAGATCGATGTGACCGATCCCAATCCGACCCCTTGTGGTGAACTCGTGGGTACGGCCGCGAAATATGGCTCCTGCATCGGCGATGGCTACTGGATCGATACGACGGCAGCCCGTTTGCGGACCTATCGCGGTATCGCCATCCGCGAGAATATGGATGGTAGTGATGTGGAGTACTCTACGGGTATCACTCCAGACATCATCGATAGAGTGAATGCCGGTGTGGACGGGATATTAGGGACGGCAGATGACCGTCACCATGACTTCCTGCTCATGAACCTCGGAAACGATAAGGTGGGGGATGCGGCGACGGCTAAATGTACCACGCAGATTGTCGGGGCCCCAGCGACCTTTGAATACAATCTGGATGGCATGGTGTGCTTGACTGACACCTGTCCAGACGAGCCCATTATCACGATCTCTGGCCATTTCACCCCTGTCCAGACGACCTTGCCTACCATCACTTCAACGGTGGGCGCGGTGTGCCGGATCAACTCGCTGGCCTATGTGTGCGATATCGCCGAGGCCCCGTGGACCGGAGCCATTACCCTTACGACCTCAGGAATATTCTGCCAATCGGGAAATCACTCTTATGTGATTGGCGCTTCTGGTTTGGCTGAATCGGAGCGTTATGACCTGACCATTGCATCGTCAGTGGCCGCCTGTCCAACCACGACGACGACCTCGACGACGACCACCACCACTGGGGTCAGCACGACCTCGACGACGGATATCAGTACGACAACGAGTAGTACCGCCTCTACGACCACGACTACGACCACTACTACAACACTGACCGCTTGTGCGTGCAGTTACAGCAACAAGAATGGCGTGGAGTATAGCGGTGGGGACTGTTGTCAGGCGGCTTGTATCGCGTCTACCCCGAGCCCGGTGAAGAATAATCAGAGCTGGACCACCTCCTGCCACTAGTAGCAGATGGCAAAGGGCAGGGACGCCCGCGCGCTATAGAGGTAGTCAACGCGTGAATGATGTTGTTTATAAGGCCGGGGTTCCCCGGCCTTTTTTATGGCCCTTGTGCTGCCTGCTGTGGTTGCTGCTCCTGCTGGGGGGGACGACGGCCACGGCCGGTGATGTGACCCTTACCGGGCGTGCCAGCTTGTCAGCCGCAGAGGCGACGTTGGTGGGCGAGCTGCATCTTGTGCTCCACAGCCAAGAGGCCATCTACAGCAGCACGCTGGAGGTGACTGGTCAGTCGGCAACCATACAGTTGCAGGGGCCCGCGGTGTGGTTGCCGGGCGAGGAGCGTGTCTTTGACTTCAAAATGCCCTCTCGCCATTCGCGCCCAGGGCGCTATCAACTCCTCGTTGCCGTTCGCTTTCTAGACCAACCCGGTGTGGCCAATGCGGTCACGATGGGGTTTGAGTATGGGGTGGGCGGTGCGGCGCCTCTGCCGGCAGCAAAACCTATGGTGGAGATCTCAACGAGCGGTGAGATCACGCTGAAGGGGGCGCGGCGGGCCGAGCAGCTGGCCATCTCTACCACAGGGGCACCCTATTGGACTCCTCGCATCGGCCTTGCTGCCAGCGCTCCTCTGCGGATGCAGCGTCTACCCGGTGCCGCAGCGTTGGAGTCGAAGGGCTATGCGCAGCTAGCACGTGTCGATTGGCTAGAGGGGGAGCTGCACCAAAGTCAGACCGTTGCCTGGTCATACGACCCCTCTAGCACGGTATCTGTCCAGAGAAAGGGGCAGGTGCAAGTAAGCCACTTCAAATCCTGGTTATCCACCTGGCCCGCCAGTCGCTGGCTCTATCTGGCGGCCATTATCGCCTTGATGGGTGGGTTGCAGGGGCGATGGCAACCAAGGGGTGGGGCGAGGGAGTTACCCGTGCCGGTGGGGTGGGGGATCGTACTGCTACTCTCCCTCTGGGTAGCCAGTTGGCTGCGCCCCGATCTCTGGTTTACCGATAGCTGGGTGACCGGGGGAGATGTGGCCTCTCATCTACTCTATGCCGCCCGTATGGCCGACTGGATCTGGCAGGGGCGGGTGAGCGGTTGGATGCCCGAGGTGTTTGGGGGATTTGCCGCCTTCCACTTTTACTTCCCGCTACCCTTTGTGCTGGCGGCGTTGGGCGCCCCTAGCCTGGGTCTCCCGGTGGCCTTCAAATTGGTCACAGTGTTGCCGCCGGTGGTTACCCCTTTGGCGGCCTACACCCTCGCCCGTTCGCTGCGCTGGGCGCAGCCGGCGGCCCTCTTGGGGGTCGCGGCCAGTGTGGGTTTCCTGCTCACCGATGGCACCAGCATCTGGGGGGGCAACATGTTGGCCACCCTGGCAGGCGAGTTTGCCTATGGCTGGGGAGTGGTCTTGACCCTGCTGTTTTGGGCGGCACTGGCTACCACCCTACAACGGGGTGGACGCTGGTGGTTATTGGCCGCCCTGCTGGAGGCCGCGGTGGCGCTCTCCCACGGCTACGCCATTTTGGTCGCCGGTTTTGGCGCCTTCTTACTGCCTCTGGTACAGGGGATGGGATGGCGCGGTATCGGGTGGGTGCTTAAGACCCACACCCTTGCCTTTCTGCTCATCGGTTTCTGGATGATTCCCCTCATTCAGAATCTACCCTGGACCATCCCCAACGACGCCACCGTCTGGGTGGATGACTGGCGCACCCTGTGGCCCCGTTCGCTCTGGCCCATCGCCTTGGGGGGCTTACTACTCCCCTGGTGGATAGTGCGAGTGCCGACAGCTCGGGTTGCCCTCGCCTTCCCTCTACTATTGGGCTGTCTGGCGCTGGTGGGCTTTGCCAGCGGCGGGCGTCTTGGCTTGGCCGACATCCGCTTCTTTCCCTATGCCCAGTGGGCCTTCGCCTTTGCCGCTGCCGGTAGCATGGGTTGGTTGTTGAGTCGTTGGTCGGGGGGGACGGCCTTCAGTCTGGCGCTTATCGCCCTACTACTGGCGTGGTGGAGCGCCGTGCCAGGGCCGGCTACCGATTGGGCGCGGTGGAACCTGGAGGGCTATCAAGCCAAGCCTCTTTGGCCGCAGTACCAGGCAGTGGCGGCGGCGACTGCGGGAACCCTGGCCGAGCCACGTATCGCCTTTGAACACGACCCGGCCAATAACGATGTGGGCTCCACTCGCGCCTTAGAGGCGCTGCCCCTCTGGGGGAGTCGGCCGGTATTGGAGGGGCTCTATATGGAGGCGGCGATTACCGGCCCCTTTATCTACCAACTCCAGTCAGAGATCTCCGCTCGCCCTTCATCACCGCTGGCCCGCTTCCCCTCTACGGGGGGGGATGCCGATGCGGCGGTGCGTCATATGCAGGAGCTTTATGCCGACACCCTTTGGCTACGCTCCAGCGAGATGAAGTCGCGTTTCGGGAGTGATCCCCGGTTTGAACCGTTGGCCGCCCCGGATCCCTTTCTTCTGCTGCGGTTACGCCCGGAGCTGCGCAGCCAGTTTATTGAGGTCCTGGATCTCCCCCTCGTCCCGCAGGCGCGGGCGGGTTGGCTGGAGCGCGCCTTTACCCGCTTCCGGGCGCCTCACCCCTACCACGAGCGTGAGGTCTATCTCGCCAATAATCAGCAGTTGCCGCCCCTGCCGGGGGCTACCACGGCGGCGCCAGCGGTAGAACTGGTCGATTTCCAGCCCGAGCGGATCGAGTTTAAGACCCATGCCGTCGGTCGCCCCCATCTGCTGCGCATGGCCTATCACCCTAAATGGCGCGCAGTGACCGGCGAACCGCTCTACTTAATCGAACCGGCCTTCATCCTGCTATTCCCCCAGAGTGAGCATGTGGTGTTGGAGTTTGCCCCTAGCTGGGGGGACCGTCTGGGGGCGGGGTTCTCGCTACTGGGCCTGGTCGGTTTGGTGTGGGGCTGGCGTCGCGGTGCCACTTTGCTACCTAACGCGACCCCCGTGGCGGCATGGCATATCCTCTTGTTGGCGGTACTACTCTTGGGGGGGGCCAGCTGGGGTCTACTCAGCAGTGCGGAGCGCGCCTATCGCCGTGGCCACGAGCTGTTTGATGCCGGTGAGTTTCAGGCGGCCAGCGGCCGTTTTCTCACCGCCTACCACCAGCGCCATGTCCCAGCAGCACAGGCCGAGGCGCTGTTCTGGGCAGCGCGGGCGGCGGAACGGGCAGGATTGAACCAGCAGGCAATGGCTTGGTGGGGGGAGTTGATTGAGCGCTACCCGGGCAGCTACTGGCTGGCGGAGTCCCTCTACCGTCGGATGCGTCTCTTGGCGGCGGCGGGGCAGACGGCAGAGGCGGCAGCACTGCGGCGGCGTCTGCGCGAGGAGTTCCCCCAGAGTCGCTGGAGCGAGGCGGCCGAGCAGCCAGAGGGATAAGGAATAGCTTATTTATTTCATAACTATGCCTGAATGAACCTTATGTTGAAAGCGGGTAGCATAACGGCCCAACGCAAGCGGTGAAGATACACCGCCCCTACGAGTCGCCGAGGAGAGCCCCATGAGCGCCGAGATCGATCAGTACCGCATCAAGCAGGAGCCCTATTACCAGCCCCAGGCCGACGAGCTGACCCTGTTCGAGGCGGCCTACGCGGAGCGGTTGCCGGTGATGTTGAAGGGCCCCACCGGCTGCGGTAAATCCCGTTTCGTTGAACATATGGCCTGGCGGCTGGGCAAGCCGCTCATCACCGTGGCCTGTAATGAGGATATGACCGCCTCTGATCTGGTGGGGCGTTTCCTGCTGGATAGTGAGGGGACCCGTTGGCAGGATGGCCCGTTGACCCTGGCCGCCCGCATCGGCGCCATCTGCTACCTAGATGAGGTGGTGGAGGCACGCCAAGACACCACGGTGGTGATCCACCCCCTGACCGACTACCGCCGCACCCTACCGCTCGATCGCAAAGGCGAGCTGCTGGAGGCCCACCCCGACTTTCAGCTGGTCATCTCCTATAACCCGGGCTACCAGAGTTTGATGAAGGACCTCAAACAGTCCACCAAGCAGCGCTTCACGGCCCTGGAGTTCGACTACGCCGACCAGGCCACCGAGTGCGCCATCCTGGCCCAAGAGACCGCAGTGGATCCCGCCTTAGCCGAGCAGTTGGTGGAGATCGGTCAGCGGGCACGGGCACTGAAAGGCCACGGACTGAGTGAAGGGATCTCCACCCGCCTGTTGGTCTACGCCGCCCGTCTCATCAAACGTGGGGTAGCGCCGCGGGCCGCCTGTCGCAGCGCCCTCATCCGCCCTATCACTGACGATACCGATGTGCGCGACAATCTAGAGCACGCCATCGACGTTATCTTTGCCGATTGAGGCGGATGCGGGTGGCCCATGGCGCCGGCCGTCGCTGGCCGTCCATGGGGCCACCCTTGGCCGTCGGTGGCCGCTATGGCTGCCGTAACCACCCAACCAGGCGGAGCCCTATCGTGATCTCCTCTCTCTCCCTCGTAGCGCAAGCCCCCCTCTCACCCATCGACTACCGTGCCCAGCTCAACTGTAGCGTGGCGCAGGTGGACGATATCTTTGAGGTCTGCATCCAGGCAGCCCTGCGCCAGCTCTCCGCGGCTGGGGTGGCTGCCTATCTCGATGGTGCCTCGGCGGTGTGCAATCTGGGGCGCGGCCAGGAGCTGGTGCTGCTGTTCCTGGAGGGGATGCCCGATGTCGCGCGGATTGCCGGCGAGGCGATCATCCCGCGCACCGTGGAGTTGACCCGTACCCTCTCCCGCAGTGGTAGCGCCAAGGCGATCAACCCCTTCCTCAGCACTCTGCCGGCGGTGACCCATCGGTTAGAAGAGGGGCGGATGCTCGACTGCTATTTCAGCCTCATCACCCGCATGACCGAACAGGCGCCGGCTGGGTTGGTGCCGATGTTACGGCAGGTAGATTTCATCCTGGGGGAGGTCTGCCTCGGTGGTTTGAAGAGTTGGATCGAGACCGGTATCGAGGCCTACCGCAACCATCCGCCACGGCAGGCCGACTACTTCTCTCTCCAGACCCAGGACTCCCGCGCCGCCCTGATGCGCGAGCGCCACGGCACCCTGTTTGTGGACCACGAACGGCGCCTGGAGCAGTATCTGCGCGCCTTCTGGGGCTTGGAGGAGATCACGCTCCATCCTTACTCCACCGCCTTCTCCGAGCTGCGTCGATCGGTACCCCATCTCGACCACGAGGGGTTCCACCTGCCCGATGTCTATGATGACTGGGGAGCGTTGCGTGGTATCGATCGCTACCGTGCCCTGCTGGCCCATCTGAGTGCCCACCGGCGCTTCACCGAGCCGTTCATTGCCGATAACTTCAATCGCTTCCAACACCTCTTCATCGAGGCGTTTGAGGACTCCCGTATCGATCGCATCGCCATGGCCCGCTACCCCGGACTGCGGCGGATCTTCAAAACCCTCCACCCGCTGCCGGTGGAGGGGAGTTGCCCCCCAGGCCACTCCTGTATCCGCCACAAAGCGGCCGTGCTCTCCCGCGCCTTGCTGGATCCGCACGACCACCCCTACCGCGATCCGATACTGCTCGATTTCATCCAGCGCTTTGAGGCGCGCCTCGCCCAGGATCCATTCGATACCACCATCGCCACCGATCTCGGCGTCGCCTACCTAGTGGCGGTGCATGAGACCGACTTCCGCTCACCCAAGGTGTGGTTCAAAGATACGGAGGTGAGTTATCGGGATGACAACCGCTACATGTGGATCTTCGTTGAGGATACCGATGACGAAGATGACTTCCACTCGGACCACTCCGTCAGCAACCCGCAGCAAGATGACGAGGAGGCGCCCCTCTTTATTCGCCACCTGCGGGAGTGGAGCCAGGACGAGCACCGCTATCGACCCGACTGGGTGACGGTACATGAGACCATCGCCCCAGCGACCGATGCGGCGCTGATTGATGGGGTGTTGGAGAAGCACGCCGTACTGGTAAAACAGCTGAAGCGTGTGGTGGATCTGCTGAAGCCGCAGCAGCAGGTGCGGGTGCGTTACCAGGAGGAGGGGGATGAGCTGGATCTCGATATCGCCCTGCGCGCCCTCATTGACCACCGTTCCGGCGCCACCCCCGATCCCCGCATCCATCAGAGCCGGGTCACAGCTGGCCGCGATATCGCCGTGATGCTACTGCTCGATCTCTCGCAGTCGATCAACCAGATCCCCCCTGGTCTGGATAGCTCCATCCGCGCCCTGTCGCAAGAGGCGGTGGCGCTGTTGGCGGTGGCAGTGGATGCCTTGGGTGATCCCCTGGCCATCGCCGGTTTCGCCTCCAACACCCGCCATGAGGTCCACTACCTCCACTTCAAAGGCTTCTCTGAGCCGTGGGGTGAGGAGGTGAAGGGGCGTTTGGCGGCGATGGAGGGGGGGCTCTCCACCCGCATGGGGGCGGCGCTGCGTACCGCGGGTCTCTATTTGGGACGGCGCCAGAATCAGAAAAAGCTGCTGTTGCTGCTGACCGATGGCGAACCCCATGACGTCGATGTGCCCGACCCTGAGTATCTGCGCCACGACACCAAACGGGCGGTGGAGGAGCTGGCAAACCAGGGGATCGATACCTACTGCATCACCCTCGATCCGCGGGCCGATGAGTATGTGGCCGATCTCTTTGGTAAGAGCCGTTTCACCGTCATCGATCGAGTCGAGCATCTACCGGAGCGACTGCCGGGCCTGTTCATGGCCTTGACCCGGTGATGGCAAAAAGGCATCTCGCTGGCCCAGCGCGAGCGAGGTGCCTACACCTCAGTGATGCGGCGGTGGGGAACTCTGCCGCATCTGCATCCATCCCCTCCAGCGCTCGCTGCTATCGTGGCCACCGCCGCCAAATGGTGGGGCCATGGCTTACGTTGAGGTGGATCGGCACCGCCTGCTGGTGGCGTTAAAAACCCATGCGCCGCCGCTGGATCGCGGCGTATAAACCCTCTAAGTGGGCATACGCACCACCCACGAAAACGCCGCAACACTACCGCGGCGTGGGCCGCTCTTCTCCACCCCTCCCGCTCATCTTGAAGTGGCCTGCTGCGCACTTTGCTTGTTGCGCCTGTCACTGATCCCGGGTGGCCAAGGAAACAGACATCCCGTGTGGCTCCAGTAGAGTGGACTCAACGCCGACACCCGGCGTCACCACCACGAGGAGAATCGAAATGTCTACTTCCAATACCCGTTCCTGCTCTGCCGATCGCCGTTCTCTGGGCCGTGCCGTGCTGCTCGGCGCCGCGCTGTTGCTGCCGCTGGGGAGCGCCTATGCCGCCAATGATCACCTGCTGTGGGCCGAGGCAGTGGCCAGCAATGTCCAGCCGGAGAACAACGAATATGGCAGCAACCCCTCCGTCATCACCTGGCCTGGGATTAATGGCGCAACCGCCTATAGCAACCACACCAAGTGCGCCACTTTCCTCACCCAGGTGTTCAAGCAGGCCTATGGTTGGAACAACAGCTACCTCAGCGCCACCTTCGGCTCCACCAGCCCCACCGCTGCCAAGTATCACGACCTGATCGAGACGCACCCCAGTTTCGAGCAGCTCTATTCGGTCTACGACATCCAGGCGGGGGATATCTTGGCGGTCAAATATCCCGAAGAGGAGGAGAGCACCGGCCACGTCATGCTGGCCCACGGTCCCGCCACACTCGGCGCCACGAAGGCGCCGCTGGTGGAGGGGACCTACCAGTACGATCTAGAGGTGATCGACTCCTCCAAATCTGGGCATGGTCCCAACGATACCCGCAAGATGGTGGACGGCTCCTGGGATAGTGGGGCGGGCATCGGTGTGATGCGGCTCTATGCCGATGAGAATGGCACCATCACCGGCTATACCTGGAGTCGGTACAGCACCTCGGTCTACTACCCGCAGTCGATCCGCCACCTGGTGGTGGGGCGTCTGCGCTAGTGGCTCCCAGGGTATCGATGGCCACTGCTAGCAGTGGCCATCGATACCCATCTCATCCAGCAAGGTTTC
>QKFD01000101.1 GCA_003251535.1 Chromatiales bacterium | reverse complement strand
AACCCAACAGGGCCGAGGCATAGTCGGTCACCTATTCCAAGCCAACACCCACGCCTTCATTGCAGTACTGACATTGCGGCACCGGCCCCCCGCCAACCCATTGGGAGGTCAATATATTGCATATTACCCTGGGCAATTCAACCCTCTCCCCAAGGCAATATTCAAATTAGAGACGCCCCTCACCAGCAGGCGCAAGAGACACCAAACAGAAGGGATATATTTCTCCATTCACCCCTTCACGCAAGACCCGCCATAGGGGGTCAGAAATTATATTAAAACCGCCCCACTGCCCCCGCATCCAACTCTACTGCCTATCCCTGCCCGCACTTTTTTCCACTCGATAGAATTATGAATCTCCCCCGGCACTGGCGCGGTGAATCAGGCCAGGCCACGCCTCGCAGGCCATGACTAGAGTTCCCCGTAAGTACGCGCTAAGAGGCATCACCTAAACATGGCGCCAGGTGATATCGACTGATGTTCTGGGCCCGCCACTGCTCTAGCAGGGAGATATACCCCGCATCGCTATCCAACGCCCGCTGCAATTGGCGGGCGATATCGGCCGTCTCCTCATCTACCAGGAAGGGAGCGTCCTCTCCCTGCTCGGCTGCGTCTAGCAGGGCTTGGCAACTCCACCAGGGCCGGTAGAGGTGACCCAGACGCAGCAGGGCGATGGCCAATTCGATCTCCTCAAGCCGACTATCGGGGGCTGCCACATACTCCACGACAAAGCGCTCCAAATTGTCGATACCATCGAACCACGGCACCATCTCGGAGACGGCAGCCGCCGCTACCGATGCCACCGCCCGTTGCGCCAACACCTCTGAGGCCCCCTCCCAGGCCACACTGCCCAGCGGATCGCGATCCAACCGCCGCCCGACCCGGTAGGCGTGGATATTCATCAGCGGATTGGAGAGGAGATTGATATAGCGGTGTACATAAAACGAGTGGTTGCCCCGTTGGGACATCTGAAACCCGATCACATCCACCAGCTCCCCCCGCACCCGCACATACTCTTTGGCTTGGCGCCGAAAGAAGCCGGCGGCCGTCAAAACCGGGTGGAGATGGGTCGTGATTGCCGCTCGCACAGGGTCCTTCGCTCCTGCCATGCTGCTCGCTCCCTCTCTGCACTAAGGATGGTCTAGTTGGGACAAAGACCCGCATAGGCCTAAGAATACTAGGCTACACGCCTCTTTAGGGGCCTGTTGAGCAGGCGCACAGAAGGCCGCTATGTATGCCACGCGGCCCAAACAGACGGCCAATGGAGTTGAATAGATTGAGATGTTTTACAACGGCTGCCGCCGACCCTGGGCAACCCCAGTTCAGTGAGTTCGAGGGTGCCTGAGAGGGGGCTTAGGAGGCGGTCCGTTTCCACTTGACCACAACACCTCACCCCATGACCATGGGCTCGCCTATGGTCCAGCACTCCCCCACGGCCTCGCCTGTCTCGTCATCACTCGCCCAAGAGAGTTGGCGACCCACCTCGACTAACCCCGGAGGCAACGCAATCCCCAGCTCGCCGCAGAGACTTCGATGACCCAGTGCCTCATCCGCCAACGTAAATGGCTCATAGGACATCGGATCAAAAAAGATTGCCAGCTCACTGAACCATAGGTTGGGCAGTGTGATCAGCACCGCCACCCAGGACCGACCCTGTTCACTTGCCGGTTTCGCCGCCATGTAGTGGCCCGCAGCGAGCAAGAGGCCTGCAACCGCCTCTACCTGCCACTCTCGCCTAGCCGTGGGTGGATCCACCAGCCGATCCAACACGGGAATCTTCCAGTTCAGGTAGTCACCACCCTCTGGCCGCGCAGGATAGTAGCCCACTGCACTCTCAGCCCACGCCCTGAGGCGCCGCAGATGTCTATCCGGATTCCTAACTTTGGCCGTGGGACGATGAACGGAGAGTCGTCTCATCTGTGCAATACCATCCTGACGGAACGAGAAACCATCACAAAAACGGCTCGCATACCCAGCCGCTCATGCGGTGGTCTCCCATTGATAACGAATAAACAGGCCGGGCGCACAAATGACCATGTGAACGCGATCCCATGACGTCTCTTCCAACTCATAGGTGGGCCATTAGGCATGGACGGGGAGGTCCATGCTTGCAAAGCACTTCAAATACTCGCTCACTTTCTCTCGTTGAGAGATCCGATAGAAGGGGATGGAATCGTGTAGCGAGGAGGCAGCCGCGGCACTGACCACGGCACCGACGAAGGCCTTCACATCTGGATGGGGAAATTCCGACGGGCGTGACAAATCGATCAGTAGAGAGGCCTCACTCGCAGGATTATCAAACGCATATGGGTCAATTCTTATAGAGCGCATCTTGGGACAACTTTAGAGACTCATCCACGACAACACACACCCAGATGGCACGGCACACAATCACACGCACCACCCCAAGCAAATCATAGAACCCCTACCCGTCAGCACTACCTATTCGTAGACTTTCCCACCATAAAGAAACATCGCAAACTGTTTCCAGGCCTTTATCTCTCACCCACCCGATTGACGCTCCCCCACACCACCCTCTTCAGCGCAAGCCACCGGCTTCTCAACCAAGGATTTCACAAAATCCAAAAAACTCTTCTCATCTCTCACTTGCCCCAGCAATTCGTACGCCTTGCTCATTGCCAACTCATATACTTGACCAACTCAAAATTAAGGCACAGCCCCATGACACTTGGGGGTCCTAAAATCAGCCAATGATACCCGAAGGATGCCGCGCACGAGCAGCACAGCCAAAACGAGCTGACGTCCCGAAAGATCTACCATGCACTGCCAGACCGTTTGGTATTGACTGGACAGTACACGAGAGGAGCGCTGACGATAAGTTCTATCACAACCCCCATATTTATCCTGCGCTGAGAAAACCATTGTCACCCAGGGCACGCCCCAAATTGGGCAACTGGATGCTTACCGACACAAAACACCGAAAATTCGATCACACCAATCTTTCCCTCCCCACTGGAGCGGATGGAAACACAGCCACTCAAAGTAGACGTGAAAACTGACCAGGAATCTCAACCTACCGCCCAATAACAATATTATTAGGCACCGCACAACCCCCCAAAATTTCATAAGAGGGATCGCCACCACCACTCCACGCCACAATATTGGGTTATATCCCAATCAAACTCGCCCGTTTTCATATTACGGTAGGGGCCTGAAAAATTGACGGGGGTTGGGATGCTCGCCGTTCCATGTGAAGGAAACTCAACCGCGACCATCAAGACACCATAGCAAACACCCACGGCCTGTAGATTCATCCAACGCAAACCCAAGCCTTTCAATTTTGCATATGTTTGGGAGAAATCGTCGATGGAGAGGGTGTTTGTTTTATTCCATTTTGGCCGACCGTTTGCGCTCCATCCGCCGGGTTCCACGAAGATCCTTATCTCATGGTACTCAGGCGGGGGGGTCTCTGACAGCAGTCTAATCAATGTATGGATATCTTCTTCTAAATCTGACACGCCCATCCTGGCCTCCCTCTTTTTTTATTCGATCAGCCGCGTCGCACGAAAGCCCTTCAGTACACCGCAAAACGACACGAGATCTCGCCCCACCACTCGCTCAATGGACCCGACCCGCGAGGGACACGGTCGGGCTGGGTGTGCGCCCACCCGACCGTGGTGGCCGCTATGCCCCGCGCCGCTTGAATACGGATGGGTAGACTGCGGTGGCCTGCCAGGCCTGCACCTGCTCGCTGACGTTCTGTTGCAGCAGGTAGAGGGTGCTCAGTACCTCCTCGCCGTCCTTCTCCTCCAGCAGGCCGGAGAAGGCGGAGACCCAGTGCCAGGAGGGGTCTGGACTCCCCTCCAGACTGCGCCAGTTGACCGAGAAGGCGATGGTGATGCTGGTGCCGACTGGCTCGGGATCGGTCACCCCCACCACGGGGTAGACGCCGGTGGCGCCGGTATCAGAGCGGTAGGTGCCGCGGAAGGTGCCATCGGAGGCGATGGGGCCAATCTCTAGGGTGGAGCCAAACTCGTTGATCCAGACTCCACTGACACTGCGTGGCTGCTGCCTGGGGGTGGCCAGGCCCACCGCCCCATGCCCATCGGGTACCAGAAAGAAGGCGGAGTAGACGCTATCGAGGAAGACCGAGCCCACCACGAGCAGCTCCTCCGGCAGTCCCTCCAGGTACTGCACCCCCACATCCCACTGGGTGGCGCCGATCTTGAGGAAGTACTGCTGGGGGGTGAGGGTGTAGTCGATCCCGCCCAGGGTGAGGGTGATGGTGGGGTAGGCGGCCAGTGCCGCCTCGTTATCGACGGTGGTGGGGAGACGCCCTTCGTGGGTGATGGCCTCTAGCATCCGGTGGATGATGGTGTGGCCCCCCTTAAAGACCGAGGAGCCGGTGTCGAGGACGAAATCGACCCCCTTGCCGAGGGGGCGCTCGCCGATGGTGAGGGTATCGAGCCGTACCGTCCAGAGGTAGGCCAGCTCCCCCTCCAGCGGCCGGAGGGGGAGGACGTTGAAGCTGGCGGGTTCAAACCGCTCCGGATCGAGCCCCCCCATGCGGCAGCGTCCCTCACCACGCACGGCATCAAACCAGAAGGAGGCGACTGGGTAGCGGATGAGCCGCTGGCGGTGGAGCTGCTCCAGGAGGGCGCTTGGCTGCTGGCAGGCGATGGAGGGGATGGCGAAGCCACCGTCGCAATCCAACTCTAGAAACTGTTTGCCGTCGTAGCTGACCGCTAGATAGAGGCTCATGGGCTCCACCATGGGGGTGAAGCTACGGCGACCGGATTGTTCGTAGTCGAGGTAGCAGACGTCCTCCCCCAACACCACCCCCATACTGCCCCAAGGGCCGAAATCGACGCTGGTGGGGGCGGAGCAGCTGGGGTGGTAGCTGCTGGAGTGTTCCGGATTGTAAGACTGGTGGACCTGACAGGCGGCGCTGGCACAGCAGCTGGCGGTGACCCAGGTGTTGACGGTGCCGGTGTCGAGCATGATGCGCAGCGACTGCGGCGGGGTGCCGATCCCCAAGGTGGCGGTCCATGGGGTGGCGCCGTTGTCGCTATCCGGCCCGCGGGTGAGGACGAATTCGACAAAGGGCGTTTGGCTCGGTTGCAGCTCGGTGAGGGAGGGGATCTGCGGCTTCGTAACGGACTCGGACATGGCACATACTCCCTGTGGTGAGGATGGTGATCAGTGGGCGAGACAGATCTGGTTTCGGCCCCCCCGCTTGGCGGCGTAGAGCGCCTGGTCAACCGCTTGGAAGAGTGTCTCTGGGGTGTGGCCGTGCTGGGGGAAGGCGGCCACCCCGATGCTGACAGTGATGGGGCCGAGGCTGCGGGCCATCCCCCAACGCTCAAGCTCCACGAGGCGCCGCAGCCGTTCGGCCATCACCACCCCATCGTCGCTATCGCTCTCGGGCAGCAGCACCACCAGCTCCTCGCCACCGTAGCGGGCGGCATAGTCGATGCCACGCACCGCCCCTTGCAGCAGTTCACCGAGCCGGCGCAACACCTCGTCGCCCACCAGGTGACCGCAGCGATCATTGACCTGTTTGAAGTGGTCCACATCCAGTAGCAGCAGACAGCAGGGGTGGTGGTAGCGCTGGGCACGGGCCAGGGCCTCCTCCAACTGCCGCATCAGCTCACGCCGGTTATAGAGTCCGGTGAGGGGATCGCGGGTCGCCAGTAGCGCCAGCTCCTGCTCCATCAGCTTGCGCTGGGTGATGTCGATCACGATGCCTTCGAGGTAGGGCTGGTCATCGATGAAGACCCTGCGCCCCTGCTCCCAGACCCACACCTCCTCACCGCTCTGGCGCAGGATGCGGTACTCCAGGGCAAAGGGGCGGTGGGCCTGCACCGCCTGCTGCGACTCCTGCCAGACACGCTCGCGGTCAGCGGGGTGGATGACGTCGCTGAAACTCAGCTGGGAGTTCTCCACCAGCGCCTCGGGGTGGTAGCCGGTGAGGGCAAAACAGCCGCTGCTGACAAACCTCATGGTCCAGCTGCGGTCCAGCAGACAGCGGTAGGCCATGCCGGGCAGGTTGGCCATCAGGGTGGCCAGCTGCCGCTCGCGCTCAATCAACGCCCGCTCGGTCAGATTGCGGGCGGTGACATCCAGCCCGATGCTGATAGAGCCCACCAGCTGGCCGCGCTCATCAAAGAAGCGGCGCGAGTTCCACGAGATGATCTTCTCCGTCCCATCCTTGGCGCGGATGCAGGATTCAAACCCCTCCACCTCGGCACCTTGGCTCATGATCTCATTCACCTTGGTGGTAATCGCTGCACGGTAGGCAGGATCGGGATAGAGCCACTCCCAGATGGCCGGGTTGCCCAGTACCTCCTCCCGGCTGTAGCCGCTGATCTGGGCGGCTGCCTTGTTCCATACCGTGATGCGGGCCAAAGGGTCGAGGACGTTGATCCAGATGGAGGCGTTGTCGATAACGCTCTCCCGGAACTGGTTGAGGGCGCTCACCTCCTGGCGCTGACCGGCGCAGAGTCGCCGAAGGTCCTCCCCCTCATTGCGTAGGAGGAGATAGAGCACCCATGAGGTGGCCAGCACGAAGGCTCCCCCTTTGGCCAGGGTCAAGGGGGTGAAGTAGAGGGCGCCACTACTGAGATAGGCAAAGGCGAGATCGATCAACAGGAGCCATAGGCTGGAGATCAGGGCATAGCCAAAGCTGATACGCAGCGCCTGTCGCCGCCTGGGACAGCCACTCTGTCGGTCCTTAGTGGAATCCGCCACGCCCCCCTCCACCCTGCACTCCATATCCTGTCGCCGCACCCCCGCGGGACGCACTGCCCCCTCACTAGAGGCGGCTCATCACTATCAGCACCCTCCCCGCATAGAGGACTCAATCTCTCTGTGCGCAGCGCCGCGTGGGCCAGCGGCTACGCCAAATGAGTTTTGCGAGGTTGGGGAAAGGTTGTAAGGCAAGCAGCGACTGCCCCAGGGGCAGGCACGCAACCCCACTGGGGTAGGGCATGGAGCCCCCCCTAGGGGCGTGCGATCACTGCGCACCGGGCCGCGCCCTCACGCCCCGTTCCGTGGGGGCGGTCCCGTGATGTGGTGTGGCTAATGTAACGGTGAGGGGGCAACGCTGCAATGCTGCCACTGGCGGGTCTACTGATAGACCTCCAGCCGGTTGATATCGTTGGCATTGACCCAGAAGGTGAGCGAGCCACCGTGGCGTGCCAGGGAGATCTGGATGGCATCACCTGCCACAGCGGCGAGACGCCCCTCACGCACCCGACCATCATGGGAGAAGACTCGAATCCGCTTGTGTAGCGCCTCCTCTACAGAGGCGAAGGCAAGGGGTTGGAAACGGCTGCGCCGCGGTCGGTTGGTATCCTGCCGGGCCCGCCACTCCTCCGGGGTGATTCGCCAGGAGGGGGGGAGTCGATCATCGAACTCACTGCTCCCCGCCGCATCCGGCGCCGGCGCCTCCCCCCCCTCGCTTTTGGCCGCCTCGGCCATGACCTCTCCGAGGAGACTACCTGCCTCATTGGACACCAGGCCGGCCAGGGGCGCCTCCCCCTCCGTATGCCAAGCGATGTCATTGAGTGCAATGGAGGTATTGTTGATCTTGAGTTGCAGGCCGAGTGCTTGAACCAACTCAGCAGGTTGATAGTAGGCGATGCTGTCTGGGGTGATGGTGCTGGTGGGGGTCACCGAGAGATCCACTCGCCCCCCCTTTAGCAGGAAAGTGCGATAAGCGGTGGCAACGTTCTCTGGCAACTCCCCCCCCAACTGGCTACCGAGCAGCGCCAGATTCTGTTCCACATAGACCTCAGCCGTGGACTCATTTTGGCGGGCACAGAAGCTGTTGCGCCGTTTATACCAACCGAGGTCTTGATAGCCGATCTCCATCTTAGGGATGGCGGTGGGCCCCGCGGCAAACTGCTCAAGGGGACCATCCAATTGGGTGTGCAACTTGAGGCTGTAGAGGTCTCGTCCGGTCAACGCCATCGCCACCTGGGCCAACCGGGTGGCGTCGTCATAGTTGATATCGAAGGAGAGGTCCAGGGTGATCTCAGTCACCCCGGCCCGCACCAGATCGGCGATGGTGAAGGCCTCCCGACTACCACAGGCAAGCGCCTCTAGCCGGTCGAGGGGGGTGGCCCCACCGCCCTGCCCCTCACCGGCTGCCTGCTGCATCTGACCCAACATCTGGAACAGCGGGCCATCGAGTGCCATATGCAAGCCGGTGAGGGAGAAGCCGAGTCGCTCTGGAAATTTACCCTGCTCCACCTTCTTCTCGGCCCCCAGGAAGAAGAGGGCGTTGGGGGCCGCGAGCCGTAGCGCCTCGATGCTGATTTGATCGCCGGTCATCTGTGGCTGGATCACCAGCTCGTTGAGTCCCACCTGATCCCCTAGGGGAGAGACGTAGACCGAGCCGTACTCCAGCTTGGCAAAGGGGGCGACCTGGGCGGCAAGGTGGTCGGCCGAGCGCTTCACCTGGTACCACAAATAACCCCAGGCGCCGGCCGCCAACAGGACCAGCAGTAGCAGCAATTTAGCCAGTTTGCGCATCTCTTCCTCCGCATGGGGGCCCAACCAATAGCGCCTGCGATGGCGCTATTGGTTGACAGCTCTCCCATTAGCTGTTCCTGATAAGGGACGGGAGTGTAGCCACATCGTGTAGCAGGAACAACCGAGCCGACCACGCCAGGGATGGGCGCAGCGCACCACCGATATGAAGTGCGGGGGGCATCACACCCACAACCCCGTGCCGATCACAGATGCGATGGATCACCACCCCCCTGGGAGGTCACAATGGGGGGAGTCTGGAACCCCGCTACCGCTATGTCGCACCCCACCGATCCGACCCACCTCCTGCGCCGTGCCACCCAGGCCTCAGTGGCGACTGCGCTGCTACTGGTGGCGATCAAGTTGGCCGGCTGGCTCACCACCGATGCCGTCAGCCTGCTCGCCTCGCTGGTTGACTCGCTGATGGATGCCGCCGCCTCCACCATCAATCTGCTGGCGGTGCGCTATTCGTTGCAACCGGCGGATGCCGACCACCGCTTTGGCCACGGTAAATCGGAGGCGCTGGCGGCCCTGGTGCAGGCGTTCATCATCGGCGGCTCGGCCATCTATCTCCTGATCAACGCCGTTGATCGCCTGCTCCATCCGCAGCCGCTGACCGAGTTGACGGTGGGGCTGGTTGTCATGCTGATCTCCATCGCGGCCACGGCGCTGCTGCTCCGTCTCCAACGCCGGGCCATCCAGCACACCGGCAGCGCCGCCATCCGCGCCGACTCCCTCCACTACCTCACCGATCTACTGAGCAACCTGGCGGTGGTGGTGGCGCTGCTGCTAAGCGCCGCCGGTTGGAGTGGGGCCGATCCGCTGTTTGCCATCGCCATCGGCCTCTATATCCTCTGGAGCGCCCGCAGTATCGCCCGGGATGCTTATGACATCCTGATGGATCGGGAGCTGCCGCAGGAGGTACAACAGCAGGTGCGGCGCCTCGCCCTCGCCCAGCCGGAGGTGAGCGGTATCCACGACCTGCGTACCCGCCAGTCAGGGCTCACCAAGATCATCCAGCTCCACATTGAACTGCGGGCAGAGCTTCCCCTCGGCGAGGCCCACGCCATCGCCCGCCGCATCCAACACGCCATCGTCGCCACCTATCCGGGGGCGGATGTGATCATCCACCAAGATCCCGTGGAGCCGGAGTAGCCCACCCTGTCACTTTTGACGGGATGAAAAGCGCCTCTAAGCCAGATACCCTTAGCACCAAGTTTTACAACAGTTACGCCGCCTCAGCGCACCTCGCCAACCCCATGCTGACCGCCCTGGCCATCGCCAACTATCGCTCCATCCGCCAGCTGACACTGCCGCTCGGCCGTCTCAACCTGGTGGTGGGCCCCAACGGCAGCGGCAAATCCAGCCTCTATCGCGCCCTGCGGCTACTCGCCGCCTCGGCCCAGGGGGGCATCGTCACCGCCCTGGCGCGGGAGGGGGGACTGCAATCGACCCTCTGGGCCGGCCCGGAGCAGGTAAGTGGCCGGATGCGACGCGGCGAGGTGGCGGTGCAGGGGGGGCCGCGCCAGGAGCGGGTCCATCTACGGATGGGGTTTGCTGGCGAGGAGTTTGGCTATCTTGTTGACCTCGGCTTGCCCACCCCCAGCGCCTCGCTCTTCGCCCACGATCCGGAGATCAAGCGGGAGTGCATCTTCAATGGCCCTTTCCTGCGGCCAGCCAGCCTGCTGGTAGATCGCAAGGGACCGATGGTGCGGGTGCGGGCCGGCCGCAGCTGGGAGGTGGTGCAGCAGCATCTCGCGCCGTTCGACAGTATGCTGGCCCACGGCATCGACCCCCGCCATGCACCGGAGCTATTTGTGCTGCGGGAGCAGGTGCGGGCATGGCGCTTCTATGATCACTTCCGCACCGATGGCGACGCGCCGCCCCGCCACCCGCAGATCGCCACCCGCACCCCCGCCCTCAGCCACGATGGCCACGACCTTGCCGCCGCCCTCGCCACCATCCGCGAGGTGGGTGATAGCCAGGCCCTGGAGAGCGCCATCGCCGACGCCTTTCCCGGCAGCGAACTGGCCATTGCGGTCGAGGGCGGCCGCTTCTCCCTCCAGCTCCAGCAGCACGGCCTGCTACGGCCACTGACCGCTGGCGAACTCTCCGATGGCACCCTGCGCTATCTGCTCTGGGTAGCCGCACTACTCACGCCCCGGCCACCGCCACTCATGGTGTTGAACGAGCCGGAGACCAGCCTCCACCCCGATCTGCTACCCGCCCTGGCCCGCCTCATTATCAACGCGGCTGAGCGCACCCAGGTGTGGGTGGTCTCCCATGCCGGCCGCCTCATCAACACCCTAGAGGGGGCAGCCGACTGCCACACCCTGCGGCTGGAGAAGGAGCTGGGGGAGACGCGGATCGATGGCCTGGGGATGCTGGACGAACCACCGTGGCACTGGCCAGAGCGGTAACCCATCCCCCCCTCCCAACCTCAACCTCTGCCGCCGCTGGCCCCCGGCCACTGCCCCATCTTAGGTAGCCCACCATGACTGACATCTTTGCAGGGATCGACGGCGGTCAGCTGTTAATGACCTTGCTGTTACTGCTCCTCATCTTTCAACAGAAACGGATCGGTACCTTTCTCAATCTCTCCAAGATCGCCCTACGCCGCACCGACTGGCAGCCGGTGGCCCGCCACGAGTTACCGGACCATGTGCGCCATCTACTGGGCACCACCGGCCAGGCGTTACAGCCGCTGGGTTTTGAGTATGTCGCCGCCCTGGCACAGGCGCCCTATATGGTGGCCGACCCGCGCGAGCAGATGTTCGCCGAACTCTATTGGCAGCCGGAGAGCGGGGTGGTCGCGCGGGTCGAGCTGCCAGAGGCCAGCAGTGGCCAGCCGACCAAGGTGCAGTTCATGACCCCCTTCAGTGATGGCACGCTGTTGGCGACGGTCAATCGAGAGAAGTGGGCCCAGCTCCCCATCCCCCCTGAGATCCAGCTGGTGGACGCCTATGCGGATGACCTGGCTGGCCAGTGGCAGGCCCACCGCGAGGCGCTGGCCCAATGCCTAGGCCAGCGCCAACCGCTCACCGATAAGCAGGCGATCCTCAAACAACAGGCCGCCTTCGGTTTCCCTCGCTGGCTACAACGTCTGGAGCAGCTACGCTGGGCCTACCCGCGCCCCGATGGCCACTACCAGCTCACCCTGCGGGCGGCATGGCAGCTCTCGCACCAGATCACTAATCGCCCGGCCGCCGCGGCCGCGGCCCTCACCCGCCCCTATCGGGCCGATCCTGCCCCGACCATCGCCGCCCAGCGCCTAGCGGAGATGGATACCGTGGCGGCCAATCTGGCCCTCGCCGGCCAACCGCTGTCACCCCACATCAAGCGGGTGCTATTTGGCACCACGTTGCTGCTCTCCATCCTCTTCTTCGGCTGGCTGCTCGGCCCCTTCGATGCCGCCGCCATTCTGTTGGTGCTGTTGATCCACGAGTTGGGACACCTGCTGGCGATGCAGGCGTTCGGCTACCGTAACCTCGCTATCTTTTTTGTCCCCCTGCTTGGGGCGGCCGCCACCGGCTACAAACCCCACGCCACCCCCTGGCAGGAGTCGCTGGTGCTGCTGGCAGGCCCGGTACCGGGCCTACTCTTGGCCGCGGCCCTGCTCTACTACCCCGCCGAAGGGCTCCCCCTGCCAGCCATCGAATTTATCCGCGCCTTTGTTAACTTCAGTGTCTGGATCAATCTCTTCAATCTGCTGCCGTTCGGGGTACTCGATGGCGGCCGCCTGGTGCAGTTGGTGGTACTCGGCCGCTTCCCCCGCATCCGCGCCCTCTTTGCCGCGCTAGGGGCCATCATTGGCCTGGGCTTTGCGGTGTGGAGCCAAGCCCCCTTGCTGGGGGTGGCCATGCTCTTGCTACTCGTATCCATTCCGCTCCAGCTCAAGGCGGCCGGCCTCATCACTACCATCCGCAAGCAGGCCGCCCGGCATGGACAGCGCAGCCTGAGCGCCCCCCAGGTGCTGCGTGCCCTGGGCAAGGAGTTCAGCCGCAAGGAGTTTGATGCCGTCGGCATCAAAGGCTGGACACAGCGCCTCTCCATCGCCCAACTCGCCTACCCCCGGCTGCTCCAAGGGGTACCGGCACGGGGAGTGACACTGGCGGTAATGGGACTCCACACCATGGCCCTGGTGGTGCCCATCGCCTGGACCCTCTGGTCGTGGTTCGATGACAGAGAGTTTCCCTTGTTGCAGCCCACCGCCGTTGAGCAGCAACGGGCGGCGCAGGAGAAGCAGGAGAGACAGCAGCAGCGCCGTGCCGAACTGGCGCTGGATCCGGAGTATCAGGCGATGATGGTCAAATGGGAGGCCTTCCAGGGGCTCTACCAACAACAGAGTGATCCCGCCGTGCGCTGGCAGATGCTGGAAAAGGTGCTTGAGGAGGAGGATTTCTATTACTACGACGACGATGAGGAGAGCGCACGCCAGACCTGGCTGGAGCAGCAGTACGCGGCAGTGACCCAACAACTACCGGCGGACCACCCGGCGCGGATTGAAGAGCAGATCTACGCCATAGATGACCGCGAACCCACGGCGGAGACACAGCTCACCACGGTCATCGACCTACTCACCCGCAGCGGCGGCCGCCCACTGGCCGATCTGGATGATCAGCAACAAGCGCTGCTGGTCAGTGCCTATGTCCAACTCAGCCGCGTCGCCCCCACCACCATGGCCCGGCACCGCGCAGATCTCGATGCCCTCTGGGCGGCCCTCCAGCCACCCCGGCCGGTGGAAGCGCGCATGAACCTGGCGCAACTACGGGCACATATCGCCTTCCAGGCCGACCAGTTGGCCGAGGCGGAGCAGTGGATGGAGCGGTTTCGCGCCCATAGCGATGAGGAGATGGAGGAGTGGGCAGCCACCACCTATGGCTGGTATCTGATTGAGAGTGGCCAAGCGGCGCGGGCGGCCGAGCTGGCGAACAACGGCCTAAACCAGGGGGATGAGACCAACGACAGGCTCCGCCAACACACTCAGCGGCGGTGGCTGGAGTTGGCCGGCTGGGCGGCCATGGTCCAAGGCGATCCCCGTGCCGCTGATAGCTACTTTCAGCAAGTGCAGACCCAGCAGCAAGAGCGGCTAGACCATGCCCTAGAGGAGCAGCCCTACTGGCTCCAGCTCATCTCTGCGGTGAATCGCCCCGCAACGCGCCTCAATGCTGCCACCCTCGACCACCTGGCGGCGCTGCAACAGTATGACCCGCCGCAGGCGCAGGAACTGAGTAACACGCTACAGCCCGAGGGTAACGAACCGCGCCCCTACCTCGCCAACTACCCCGAATACTGGGGTACAGTGCGAGCCGAGACCCACGCCAGACTGCTTACCGAGTTGGGCTACCCGCCGCAGGAGCAGGAGCCGGAGCCGGAGCCGGAGCAACTTTAAGGCACCACGACCAGCCGGCAGCGCTACTCCAGCAGCGCAGCATGATGGGCACGGACGCCCGGCTCTGAATGCCGCCACGCCACCTCATGGTGGATGACTTCACGGTAGGCGGCGTGCATCTGGCGCGCCACCCGCAGCGGCGGCATCCCACCGCTGCCGGCCCCCAGGGCCGGCACCAGCAGTCGCTCAATAGGGTGCTCCAGCACCGCCCGCAACGCGGCGCGAAAGGCGAGATAGACGTTGACGGTGGCGGCGATCGGCCCCGGCACCCGCATGGTCGGCGCACTCACCATGAACCGAATCGGGTGTTGACCGGTGGCGACCACCAACGCCTGCCCCACCAGCAGCTCCCCCGCGCAAGCGGTGCGAATGGCCGCCTGCAACCGCGCCTCCAGCTGCGTGCCAAAATGGCGGCGATAGAGTAGGTCAATCCCTCCCGCCATGAAACCAAAGCTGTTGGCAGGACTGAGGATGGCATCGCCCGGCTGCGCCAAGATATCGCCCAACACCACCGCCACTGCCGGCTCCCTGCTGAAACAGTGGCGCCAGGCCTCGGCCATCGGCGTGGTCAAGGTACAAAGAGTGAGTTGCATCGGGGACCTCATGATGGGTCTGGAGTAGCCACCCTAGGCCGCTCTCACGCTCCGTCTGCTTGCTAGAGGCCCCTTCAAACGTGAGGAGGTCTCCCTCGCCTGAGGCCAGCGGGGCGCCACACCGCTCACTTACCCCGCTGGTTCAGCGTTGCCCCAATCCACTAACCCCCGGCGGTAGGCCCCAGCCGATCACCTCAGCTCACAGGGAGAAACGGTGGACCAACGCCCGTAGCTGCTCTGCCGACTGCCGCTGTTGATCACTGGCGGAGGTGGTTGCGGCAGCGGCCTGGGCGGATCGCTCGGCAATGGCGCCGATACGCCCAATGTTGCGATCGATCTCCATGGCCACACTCCCCTGCTCCTCTGCCGCCGCGGCGATCTGAAGATTCATGCGGCTGATGGTCCCCACCGCTGAGGTGATCGCCTCCAGCGCCCCACCTGCCTCACGCGCCTTGGCCAAGGTATCGCCAGCCCGAGAGCGACCGATCCCCATGCTATCCACCACCCGGTGGGTGCCGCGCTGGAGCCGTTCGATCATCCCCTGGATCTCCTCGGTGGACTTCTGGGTGCGAGAGGCCAGGGTGCGTACCTCATCGGCCACCACCGCGAAGCCGCGCCCCTGCTCCCCCGCCCGCGCCGCCTCAATGGCGGCATTGAGGGCCAGCAGATTGGTCTGCTCGGCGATACCGCGGATCACCTCGATCACCGCACCGATCTGCGAGCTCTCCTGCTCCAGCTCCGCCAATGCAGCGCCGCTGGCCTGCACATCGTCCACTAGGGCAGAGATGGCCTCCAAGGTCTGCGCCACTACCCCTTGGCCATTCTGTGCCGCTTGGTCCGCGGTGGTGGCGGCATCGGCCGCCGCGGTGGCGTGCTGGGCCACCTCATGCACCGCCTCGGCCATCTGCCGCATCGCCCCTGCCAGCTCCGCCGTCTCGCTCTGGAGGCGCGAGACATCACCATCGGTCTCACCGGCAATGGTCAACAGGCGTTGGGCGGAGGTCGCCACTGCCTCGGTCATCGCCTCAATGCCGCCGATCATCTCCCGCAATACCTGGCTGGTCTCCCCCTGAGCGGTGAGCAGGGCGCCGATCTCATCGTTGCCGCTTGGCCCCTGCCCCCGCCCCACTTGCCGCAGATTGCCAGCGGCGATCGCCTGTAGTGACTCCACCGCCCCCTGGAGCGGGGCCAGCGAGCACCGCAGGTACCAATAGAGACCCACCACCACCACCCCAATCACCAGCCCGGTCAGGCCGTAGGCATAGAGCTGGACGGTACGCTGCTGGTGGTAGCTGGCGGTATGGTCGGTCGCGGCCACCAAGTGGGCCACCGGCTCACCGGCGACAGCAATGAGGGGCTGGACGGAGATGGAGTAGACCTTATCCCCCACCTGCTGCTCACGCAGGGAGAGGCTACCTAGGACCGCCTTGGGCGGCTGGATGAGGGGAAATAGCGCTGGATCGGAGCCCACCAGCAGCTGCCCATCACCATCCACCACGTAGAGTTCTGAGCCCTCACTCTGCTGGAAGTCAGCCACCGCTGGCCCCAGTTCGCTGGCAAATACCCCCACCCCCACCGGCTTGCCGCGGGTAAAAAATGGGAAGGCGATGGCATTGACTAGCGTGCCATCGTCATCCCGCTCGACACCGCCCACCACCTTCCCCTCCTCCAGCGCCTGTGCCACCAGCCGCTTGCGGGTCTTGCCGGTGAATGGCTCAGGGGCGGAGAAGAGGACACTCCCCTCGCTATCGGTGAGCTGCATCCGCGAGATGAGCTGACTGGCAGTCATCAGATTGAATGAGGTACGGGCGCGCTCCGCCACCAGCGCTTGATCGCGGGCAGCCAGGGCGTCCCGGGTCTCTCGATCTCGGGAGAGGGCGGAGATCCCCGACTCCATCTGGGTACGATTCGCAGAGACGATCTTGCTCCAGAGTTGGGAGATCCCGGTGTGGAGCGCCGCCTCCAGACGGCTTTCAACGGTGGCCTGGGCCAGCTGGCTGGCCACAATCAGGCCACTGGCGACCAGCAGGGTGGCAGAGACGGCAACGAGGGTGATACGGGCGCGCAGTTTCATGCTCGACGCCTCAAAAGGGTGCGGGATCGGAGGATGCCCCATTCAGGGCGGCCAGGGGGCCAAAGGGGGGCATTGGGCGATCTCGATGGGAGGTATCTGCGACAAGGCAGGTCCAGCCCCGCGCCAAGGGGGCGGGGCAGCGGCTTGGCTGGGCGGGCCCCGCCCACCAACCCCTCACTCAGAGAGGGCGGTGGACGGCGGGCCCGCCGCCAGGGGACGATTACTCTACGGGGTAGCCGGCCGACATCCAGGCCGGTAGACCGTCGCGGAAGTAGTAGACCTTGCTGTATCCCCAACCCACCGCCTTGGCAGAGGCGTCGGCGCTGCGCGGGCAGTTCTCGCCGTTGCAATAGATGACCACCGCCTGATCTTTGGCCACCTTCTCGCCTAGGGTGGCCTCGGTGTAGTTGCTCTTCAACTCCAGGTGGTAGGCGTCCGGGACGCGGCCAGCGGCCCAATCCTTATCACTGCGGACATCGATGAAGATGGCCCCCTCATCGAACAGGGCCTTGGCCTGGGCGGCATCCACCGTGGTGGCCCCCTCCACCGTCATGGGCGACACATCAGCCGCGGCTGCGCTCCCCATGAAGGCCAACAGTAGAGCAGTGGCAAACAGCTTGGCGATCAGTTTCATGGCTCATCCCCCGTTAGTTGTGCGGCGCGCTATCCGTCGCGTTATCGTCTAAGTGCTGCGCCGAAGAACATAGCGCAAAGGATCGCACCGGCGCCAGTCCCACCCCGGCGACGGCACACCACTAACGCAGACGCCGCATCAGACCCAACCAGAGGGCAAATACCACGACGGTCGGCAGCGCCGCCGCCAACAGTGGCGGGATGGCGTAGAGCACACCAAAGCGGCTGAAAATGGCGTTAAACAGATAGAAGCCGATGCCAATCAGGCCGCCAATCACCACCCGTTGGCCAATACTGACGCTGCGCTGGCTGCCAAAGATAAACGGGACCGCCAGCAGCAACATCCCGGCGGTGGCCAGTGGCGTCACCACCCGTGTCCAGAGGGCCAGAGAGTAGCGCCCGGCATCCAAGCCATTCTGTTCTAGAAAACCGACATAGCCCCAGAGATCGACAATGGAGAGATTCTCCGCCGGTACCGCCACGGTATCCATCACCTGCGGTGTGAGCGCCGTCTCCCAGCTCCGCTCGGGGAGGAAGCGGGTGGTCACCCCCGCCATGGAGAGTGCGCTCTCAGTGACATTGATGAGGTGCCAACCACCATCACGCCACTCGCCACGCTCGGCAAACACCAGCAGCTCCACCTGCTCATCGGCCCCCAGGCGGTAGATCGATACCCCCGCCGCCAGGCCACCAGGGAAGAGCCGCTGGATATTGAGAAAACTCTGTCCCTCCCGCGCCCATAGGCCGGAGGCGGTGTTGACGAAGTTCTCGTGGAGCGCCCGCGCCCGCTCGATACGGGCATACTTCTCCAGCGGTGGCGAGATCACCTCTCCCAGCAGGGTCACCAGCAGCACCAGAAACAGGCCGGTCTTCAACACCGCCCAGGTGATGCGGCGCACCGAGAGACCCGCGGCCCGCATCACCGTCAGTTCACTGTGGGAGGCGAGCGCCCCGAGGCCCAACATCGCCCCCATCAGCGCCACCAACGGGAACAGCTCGTAGGCCTGACGCGGGGCGAGCAATAGGGTGTACTGGATCGCCTGAGGGAAGTGGTAGTCGGCGGTGCCGATGTCCGACAGCTCACCGGCGAGGGAGCTGAAGTAGTAGACCGTGAGCAGCACCGCCATCACCCCGGCGGTGCTGGCGGCCACACTGCGACCGATGTATCGATCGAGGATCATCGCCCCCCCCTGCGCCGCCACGGCCAGATGCCATCACCCCGATACCAACGCCGCGCCACCACAATGGCCAGCAGCATCAAACCGTGGACCCACCACAGCCCCAGGCCATTACCCACCTTATCCCCCTCCATCCAGCTGCGCCCGACGGTGAGGAGGTTGTTATAGATGACGTAGACCAGGAAACCGAGGAAGACCTTGCCATAACGCCCCTGGCGTGGACTGGAGCGACTGAATGGCACCGCCAATATCCCCAATAAGAGGGTGCTGACCGGCATGGCAATGCGCCAGTGCAGCTCGGCATGGTCACCGGGGTGATCGGAGTGGGCCAACTGCTCTGTGGGGATGGCCGCCCGCCGCCGCTTGGAGGGGGTGATGGGGCGCTCCACCAGCCGTAGCCCATGGCGCTCAAAGTGGGCGATGCGATAGTCAGAACGACCCGGCACCCCCTCATAGCGGTAGCCATCCTCCAGCACTAGATAGTGCTCACCGGTGGCAGAATTGTGCTCCTCATGGCCGCGGGCGGCGGTAAGGAGCTGGAGCCCGCTGTCACTACGGGCGTGGACAAAGACATTGCGCAATTCCGTACGATCGGCGGACATCTCCTCCACATAGATGAGGCGGTCACCGGCGTCGCTCTGGTTGAAGCGCCCTGGTACGATACCCTCTATCTCGGCGCTCGCCTCCAGCTCATCGAGTAGCCGGTGGCCCGACTCCTCCGCCCGCGGCCCCACCCAAAGCGCCAACAGCGCCACCACCAGCGCCACCACCAGCGCCATCCGTAGTACCACCCGCACAACGCTATCGGGGTGGAGGCCACAGGCAAAGAGGGTCACCATCTCGCTATCGCGGTAGAGCCGGCCAAAGGCGATGATGACACCGAGGAAGAGACCGAGCGGCAGCACGAACACCAGGCTGCCCACCGCCTTCAGGCCAAAGAGCATGAAGAGCGCCTGGGCCGGGTAGTCCCCCTCCATGGTCTTGGTCAGGACCCGGACGAAGGTGCCGCTGAGGAATAGCAAGAGCAGCACCACCGTCACCGTTGCGGTGGCGAGGGCCGTCTCGCGGGTCAAATAGCGCTGGATAATCAAGCGGGGAGGTGGGGCACGGTTGAAGGTGCGAACAAGTTTACGCTATAGATCCCGACAACCAAAATCGTTAAGTGCCAACCACAACTTGGGAGTTTTTATGGATTTTTCGGTCAAGGCCGGCGCCCTAGGTAACCCCGACACCGGCTGTGTCGTCGTCGGCATCTACGAAAAACGGGTGCTTACCCGCGCCGCAGCAGCGCTGGATGAGCAGGGGGGCGGGGCGATCAGCCACGTCCTGAAGTCAGGTGACCACAAGGGCAAGCCGGGGGAGACCCTGCTGCTCCATGCCCTCCCCGGCATCGCCGCCGAGCGGGTATTGCTGGTGGGTTGCGGTAAAGAGGCCGAGGAGATCGGCACCGCCGACTACCGCAAGGCCCTCACCGGCGCCTGTAACGCCCTCAAGGGGACCGGCGCCAAGAGCGCGGTATTTGCCCTCACGGATCTGGCCGTCACCGGCCGCGATAGCGCCCTCAAGGTGCGGGATGCCGCCCTGGCGCTGGGCAACGCCCTCTATCTCTATGAAGAGACCAAATCGGAGAAGAGCGCCCAAGAGGATCGCCCACCGCTGAAGAAGGTAGCCTATGTGCTGGATGAGGAGGAGGTGGCCAGCGGCAAGCGGGGCCTCGCCGAGGCGCGCGCCCTCCTTGCCGGCCTGGAGCTGACCAAGCGGCTGGCCAACCTACCGGGTAATATCTGCACCCCTAGCTACTTGGCGGACCAGGCCAAGAAACTCGGCCACGCCCACGACACCCTCGATGTCACCATCGTCGAGGAGAAGGAGATGGAGAAGCTCGGCATGGGGGCCCTGCTCTCGGTTGCCAAAGGGAGCCGGCAGCCCCCACGGCTCATCGTAGTAGAGTACCGGGGTGGCAAGAAGAAGCAGAAACCGGTGGTGCTGGTGGGCAAGGGGCTCACGTTTGATGCCGGTGGCATCTCCCTTAAACCCGCCGCCGCCATGGATGAGATGAAGTACGACATGAGCGGTGGTGCCGCCGTGCTGGGGGTGATGAAGGCGCTGGCGGAGCTGAAGCTGCCTATCAATGTCACCGGGGTGGTGCCGGCCAGCGAGAACCTGCCGGATGGGGCGGCCAACAAACCGGGTGATGTGGTCACCTCCATGTCGGGCCAGACCATCGAGATCCTCAACACCGACGCCGAGGGCCGCCTCATCCTCTGTGACGCCCTCACCTACTCGCGGCGCTTTGAACCCGAGGTGGTAGTGGATATTGCGACCCTCACCGGTGCCTGCGTCGTGGCCCTTGGCAAGCCCGCCAGCGGCCTGTTAGGTAACGATCAGACGCTGGTGAATGCCCTCCTGAGCGCCGGCGAGCGGAGCGGTGACCGCGCCTGGCAACTACCTTTGTGGGAGGAGTATCAAGATCAACTCAAGAGCCCATTTGCCGATATGGCCAACGTTGGGGGGCGCGAAGGGGGTACCATCACCGCGGCCTGCTTCCTCTCCCGCTACACCAAGGATCTGAAATGGGCCCATCTCGACATCGCCGCCACCGCCTGGGATAGCGGCGCCAACAAGGGGGCCACCGGTCGGCCGCTGCCGCTGCTGATGCAGTACCTCATTGATCGAGCAGGCGAGCGGGGTTAATGGGCGTGGCTGGGTCGGGGGACCCTGCCCAGCCAACCGCCGACGCTACAACGTGAATGTAACCTTATGACCCGTATTGATTTTTACATCCAGCAGGCCCCTCAACAGCGGGAGCTGACTGCCTGTCGCCTGGCCGAGAAGGCGTGGCAGCAGGGCCATCGGGTCTACCTAAATGCCGAGGACCCGGCCCAAGCCACACGGCTCGATGAGCTGCTGTGGAGCTTCCGGGCCGGCTCCTTTCTGCCCCATGAACCGCTCTCCGAGCTGGAGGAGGCGGATAACACGGTGCCGATCCACGTAGGGAGTGGGCTAGATCCCAGTGGCCACCATGGGATACTCATCAACCTCGCCAGCGAGGTGCCACTCTGGTTCAGCCGCTTTGAGCGGGTAGTGGAACCCATCGATGGAGAGGAGCGGGTGAAGACAGCGGGGCGAGAGAGGTTCCGTTTCTACCGCGACCGCGGGTACGATTTACAAACTCACAACCTCGGCTGAGTGGTTCTCAGGGGTTTCCATGAGCAAGCAGGACCAGAATCGGCTAATAACCCAGCTGACCGACTTGGAGCAGATAATCGAGCCGGCCGACGCAGATCCTCCCGCAGAGGATGTCCCGACATTGATGGAGCTGGGGGATGGCGAGTTTGACGACGATGACGACGATCTCTACGGCGATCCCTACGATGATGAGCCGTTTGATGACGATGCCCTCGACGCCAGCGACCCGGACGACCCCCTTCTCGCAGGGCAGCGTCCCCCTACCTCGCTGCTCCCGGATAATTTAATGGAGGAGCTGGAGGACCTCGCTCAACTGCTCCAAGCAGAGGAGGAGTCCCTCTCATCCCCCCCGCCAACCGGCAGCCAGCCGCACTCCCCCCCCCATCTCGCCCCTGAAACCGATCCCACAGAGAGCGCCTCGGCCTCCTCAGCAGCAGATGATGAGGAGGATCAGCTGCCGCCTTGAGGTAGAGGGGGGTTGGCCTGGCAGTGCCGGTCATTTTGCCCAACCGCCCCCCCAGCCGCTCCCCCATGCCACGCACCGTTCGGGCCGGTTATGCGCCGGGCCTAGGGGGGCGCACGGCTAGGTTATAATCCCCCGTTTCGTATACCTTCCCGCCAGAGAGACCCATGGACAAGTCGTACACCCCCCACGCCATCGAACAGCGCTGGTATGCCACTTGGGAGGCCGCCGGTTGGTTTGCGCCCCAGGGCCAGCGGAGCGCCGCCGACGGGAGCTACTGCATCATGATCCCGCCGCCCAACGTCACTGGGTCGCTCCATATGGGTCACGCCTTCCAAGACACCATCATGGACGCCCTCATCCGCTACCATCGCATGAAGGGGGACAACACCCTCTGGCAGCCCGGCACCGATCACGCCGGCATCGCCACCCAGATGGTGGTGGAGCGCCGCCTAGCGGCGGAGGGGCGTTCCCGCCGCGAGATGGGACGGGAGCAGTTCCTGGACGAGGTGTGGCGCTGGAAGGAGGAGTCGGGCGGCACCATCACCCGCCAGCTGCGCCGCATGGGGGCCTCCCCCGACTGGTCGCGGGAGCGCTTCACGATGGACGAGGGGCTCTCCACCGCGGTCAAAGAGGTGTTTGTCTCGCTCTACGAAGAGGGGCTCATCTACCGCGGCAAGCGGTTGGTCAACTGGGACCCGGTCCTCCAGACCGCCGTCTCAGACCTGGAAGTGGATAGCGTCGAGGAGGCCGGTCACCTCTGGCACTTCCGCTACCCGCTGAGCGACGGCAGCGGCCACCTGGTGGTCGCCACCACCCGCCCCGAGACCATGCTCGGCGACACCGCCGTGGCGGTCCACCCGGAGGATGAGCGCTACCAGCACCTGGTGGGGCGCACCATCACCCTGCCCTTGGTGGGGCGCGAGATCCCCATCATCGCCGATGATTATGTGGACCCCACCTTCGGCACCGGCTGCGTCAAGATCACCCCAGCCCATGACTTCAACGACTACAAAATGGGGCAGCGCCACCAGCTGCCGATGATCAACCTCTTCACCCGTGACGCCCGCCTCAACGACCAGGCACCGGAGCAGTACCGTGGCCTGGATCGCTACGAGGCACGTGACCAGATCGTGCGCGACCTCACTGAGTTGGGGCTGGTCGAGAAGATCCAGGAGCACCGCCTGATGGTGCCGCGGGGCGACCGCAGCCACTCGGTGATCGAACCCTTCCTCACCGATCAGTGGTATGTGAAGGTGGCACCACTGGCCGCCGAGGCGATCCAGGTGGTGGAGGATGGGCGGGTCCGCTTTGTCCCCGACAACTGGAAAAACACCTATTTCGACTGGATGCGCCGCATCGAAGATTGGTGCATCAGTCGCCAGATCTGGTGGGGGCACCGCATCCCCGCCTGGTATGACGAGGCCGGCCAGGTCTACGTCGGTCGCAGTGAGGCGGAGGTGCGCGAGCGGCACCAGCTCGGCTTCGATATCGCCCTGCGCCAAGACGACGACGTACTCGACACCTGGTTCTCCTCCGCCCTGTGGCCCTTCTCCACCCTCGGTTGGCCGCAGCGCAACGAGGCGCTGGCCGCCTTCTACCCCACCAGCGTGCTGGTGACCGGCTTCGACATCATCTTCTTCTGGGTCGCCCGGATGATCATGATGGGGCTCAAGTTCATGGGCGATGTCCCGTTCCGCGAGGTCTATATCCATGGCCTGGTGCGCGATGCCCAGGGCCAGAAGATGTCCAAGTCCAAGGGCAACGTGCTCGACCCCATCGATCTCATCGACGGCATCGACCTTGAGGCGCTGGTGCGCAAGCGGTGCAGCGGCCTGATGCAGCCGGAGCAGGAGAAGAAGATCGAGCGCGACACCCGCAAGGAGTTTCCCGACGGCATCAAGGCCTACGGCACCGACGCCCTGCGCTTCACCTTCGCCTCACTCGCCTCCACCGGCCGCGACATCAACTTTGATACCGGCCGCATCGAGGGCTACCGCAACTTCTGCAACAAGCTGTGGAACGCCGCCCGCTACGTGCTGATGAACACCGAGGGACAAGACTGCGGCCAGGGGGCGGAGGGGGACGACCTGTGCCGCAGCGCTGCCGATCGCTGGATCCTCTCCCGCCTCGCCCGTACCACCGCCACCATGCGCGAGCAGATCGAACACTACCGCTTCGACCTCGCCGCCCAGGCCATCTATGCCTTTGTCTGGGATGAGTATTGCGACTGGTACCTGGAGCTATCCAAACCGGTGCTGACCGGTGCCGGCAGCGCAGCGGAACAGCGCGGCACCCGCCACACCCTGGTGACGGTGCTGGAGGCGACCCTGCGCCTCGCCCACCCCATCATGCCCTTCATCACCGAGGAGATCTGGCAGCGGGTCGCGCCGCTGGCCGGTTGCACCGGCCCCACCGTCATGCTCCGCCCCTACCCCACCAGCGGTGACGCCCAGATCGACGCCACGGCAGAGAGCGAGATGCAGTGGGTGATGGAGTTCATCGTCGGCGTGCGCAAGATCCGCAGCTCCATGAACATCGCCCCCGGTAAACCGCTGCCGGTACTGCTACAGAACGGCAGTGAAAGTGATCGGACGCGCCTTGCGGACAACCACGCCTTCCTCACCAGTCTGGCCAAGACCGAATCGATCACTTGGCTAGAGGCGGAGAGCAGTGCGCCAGAGTCGGCGGTATCGCTGGTGGGGGAGATGCAGCTCATGATCCCGCTGGCCGGCCTCATCGACAAAGAGGCGGAGCTGGCCCGACTCAATAAAGAGATGAGCAAGCTCAGTGGCGATCTCCAGCGCTGTGAGGCCAAACTGGCCAACCCCAACTTCGCTGAGCGGGCCAAGCCGGAGGTGGTAGCCGCGGAGCGTAAACGGTTGGAGGAGATCCGTGGGGCGTTGGCCCAACTGACGACCCAAGAAGAGAAGATCCGCCGTCTGTAGTGACCCGTCGCCGTTGGGGCGGCCACAGATGGCCGCCCCAACTCACCGCCCAGCGACCAGCGCCTTACGCATCGCAAAGCGGCGCAGCGCCACCTCTCCCCGCCATACCGTCTGCTCCTCCACCAGCTCAAAACCCTGCTTAGTGAAAAAGGGGTGCGCCACCAGACTCGCCGCCGTGGTCAACTCCATCACCCCTGCGGCCATGAGTGTCGCCTCGGCAAAACGGTAGAGCGCCGTCGCCACCCCACGCCGCAATTGGTCCGGGTGGGTAAACAGCAGATCGATATGGCCATCCCAGTCATAGGCGATAAAACCGGCGAGCCCATCCTCCCCCTCCGCGACCCACGTATCGAGACCCGCAAAACGCTCCCGCCAACGCGCCAGATCGGGCGGTTGCGGGGCCCACGCCACCCGTTGCCGAGGGTCATAATGCGCAGCAGCACCATCGTGTACCGCCGCACTAA
>QKFD01000001.1 GCA_003251535.1 Chromatiales bacterium | reverse complement strand
CGGGCGCTGGTGCGGATGCGGGCAACGGCCTCGGCATCTATGCCGAGCCACTCCAGAAAGGCCTGATGGCCCTCGGGATGGCGCTGCTCAAACAGTGAGTGCCAACGCCGCATGGCCGCCTCGTCTAGCCCCACCGCCTCGAATAGCGCCACCCACTGCGTCTTATTGATCGCGTTCTGCATGGTTGCTCTCCTCAGGTTTGCGTCGGTTAGTCGACGCAAGAGAGGCTAAGGGGTGAAGCAGTAGACAGGTCCAGCGCTGTCGTTGGCGCGGGCGATGGCCTGGCCTGCGCCCCTTCGCAGCGGCCGCGGTAGGTTTCTGCCAGCCCAGCGCCTAGCCATACTCCACCCCGACCCCCTCCGATACCAGCTGTCGCAGGCGGTGGAGTAGCTCATCGGTGGGTTTGACCCGCCACTCCTCACCGAGCCGAATGGCGGCGCTGGCCTGTTCGTTACGGTAGTTGATCTGCACCGGGCAGCTCCCCTCACGGAACGGTTGCAGCGTCTCCGCCAGCTGTTCACCGAGACCGGCCGCCGCCTGCTGCGCTGTCAGCGGTACCACCAGCCGCTTGGCCCACTGCTCCCGTGCCTCGGCCATGTCAAATAGCTGGTCTGCCTGCATCCGCAGGCCGCCGGAGAAGTCATCCAGGCTCACCTCCCCCTTGACCACAATCACCATGTCTTTGGCGATGACATTGCGGTACTTCTGGAACGCCTCGCTGAACAGCGCCACCTCCAACCGGGCGCTCTTGTCGTCGATGGTGACGAAGGCGATGCGGTCCCCCTTTTTGGTGTTCATGGTGCGGGAGGCGATGATGAGCCCCGCCACGGTGACCGCCTGTTTCTTTTGCGTCGGGCGTAGCTCCTTCAGCCGGTAGCTGACCATATGCTGCAACTCCGAGAGGAAGCGATCGATGGGGTGACCCGTGAGATAGAGCCCCAACACATCCTTCTCCCCCTGTAGCCGCCTCTCGTCATCCCACTCCGGCTGCTCTAGGTAACTCGTTGCCCCACCCGCCCCGCCATCCGGCTCGTCGAAACCAAAGAGATCGGCCACCCCGGCCCGGTGGTTGGCGCTATCCTGCTCGGCCAGTTTCAGCGCCTGTGGCAGCGCCTGCATCAGCGTGGCGCGATTGGGGCCGATGGTATCCAACGCGCCGGCGGTGATAAGTGCCTCCAACACCCGCCGATTGACCTTTTTCAGATCGACCCGCCGACAGAGATCAAACAGGTCCTTAAATGGCCCACCCCGCTGATTCTCCTCGACGATGGCCCCGATGGCCCCCTCGCCAGCGCCGCGGATCGCCCCCAGGCCGTAGACGATGGTCTTGGCATCCTGCACCGCAAACTTGTAGCCGGAGGCGTTGACGTTGGGTGGCTGCACCTTGAGCCCCATGGCGTTGCACTCATCGATGAGCGGCACCACCTTGTCGGTGGAGTCCATGTCGGCCGACATGGTGGCGGCCATGAAGGCGGCGGGATAGTGGGCCTTGAGCCAGGCGGTCTGGTAGGAGACCAGGGCGTAGGCGGCGGAGTGGGATTTATTGAAACCGTACTCGGCGAACTTCTCCATCAGGTCGAAGATGGGGCTCGACACCTCCGGCGCCACCCCGCGCTCGGTGGCGCCGGTGATGAAGATATCGCGCTGCTTGGCCATCTCCTCCGGCTTCTTTTTACCCATGGCGCGCCGTAGCAGATCGGCGCCACCCAGGGTGTAGCCCGCCAGCTCCTGGGCGATCTGCATCACCTGCTCCTGGTAGACGATGACGCCGTAGGTGGGCTTGAGGATGGTCTCCAGCGCCGGATGGGGATACTCCACCTTGGCCCGCCCCTGTTTGCGGTTGATGAAGTCATCCACCATGCCGGATTGGAGCGGACCGGGCCGGAACAGCGCCACCAGGGCGATGATGTCCTCGAAGCAGTCGGGCTGGAGCCGTTTGATCAGCTCCTTCATGCCACGACTTTCCAACTGGAACACCGCGGTGGTCTGACACGCCTTGAGCAGGTCGAAGCTCTGCTTGTCGTCCAGCGGGATGTGGTTGATATCCACCTCCGCGCCGGTGGCCTGGCGGATGAGTCCCAGCGCCCAGTCGATGATGGTGAGGGTACGCAGACCGAGGAAGTCGAACTTCACCAACCCCACCGATTCGACATCGTTCTTATCGAACTGGGTGACCACCCCACCGCCCCCCTCTTCGCAGTAGAGCGGGGCGAAGTCGGTCAGCTTGGAGGGGGCGATCACCACCCCACCGGCATGTTTGCCGGCGTTACGGGTGATCCCCTCCAGCTGGCGGGCCATGTCGATGAGGCTGCGCACCTCCTCATCCTTCTCGTAGCGCTCCTTGAGCTGCTCCTCCTTCTCCAGCGCGTCGGCCAGGGTGATGCCCAACTCTGCCGGGATGAGCTTGGCGATCTGATCGACAAAGCCGTATGGATGGCCCATGACGCGGCCGACATCGCGCACCACCGCCTTGGCCGCCATGGTGCCGTAGGTGATGATCTGCGAGACCTTATCGCGGCCGTAGTGCTCGGCCACGTAGTCGATCACCCGATCGCGCCCCTCCATGCAGAAATCGACATCGAAGTCTGGCATGGAGACCCGCTCCGGGTTGAGGAAGCGCTCAAACAGCAGGTCGTAGGCGAGGGGATCGAGATCGGTGATGGTGAGGGCATAGGCGACCAATGAGCCCGCCCCTGAGCCGCGCCCCGGCCCCACCGGCACCCCGTTGCGTTTGGCCCACTGGATAAAGTCGGCAACGATGAGGAAGTAGCCGGGGAACCCCATGCCGATGATCACATCCAGCTCGATCTCCAGCCGCTCCCGGTAGGGCTGGCAGCGCGCCTCATAGTCGGGCGCCGCCGGGTCCATCAGCTTCGGCAGCCGCTCCTCCAGTCCGGCACGCGACTCGCGGCGGAAGAACTCATCCATGGTGAGCCCCTCCGGCACCGGGAAGTCGGGGAGGAAGTAGGTGCCAAGGCGCAGTTCGATGGAGCAGCGCCGGGCGATCTCCAGCGTGTTTTGCAGCGCCTCGGGGATGTCGGCAAACAGCTCTGCCATCTCCTCGGCGCTGCGCAGGTACTGCTGCTCCGAGTAGTCGCGGGGGCGACGGGGGTCGTCCAGGGTGCGGCTGCTGGCGATGCAGACCCGCGCCTCGTGGGCCTCAAACTCCTCCCGGGTGAGGAAGCGCACGTCGTTGGTGGCCACCACCGGCACACCGTGGGCCAGGGCCAGCGCCACCGCCCCGTGGATATACTCCTCCTCCCCTTCGCGGCCGGTGCGGATAAGCTCCAGGTAGAAGTTGTCGCCAAACAGCTCAAGCCAGGCCGTCAACCGCGCCGCGGCCTCCTGTTGGCGTCCCGCCAGGATGGCCCGCCCCACATCCCCCTCGCGCCCAGCGGAGAGGCAGATCACATCTGCCACCCGCCCGGGTGCCTGCAACCACTCCCGCTTGATGAGCGGCACACCGTGCTGCTGGTTGGCGGTGTAGGCCTGGGAGACCAGCTCCGACAGGTTGCGATAGCCCTGCTCTGACTTGGCCAGCAGCACCAGGCGGGAGGGTGGCGCCGCCACGGCGCGCCCCAACTCGTCGGGCTCCGACTCCTCGATGAGCAGGTCCATGCCGGCGATGGGTTTGACCCCCGCCCCTTGGGCCGCTTTAAAAAACTGCACCAGGCCGAAGAGGTTGTTGTGGTCGGTCACCGCGACCGCCGGCATCCCCTGGGCGGCGACGGCCTTGCAGAGCGGCTTGATGCGGACGAGCCCATCGACCAGGGAGAACTCGGTGTGGAGACGCAGATGTACAAAGGGGATGGTCATGGCATGTCATGCTTCATAAGTTGGGGCCGCGCCCCACAGAAGCTGCGCGGCGGCCGGTGAGCGGTCTCTCTAGCGGGGAGGACGCCTTATAGCGTAGGCGGTGGGCCACCCAATAGCGTAGCCAGCAGCCAGACGGCGGCCGCCAGCAGTAGTAGGCCCAAGAGTTCGATGGCGAGGGCGCTGAAGGGGTTGCACTGCTCCTGCTCGCCGAGCCCCTCCTTGGGGAGCTGGCCTAGGGTACAGAGCCGACAAAACGCCCAGCCGATCCCCCAACCGATGGTCTCGACCCCAACCTCCCAGCCGAGCCATAGCAGCCCCTGCAACAGCGCATATAGCAGGCGCAGTAGCGGTGCAAAGATCAACCCTGGTACGTCGTCCACACCCTCGCCTCCCCCATCGACCGGCCACTTTCGCACTCCCTCCGCCGCCCTGGCAATGCCACGCCCCACTTTTGCCCCGGGAACGAGATGGGATTCACCCCGCCGCGGGCGCCCTTCCACCGCCCCTCTTGCGTTGTAACCGGAGCAGACGGTGATCACGAGCGGGTCCGGCCGGTAGCCGTTCAGCCCACTGTTGGGCCGCCGCTGGGGCCTTGGCCACATGCTCGTAGTATTTGGCCAGCGCCTCCACCGCCTCCAGCTCGCCCTGCGCCGCCAGCTGCCGCCAGAGGCGGCAGGCGGCCTCCCACTCCCCTTGTCGCCGCAGTAGGCGGGCCTGCTCCAGCTGGGCGGTGCGCCCCTCGGCACGCAGCAGCAGTTCGCGGTAGCGCTGCTCATGGCCGGCCCGCCGCTGGATCCGGGCCAAGGTCAATAGATCGGCGCCATAGGCCACCGGATCGGCGTAAATCTGCTCCATCAGCGGCAAGAGGGCAGCGAGGGAGAGGAGGTCCAAATGGTTGTGTTGGACCACCTCAGCCAGCCGCCCGCCATCCCCGGCGTGGAGCCAATCGAGCCAGGCGGCGGGCGCCTCGCTACCGGGTAGATCACCACTGCGGCGCAACCCCATGAGCTGGCGCTCAACGGTGCCGAGGCGGCAGTCGGGCCAGCGGCTGGCGAAGGCGCGGCGGGTGGTGTGGAGTAGATCCAGCTGCGGTAAGCAGGAGAAGGGATCGGCCACCCCAGCCAGGCGGCAACGGGCGGCGAGCAGCGGTAGATCAAAGCTGCGGCCGTTGTAACTCACCCCCCCTTGGGCCTCGGCACACCACGCCCCGGCCGCTGCCAGCATCGCCCGCTCACCGGCAAAACGGGTGATGAGCCACTGCCGCGTTACCCACTCCCCCGCCACCAAGCGGGCTAGGCCGAGGAGGAACACCGTCGTGCCACTGCCCCCGGCGAGGCCGGTGGTCTCGGTATCCAGCAGCACTAGCTCGGCTGGCCGCCAACCCTGCGCCTCCGGCAGCTGGTGCAGGGTTGGCGGGGCGGCGAGGGGGGCGTGGCCGTGGCGCCCCAGCGCCGGGATGCGGCGTTCAATGAGCAGGCAGCCGGGGGCGATCGGCTCTGCCCCCAACCGGGCCGCCAGCTCCGCCTCCCCCTCGCGTGGACGCCGCGGCGCTGGCGCCGTGCCAGGGGCGCGCAGGCGGGAGAGGCGCTCTGCCAACCCGGCCGTCCCGCCAACCGCCGCCGTGGGGCTAGGTGGGGCATCGGTTGTCGGGCTGGGCACCGCCCCGGCCTGCTGTCGCAACACCCCTAGTCGCCCTTTGAGCCCCATAGGTCACACCTCGGTCAAGGGGGGTAGTGGTCCCCCCAGCAGGAGATCGAGCACCACCAGGGTGGCCAGCTTGGGCGAGTAGCCACGCTGCTCATCGGAGGCCAAGATGGGGCCTATGCAGGAGGGGCAGCCGTAGCGGCAGCCGCAGGCAGCCACCAGGGCACGGGCATCCGCCACCACCGCCTGTCGCTGGTCGTAGAGCGGGGCCGAGAGGCCGATGCCGCCGGGGTAGTTGTCGTAGAGAAAGAGCGCCGGCTTGAAACGGCTCTCCTGCTCGGGATCCAGCTCCCCACCCTCTGCGCCGCGCAGCTGGCCGCGGCCATCGCTGCCGACGGTGGCAAACCACTGGGCGTCGCCATCCCCCACCGCCCGCCCCAGGTCGTGGGGCTCGGCGAGGGTACGCAGGGCCGCCACGTGGTGCATGGCGTAGGCCGCCCCAAGAAAGCCGTCCAGCGCCTGCTGCCGCTGACGGAAGGCCCGCTCCAGCGCCGCCGGTGCCAGCTGCCACCAGACCGCCGTGGTGTGCATCTCCTGATCCGGCAGCTGGATGTTGCCGTAGCCGATATTCTCGTGGGAGTAGTAGCGGATCTTTTTGTAGCCGGCGATGCGCCGCACCAGATGCACCTCCCCGCGCCGCGCCTCGGCGTGGGCCCCCGCCGCCTGCTCGAACGCCTCCAGCACCTTGAGGCGGGTGTAGTCGATGGCGTCGGTGTAGTAGTCAACCCGGGTGCGGCGGACATAGGCCTTGCGCCCCACCCAATCGAGCCGCTCCACCTGGTAGGGCACCGCCTGGATCATGTAGATGGCCCCCTCGTAGAGGGTCATCGGCGCACTGGAGAAGTCCACCTCCGCCAGCACCGTCTGCCGCCCCTCATCGCAGTCCACCACGAGAAAGTTGCCCTCCGCCACCGAACGTAGGGAGACGCTATTGGCGGGGTAGCTATCGGCGATCCAGTGCCAGCTGTCGCCCTCCCGATGTAACACCCGCTCCTCCACCAGGTAGTCGAGTAGCTCCGCCAACGCCTCCCGGCCGAACCGCTCCCCCACTCGAAACGGCAGCTCAAAGGCGGCACAGCGCACATGATCTAGCAGTATGAGCAGCTGATCGGGATCGATGCGGGCGTGCTCAGGGCTGGCACCGAGGAAGAACTCCGGGTGGCGCACCAGGTATTGATCCAGCGGCTCGCTACTGGCCACCAGCACCCCGAGGGCGCTCCGTTGACGCCGCCCGGCGCGGCCGAGCCGCTGCCAGGTGGCGGCCACGGTGCCGGGATAGCCGTTCAGCAGACAGACATCCAGGGCGCCGATATCCACCCCCAACTCCAGCGCCGAGGTGGCGATCACGCAGTCGAGATCGCCCCCCCGCAGGCGCCGCTCCACGGCGCGGCGCTCGCCGGGGAGGTAACCGCCACGGTAGGCGGCGACCCGCTCCGGCCGGCGCGGATCCCGGTCAAAGACATCCTTTAGATATTTGGTGAGTACCTCCACCATCAACCGGGAGCGGGCAAAGAGGATGGTCTTGAGGCCGCTCTTCACCGCCAAGCGGGCGAGGCGGGTGGTCTGGGAGCGGGCCGAGGCGCGGATCCCGAGGTCGGGATTGATGACCGGCGGGTTCCATAGCAGCAGCTGCTTCTCACCGCTGGGGGCACCGCTCTCGGCCACCGCCACCACCGGCTGCTCCAGCAGCCGCTCCGCCAGCTCTTGGGGGTTGGCAATGGTGGCCGAGCAGAGGATAAAGGTGGGCTCACTGCCATAGAAGCGGCAGATACGTTGGAGCCGCCGCAGCACATTGGCGACGTGGGCGCCGAATACCCCGCGGTAGGTGTGTAGCTCGTCGATCACCACATAGCGCAGCGCCTCGAAGAACTGCGCCCATTTGGTGTGGTGGGGCAGGATCCCTTGGTGCAACATATCGGGGTTGGAGACCACAATATCGCCCCGGGTACGCACCGCCTTGCGGGCATCGCCTGGGGTGTCGCCGTCAAAGGTGAAGGCCCGCACCCCCAGCTCACCGGCCTGGTTCAGCTCCAGTAGCTCTGCCACCTGGTCCTGGGCCAGCGCCTTGGTGGGGAAGAGGTAGAGCGCCTTGGCGCGCTGAGTCAGCGCCCCTTGGAGCACTGGCAGGTTGTAGCAGAGGGTCTTGCCGGAGGCGGTGGGGGTCACCACCACGGTATGGCGGCCGGCGCTCACCGCCTCCCACACCTCCCGCTGATGGCTATAGAGGCGGCCGATGCCCCGCCCCCGCAGCGCCTGGACTAGACGGGGTTCAAGCCCCGCCGGCAGCTCGGCATAGCGCCCCGCCCGGGCCGCCACCAGCAGCTCGCCGGTGATGCGTGCGCCATACTTGCCCTTGAGGCGGGCCACCAGCTGGCGGACCGGATCCTCGGCCTGGGAAGGGTCGCTATCTACCACCGGAACACCCATACGCTTGTTCTCTCCGCGTTCTCCGCGGCATCATAGAGAGCCTAAGCACAATGGACAAGAATCGTGGGTTCCAGGCCCTCATCCATAATAGACCGGGGCGCCACTGGCGCCCTTAGCTGATCGTTGGGCACGCCGCTGCGCCCACCCCGTTAACCCCGACCGCCATCGAGTGACCCATGCACCCCGCTCTCACCCCTCGCCAACAGGCCCTGTTTGACTGTCTGCGTGATCGCTTCCCCGATGGCGCCCCCAACCTCCAAACACTGTGTGATGCCCTCGGCCTCCGCTCGCGCGGTTCGCTCCATAAACAGCTGATGGCCCTGGTAGCGGCGGGTCTAGTGGAGCCGGCGCAACGCCGCCACCGCGGCATCCGCCTCACCCCCCAGGCCCGGCTCGATGCCAACAGCCTGCCGCTGCTGGGCTATATCGCCGCCGGTCACCCCATCGAGGCGCTGGGGCGCAATGAGAGTGTGGAGGTGCCGGCGGCCTTGAAGAGCGGCCAGCCTTGCTATGTGCTCGAAGTGCGAGGCGACTCCATGATCGAAGCGGGGATCATGGATGGTGATCGGGTGGTCATTGAACAGCGGGAGCAGGCGCGCAACGGCGAGGTGGTGGTGGCGCTCATCGATGAGAGCGAGGCAACCCTGAAGCGGATCGAACAGCGCCCCGGACAGGTGCTGCTGCACGCCGCCAATGCCGACTATGCCCCCCTCAGCTACCCACCGGACCGGGTACGCATCCAGGGGGTGCTGGTGGGGCTGATGCGGCGCTATTGAGCGCGCCGCTCGCGCCAGAACTCGTATAGCTCCACCACCGCCGGGGCGATGAGGGGGATGGTCTCTTGGCGCTCGGCGGGGCTCAGTGCGGGCTGCTCTGTCTCGTCGTCAGTCACCCCGGCCACCTGCATGATGGGCTGAAGCAGGTGGCCATGACCCGCCTCAAACAGCTCCTCCCACGCCTCTGCCCGGCGCATCATCCCCTCGATGAAACCGCCACACCACCCCTCTGCCACCAGCTCGTCACCATCCTGGTAGAAAATCGGGTCATAGACCTCTGGCTCCTGCTCCAGGTCGTCGGCGATGGAGTTCATGTGGCGGACGATGAGGTCAATCACCCGCTGCGCCTGCTCCTGGCTGGCAAACACCGGCGCCTCCTCCCCGCCCCACACCACATCGATCCACTCATTGAAAGGGATTGCCTCCGGCCCCACCACCAGAGCAGCGAGGAAGCCGTCCAGCATTGAGGCGTCCATGCACTCCTCCGATACGGTGTCGGAGAGGAGAAATTCATTCAGCTCATCGAGTTCTTCTTCGCTTAACGGGGTGTTGAGATCCATGGTAGGTGTCCAGGGGAGAGGGGAAGGGGGGCCAGTTTGCCAGGGCCGGGGGCACCCGCCAAGCGGCACGCTTTACATTTCCAACGGCGACAACGACGATGCAAGCAACCCGCTGGTCCACCCGGCCACCGGCAGATCGGCCACCCTATTGAGACCGACCTTTGTAAGGAGTCACCCACAGTGGATGAGTATCAACACCTGATCCAGACCATCGCCCTCACCCTGGGGGTTGGCTGGGCCAGCGGCATCAATCTCTACGCCACCCTATTCATGCTCGGTTTCATGAATATGAATGGCCATATCGCCCTGCCGCCGGATCTGGTCATCCTCAGCGATCCGCTGGTCATGGCGGCGGCGGGTTTCATGTACTGCGTGGAGTTCTTCGCCGACAAGACGCCGGGGATAGATACCGGCTGGGATACCCTGCACACCTTCATCCGCATCCCCGCGGGCGCCATGCTGGCGGCCGGCGCCCTGGGGGATGTCTCCCCCAGCGCCGAGCTGGCGGCGGCCATCGTCGGCGCCACCTTGGCCACCGGCAGCCATGCCGCCAAGTCGGGTAGCCGGATCCTCATCAACACCTCGCCCGAGCCATTTACCAACTGGCTAGCCTCCTTCGGTGAGGACATCATGGTGGTGACGGGACTCTGGACCGCCCTCCACTACCCGGCCCTGTTCCTCGTCCTGCTCCTGTTGTTCCTGCTGCTGCTCGCCTGGCTGCTCCCCAAGCTCTGGCGTGGGATCAAGGCGCTGGCCCGACGCATCGCCAATCTCTTTGGCGGCGGCAGCGGAGGCGGACCCACACCACCGCCCTCCCCCCCTGCCCCCACACCGTAGCGCCCCGCCCGCAGTGGGTCGGGTGGGCCACCGCCCCCAGCGGGGTATGCGCCTATGCGCTGCCCCGCCTTATCACTACAATGGCCGCCGCCTAACCACGCCCCTTGTCGATCGGCGAGGGGCCACGGGCAGGGTGTAGCGGGTGCCGGCGACCGACTCAGGGGCGGCCCGGCAGCGCCCCCCACCCGCCACCTTAAGGGGTTTCGGAATGCGTTTTGGGGTTGCCCATCGCCTGCGTGGCGGGCTCATCGCACTGGCCGCCACCACGGTGATCGCCAGCGCCATCGCGCTGTTCTCGTTTGAACACTTTCGCGGCAGCTTTAACGAGTTGATCAAGAGCCACCTGCCGACCCTGGTGGGGGCCGGTCAGTTGGCGCAGAAGAGCGATGCGCTGGTGGCCATCGCGGCCGAACTGGTCACCGCCGAGGATGAGCCGGCACGGCGGCGCGCCCAGGAGGCGATCATCGATCTCGATGCGGCCATTGCCGATCTCATCACCCGCCTCCCCAGCGAGGCCATCGGCAGCGACCATGGCGAGGGGCTGGAGGGGCAGCGCATGGCCCTACGCGAGGGGCTGGAGGCGCTGGAGCAGACCACCCGCGCCCAGATGGCGGCAGATCAGGCGACCCACGCCGCCGCCCTGCGGTTAGCCGCCCTCCACCGGCAGTTGCGCGCCCTCCCCACCGACCACACCCCCACCTGGTTTGCCACCGCCCAGGGGCTATTCGGCAGCCTGGGGCTGCTGCTGGCCACCACCGAGCAGACCGAGCTGGAGCAGCTGGCCCTGGAGCTGCCCCCCCAGCTCGCCGAGTTGGCGGCGGCCACCCGTGACCTCCCGGCACCGTTCGATGCCCAGCTCAAACCGCTGGTGGCGGCGCTGGCCGATCTCAGTCTGGGAGAGGACTCCATCCCGCAGCAGCAGCGTCAACAGCTCGCCACCCGTACCGCCGTTGACCACAGTCTGGCCGAGGTGCGACAGCGGGCGGAGGCGCTGGTGGCGGAGGTGTCGATGCTCTCCTTTGAGTTAGAGACCGGGGTCCTGGCGCGCCAGGAGCAGGTGCAGGTGATGGCCACCACCCGCGAGCAGCTGCTGACCCTGCTACTGCTGGTGGGGATAGTCATTGTGGTGGTCGTGCTCCACTACGTGAATCGGCAGGTGCTGCGCCGCCTGATGGGGTTGCAGATGGATATGGATGCCTGCGTTGACGGCAGCGCCAACTCCGTCACCCTCCAGGGCGATGATGAGATTGCCGACATCGGCCGCGCCGCCAACTTTTTTATCGACTCGGTGCGCCGGCGCGAGGAGATGTTGGAGCGCATCTTTGACGCCGTGCCGCTGCCCTTGGTGCTGTGCGATCCCGATCAAGGCACGCTGTTACGCTGCAACCGGCGGGTCAATGAGCTATTTGGCGCCCACCAGCACTCCGCTATCAGCTTCTTCCCCGAGCGCCACCAGTGGTTCCAGCTCCATGAGCGGGTGACCCAAGCGCGGCTGCTGGACCACTATGAGACCGAGCTGCTACGGGGCGACGGTAGCCGCTTCTGGGGGCTGCTCTCGGCCTGCCTGCTGGAGGTGGATGGCCACCCCAGGATCCTGCTGGGGGCACAGGACATCACCGCCCGCAAAGAGGCGGAGGTGACCCTACAGGAGTCAAAGGAGCGGGCCGAGGAGGCGACCCGCGCCAAGTCGGAGTTCCTCGCCAACATGAGCCACGAGCTGCGCACCCCCCTCAACGCCATCATTGGCTACAGCGATATGTTGTTGGAGGAGGCGGAGGATGTCGGCTGCATCGACTTCAATCCCGATCTGGAGAAGATCCGCACCGCCGGCAGACACCTGTTGATGCTCATCAACGACATCCTCGATATCTCCAAGATCGAGGCGGGGCATATGCAGCTGTTTATCGAGGAGCTGGATCTCGCGCAGAACATCGCCGAGGTGGAGGCCATGGTATTGCCGCTGGTGGCAAAGAACGGCAATCGCCTACAGGTCATCTACCCGCCCCAACTCGGCACCATGGAGGCGGACCTCATCAAGCTGCGCCAGTGTCTGTTCAACCTACTGAGCAACGCCACCAAGTTCACCCACGATGGCGAGATCACCCTCACCATCGCCACGGAGCCGCGCCCCGGAGGGGAGTGGCTGCGCTTCTCGGTGCGTGACACCGGCATCGGTATGAGCGAAGAGCAGACTCGCAAACTGTTCAACGCCTTTACCCAGGCGGACGCCTCCACCACCCGTAAGTTTGGCGGGACGGGGCTCGGCCTCGCCATCACGCGCCACTTCTGCCGCATGATGGGGGGCGATGTGGTAGTGGAGAGCCAACCCGGGGCGGGCTCCACCTTCCACATGCTGCTGCCGCGGGTGGTGATCCAGTGTCCCGAAGGGGGGCTGGCGGCGGACCAGCCGCGTGGCACCCTGCTGCTGTTTGAGCGCAAGGCGCGGTTCAATGATCTCCTCACCCCCTCGCTGGAGCAGGAGGGGTACCGTGTCATCCGCTGCTCCACCGTGGAGGAGACGGTGCGCACCGCCCGCGATGAGCGGCCCGATCTCATTGCCATCGGTTGCACCATGGAGGAGGGCAACGGTTGGGCACTCATCTCCGCCCTCAAGCAGACCCCCGGAGCCGCGGAGATCCCCGTGATTATTCTGGGGGCGCAACCGGGAGGTGAGGAGACCGCCGCCCTCACCTTCGGCAACATGCTGACCAAGCCCATTGAGGCCAGCCAACTGCTGCAACTGGTACAGCGCTATGGCCTCGGCACCCCCGATGGCCATGTGCTGGTGGTGGATGACGATGAGGATGCGCGGGAGGTGCTGCGCCGCCTACTGGAGCGGGAGCAGATCCCGGTGCAGGAGGCCATCGACGGCCAACAGGCGCTGGCTGCCATCGCCGTGCAACGGCCTGCGCTCATCCTATTGGACCTGATGATGCCCCACATCGACGGCTTCGGCGTGCTCGATGCACTGCAAACCGATCCCAGCTTGCAGGAGATCCCGGTGGTGGTGATCTCCGCCAAGGACCTCTCTGGCGAGGAGGCGCAGCTGCTGCGGCAACGCACCTTGAGCGTACTGCGCAAGGGGGGCTACAACCGCCAGGCGCTGCTCAAGCTGGTGCGGGAGCAGCTGACGGCAGCCCGCCAGCGGCCAACCCGCCATGCCGCCTCTTAAGGGAGGCATAATGTGCCAACATAGGGCCCCTAAACTGATCCCTTGCCAAGAGCCGCAGGCCGCGCCGTAGTAGAGCCAGATCCCATCACCATGCACCGTCCACCGCCTCGTCTGCTCTGTTGGCTGATCGCCCTGCTCCTGCTACTCCCCCCCCCGCTGTTGGCCAACGACTTCAGCAAGGAGCTTAAGATCACCGCCCGCGCCCTCGGCTTCCTCGCCGATCGTCCGCGAGGTGAGGTGAAGCTGGCGGTGATCTACGCCCCCACCAATCCCGACTCCCGCCGCGCCGCCAATGAGTTGATGGCCGCCCTGGGCAGCGGCCTGCACTCCGGTGATCTCACCTTGGTGCCCACCCTGATGGCCGCCAACCGGCTGGAGGCGCTGGCCACGATGCGGGTGGCGCTACTGGTGCCGGGGCTGGGGGGTGAGCGCCCGCGGATCTTCGCCAACGCCAGCCGACTGGGGGTGTTGACCGTGGCCTTTGAGCGCGAATGCGCCCAGGTCGGTCAGTGCGTCATGGCCATCAGTAGCGAGCCGCGGGTGGAGATTGTGGTCAACCGCGCCGCCGCTCAAAGCAGCGGCATCGGCTTCGCCCCCGCCTTCCGCATGATGATCACTGAGTTGTGAGCCCTCCCCTACCCCCTGCTGCCATGAAGCCTATCCCCCTCGCCCGCCTCATTCCGCTGCTGCTCGCGGTGCCCGTCAGCGCCGTTGGCCAGAGCATCGACTACGGCGCCCTGGAGGCGCTATTTGAGGAGCCGGTGACCACCTCAGCCACCGGCACACCACAGCGGGTCACCGAGGCCCCGGCCGATCTGCGCATCATCACCGCGGAGGAGATCCGTCGCTCCGCTGCCACCGATATCCCCGGCATCCTGCGTCAGCTGGCCGGGCTGGAGGTGTGGCGCTCCACCGCCGCCGCGGTGGATGCCACGGTGCGCGGCTACAACCAGCCCTACTCACCCCGCCTGCTGGTGCTCATCAACGGCCGCCAGGTCTATAAGGACTACTACGCCTACACCGCCTGGAATGCACTGCCGATCAACCTGGCGGAGATCCGCCAGATTGAGGTGGTCAAGGGGCCGAACGCCGCCCTATTTGGCTTCAATGCCGTTGCCGGGGTGGTCAACATCCTCACCTACAACCCCCTCTATGACGACATCGACAACGCCACCCTGCGGGTGGGCGATGGCGGCTACCGCGCGCTGGAGCTGGTCCACACCGCCCGCCTGGGCGAGCGGGGTGGGCTGCGCCTCTCGGCCGGGGGCTACGACAGCCACGAATTTGATACTGAGCTGGCCCCTTGGGAGGCGGCGATGCGGGTAGATCCGCGCAAGCGCCACCTGGCCGCCGACAGCCTGTTTCAGGTGGGCAGCACCACCCAACTGGGGTTGGAGCTGACCCACGTGGAGGCCCAGCAGACCAATCTGCTCCCCTACTACGGCCTGGCCCACTCCGACTACGACACCTCATCGATCAAGGCGACCCTGAGCGCCGAGAGCGCATTGGGATTACTGGAGGGGGTGGTCTACCGCAATCAGGCCGACGTGGTGCTCTACAGCCCCTTCGTCAGTGGCGGCGCCGGCGCCGATATGGTCAATCGCACCACAGTGGCGCGGCTCCAGGACCTCTTCAAGTTGGGGGCCGAGCACACCTTCCGCCTCACCGGCGAGTTTCGCCACAACGAGCTGGCCAGCACCCCCATCCGCGGGGGAGAGGTGCACTACAACGTCTGGTCGTTGGGGGCGATGTGGGATTGGGCGGTCACCGATCGGCTCAGCCTCACCAATGCCCTGCGGTTTGATCGGCTCCACTCCTCCCGCAGCGGCTACTTGCCCGCGGGCTTTGGCTTCAGCAACGCCGATTTTACGCGCACCCTGCACGAGACCAGCTGGAATAGCGGCCTGGTCTACCGCCCTAGCGAGCAGGATACCTTCCGTCTGCTGGCCGGCCGCGGGGTCCAGCTCCCCAGCATGATCGAGGGGAGCTTCCTGATGCAGCAGGAGGGTCCGCAGGGCACGCTGGGCACCGCCGGCAACCCAGAGCTGGAGCCGACCCAGGTGGAGAGCTGGTCGCTGGTCTATGACCGCCGGCTGCCGACCATCGCGTCCACCCTCCGCACCACCCTATTCCACCTGGAGAATGAGTCGCTGAAGAGCATCCCCGGCAATCTGCCGACCCGACTCCCGCCCGACGCCGACTTCCCGCTCTATCTCTTCACCAATGTTGGCGACTCTGAGGCCAATGGGCTGGAGTTGGGGATCGCGGGGGCCCGGGCGGGGTGGCGCTGGGAGACCAACTACACCTACGAGGTGATCCAAGATGACCTCACGGTCAACCGCACCCGCCTCACCTATCCCGTTGACTTTGAGGCCGGGACGCCACGCCATAAGCTCAACGGCCATCTGGGCTACAGCACCGGGCCGTGGGAGTGGGATCTCTATGGATACTATGTGGGGGAGTACGAGATGCTGACAAACGGCGGCGATCCCCTGACCATCCAGCGCGTCAAGATACCGGCCTACACCCTGTTGGATGCCCGTATCGGCTACCGTATCGCCAAGGGGGTACAGCTCTCCTTGGCGGGCCAGGGGTTCAATCAGGCCCAGCACGCCGAGACCGCCGGCCCCGAGGTGGAGCGGCGCCTGCTGCTGGGGCTATCACTCTCTTACTAGGCCCGGAGGGCGGGGCAGCCGACCCAGGGCACCAGGTCGGCTGGTGACCCTAACCGCTCAGGCGGGCGAGACCCGCTGCGCCTGCCAACCCTTGGGACCCCGCTCGGCGTCAAAATTCACCGCCTGACCCTCGTTGAGGGTACGAAAGCCACCCCCCTCAATGGCGGAGTAGTGGACGAATACATCCTCGCCCCCCTCACTGGGGGTGATGAAACCGAAGCCTTTGGTCTCGTTGAACCACTTCACAGTACCCGTAGCCATGCCAACCTCTATGTCGTTCCGTCTATGGTGCCGCCCGCTCGCGCCCGCGATAGCGGGTACGGTCCGACTGAGTATAGACAGGCCCCGGAGATCCGTCGGTGCAGCTCACTCGGCCGTGGCCTGATCGATCCCCTCGCGCATCACCTCCGCCAGGTAGTCGATCTGCTCCTCGGTGACGACATAAGGGGGCATCAGATAGCTCACACTCCCCAAGGGCCGCAGCAGTGCCCCCCGCGTCAGGGCGTGGCGATAGAGCGTCAAACCGCGCCGCTCCTGCCAGGGGTAGGGGACCCGCCCCTGCCGACGTTGCACCATCTCCACCGCCAGGATCATCCCGCACTGGCGTACCTCTGCCACGTGGGGGTGGTCTTGGAGCGGGGCGGTGGCCGCCGCCATCCGCGCCGCCAACTGGCGGTTGCGCGCCAACACCGGCTCGGAGTCGAAGATATCCAGGGTGGCCAGCGCCGCCGCGCAGGCGAGGGGGTTGCCGGTGTAGCTGTGGGAGTGCAGGAAGGCCGTCAGGTTTTGATAGTCGTCGTAGAAGGCGGCGTAGATGGCATTGTTGGTCAACACGGCGGAGAGTGGCAGATAGCCGCCGGTCAGCCCCTTGGAGAGGCAGAGAAAATCTGGGGTAATAGCGGCCTGCTCGCAGGCAAACAGGCTACCGGTACGCCCAAAGCCGACGGCGATCTCATCGGCAATCAGGTGGACCCCGTGGCGATCGCACGCCTCCCGCAGCAGGCTGAGATAGCCGGGGTCATACATGCGCATGGCGCCAGCGCACTGCACCAGCGGCTCGACGATCACCGCACACACCTCATGGCCGTGGCGCTCCAGCGCCCACTCCATATGGCGGAACATCCGCCGGCTATAGTCGGCGCAGCTCTCCCCCGCCTCGCGGCCATAGCAGTCCGGCGAGGGGACGGTGATCGCCTCCATCAAGAGCGGCCGATAGGTCTCTTTGTAGAGCGCCACATCCCCCACTGCCAACGCCCCTAGGGTCTCACCGTGATAGCTGTTGCTCAGGGTGATGAAGCGGTGCTTACCCTCGACCCCACTGTTGCGCCAGTAGTGGAAGCTCATCTTGAGCGCCACCTCCACCGCCGCCGAACCGTTGTCGGCATAGAAGACCCGATCCAGGCCGGGCGGGGAGATGGCCACCAGCCGCTCCGCCAGCGCCACCCCCGGTTCGTGGCTGAAGCCAGCCAGGATCACATGCTCTAGGGTCTCTATCTGCGCCTTCACCCGGGCGTTGATGTGGGGATGGGCGTGGCCAAACAGGTTGACCCACCAGGAGCTGATGGCATCGAGATAACGGTTGCCGGCGTAGTCCTCCAACCACACCCCCTCCCCGCGCCGGATGGGGATGAGGGGCAGGGTCTCGTGGTCCTTCATCTGGGTACAGGGGTGCCAGAGCACCGCCAGGTCCCGCTCCATCAGTCGCTGATTGTCTACACTCATGGGCGCACCAGGTAGTCAACGACGATGCCGATGAAGAGCGCCAACCCTAGCCAGTGGTTGTTGAGGAAGGCCTGAAAGCTGAGCTGGGGATCGCGGTGACGGATGAGGTACTGCTGATAGAGGGCGAAGCCCGCAGAGACCAGCAGGCCGACCCAGTAGCCCCACCCCAGGCCAAACAGCGTCCCGGCCAGCAGCAGCAGGCCGAAAAAGAGGAGCTGCAAGAGGGCGATGATGGCGCGGTCGTAACGACCAAACAGGATGGCCGACGACTTGACGCCGATCTTGAGGTCATCCTCCCGATCGGCCATGGCATACATGGTGTCGTAGACCAGCGCCCAGATCACCGCCGCCGCAAACCAGACCCACGCCCCCAGCGGCAGCGCGCCGGTCTGGGCAGCAAACACCATGGGGATGGCCCAGCCAAAGGCGACGCCGAGGTAGGCCTGGGGCAGATAGGTGACCCGCTTCATGAAGGGGTAGCTGGCCGCCAATACCACCCCGCCTAGAGAGAGCGCGATGGTGAGCCGATTCATCAGCAGCACCAGCAGAAAGGAGATGATGGCCAACACCGCAAAGACCAGCAGCGCCTCCTTGGGTGAGACGGTACCGGCGGCCAGCGGCCGCTGCCGGGTCCGCTCAACGTGGGGATCGATATGGCGATCGGCGTAGTCGTTGATGGCGCAGCCGGCGGAGCGCATCAACACCGTACCCAGGAGGAAGACCACCAGCACCAGGGGGTCTGGTCGCCCCTCGGCGGCGGTCCACAGTGCCCACAACATCGGCCAGAGCACCAGATAGATCCCGATGGGGCGATCCAGCCGCACCAGCCGCACATACTCCCGCCACCGCATCGTCGCCGTCACCTTCGCCTCCCATGACCATGGAGTGCCGATTCTAACCCATAGCCGTCAGGCGCCGGCCGCTGGCCGTGTATCGGGGTGTTAGGATCACCACGATGACCCGCGCCCACCGCCGCCCCCTGGTCGGCGCCCCGGAACAGGAGAGATCCATGAGCGACCGCCACCCGTGGCATAGCGAACCCGCTGCCACTGTGTTGACCGCCCTGGCCAGCGCCGACCAGGGGCTGACCGGCGAGGAGGCGGCCCAGCGCCTGAGTCGCTATGGGCCCAACCGCCTGCCACCCCGTCGGCGGCGCTCCCCACTACTGCGGCTGTTGAGCCAGTTCCACGACATCCTGATCTACGTCCTGCTGCTCACCGCGCTGGTAACCACCCTCATCGGCCATCTCGCCGATAGCGGCGTGATCCTCGGGGTGGTGGTGATCAACGCCCTCATCGGCTTCATCCAAGAGGGCAAGGCGGAGCGGGCGCTGGACGCCATCCGCACCCTCCTCTCCACCAACGCCGAGGTGCTGCGCAACGGTACCCCCCAGCAGGTGCCGGCCCACGAGCTGGTGCCGGGCGATGTGGTGCAACTCTATGCCGGCGATAAGGTGCCGGCCGATCTGCGCCTGCTACGTAGCCACGGCCTACGCATAGAAGAGGCCCCCCTCACCGGCGAATCGGTGCCGGTGGAGAAGTCATCTGAGCCGGTGGCCGATACGGCCCTGCTGGGGGATCGCTACAGCATGGCCTACTCCGGCACCCTGGTGACCGCTGGCCAGGGGGTGGGGGTGGTGGTGGCCACCGGCGCAGAGACGGAGTTGGGCGGGATCTCCCGCCTGTTGGCAGAGGTGGAGACCCTCACCACCCCCCTGCTGGCCCAGCTCAACCACTTCGGCCGCGTCCTCACCGCCGCCATCGCCGCCGTGGCCGCCGTCACCTTCGGCTTCGGTTGGCTACTACGGGGCTATGGTGCGGAGGAGATGCTGCTGGCGGCCGTCGGCCTGGCGGTCGCCGCCATCCCCGAGGGGCTGCCGGCCATCGTCACCATCACCCTCGCCATCGGCGTGCAGCGGATGGCGGCCCGCAGTGCCATCGTCCGCCGGTTGCCCGCGGTGGAGACGCTGGGCTCGGTATCGGTCATCTGCACCGATAAGACCGGCACCCTGACCCGCAACGAGATGACCGTCCAGAGTGTGGTCAGCGCCGCGGGGGAGTTGGCGGTAAGTGGGGTGGGTTACGCCCCCCACGGCGGCTTCACCCAGGCTGGGGTAGCGCTGGAGCCCACGGCCGATCCGCTACTGCTGGAGATCGCCCGCACCGCCCTCCTCTGCAACGATGCCCATCTGCAAGAGCAGGAGGGGGAGTGGCAGCTACAGGGGGACCCCACCGAGGGGGCGTTGCTCACCCTCGCGCTGAAGGCGGGGCTCGAACTCCAGCTGGTGCGGGCTGAGTTTCCCCGCGGCGATCTCATCCCCTTTGAATCGGAACACCGCTTCATGGCTACCCTCCACCATGACCACGCCGGCCACGGCTTCGCCCTGGTCAAGGGGGCGCCGGAGCGGGTGCTGGAGATGTGTGATCGGGAGCGGCTCGCCGGGACCGATCGGCCTATCGATCGCAACTACTGGCAGCAGCAGGCGGATCGGCTCGCCGACCGCGGTCAGCGCCTCATCGCCCTCGCCTTTCTCGATGGTCTGGGGGAGCGGCGCGAGTTGCACTTCAGCGATGTGGAGGGGGGAATGACCCTACTCGGCCTGGTGGGCCTCATCGATCCCCCACGGCCGGAGGCGATCGCCGCCGTGGCCAGCTGCCGCGCCGCTGGGGTGCGGGTGAAGATGATCACCGGCGATCACGCCCTCACCGCCCGCGCCATCGGCGCCACCATGGGGATAGGCGACGGCCAGCGCACCCTCACCGGCGCCGAACTCGAACAGCTCTCTGACGAGGCGCTGCGCGGCCAGGTGTTGGCGGTGGATGTCTTCGCCCGTGCCAGCCCCGAACACAAGCTGCGTCTGGTGCAGGCGCTACAGGCCGAGGGGCGGGTGGTGGCGATGACCGGCGATGGGGTCAATGACGCCCCGGCCTTGCGGCGGGCCGATGTCGGCGTCGCCATGGGCCGCAACGGTACCGAGGTGGCCAAAGAGGCGGCGGAGATGGTACTCACCGATGACAACTTCGCCTCCATAGCCGCCGCCGTGGAGGAGGGGCGTACCGTCTATGACAACATCCGCAAGGCGATCCTGTTCATTCTGCCCACCAACGGCGCCGAGGCGCTCACCCTCATCTGCGCCATCCTGTTTGGGGTGATGCTCCCCATCACCCCGCTCCAGATCCTTTGGGTCAATATGATCACCGCCGTCACCCTCGCCCTCGCCCTCGCCTTTGAACCGGCGGAGAGCGGGGTGATGGCCCGGCCACCGCGCAACCCCCGCGAGCCCCTCCTCTCCGGCTTCATCATCTGGCGCATCAGCCTGGTCTCCGTCATCGCCGTCATGGGGGTATTCGGTCTCTTTCTCTGGGCACGGCAAAACGGCAGCGACATCGAGACCGCCCGCACCATTGCCGTCAACACCCTGGTGATGTTTGAGGTGTTCTATCTCTGGAGCACCCGCTTCATCCTGGAGCCGGTGCTCAACCGCAATGGTCTGCTTGGCAGCCGCGCCACCCTGTTGGCGATCACGCTAGTGGTACTGTTCCAACTCGGCTTCACCTACCTGCCGCCGGCCCAAGCGCTGTTCGCTACTGCCCCCCTCACCCTGCTCGACTGGCTGCGGATCACCCTCGTGGCGGCAACGGTGTTGCTGGTGGTGGAGTTGGAGAAGGGGTGGTTACGCCGCCGCCGAGGGGCGCAACAACGCCCTGACACATGACACCGGTTTCAGGTATGGTTTGGCCCTTGTGGGCGCTGGGCGCCCACTGGCCCCCGCCACCCCATAATCAATAAACGAGATCGCATAAGGGACCCCGCTCCATGTCCAGCACATCCACGGTAGCCCGCCACTGCTTAGCGCTTGGGTTCATCGCCATGGCGGCCTCTGCCAACGGTGCCCTAGCGGCCACTGCCCAACCCCTGGAGGCGCTGGTGGCAGAGCCGGTGGCCGGCTTCTCAGAGCCGGTCTGGCGGATCGGGGAGTCGCGTCAACTCTGGACACGCTGCCGCATCTCCGGGTTTACCGAGCCAAGCTGGGCCGATACCTACCAGATCAGCGTGGATGACGGCCAGAACTGGCTCCCCCTCACCACCGAGACCAGCCGCGGCTGCCGCTTCCACTGGTTGGTACGCCGCGATCCGGCGGCCCCCCCCCTAGACGCCGCGCTGGCCAGTGAGAGCCGCGGCGCAGTGACTCGGCCCTATGACCTCTCGGTGGCGGTCAACCGCTTCGGCGACGACGATGCGCTGATCCTCGGCGGCAAATGGCTCCCCCACCCGGACTACGGCCTCGATACCAGCCTCTACTACGGCGACGATCTCTCGGGGGGCACCTTAACCGCCGCCGGCCGGAATCTATTCGCCACCCGCGGCCTCGATTTCACCCTCACCGGGGGCGGCGGGGAGCGGGACGCCAGCGCCCGCTTTGGCCAGTTTGGCCTCCATGATTACCACTCCACCCAGCAGGCGTGGGGTGGTTTGATCCAATATGTGCCCGCCGAGGGGGCGCCACTACACGGCATCCTCCAAGGGGCTGCGGTGAGGGTGATAGAGTCCTCCACCGATGGCGATAAGCGCAGCTTCAACGAGACCCTGACCGATGGCTCTCTCCAACGCCACACCTTTGAGGTGGTGGGCGGCACGCTGCGCAAACAGGAGTTGGCCCTCCTCACCCCAGGTGGCTACAGCCTCGGCGCAAACCGCGAGCGGATCGATTTTGCCGGGGAGGAGGCGCTCGACTCCGGTCTGGAGCTGTTGGTGGGCTATCACGACCGCCGGCTACCCGGCGGCATCGGCCTGGATATAGACGCCGGCTACTCCTTTGGTGAGGATGAGGCGCTCTATGAAGGGAGCCTCAGCCTACCGCTTGCCGGTGGCTCCATGGGGCTCCGGGCCGAGAAGACCCCGCTGGTGGAGCAACAGCAGATCTCGTTTGGCTACGGTAACTGCTCCCTCTCCGTCTACCACACCGAGATGAAGTTCGGCGCCGACGACAACGGTGTGCTGGTGGGCTGCGGCCTCACCACCTACCCACGGATGCGTGGCCCCGGCTACGGCAGCCAGCTGACCGGTGACCTGGCGCAGAACATCGACCAGCAGGGGCAGATCATCGCCATACCGGTACGCGGGGCCGATGTCTACAGCCTCATCACCGCCAGTGATCGGGTCCGGGTACGTGAGATCAACCCCTCACCGGAGCAACCACCGGCGGCCGGCTCCGCCCCCACCGCCCGCATCGCGGGCCTGCCGGAGAGCGCCGCCCCAGCCGCTACACTCACGGCCGACGGCAGCGGCTCTAGCGATCCCGATGGCCCGCTCGCCAGCTACCTCTGGACCAGCGCCGGCAGCTGTACCATCAGCGCTGGCACCGATGGGCCGCAGGCGACGGTGGAGATCCCGGCCGATGCCCTCAATGGCGCCACCTGCCGCGTCTCTCTCACCGTGACCGACAGTGACGGGCAGAGCGACACCACGAGCCATGACCTCCAGGTAGAGACCGATGGCGGGGTGAGTGACAACACCCCGCCCACCGCTATCATCGTCGGGCTGGCCGATCTCCTTACCGCCGGGCAGACCGTTGCCATCGATGGCAGCAGCTCGTTTGATGCCGAGGGGCCCATCAGCAGCTACCGCTGGCGGGTCTCCAGCCCCTGCGCCCTCACCGGTACCACCAACCAGAGCACCGCCCAGCTCACCACGCCGGATCTACTCTTGGCGCCGGTGAGCTGTGAGGTGGAGCTGGTGGTGACCGATAGCGCTGGGGTCAGCAGCAGCAGCCTGCGCCTGGTCACCGTCACCGCCTCCCATGGGGTGGAGATCGACGGGATGCCGACCATACTGGACCATGGGCAGCAGATCGATGTTGTTGCCGTACTCTTCCAGCGTAGCGCCGGCCTTAGCTACGCCTGGAGCGCCAACGGTGTCTGCTCGCTGGTCAGCGCCGGTAACAGCCCAGCAGCCCGCCTCTCGGTCTCGGCCTCGCCCGCGGCCCAAGGGCGCTGCAACGTCTCAGTGACGGTGACCGATCAGTTCGGTGGACAGGCCACGGCCAACGCCTCATCCGTGCTCCAGGCGCCAGTCAATCTCCCGCCCATTGCGGTGTTGAACATCACGGAGACCTCCTTCGCCCCTGGCAACTCCTACGATGCCGATGCCAACGGCTCCTATGACCCGGAAGACCAACCCATTGGCTACCACTGGGTGGTGAGTGGGGGCTGGTGTGCAATCAACGGCTCAGATGCTGAAAACAACATCGTGGTGGATGTCTTTTCCGCCACGCCACCGGGTGCCAACTGCACCATCACCCTGACGGTGCAAGATGAGCAAGGGGCCACCGACAGCGCCACGCGGACGATCCCAATCCTCTAAGCACCGCTCCAGTGCGCCCCCGCCAACCGGCTGGGGCGTCCCTCGTCCACCACCGCGCCGGCCCCCCGCCACCCGGGGGAGCCGGTGCAATGCCCCCATGTCACGATCAAGGCGTAGTGTTGTGGGGCGCCCACAATGGACACCCAACCCTGGGGGCCTTAGCGGCGCGGCCCCTAGGGCCATACCACCACCAATGCGGGAGAGAGCATGGGGATCCTGACGGTCAACACGGGCAGCTCATCGGTCAAGCTGGCGCTATTTCGCCACTCCTCGGCAGGCTTACAGGCGATCGCCCACGAGACCTTTGAGCGCAGTGACGACGACTCTGTAACGCGGATCTTGGAGCGTTTCCTCGCCCCCCTAACGGAGGAGGTGAGCGCCATCGCCCACCGCGTTGTCCATGGCGGCGATCTCTTCTCCGGCCCTACCCTGCTCACCACCCAGCAGATCAGTGCCATCGGCCAGTTGGCCGCCCTCGCCCCGCTCCACAACCCTGTTGCCCTCGCCTGGATCCAGGGGTGTCGCGCCCGCTTCGGCGAGGCGCTGCCCCAGGTGGCGCTGTTCGACACCGCCTTCTACGCCGATCTCCCACCGGTGGCCCGCAACTACGCCCTCCCGCGGGAGCTGCTGGCGCGCCATCGGCTGCGTCGTTACGGCTTCCATGGCATCGCCCACCGCGCCATGTGGCGCCGCTTCTGTCAGTTGCGGCCCGATCTCGATCAAGGGGGGCGGGTCATCTCCCTCCAACTCGGTAGCGGCTGCTCCATCACCGCCACCGCCCACGGCCAGCCCCAGGACACCTCCATGGGTTTTACCCCGCTGGAGGGGCTGACCATGGCCACCCGGGCCGGTGATGTGGATCCCGGTCTGCTCCTGTGGCTGATGCGCAACGAACACCTCTCGGCGGAGGAGTTGGAGCACCTGCTCAACCACCACTCTGGCCTACTCGGCCTCTCGGGCAAGAGCAAAGATATGCGCGAACTGCTGGCGGAGGTGGGACCCGACTCGCGCCTAGCGGTGGACTTCTACGCCTACCGCGCCCGCAAATATATCGGTGCCTACCTGGCGGTCCTGGGAGGGGCCGATGCCATCCTGTTTGGCGGTGGTGTGGGGGAGAACGCCGGCGAGGTGCGCGCCCGGATCCTGGCGGGAATGGAGTGGTGCGGTATCGCCCTAGATCCGCAGAGTAACGGCAATGCCCGTAGCCGGGAGGCCCGCATCTCCCGCGACGATGCGCCGGTGGCGGTATGGACCATCCCGGTGGATGAGGCATCTGAGCTGGCGGCGGCGGCCGAGGAGGTACTGGGGCTGAAGGGGTAGCGTCTGCGCGGCCCCCCTACAGGCAGGGTGAGAGGGGGGGCCGCGGCACTGAAGTTAAGAGAGGGCGTGCCGTGGCGGGGTCGCTAGGTGAAGTGGGCTGCCAGAAACGCAAAACCCCGCAGCAGGCCGGACCTGCTGCGGGGTTTCTGGCGCCACGGAGCAGAGTGCTCTACGCGGCTGCGGTTTATAGTAAACCGATTTGGCTCCCCGGGACGGGCTCGAACCGCCGACCCAGTGATTAACAGTCACTTGCTCTACCGACTGAGCTACCGGGGAAAAATAGGGACT
>QKFD01000013.1 GCA_003251535.1 Chromatiales bacterium | reverse complement strand
GGAGTCCGAACCTGCAAGCGATGAAAGCGGCAGCGGGTTGGAGCCCTAATCTGCAGGCGATGAAGTCGGCAGCGGGTTGGAGCCCTAATCTGCAGGCGATGAAGTCGGCGGCGGGTTGGAGCCCTAATCTGCAAGCGATGAAATCGGCGGCCGGTTGGAGTCCGAACCTGCAAGCGATGAAGTCGGCAGCGGGTTGGAGCCCGAACCTGCAAGCGATGAAGTCGGCGGCGGGCTGGAGCCCAAATCTGCAAGCGATGAAGGCCGCAGCGGGTTGGAGCCCGAACCTGCAAGCGATGAAACCAGCAGCGAGCTGGGGCCCGAACCTTCAGGCGATGAAAGCCGCAGCAGGCTGGAGCCCAAATCTGCAAGCGATGAAGGCGGCAGCGGGTTGGAGCCCGAATCTGCAAGCGATGAAGGCGGCAGCCGGCTGGAGTCCTAATCTCCAGGCAATGAAAGCGGCAGCGGGTTGGGGTCCGAACCTGCAAGCGATGAAGGCCGCCGCGGGTTGGGGGCCTGCCCTCCAGGCAATGAAGGCAGCTGCCGGTTGGATGACCGCGCCGATGGCCGCCGTTGCGCCCGGCTGGGGTTAAACCCTGCCGGTTGACCCCCGCCGCCCACCCCCCCGGGCGGCGGGGGTCTCCTTTTCTCTCTGTGGAACGAGTACACATCAGCCCATGTGCGGAATAGCCGGACTATTTCTCGACCCCAGCGTGCCGGCGGCGGAGCTGCGGCAGCGGGTGGGCGCTATGTTGGCGGTTCAGCGCCACCGCGGACCTGATGACCTAGAGTGCTGGAGTGCGCCTGGGATCGCCCTCGGGGCGGTGCGTCTGGCGGTGACCGGCGGCGCCCAAGAGGGGTGCCAACCCATCACCGATCGGCGTGGCGGGCGCACGGTCTTCAACGGCGAGATCTACGATTTTCGCTCCCTCGCGCTCTGTCTTGAGCTACCTGCCGATCGGCTCTCTGACGGCGCCGTGTTGGCCGAGCTACTTGCCGCCCATGGACCGGCACGCCTTGCCTCTGTGCACGGCATGTTTGCCGCCGCCCACTACGATCCCGCTAGCGGTCGCCTGCTATTGGTGCGGGATGCGGTGGGGAAGAAGCCCCTCTATCTGCGGCGGACGCGGCAGGGCTGGGTCTTTGGCTCCACCGTGGCGGCGGTGGTGGCCGGTAGTGGTCCACTGACCCTGCGCGAGCAGGCCATCCCGGAGTACCTCTGTTTCCGCTCGGTGGGCGGCAACAACAGCGCCTACCAAGAGGTGGTGCAGCTGCCGGCCGGCAGCTGGTTAGAGCTGGCCCCCAATGGCCACCAGCGGGCAGGCCGCTGGTGGCAGCCGCCCGCGACGGTGATCGAGAGCGGGGATCCGGAGTGCATCGTGGCCACCTTGGATGGGGCGGTGGCGCGTCGGATCCCGGAGGAGTACCCCGCCGCCTGTTTCCTGAGCGGTGGTCTCGACTCCAGCCTGGTCGCCATCGCCCTCCAGCGACAACGGCGAGAGGTGCCGAGCCGCTTTTTCATCGTCGGTTACGACGTTGCCGGCATCGAGGATGAGCGGACCTATGCGCGCCGCGCCGCGGCCCATGTGGCTGGGGAGACGCAGGAGTTGACGGTGTGCGCCGCCGAGGTGCCGGAGCTACTGGAGGCGGTGACCCAACACACCGAAGACCCGATCCAAGACCCAGTGACCGTGCCCACCTTGGCGCTGGCACGCCACGCTGCGGAGTGGACCAAGGTGGTGCTGACCGGCGATGGCTCCGATGAGATCTGGGGGGGCTACGCCCGCTTTGATCGGCCGCCAACGCAGCTCGATGACTACCTTCAGCGCTGCACCATCTTCACCCCCCAAGAGCTGGGGCTGAACCGGCTGCCGGACTCCTATCTGGAGGGGATCGATCTACCACCAGAGGGGTTGGCGCCGCTCGATCGCATCCTGCGCTTGGAGGTGGCCAATCGAATGCGCAACTACCATCTGGCGCGGATCGATAAGCTCACCATGGCCTGCGGCCTAGAGGCGCGCTGTCCCTTCCTCGATCGGGAGATGGTGGAGCTGGGTTTGTCGCTCTCGGCGGCGGCTAAGCGTCCTGGCGAGGTCGCCAAAGGGCTGCTCATCGCCGCCCACCAGGAGCGGCTGCCGGACTGGCTGCGGGCGCGGCGCAAACAGCCGTTCAGCGTGCCTATCTTGGCCTGGTTGCGCGGCCCGCTGCGTGAGCTGATCCATGACCTACTGCTCCCCCGCTCTGCCTTCGGTCGCCACTGGGTCGATCCTCTACCGCTCCTGCGTGATCTCCACGCCATGGAGCGCGAGCGGGCCGAGGCGGCAGCGGCGCGCCTCTGGTCGCTACTGGTGTTGGAGGTGTGGCAGCGGGGGGTGGTGCACCAATTCACCAGCCACGCCGCACCACACTGGGTGGGTGAGACGGCCTGATGGGTAGTTGGCAACCCACCGCGGAGGCGATGACCGAGGCGCTGCTGGAGCTGGGTATTGTGGATACCCACTATCACGTCGGGCCGGAGCTTATCCCGCGTAAGTACGATCTCCTCACCCTGGCCGAGGTGGCCGCCCCCTGCGGCGCCACCTTGGTGCTGAAAAACCACACCTATGCCACCACCCCGTTGGCGGCGCTGGCGCGGCGCCATCGCGGGGTACGTTTCATCGGCTCGGTGGTGTTGAACCGCTTTGTCGGTGGTCTCAATCCCGATGCGGTGCTGGGGGCGCTCTCTGGCAACCGCACCGACCCCGCTGCCACCGAGCCTGCGGTGGAGCCGCCCATCGTGGTCTGGATGCCCACCATCCACGCCGTCTCCCACCTGCGCACCCTGGGCCACGGTTTTGATCCCCGCTGGGCCGGCTGCTGCCAACACTGCGGTGACGCGGAGCCGGAGCGCCACCCCGTGGAGGAGCCGGTGGTCGCCTTTGACGAGGCGCTCCGGCCCCGGCCGGAGCTACTGGCGGTGTTAGAGCTGATCGCCGCCCACGGCGCCTGCCTGGCCACGGGTCACCTCCACGCCAGTGAGATCGAGCGGCTGGTGCCGCTGGCGCTGGAGATGGGGGTGGCGCGGGTCATCATCACCCACCCCGACTACCCGGCGGTGGCGCTCAATGACCAGCAGCTGCGCCGACTGGTGCAGGACCCCAGGGTCTTCATCGAACACTGCTTTGCGGTCCATACCATCGAGCAGGTCCCCATGCAGCGCTTTGCCGACTCCATCCGCGCCACAGGCCCGGAGCAGGTGGTGATCGCCTCCGATTTCGGCCAGATCCACAGCCCCCCCTTCCCCGAGGGGACCGTGCAGCAGGCCCTCGCCCTCCAGGCCCTGCTGCGCGATCAGTTTGACCGCGACACCTTCCTCGCCCTCTTTGGCCCCAACGGCGCCCGCGCCCTTGCCTTGACCAGCCCATGATCATCAAGCACATCAAGGTCTACACCCGCCCCGGTAAGGCGGAGGCGTTTATCGCCAGTCAGGCCATCTGGAACCGGGAGATGGCCCGCTCCCCCGCCTGCCTCTCCCGCCACTGTGCCCGCTCCAGCGGAGATCCCTCCATCTTCTTCATCTGGATCCTCTGGCGCTCGCGGGCCGAGTATGACCACTGGATGGCCACCGAGCACGACGCCATCGCCGAGCTGGCCCGCGCCTCTGACTGGTACGAGCGGCTGGAGGTGAGCCTGCTCGACCCGCTCACCACCGCCGGTGGGGATCTCGCCCCCTTCCCGGATCCCCCCACGGTGACCGATGCCGCCGGGATCCAGGGGCTCAGTGAGGGCTACAAGCTGAGCGCGGCGCTGCGGTTGGCGGTGGCCAGCGGGCTCTTCAGCCAACTGGAGCGTGGAGGCGAGGGCACTGCCCAGCTGGCGGCGGCCACCCATCTCGACCCCTCCCTCTGTGGCCGCCTATTGGCGGTATTGCGGGCGGCGGGGCTGGTGGTGGCGGAGGGGGAGCGGTGGCGCAATAGCTGGGTGGCGCAGCGCTACCTGGTGCAGGATGCGCCGGCCTACCAGGGGCATATGGTGCTGCACAACACCCGGCCGGCGCTGGTGCGGCGCTGGTTCTCGCTCCTGACCCCGTTTGATACCGAGCAGCCGGAGGCGGAGCGCCACGCCACCTTTGTGCGCGCCATGGGGGATACCGCCCGCGCCGGCCAGGCCAAGCTGTTGGCCGACAACCTGGATCTGAGCGGCTGCCATTCGCTACTGGATGTCGGCGGTGGGGCAGGGGAGTATGCTGTGGCGCTGTGTCGGGCCAATCCGGGGCTGCACGCCACGGTGGTGGACCTGCCGGCCACCCAGCCGCTGTTTGACGAGGTGGTGGCCGCTGCCGAACTGGCGGATCGCCTCCGCTTTTTCGCCGCCGACTACCGCGCCGGTGGTCTGCCGGGCCCGCACGATCGGGTGCTCTACTCCAACGTCCTGCGCGGCTTGACCGACGCAGAGATTGCGGCGCAGCTGCACCTGGCGGCGGCCGTACTCCAGCCCGGAGGACGGCTCATTGTCCACGATCTCTTCCCCGAGCCCGAGGCCGGTCCCTCGGGACTAGGTGCGGCGCTGTTTGGCCTCCATCTGCCGGCAGCGGCCAACCTTGAGCGGGCGCGGCTGGAGGCGATCTTGGGAGAGAACGGCTTTCACGTGACAAGGAGCGTGCGCCTGCCGGATCCGGTTGTGATGAACGGCATCATCGAGGCGCAGCGCGGAGGAGAGGTATGAGTCAAGTCCAGAGTGCCGAGCCGTTAGCGGCGGAGGGGCAGGGGGGAGCGGATCTGTTTGAACTCCTAGCCCGCCGCGCCAGTGTGCGCAAATTTCTACCACAACCTATCCCGGAGGAGACCCTCGCCCGCATCGTTGACCATGCGCGGCGCGCCCCCACCTCCAGTAATCTCCAGGCCTATAGCATCTTGGTGGTGCGCGAACGGGCCAGTTTGCAGGCCCTGGCCGCCTTTGCCGGTGGCCAGCGGCAGGTGGCCGAGGCGCCGGCGCTGCTGGTGTTTTGTGCCGATCTCCACCGCCTCTCCGAGGTGGTGGCGCTGCGCGGTGGCAGCTGGCCGGGGGATAACCTCGACCTCAGCCTAGTGGCGGTGACCGATGCCGCCCTGGTGGGGATGAGTGCCTCGCTGTTGGCCGAATCGCTCGGTCTCGGCTCGGTGATGATAGGCGGGCTGCGCAACGACCCGGAGGGGGTGGCCAGCCACCTCGCTCTGCCGCCACGGGTGTTTGTGCTCTTTGGCCTCGCCCTGGGGGTGCCCGCCGAGTATCCGCCGGCCAAGCCGCGCCTGCCTGAGGGGTTGGTGGTATTCCAGGAGCGCTATGGCGAGGCCCCGCCAGATGCGGCCGCCATCGCGGAGTATGACCAGCACATCGCCCACTTCCACCAGAACGATAACCCCCACGCCTGGAGCGGGCGGGTGGCGGCGGATATGGCGGCGCCGAAGCGGTTGGAGCTGCGTGCCCAGCTGGCGCGCTTAGGGTGGCAGTTCAAGTAGCCACCCGCTGGCTGGTGATGGGCAAACGGGGCGCCTTCAGGCGCCCCGTTTGTTATGGGCCCGACTGCCGATAGTAAGGTTGCGGGCAGGGGGGTTAGTCGTGGCTAAGCACCTGGTAACCGACACTCTCCGTCACGGTTTGGCCATTCACGATGGCGCTCACCGAGACCTGATTGGAGCCCTCTTGCAGCGTGTAGCTGAGCCCAGGGCAGATGAGGCTGACCCGCTGCTCCTGGTTGGGATCACCCTCAAGGCAGTTGCCTTCGATAGCGGCACCATTGACCTGCACGGAGACCTGCTCCGGCACTGCCTGGGGTGGGAAGATCACGCCGAAATCGAACATCTGCATGGGGTGGACGGTGCCACTGGCGGGGAACAGCTCCAGTTCAGCGGTGCCACCGGCTGGGGCAATGCCGGTGACCAGCAGCTCGATGCTGAACCAGTTGCCGTTGTTATAGCCACCGATGTGCATGATCCGTTCACTCAGCGCGCCATTCATTGGTAGGGCGGGATCGAGCGCGTCAGACGCAATGGCGTTGCCGCTGGGATCGGAGAGATCCAGATCGATGTGATCGACCGAGGTGCCATTGGCCAGCGCCTCATTGCTGAAGCTCGCCAGGTTGAAGGCGTCCCATCCCGTGTCATTGATCACATTCGCATCCAACCCGCCCTGCGTGCTGTTGGAGCGGAAGGTGAGCCCCCCCAGGGTGAGGTCGAAACCCAATCCCGCAACATTCGGTTGTGGGTAGTGGCCCCAGTTGCTGTTGGGATCCTGATCCATGGTATTGGGATCAAAACTGAAGCTCCCTTCCGCCTGCATCCCGACCTGGATCTGACCGGACAGTAGCCCGCTGTAGTCATCGACGCTGATCACCTGGGCCTGGAGGGTGTAGTGGCCGTCGCCCACGCTGGCCTGTTGGGTCGCAAGGGAGACCACGGTGGCCTTGATGTCGTACTGATTGAGGCCGTTGATGTCGCTTCCAGAGATCTCCAGCCGGCGCTCCTCGAAGCCGTCGAGGGAGGGCGCCACAGTGGGCAGCTGATCGCTGAGTAGGTTGACTCCATCCATATCTTGCAGATACAGGGAGATTGCCTCTACGTTGGCACCGTTGGTCAGAGGGGCCAGATTGGTATTGGCTGCGTGGTAGCCGTTGGCCGTGGCACTACTGCTGATCTCCACAAACATGTCGCTATCCGGGGCGTAACTGAAGCGGTAGCCACCGGCTGAGAGATCGAAACCATAGCTGCCCATTGGTTGATGGTAGTGACCGAAATCGCTGCTGGGCTCAGTGTCGCTGCTGGCCGAGTCGTAGGTATAGGTGCCGGTGATGAGGGTGCCGGGGAGAATGGTGTTACCCAGGGCGCCCGTGGGGTCATACATCTCATCAACCTGTGCTGTGACCTCAATGGTTACCGTTTGGGCGCTGGCGTGGGTCGCAAAGGCGAGCAGCAGGGCAGCGGCGGTGGCGGTGCGGTGAAATGGCATAGTGATAACTCCTGTTGTCTAGCAGACGTACTGCCCACTCGGGGCTGGATGAGCGGGGCGAGCATCGGGCCTCTCCTGCTCTGGCGGTGTGGCCCCGTGTCCGATGCGGGCAGGTGCTAAGGGGCGATGCGAGGTGTCATCTGGTTCTCCTTGGTTGGGGGCCAGCGGCGTCTCTGCCAGCGCTCCTTGAGCGGTCATTTCATGGCTTGAGCTAAGTGGGTGATGACAACGGGGCCGCGCCTCCGGCCGGCGCCCCTTGCCGCTCCGCGCAGCGCCCTATCGCAATCGTCTGGGGCGTGCGTTGAGTGGAATCGATTGTGCCCGGCCGGTTTGCCAGGCGCAGTCCCGGAGTTGTCAGGCGTAGCGGAGGGGCGGTTGACGGGGTGTCAAGCGGTGTGGCTTCGACCCTATGGGGACGCTGGGGGCGGCGGGCGCCTGTCGGGCGCAGCGCGGATAGATCTGGCTAAGGGAGAGTGCTACCAGTCGTGCTGTGGGAAGGAGATGAGGCTGAGCACTCGATCCCCGTAGTCGATGGACTCCTCCACCACCTCCAATTCATAGGCCGCGTCGTGCTGGAACCAGACATCGGCAGGCATCCGGCCACGCCGGCCGGAGTAGGTGGCATCACCGCGGGCGATCTCCCAGGCGTAGCTATCGGGGTCGAGCAGCGGTTTGGGGAACCACTGGCGCGGTATCGTTTTGGCGGGTCGAAACCAGCGCCGCCGCCCCCCTTGGTGGCAGATGAGGAGCAGTGGCTCCGGTCCCAGCTCCACTAGGCGCAGGGCGGTGGCCAGCAGGCTGGTGCGGAATAGTCGCTGTAGCGCCCACACCGTCTCAAAGCCGATGGCGGCGTGGCGAGCGGCGGCCGGTTCGAAGAGGTAGCGTGGCATCAGCAGATCGGTGGCGTAGCCATCGGCGATGCGTTCGGGATCGGTGCCGCGGCGGGCGGGATTGCCGATATCGGTGGCGCGGCAGTGGAAGGGGCGGCCGCGGTGGTGGAACCAGTGGCCGCACTCATGGGCGGTGGAGAAGCGGCGTCGCTCTGGCAGGACCGAGGGATCGACGCGGATGATGGCGCGATCGCCCACCCCGACAATACTCGCCTCGCAGCCGCCAAGGGGGCGGTATTTGACCTGCGCCCCCATGGCAAAGGCGATCGCCTCTACATCGATCTCCTGCGGATGGCCAATCCCCAGGCTACGCAGGGTCCGCTCTGCCGGTTTTAGGTGTCCCCCGCGAGGGGGGGGCAGGTGGGGTGCCGTTGGGGTGGCGAGGCCGCCCCGCTGCGCAATCACCGCAGCCGCCCCTGGTCGTCGATGGCCCCCAGTTCAAGCAGATCTTCGAGGACCTGATCGATGTCGGCGGCCAACTGCGCCTCGTTGCGCGCCGCCAAGGTGTAGCGGCTCGCGGCGTGGTTTTGGGCGCGCAGCTCGGCCAGCAGCGCCAACTTGCGCTCCAGTGGCCAGGCGAGCACCGCCCGGTCACCAGGGGCTGCGGTAGTGCGGCTGTTGTCAAAACCCTGGCGAGCGGCTGCCAGCCGCTGCCGACCCGCGGCGTCGCAGGCACTATCCACCAACTGGTCGAAGTGGGTCGTCAGCGCCTCGATAGAACCGAAGTCCTCCGCCCCCTCCGCCAAGAGCTGCGCCTCATCCAGCTGTTGGGCCTCCTGATCGAGTTCGTCGATCAGCTGGACCAGTGCCTCGTCGGGCGGTTTGGGGAGATCAGCCATGCCACTCGCTCCTCAGGTCATTGCGTTCAATGAAGCGCCGGATCCGTTTCCAGGCCGCCTCATAGACCTGGGGTGAGAGACCTATACGACTGCACAGTTCACCCTGGGTCTCGCCCTGCATCCGGCTGGCGAGTACCTCCCGGGCCACCGCATCCGCGGCAAACTCTTGCTCCAGGCGCTCCCCCAACTGGAGTACGGCCAGGGTCTCATCTGCGCTTGCCGAGCGGTCCGCCACATAGCTCAGGGGCGATGGCCGCTCCTCCTCGCCGCCCATCAGCTCGCACTCCAGGGCCACCAGTGGTCGCTGGTGTAGGGTCTCACGGCGGTGGGAGGCGATGGAGCGGATGGCGTTGATGAGGAAGGTGGTGATGTTGAGGTCACGTGGGCACTTGCGTCCCTCTTCGCTCAGACAGGAGATGATTGCCTCGGTCAGCAGCTCGTCGGCGCTGAGATCGGTGCCGAGGGCATAGTAGCGCGCCTGCTTCAGTAGTAGCCCCTTTTGACCGGGGCGTAGTCCTTGTAGCGCCTCCCGCAGCTCCTGCGGGTCCAGTGTCTCTCTCGACGGCTCCAGGTTCATGACTCCCTTTCCACTCCTAGCCATTCCGCTCCCGCCTGTTGCGCCGCAGCGCTTGCAGGTCAGTTCCTTCATCCGCCGTCGGCCAGCCCCTCCTCCCGCAGGAGCACCAGCAGCGCCTCTGCCAGGGCCGTGGCGGCGGCACTGCGCACCCCACCGCGGCGCCAGAGCAGGCCAACCCGTCGTCGTGGCGTGGGGTTGCGCAGGGGGAGCGCCCGCAGGCCCACCGCTGCCGGATCGGCCACCGCCAATTCGGGGAGCACGAAGGGTAGCCCGGTTCGGGTGGCCACTGCTACCAGGGCGGCGATGGTATTGGTCTCCACCACCACCCGCGGCACCGCCCCCACCTGCTGCAACGCCCCATCCAGCAGCTGGCGGGTGACAAAGCGCTCCTCCAACAGTGCCAACGGCTGCTCATTGAGTTGGCGCAGCTCGATACCGCCGGGCTGGGCCAACGGGTGGTCTGGCGCCACAAACAGTCGCAGCGCCTCTGTGAACAGTGGATCGGCCTGCAACTCGTCGTGGCGGGGCGGCACAAAGCCGATGCCAAACTCCAACCGCCCCTCCAGCAGACCCTCTTCTATCTGGCCGCCGGCCAGCTCTTGGATAGAGAAGCGTAGCTGGGGGTGGCGGGCCGCGATGCGCCCCACCGCCTCCGGCAGCAGGTGGGTGTTGATGCTCTGCAATACCCCCACCGTCACCTGACCGTGGCCGAGGCCAGTGAGGGCGTCGATCTCGGCGCGCGCCTCCCGTACCTTCTGCACCACCTGGTTGGCGTAGCGCACCAGCACCTCCCCCTCCGGGGTGAGGCGCATCCCCCGGGTATGGCGCTCAAACAGCGCACTGCCCACCTCCTGCTCCAGCTTGCGCAGCTGCTGCGACAGCGCCGGTTGCGACAGGTGCAGCCGATCGGCCGCCCGCCCCATGTGGCGCTCCTCGGCGATGGCCAGCAGATAGCGCAGCTGTTTCAGCTCCATGGGGGGCGATAACTCTCGCTTCTTGAGGTGAGAGGAATTTCGTATTGGAACGGCGGCGGCTGGCTGCTTACCCTGCACTGTGGGTGGGTGGCCGTCGGCCCCCGCCCGATCCCCAATCTCGATGCGGAGGCGACACTACCATGAGCAGACGGGCCTATGCGATCCGGCATGTGGCGTTTGAAGACTTGGGCACCCTCGGTGGGGCGCTCCAACAGGCGGGTTACCAGCTGGACTATATCGAGGCGGGGGTCGATGAGCTGCCCGCAGCAGCGGCTACGGCGGATCTGCTGGTGGTGCTCGGTGGGCCTATCGGGGTCTACGACGAGGCCGATTACCCCTTTCTCGGGGCCGAGATCGCCCTGCTGCGCCAGCGGTTGGCGCAGGACCTACCCACGCTGGGGATCTGTCTCGGTGCCCAGCTGATGGCGCGCGCCCTCGATGCGCGGGTCTACCCCGGGGGGCACAAGGAGATCGGCTGGAGCCCGCTGACCCTCAGTGCGGCCGGTGCCGCCGGCCCACTGCGCCATCTGGCGGAGGTGGAGGTGTTGCATTGGCACGGCGATACCTTTGACCTGCCGCAGGGGGCAAGCCATCTGGCGGCCAGCGCCCTCTATCCCCAGCAGGCATTTGCCTGGGGTCAGCGGGGGTTGGCGCTCCAGTTCCATCCAGAGGTGGAGGCGCGCGGGTTGGAGCGCTGGTACATCGGCCACACCGCCGAGCTGGCGGCCAGTGGGATCGCTGTACCGGAGTTGCGGCGGCGTAGCGGCCAGTGCGCCCCCCGCCTGGCAGCGGCGGCCGGCGAGCTGTGGCGGGAGTGGCTGGCCCGCTGCGCCAGTTGATCTAGCCCGTCAGCGCAGCGTCCTGCCCAGCAGCTGGCCCATGCGCACCGGGGTGGTGTGGGCCAGGCTGCGCTCCCAGCTCACCGCCTCGGGGCCAAACAGCAGGATGACGGTGGAGCCCATGTTGAACCGGCCCAGCTCGGCACCACGCTCCAGCTGCGGGCCGTCGTCACGGTAGCGCCACTGGCGTACCACCTTGCCGGCCGGTGGGGTGACCAGACCGGCCCAGACCGTCTCGATGCCGGCGACAAAGATGGCCGCTACCTTGACCACCGCCATCGGTCCCACCTCGGTATCAAACAGCGAGACCACCCGCTCGTTGCGAGCGAATAGCCCGGGCACCGCCCGGGCGGTGGCGCCGTTGACGCTAAACAGTCGGCCGGGGATGTGGACCATCTCCCGTAGCTGGCCCGCTAACGGCATGTGGATGCGGTGGTAGTTGAAGGGGGCGAGGTAGATGGTGGCAAAGCTCCCCCCCAGGAAGGGCTCGGCCCGCTCTGCCGAACCCCCGAGCAGCTGCTCCAGGGAGTAGTCACGCCCCTTGGCCTGGAAGATGCGCCCGGCGCGGATGGGGCCGAGCTGGCTGATGGCGCCATCCACCGGGCAGGCCAGCTCGCCAGGGCCCGCCACCACCGGCCGCGCCCCAGGGCGCAGGGCACGGGTGAAGAAGGCGTTGAAGTGCTCAAAGGCGAGCGGATCCGACTCCTCCGCCTCACCCATATCGATGCTGGGGTAGAGCTTGAGGAAGCCACGGATCAGGGCGTTCTTCACCCCGTGCTGGCGGATCCGGGTGAGGCTGTAGATGACCCGCGAGAGGGGGTGACCCGGCAGCAGGTATTGCGGCAGCGCCTTGAGGTAGTCGGTGGCCTTGGGGCCGGTATCTGAGGCATCCATCAGCGGCTATAGAACTCGCGCACCCGCAGGAATTTGGTCGCCAGACCCGCCGGGGTGTGGGGCGGGTTCAGCTGCGCGTAGATCCGGCCCTGGGGATCCAGCAGCAGGAGCGTCGCGCTATGGTTGATGATGTAGTCCTCCCCAGCGGGATCCCCCTCCACCAGGTAACCGATCCGCCCCTCCCGAGTGAGCTGGTCTATCGTCTCCCGGCTGCCGGTGGCGCCGACAAAGGCGGGGTCGAAATAGCCGAGGTAGGTCTTGAGTCCCGCCAGACTATCCCGTTTAGGGTCGAGGGAGATGAAGTAGAACTGTAGCTCCGCGGCCGCCTCCGGGTCCTGCTGGAGGAGGAGGCTGTGCATCTCTTTCAGCTCTGCCAGGGTGGTGGGGCAGACATCCGGGCAGTGAGTGTAACCAAAGAAGAGTAGGGTCCAACGACCGATGAAACGGCCTATCCCAAACTCTTCTTCATTGAAATCGGTGAGGTGAAACGGCGGCAGCTCCACCGGCTCCGGTAGCAGCACATACTCCAGCTCTGGCGGGGGCGGCGAGGTCTGCAAATGGGGATAGAGACCCGATCGCCAGGCGGCCGTAACACCGATGGCAAGCAGCAGCAAACCCAGGAGGAGGGCGAGGGTAGGGTGGCTCAGTTTCATGGGGGAGAGATTATGGCACCGCAGGCAGTTTGGCGCATGTCTACAATGTCCGTTGATTTTACGGGATCGTCCGTGTACCGTTGCATTGTCGTGACTGGTGGTGGCTAAACCATGTCTAAGGTCTCGGTGCTACTCCCCCGACGCCTGCGCCCAGTTCACATCCCTGGGCTGGTCGATGTGGCGGTGGTCTCTGCGGAGATGGTCGAGGTCCCCCTCCTTGGCTGGGTTGCAGCGGGGGTGCCGGTAGACGTAGTGCCGCAGGAGGAGCGGGTTGCCGTTCCTGCTGACATGGTGCGGCGTAACACCTATGCCCTGCGGGTCCGTGGCCACTCCATGGTGGATGACAACATCCAAGATGGTGACATCATCATCATCGATAAGCGCGAGAGCGCTGAACAGGGGCAGACGGTGGTGGCCCTCATTAACGGCGAGCAGGTGACGCTAAAAAGATTTTATGTCGAGCGCGACGGGATTCGGCTCCAGCCGGCCAACCCGGAGATGGCCCCCATCTATCTGCGCAACGACGAGGTACAGGTCCTAGGCATCGTCATGGGGGTATTGCGCCGCGAGGCGTAACCCTGCCAGAGTCGAGCCAGGGCCGTTACAAAGAATTAGTCCCGGTACGCCGGGGCGCAGACTCTCTGGGGGGAGAGCCGCAGCCCGATAAGGCTGTGGGCAGACGCCGCGCTAGTCGCGGCGTCTTTTTTTGTGGCGTTTGGTCTTACCCGGTTGTGCAGGCATGGGGCTAGGCCTCCGCCATCCCCCCGGTGTCGTTATCCCGCGCCGTCAACCCACCAAAACGTTGAGTTAAGCCGTTGCCCCCAGGGGGCAAGATGGCCTGCTACTCCACCCCCGCCGTTTGCTGGATGCCGCCGCCCTGGCTTTGGGCAGTGGTGGCCAGCGCGAGCCGCGCCAGTACCGTCCTGTTTGCCGGCTACGACGACTGGCACCTGCCGAATGCCAAGGCGCTGCACTCCCTCGTCGCGTCGTCACGCAGTCGCTCGACCATCAACGCCATCCTCTTTGACAACAAGCCCAGTCCCAACGCGGTGCGTCTGGCGCGCACCGGCGGCCAGCTTAGGGGGCGATGGCAGTGGGGGCGTCATGCCCCGCACTGCCAGTGGAGGGGAGTTCAGGGCTAGCGATAGGCGGCGGTGGCATCGCCGTGATGATCGAAGTGCAGCGCGTTGGCCGGGTTATCCGCATGGTTGTTGCAACTATCCAGCAGGGCGGCGGTGCTCTCTAGGACCATCCCGCTGCTGGCCGTTGGCATTGCAACGCGGATGGGCATACTGCTGCCGGTGGTGGCTATATTGTCGGTGGCCGTGAGGAACTGATCGCCCAGGGTGGCGAGGCTGAGGGTGAAGCTGCCACAACCATCGGTCAAGGTGGTGTCCATGGGGAGTGTGGCGGCACCATCGCTGCTGACGAGGTGCAGCGTGCCACCGTAGTGGCGGGCGATGTTATCGAAGCCATCCAGTGCGATGACGGTGACCACGAACGGCACCCCGGCGGCGACATGGGTAGGGGCCCCGAGGCTGAAGCGGGTCGCTGCGGCGGCGGTGACGGTAACCTCGGCGCTGCGGGTGGTCGTGGCGCTCTCCTGCGTATCGGTGGCGGTCACGCTATGGGAGCCGGCGCTGGTAAAGATGAGCGCGAAGGTGGCGCTCCCGTCGGTCAGGCGAATATCGGCTGGCAGCAGGGCACCGGCGTCACTGCTACTGATGTGGAGTGTGCCGTTGTAGCCGCAGTCGAGATCGCCAGCGGGGTGGCGGGCGGTCACGCTCACCTTAACGGAGGTGCCGGCGGTGACGGTGGGCGGCAGCTGTAGCGAGAGGCCAGGGGGCGCGCCCCGTTGCGCAGGTTGTTGGGTGAGGTCGGGGGGACAGCGGTCATCCGCGCCATCCTCCGTTGGGTCGGTGGAGTTGAGCGGCGCGGCCGAGGTGACCTGGCCGGACGCTGCGGTGACACCCTCGCCGCCGCTGCCGACAATAGATCCCATGGGGGCGCTGGCCTGTGCGCTCGACGTGCTAACTAGCAGCCAGAGCAGTGGCCAGAGTTTGAGTCCAGTGGGATTGCGTAACATCGTGCGGATCTCCGAAGGTCTTACGGTAGGGCGGCGGCCAGGGCGCTCAACCCAAGGTGGGTGGGCGGAATCAGGTGGTTGGGGCTGTGCGCATCAGGGGCGCTGTGCGGGGTTGCACGGTGGCTCACTGCGGCGACAGGTGGGTTGAGTGGGGGCGGGCATGGCTGTTGGATCTGGGCTGGGGAGCGGTGGCAGCCATTGTCGGCAAGCAGCGTCCCAGTAGAGTCCTAGCCCTCCTGCGCACCACTCGTCACCGCCCGCAGTGAGTGATGCCGTATTGCTCCCCGCCAATAGTGGTAACCTCCGGCAGCCTCAGCCGGACCTCCCACCATGCCCCTCGAATTGAGACTCTGCGGCCCCTTCCGCCTGCACTGTGGCAATCAGCCCGTCACCATCCCCTATCTGCGCGCCCGCGCCCTCTTGGCTTACCTTGCCCTGGAGCCTGGGATCCAGCCGCGCGAGCGGCTTGCCGATCTGTTCTGGCCTGACCAGCCGCAGGAGGCGGGACGCGCCAATCTGCGGCGCATGTTGTCGCTGCTGCGGGGGCAGCTGGGTATCCATCAGGCGGCGCTGGTGGCCGATCGGCAAGGGGTCTGTTTCCAGCTTCCAGCCGGTAGTTGGGTGGACGCCTGCGAGCTGCTCGCACCGCCCAACCGCTGTCGCGCTGCTTGTGAACCGACCTATCGTGCCCTCTGCATTGCCGAGGGCGAGCGGGTGTTGGCCGGCTATGGCGGGCCTCTGCTGGATGGTCTGTCGCTACCGGAGTTAGTTGAGCTGGAGCAGTGGCTGGTGACACGGCGGGGCGAACTTCAGCGCCAGGCGTCGGCACTCAGCGAACGTCTCTCCCTCTGCCTGGAGCGGAGTGGCGATCTCAGCGCCGCCCTGCGACACGCCCACTACCAAGTGACATTAGATCCCCTGGATGAGGCGGGCCAACGGCGGTTGATGGGGCTGCTGTTGGCGGATGGTCGGCCGGGGGCCGCTAGCGCCCAATACGCTACCTTGCGGCAGCTGTTGGCGGCCGAGTTGGGCATCGCGCCGGCCGCAGCGACGATGGCGCTGGCCGAGCGCTGCCGTCATGCGGCGGCCGTGGCCAGCGTATCGGCGGCGGGGGCGCCGGCTCGTCGGCCCATCACGGTGCTCTGTCTGCGGATCCCGGTGGACCCGACGGAGATCGATGGAGGTGCCGAGCGGGTGCGGACCGGACTCGCCCTCTGTAGCGAGGCGGTCGGCGCCGCCGGCGGGACGGTAGGGGCCACCGTGGCGGGTATCTTGGTGGCCTATTTCGGCTATCCACAGGTGCAGGAGGAGACGGCCCGCTCCGCTCTGGAGTGTGCCCTCGGCCTGGTTGGGCAGGGGATCGCCGCGGGCCTGGAGCGGGCGCTGGTGGTGAGCGATCCCGCTATCGGTCTGGCCGACGTGGCCGGCCATGTAACCCGGCGGGCACTGACCCTGGCGGGGTGCGCCGCTGCTGGCGAGGTGGTGGTGGGTGAGGCGTTGGAGGTGGCGAGTCGGGGCTGGTTTCAGACCCGCGCCCAGGGGGAGGGTGCCTTTCAGGTGGTCGCCTCCAGTGGCGCCCATACGCGGCTCCAGGCGCAGCCGAGCCAGGCGCCCCTCCTGGGACGGGCGCAGGAGCAGCAGCGCTTGGCTGAGCTGTGGGCCGAGGCTCAGGCCGGCGGCGGGCAGCTGCTATTGGTTCGCGGCGAGGCCGGGATCGGTAAGTCACGGCTGGTGGCCGCGCTGGCCACGCAGGTGGAGCGTCGCTACCAGGCGCGCTGTCGGCCGGAGTGGCGCAGCACACCGTTTCGGCCGCTCACCCGCCTGTTATCGGAGGCGTGGCAGATTGAACCGGCGGCGGGAAGCGCCGCCTGTTGTGCCAGGTTGGCGCAACGCTTTCCAGGCTGGGAGCCGTCGCAGCGCACCCGCCTATGTGAGCTGCTGATCGCCCGCACCGGTCCCGTGCCACTGCCGTCACCGGCCCACCGCCACGCACTGCTGGCGGAGTTGGCCCAGGCCTTGGGGGCGCTGGCGGCAGCCGGGCCAGCCCTGCTGTGGTTGGAGGATGCCCACTGGGCCGATCCCTCTTCGCTGGAGGTATTGGCGCTGCTGGTGGCGCGGCCGCCACGCCATCTACTCACCTTGGTCACCGCCCGCCCTGAGTTTCGCCCCCCATGGCCGCTGCCGCCATTGGAGCTGTCACGCCTGGCGTCGGCCCACGGGGTGGCGCTGGCGGAGGCGGTGGCGCAGGGGCGGCTCTCGTCGGGCCAGTTGCTCCCCCTGATGGAGCAGGCCGATGGCGTGCCACTCTTCATTGAGGAGCTGGTGCGCGCCCGACTGGCCGGTCATGACACGGCGCTCCCCGTCTCGCTAGAGGAGCTATTGGCCGCCCGTCTCGGTGTCGTGGCGCAGGCACTCCCACTGGCCCAGTTGGCCGCGACTGTCGGCCGGCGGTTTACGCCAATGCTGCTGCGGGCGGCGGGTCTGCCGGTGGCGTCATTGGAGACGCAGTTGGCGATGTTGGTGGGGGCGGCGCTGGTGATCCCGGAGCTGGCGGGCGCGCAGTTCGCTTTCAGCCATGCCCTGGTGCAGGAGGCGGCCTACCGCTCCATGACCGCCAACGTGCGTTGTAGCAACCACGCCCTCATCGCCCAGGCACTACTGGCGACGGATCCCGCCGTCGCCGACCGCGAGCCGGGGTTGCTGGCTTGGCACTTTGGTGAGGCGCACGACTATCCGGCGGCGATCCGCTACGCCAGCGCCGCGGCACAGCAGGCCACCGCCCGCTGTGCCCACCATGAGGCCCTCCAGTTGTTGGCCAGCGCACTGGCGGCACTGGAGCAGCTGCCAGCGGGGGCCGTGCGTGACCTATTGGAGTTGGAGGTGCGGATGCACCAGGGTTTGCCCCTCTCCTCCCTGCATGGTTACGGATCCGAGGCGGCGCGCGCCGCCTACGCCCGCGCCCTCGGCTTGGCGGGGGCAGAGACCGACACCCCGGAGCGCTTTCCGCTGTTGTGGGGGCTATGGCTCGGTTCGAGCAGCTGGTCAAACTTCGACACCAGTCTCGATCTGGCCCGTCGCTTGGTCGCACTCGCCCCCCACCGGATCGGGGATCCCTACGCCGCGGCCCACGCCTACTACGCCCTCGGCAACAGCCTGTTCTGCCGCGGCGAACTGGCCACCGCCGCCGCTGTACTGGAGCAGGGGGCCGCCACCAGTCCCGTGGCTAGCGCCCTCTCTCCCTACGGTGAAGACCCACAAGTCACCAACGACGGTTTCCGCGCCTGGACCTACTGGTTTTTGGGGCGCGATGAAGAGGCGCTGGCGGCGAGTCGCCGCTCACTGGAGAGGGCACGGGCCATCGCCCACCCTTACAGCCTGGGCTATGCCCTGGTCACGGCCGGCATTCTCCATCGGCTACGGGGGGAGGTGGCCTCCGTCGGGCAACTGGCAGAGGAGGCCCTGACACTGGGGCAGCAGCACCAGCTCGCCCTCTGGCAGGCGGCCGGCGGGGTGATGGCCGGGTGGGCGCAGGCGGCGGCGGGTGATCTGGCAGGGTTGACGCTCATTGAGGAGAGCGTAGCGCGGGCGCGGCGGATCATGGGGGGCGTGGAGACGATGTTCCTCGCCCATCTGGCGGATGCCAGTGAGCGCTGTGGCGCCTGGCCATTGGCACAGTCGGCAGCGGGGGCGGGAATAACCGCCTCGGCTGCCCGCGGGGACTACCACTTCCAGGCCGAGTTTATGCGTATCGAGGCAGTGGCCCGCGCTGCCCAAGGCGAGCCACTCGATGGCTGTCGCCAGCAGTTGGCCGCAGCCCGCGCCTTCGCCGCGCGGCAAGGGGCAGTGGCGCTGGTGGCACGGGTCACGGAGAGCTGGGTGCGGCTATCTGTTTGAGCGGCGGGGACCCGCTGCACAACAGTTGCGTCGGCCTGCGCGCCGGGCCTGTTGGAAAACCGATTTTATGGCAATTTTTGAAGATGGGGTCCAGGTATCCTTGGTATCCACGAAGCGTGGCCCGGCCGCCTCTCAATGCAGGTGGAATGCAGACTCAGACTGCTCCATGATGCGGCCTGGCGCTATGCCTTCAACATGGGGAGGCCGCTCATCTGCCGCCTATCGTACCCACGGCAGCTGAATGGGGATTCATTCGGGAAGCACTAGAGGTACAGGCGTCGTTCTGACCGGTTACTAAATTCGGATCGATCTCTCAGGATCTGGCCGCGGGTGCAATGGGGTGAAGCGAAAGGTTAGTCGATGCGCCAAATGGCGGTGCCCAGCGGCGTCTCTGGTAAAGCGGTGAGATGAGGGGGGGAGATGAGTGAAGAGGGAAGGCAGCGGATGTTTTCTAAATATCGTCCCTGGTTGACTATTGAAGGCTTTTGGTTTTGGTTGGCCATCATACAGCTGCTCGTGGCGCCCGTTGCTTTCCAAATGGGTATGGACGCATCACTTAATCCCAACACGGCATGGGGTCGTGTGGTCATATACCCTGGTGTGGCGCTCGTGCATGGCAGCATTGCTGCTTTGATATTGCTCCTCTTGCTGCCCAGAGGCCGAGCGTTTGCGATACTGCGTGCGGTTCTGGGATGGATAGCCGTAGGGCTATCCTTCTACTCCTTCTGGGAGCCGGGTCTCATTGTGACAACATTGCCTTTGGCCATGGGTGGCATTCGGGTGGCATTGCATGATGGGCGAGCAATCTGGACTAACCCGCATGATAGTACTGGGTAGAGGGTTTGTTTTGAGTGCAAGGCGGTAGTTTTAATTATTCCTGGCCCCCGCTTTTCAAACATCTAAAATGATGTCCGACCCAACGGGATGCCTGGATGCCACGGGGCACGCCTGTGACTGCTCAGACGACGGACCTGTCACTTATGACAGGCTGCCAACCTAGATGGCGGATGGTATCCTCGTCGGGCGCTCAACTTCAGGAGGTGCCATGCGCCGGATCATTGTCATCATCGCCCTGCTCATGACCGCCCCAGTCGCTCAGGCCATCGAATGGCATGAGTGTAAGACCTATAACATGCGTATGGCCGACTGCGCGAAGTGTGATCGGGGGGAGTTGGAGCGCTGCTCGGCCGAATGGATGGAGCGCCGCCGGCAGATACAGGAGAGTGCCAGGCAAGCCCCAACTCAGCCGCTGAGTCCCACCATCATCACCAACTGCGATGCCGGTGGTTGCTGGGATAACAGGGGCGGCCGGTATAACAAAGGGGGTGGCAATATATACTTCGGCCCGAACGGTGCCTGTCAGAAGCTGGGCACCATGATGCATTGTCCTTGAGGCGGATCGTGAATTTTTGGTTTCAGGTCTACGCCCAAAGTCTATGCTGCTTGGATGTTCTGATTGTCAAACTTTCCTGCCTGCGTTTACTAGAGGCGTTATTCGTCTTCAGGTTAACGACAACGACTCGGAGAGGGGAAGCATCCTCGTTTCCCCAAGAAGAGTTACCCTTATCCTTTTAACTTGTTCATTGGGCAACTCTTTATTGGCGTTAGGCTGGGGGGCGCCCAGGTCTGCCCAACGATTTCATCTGGTGAGGGCGGGCGGGTCTTCGCAACGGGGCTCGGGTGGGGGGCGCAAGAGATAGGTCGCTTGGTTTGAACGCTGCGGTTCCCTCCGCGGCGCCCTAAGCAAACTGGGCAAACGTCCTTGAATTCAGGCCGGGGGAGGGCCAGCAAGTTATTGAGGCCGTCTGTTCCTCTGTCAACCCTCGGTACCCCACCTCTCGGATGCCCCCCCATGGTTCGAATGGCCGTGGAGCACTAGCCTCTTTGCTGCTCAGAGGCATTCCACCTCAAGGAAGATTCATTGAGTAGGCAATGGGGGCGTGGTCGATGAAGGTCCACTGCTGATAGTTGTTGATGGGGGGGCGGGCCTGGAGGTCGCCCACCCCCTTGGCCCACACGTAGTCAAACACCTTGGTGCGCAGTATCCCAGTTGTGTGGTTGTGCCGGCCCCAGGTTGCGCGCAGGTCCGGTGAGTATGGGGTGAAGCCAAGCTGTTGGTAGATCGTGTCGGCAAGGCTCGGATTGTAAATAGTACCCTCGTTAAGCTTGTCGTAGGGGTAGTTCATATCGCCAATCATCAATGCCGGCCGTTCCCACGCGATCTCAGTCAAAGCGACGGCGATCTCGTGGGGAGCTTCCTCCTCGTTGGCAATGATGTGGACCCCAGCGAACATGCCAAAGGAGAGGCGCACCTTCACCATGGGCCGGCGAGTCGTTGCGCCGGTTGGCTCGATATCGATGCCTCCAAACGAGTTCTCCAGCTCACGGTGCCACAGCACCATGAAGGAGCAGGGGCTGGGGTTGTAGTTGCGGTCAGGGGCCGGCACGTAGCGGGCGTTGTAGTCAGGTAGCTGGCCCATCAGGTAGGCGGCCATCTCGCCGCCCCCTTGGGAGACCTCCGTGAGGAACAGCAGGCCAACTGGCTCCTCCCTGCGCGCGCACTCCAGGATCCAGTTGACCATCATGGTAGCCGCCTGCTGGGCCCGGGCTCTGGCACCCAGATCGCGCGACTCGATCCCTGCGGCACGCTCAATATTCCAGGTCCCGACAATCATGCTTGGAGTGCGATCTGGGGATGGAAGGCCCGGCTCCGTACCACCGTACGTGGGCTGCCGATGGCGCCGGGCTCCGGTGCGGCGATTAGGCGGGCGTTGCTCAGCTGACTGGCTACGTAGGGACCCTGCACGACGATGGGAGCAAGGCCACTGACCACGGTTGACTGGAGTACACCGGCGGGGTTGACGACGCTGATCAGGTCCATCAACTGCCACTTGATGAACATCTGTGCCTCACCCCCCTCGGGGCCGACGAGGGTGTCGGACAGATAGGAGGTGTTCTCGGTACTCAGCGAAACCTCCTGTGAGTGGGTGGAGGTTGCGCTCAGGCTGGCGGAGAGGCCAACGGACATCGGACCCCAGCCGGCGCTGGCACTCGCGCCTATGGAGGCCGAGACCGTATCTGAGCTGGAGGAGGTCTGCTGCATGTTTGAGGAGGTGGAGGTGCTCACCGTCTGGGTCTCACCTGGGGCGATGGAGTAGGAGTCGGAGGTGCGCCGCCAGTACTGCTCCCGCAGGGTTCGGTTGCCGTTGGTCAGGTGGCCGGCGGCAACCAGCACCCGCGGTGAGTCGGGGGGGATGAGTGTATCGGCCGAGGGTTGCGGCGGCAGGCCCATGCTGTTGGGCGGAACCATGTAGTTGTGGCCGAGGAACATTGAGTCCACGCCGCTGGTGACAGCGGCAACACCGACGAAGGAGCCGGTGGCCACGCAGGTGAAGAGGATATAGTCGCCATCGGCGAGCCAGCAGTGTTCGGCGTAGCCCTCGGGCAGGACAGTGATTGCGGCGCGGGTGGCGTACTCGGTGAGGTAAAAAAGCTGGATATCGAGCGGCAGATTATTCCACAGCCGAATAGAACGCATGGCGCCGCTCGGGTTGGAGGCGAGCTGCCCGTTGAGAGCCTGCTGGTAGATCTCGTTCATCGCACGTCTCCTGTCATCGCTTTGGTGGATAGGTCGAGGCCGAAGCCGCTGTGAGCCAGCTCCTCATCGAAGAGCGCCGCCCAGCGCTCTGCTATTGCAGCCCAGTGCAGTGCCGGCTCTGTCGCCCGGGCGTGGGCCTGGTGGGCGCGGCTCCTGAGCAACGCTCGGTCTTCATAGAGCCGGGTGAGCGCGGCAGTGAGCGAACGGGCGTCGAGCAGGTGTTCATGGGTGAGGACCCGCGGCTGACATAGGGTCATGCCTACCTCAATCAGCTCGGCGGCACCGGACCACAGCTCCTCAGGGCTGGTGTGCCCGGGGACGATCTGGGCGGCACCGGTCGCCGCGTGCTCGAAGGCGGTGAGGCCCCAACCCTCGGAGGTGGAGCTGTTCACCCCGACGTCGCAGGCGTTGTAGACGTGGTTGAGCTGGGCAGGGGTCAGGCGCGGCGGCCGGCGTTGGTCAACGCTGATGATGAGGCGATCACTGATACCGAACTGATCGGCGAGCGCACGCAGGTTCCAGCCCACATCCTCGGTCCCCATGTGGAGGTAGAGGCAGGCATCCGGCCGCTCGCGGGCGAAGGCGGCGAACCCCTCCACCGTGATATCGATGCGCTTACGCGGTTGATTGCGATTGGCGTTCAAGACGATGAAGGCGTCATCGAGTCGGTGGTGGCCAAACAGCGCCGCACGGCAGGCGCGGCGGCTGGCGATGGGGTCCTCTCCCAGAGGCGCGAGCGGGTAGAACTGCTGGGTGTCGATGCCGTGGGGGATCTGGTCGATTGCCGGCCAACTGGGGGGCTCATCCAGGCGATCCGCCGCCGCCTCAAGGGCACACTGCCCATAGCGGGTGTAGGCGACGAGGCGATCCACTCCGCGCAGGGCGGCGAGGAAGGCGGGCGAGAGGGGGGCCGATTCCACCGGGCAGTAGGCGACTACGCGCGGTCGCTGCCCAGTGCGTCCCACCGGCTCAAGGGCCTTGATGTAGTCACCGAGCACCCAGACGTCGTTGACCAGCCACACCAGGTCGGGGGCCAGCGCGGCGCATAGTTCAGGTAGCTCACCGAGGCCGCGGCTGTCGCTGGTGGGGTGGAGCGTCCACGGTAGGTTGTGCGACCCGCCGCGGTACTTAATCCCAAGTTGGTGGATCTCGTAGCGCTCGCCCAGATGCTCTAGCACGCTTGCGATCACGCGGGCAAAGCCTGTCGGCGCGGTGGCGTCACCCACCACTAATAGGCGTGGGCGCCTGCGTTGTTTACGCAGCTCCAGGCGGGTGGGGGGCTCGTCATCGGTCCGCGCCGGCGAGCGGCGCCGCTCCAGCCGGGCGAGCACTCGCGCCTCAATCTGCCGATAGCGCTCCGTCTTGCGCCGCGCCATAACCTCGTCGCGGCGGGCTATGAATTGATGATCGAAGAGCGCCCGCGGTGGCAGCTCGATGCCGTAGAGCGCCTCAAGCGACACGCGCAAGGCATCCTCATCATTGATGACGTCATCGTAGGCGAGGTCGAGTGCCGGCACCGCATCGAGCGTCTCGCGGGCGGCGATGAGCCCGTCGATCAACCTATCCTCCAGCGCCTCCGACTCGGAGGAGAGGGCGGCCGGATAGGTCCACCCGTTATCGAGCATGGCCAGGGCGACGTCTGCGAGGGGGCGGCGCAGGCGAAGGAGCCGACAGCGCCCGGGATTCGCCGCAAGCCAGCGTGCGACGACGAAGGGTTGGGTAACGTCTTTATAGGCGTAGCCCTCGGGCTCCATCATACGGTCGAGCAGGGCGAGGGCGCCGGTGAAGGCATCACCATCCTCGGGTCGCAGGAAGTGGCGGGCATGGGCCTCGGTACCGAAAGAGAAGCGGGCGAGGTTGAGGACCTCCCCGTCACTTACCCAGGCCGGTGCCGCGAGGCCCAGGCTCGCCCGCGCCCACAGCCACACCTGCGATGAGAGCGAGCGGGGCAGCGAGAGGATAAGGAGCGAGGGGAGGGGGGCCGAAGGTCGGACCTCAGTCATGAAATACCGTGAGCATCACGCCCATTGTGAAGGTCACGTCGGTAGAGAAGGTCGATACGCCCGAGATCGCCTTGGCCCCTCCCGAGGGAATGAGGACCGTGTAGTAGGCGGCTGCGCCCGAGTAGTACTGGATGCTCGCTTCATCGCCGGTCTGAACGACAGTACGGACCCCCGGGTGTGCTGAACCCTGGGCAACGCCGTAGATGTCCGCGTAATAACCCTGATCCGCAGGTTCGAACACCACCTTGATGCTGGTCGCTTCGTCGTAGTTTGTCATGGACTCACTCCTTCGCTCTTCTCGAACACCACAGAGAGGTCGGTGTTGCGGGCAATGTCCGGGCTCACCATGCGGGTGGCGTAGGCCGAACAGGCGTAGGAGCTGTAGCCCGAGACCTGGAACACGCCAGATCGCCCGCTGATCTCACCGGAGTAGACCCGGGTGGCCGCGCCGTTTTCATAGCCATTAATAATGACCGTAACCGTCGAATTGCACTGATTTCGAAAGACGACTCGCATAGGATTTCCAATCATCTATATACGTGAATGCCCGGCACCCTATGCCGGTACCTTTGCCTTGTCAACCCGCAAAAAACCACTGGGTGCAGCGCGGTATTGAATAAAGCCACTATGATGTTCTGAACCCTTCGGATGTGGCCCCATAGGATGCCTTGCCTATATATTTTTTTCATCCCTTGGGTTTCATTCCCTGTCCGCGCTGACGAGCGTTCCCCGCCCTATCTCTATAGGCCTTCCTGCGACCTGCCTCATGGCTACGATGGGACTGGCCAGAGAGCGGAGTGAAGATCAGCCTGGAGAGAACGCCTGACGCCCCCTAACGCTGATCAACCATCGCCATATGCGGAGCGTCTAATATGCCACATGGTAAGAGCGCCTTCAGGCCGACTGATACCCCGACAAGGAACCATGATAGCTTGGCCAGCTAGGAGAGATCCTAACAACAATCTCTCATTTATCGGCTGAAGGTTAATGGAATGTGAATGTCGGTTGGAGGTGCGCCGCGGGTCCATCCGGTGTCCCCTCCCTCACTCGCCTCACCGCCTTTCACTGGAACGCCTCTATATGCCGCTTTGTGTTCCGCTCACGGATACCCTCGCTAGTCACCGGTATCCTCGGGCGTTGCAGTGAAGCCTGTTTCAACTAAACCACTGTATTTTAGGTGGTCTAGCGCAGGGGGCTATGGTCGAGGGGGCGCAGTGAGCAGGGCAACCTCAGCGGGCAGGATATTCTTCCAATGAGGTTGGAATGATATTAAAGGTTCTATCGTTAAGGGGTTCCTCTGGATATCTGCGTTGTGTATCGAGGGCTTCAGTGGGATGTCCAAATCGTCGTGCTGCCTGTAAGACTCGGGCATAATTACCCTGCCCGCGTCGTTTCGATCCGGGGGATCGGTTGCAGTCGGAATGAGTGATCTATTGGGCCAGTAAGACGCGCCCTGACGCCAAAGGTATCAGGTAATATATAAAAATCGCGGGGCTACTCATACCCCTATACAAAGCGCTTGCCAACGTGGCATTAGGATGAGTGCCCAGGCATCCTTCAGATAGTACGTACAGTGATCATCGTAGGTCGGGTTAGCGCAGCGTAACCCGACAATCCCCACGCCGGCACACATCGCCAAAAACGCAGCAGCGGAGTTCCCACGCTGCGCGGTACCAACGGCCTCAGTGGAGTAACATCGTGCTCCTGCGGAGAGTCCGCGCGCGGCGGCGGAGCCCGGTGGTGGACCCGTCGATCTACGACTTCGTCCGCGACGTGATCCTGCA
>QKFD01000016.1 GCA_003251535.1 Chromatiales bacterium | reverse complement strand
GCGTTCACTGTTTGGCTCAATCGAATCCTGCTCCCCCGGCGACTGCCGGAGGTAGAGCTGCCAGAGGCCTTGGAACTACAGGAGATGCACGCCATGCTTGCCGAACGGGTGAAGCGTTGGACTGAAGAGTGGGAGCAGCGGGGGATTTTGAAGGGGATTGAGCAAGGGATAGAGCGTGGACGTGAGCAAGGACGTGAGGAGGGGCGGCTGGATGGCGAGCGTCAACTCCTGTGCCGCCAGCTCAAGCGCCGCTTCGGCCCGGTACTACCCAGCTGGGTAGAGGAGCGATTGGCTACCGCCACGACTCCACAGCTGGAGCAGTGGGCCGATAGCATCATGGAGGCAGCTGACCTGGGTGCCCTGTTCAACCCTCCACAGGGCCTATAGCGGACCCCGCAGAGGGTGGGAGCCGGCAGTAGGGGCATTGAGGTCTAGGGGGGCGCCGAGGCGATTTGCCGGTGGTTATAGATCGGCCATGAAGTCCAGCTCGGCCTGCTGGAAGACGGTGCGGCGGTGGCGCTCCCACAGCTCAGCGATACGCTCCCGATTGAGGCTCTTGCGATCCACCAGCACCCGGGTACGCAGCTGGCCGCGGGTCGGACTGGGGACCTTGGCGAAGACAAACTCATTGCTGACCAGATCGAGAAAGGGGCCGCACTTGCTGGTGGGCATAATAAACACCAGCTGGAGTCCCAAACTCTCGGTGAGATAGTCGATTACCTCGCGTGAGCGCACCTCATCCATCTTTGAGAACGCCTCATCCACCAGCACCATGCGCAGGTGGCTCTTGCCCTCGGAGAAGCGGAACGCGGAGGTGATGGCCGCGGAGCGGATGATGTAGGCGGGGGTCTCCAGTTGGCCGCCGGAGCCGGTACCGTACTCAGATAGTGGGATAGGGGGTTTACCCTCCACCTCTTTGTAGATCTCATAGCGGCGGTAGTTGCGGTAGTCGGCGATCCGCTCCAACTCCTTCTGCGCCTTGTGCTCATCCTCATCCAGCAGCATGGTCATGATCTCTGCCAACACCCGGCTTGAGCGCTGGGAGAGCTTGGCCTCAAATAGACTCATCTCATCGCCTAGCGAGGGGTTCTTCACCACCTCCTCAAAGAAGCGGGCGTAGTCGCGGTACTCTGGGATCCACTCGCTGGCAAAGCGGAACAGCTCGCGGTCGGCGCCGAAGTGGTGGTGGGTCAGTTCACGATTGAGCTGCTCGATCTGCCGCTCACCATCTTTAATCGCCTGCCAGATGGCGTGGCAGAGGTGGGTAACGAAGGCGGAGTTGAAGCTCTCCTTGAGGCGCGCCAGCTGCTCTCGCTTGTCAGCCAAAATATTGTTGCGTAGCAGGTTGTAGACTCGATCCAGCTCGCCCCGCACAGCACACACCTGACGAAACAGGTTGGCGTCGTAGTTGCCGTCAAAGCCGTTGAATAGCACCGCATCACCGGGGCGACAGTGGCGGTTGTGGCGGTCGATGGCCTCCTCTAGCTCCCGCTCAGTCTTATGCAGCCGGCGCTCCTGCTCCTCCCGGCCAGGTCGGGCCTCGGTAGGGTCGAGTGCCTCGGCGTGGCGATCGGCATCGAGCAGGCGCTGTTCGGGGTCAAACTCCGGCCAGGCGTTGTGCAGGGCGCGCAGATCACTTTCACACCGCTCCAGGTGGGTGAGACTCGCCGCTTGCTGGTCGGCAAACTGCCGTGCCCGACCCTCTGCCGCCCGCAGCTGCTCCTTCAGCTGGCCCGCCTGCTCATCTAGGCCACGCTGCTGCTCCAGGTATTTGCGCTCCTCACCACGGGTGGTGGCGAGGCGCCGCTCCAGCTCGGCGTGCTCGCCGAGTTCGATGCGTTCCAACAGCGCCTCGATCCGTCCTAGCTCGCGGCGCGCTGCCAGGAGTTCGGTCATCTTATCGGCGGAGGTGAGCGGGGCAACGCCATCCACTGCGGCCAGTAGCGCGCCGCTCTCGTGGGCCCGTTCGTGGGCCTGCTGCCACTCCTCCCCCAGCAGCCCCAGCTCCTGCCGTTTGGCGGCGAGCGCCTTGCCACGGGCGGCGGCGCCGAATACCAGCTCGGTATCGGCGAGATCACAGCGAAATAGGGTGTAGTTGCCGGAACCCATCCCCTCCCGGGTGATGCCTCGCCGGGTGTGGCGCAGGGCGTCGGCATCGGCCACCCGCACCACGCTGCCGTAGCTGGCGGTGAGGTAGTCGCGGGCCACGCTGTGGGTGAAGGTGAGCACCTCTAGGAGCGAATCGGCGGGGGGCTGGAGGCGGTCGGCATCGGCCCGTGCCTTGTGGCCCTGGATCACCCGCGCCTTGTTGTCGCGGCCGCTGAGGGTACGTACCAGCCGGATCGCCTCGGCCTCGAATTCGGGTTGTACCAGGATGCCGAAGCGGGCACCGCCGAGGTAGCCCTCGATAGCCGCCTGCCACTGGGGATCGGTCACCTCCACGTGGTCACACAGCACCCGTGGATCGGCCGTTGGGCAGTGGTTGCGGAGAGTGGCAAGGGCCCGCTCCACGTAGGGGGGGTAGCTCACCTGGTGCGCCTCTAGGCGATCGATCTCCTGCTGCCGCTGGCGGTGCTGGCTGCCGAGCTGCTCCGCTCGGCGGCGGCGCTCGCTATCGAGGGCAAACAGCAGGTCGCGTAGGCTGTGGCCGTCGCCGCCCCGTCGGTGGAGTGTCTGGTGCAGCTCATTGAAGGCGCGCTGGGCGCTGCGCGCCTGATCCAGGTGGCGCTCCAGGGCGCTGAGATCGGCGGTCAGATCCTGCTGCATCAGGGTCTGGAGATCGATGTCCCCCCGCCGCCCCCGCTCCAGGGCGTGGCGCACTAAACTACGCAGCTCCAGCGCCGCCAACTGCGGCACCTCCTGTGCCAGTTGAGGGGCGGCGAGCTGCTCTACCAGTAGCCGAACCTGTTGAAGGTTGTGGTGCCAGCGCGCATCTTCGGCCAGCAGCTCCCGACCTAGCTCCGCCATGCGGCGGCCGTGGAGGTCACGCTCGCGGCTGAGGCGGTCCCGTTCCCGCAGCGCATCCACCCCTTGGCGTTGGGCCTCCAGCGCCACTAACTGCTCATGCAGCTGTTCATAGCGGTGGCCGGCGAGGGCCAGCTCTTGTTCGTTCTCTTGAATCCGGCGCCGCAGCTCCTGCCGGCGCTGCTTTGCCTCCAAGTGCTCCCGCTGGCGCTCAAGATGGTCGCGGCGGGCCAGGCTGTAGTCGAGGGCAGTGAGGTCGAGGTAGCCGCTGATGTAGGCGAGGGCGTGCTGGCCCGCCTCGGTCAGTAGGGCGATGCTCTCGTTGAGCGCCTGCGCCTCGCGCTCCATGGCGTGGATGGTCTTAAGCTGGGCGGAGATGTTGCGGATCGCCTCTCCCAGGTCACGTCGCTCCAGGATCTCCTCAGCCACAAACTGGTTGATGGAGCTGACCGGTTTATAGGCCATAAAGCGGGAGAAGGCGCGTGCCGCCTGCACCGCCTCGCGCTCGGTGACGGCGTCGCTGCGGCCACGGAGGGCGGCGTAGAGGCGGCGCAGATAGCCCTTTTTGGTGTCATAGCGCTCCACTACCCGTTTACCGAACTCTGTAGCGAGGTGGTTCGGCAGATGGTCGAGCGGTACCACATACCGGCCGCTGGCGTCCTCGCGCTGGAAGTGGCTCAGGGCCAGTTCTACCCCCGAGAGTAGAAAAAAGGCGCTCTCCTCCTGGCGCGCCACACTCTGGCTCCCCCCCTGATCCAGCCAGGCGCGGACGGCGACAATGGCCGTAAAGGGGAGGGCGTCTTCACCGCGGGTGGGGTGGAACACCGCCGCGAGGTAGCCATCGGTGGGATCGAGGCGGGCGTAGCTACCGTCGTCACAACCCAGGACGTAGGAGGCGAGGGTACGCACCCGCTTGCCTCCGCGGCCACGCTGGGTGGTCTCATCTTGGCCGGGGTTGTACTGGAACAGGTTTTCGTGGGCCGCGGTCAGCACCGTCTGGATGGCGTCGGCCGCGGTGGTCTTGCCGGAGCCGTTGCCGCCGGAGAAGAGGTTGACTGGACCGAGATCGAATTCGAGGTTGGGGATGTTGCCCCAATTCACGAAGACGAAGCGCTTCAGGAACATCAGCTCTGATCTCCGGCCTTGCGGCGCCGCGGCGTCGCCTTGGGACGCGCCTTGGCCGGCTCCTGGCCATCCTTCCCTTTGCCACTCCGTGGTTTGCGGGCGGGAGGGGTGCCGGCGGGATCGGGGGCGGTCGCCCGCTTCCGTCCTTTGGGGGCTAGGGCTTGGGCGGCGGCCGGCGGTTCGGTTGAGCCATCCTCCTCCTCGTCGGCCTCTGCCGCTGAGGCGCGCTGGGCGATCACCGAGGCAAGCAGATGGCGAGCCGCCACATCTTCCGGGGGTTCGGGTTGCAGCAGGGTCGGGGGTGGGGTTGGCTCTGGGGTGGCCTGTGGGGCTGGGGCTGGTGTAGGGATCGGCTCTGGTGCCACCTCAAAGTCATCTGCCAGATCGGCGATGGCCGCCTGCTCTCCCCCCTCCCGCAGGGCGGCGAGGGCGTCGGCGGAGACGAAATCGACGATCATCGGATGGATGCGTAGCCACGCCTCCGGATCCTCCAGCTCCTCCTCCTGGCGGTAGTCGATGAGACGCAGCTGCTTGAGGCGGGCAAAGGCGCGCCGGCGCTCGGTCAGCTTATCTGGCAGCGGCCGGCCCAATAGGCTCTTGGCGGCGATGCCGAGGGACTCCAGCGACTCGGCAGCAAAGCCGCGCTCATCCACCTTCCCCTCACGGATCGCCTTGTCGTATTGGGCCCGTAGCACCAGCAGGAGGGCCACCTCCCCCTGCGACAGGCGGGCGCGCAGGCTGCCGGCAAAGGCGTGCTCCTCCGCCCCCTCCATCCCTGGGGTGCGGGCCCCGGGGGGGTAGAGGCGGACATACTCAAAGCGGCGGTCGTGGTGGATACGGATGGCGAGTAGGTCGCATAGCTCCAGCAGCAGCGCCTCGCAGCGCAGGAAGCGGTCGTAGAGATCGCGCTCGGTCTGGTTCTCTTCGCGGCAGAGCACGCCATAGTTGAGCAGGCGCACCAGCAGTTCCCGCAGATCGGCCAGATCGAGGCCACTCCCCTCCAGGCGCTCTTCGATAAAGTCGGCTAGGTGCATGGTGGCCTCCGTGGTGGAAGAGGGAGGGCGGGTCTCATGTCCCGCTCTCCAACAACTCGATGCGGAACTCATCCGCCTCTTTGAAATATGGACCGCTCAGCCGCCGTCCTGTGGGGGTGATGACTAGGCGGAATGGCCCTTCATCACCCGCCGCCGCCGCCGCTTCGATGGCGTGGGCGGCGTGGAGCAGCTGGCGTGCGTCGTTGACGGGTAGTTCGCTGCTATTCAGGCTGCGCCCTGCGCTCAGCGCCTGGAGTAGGTAGTCTCGCAGCTCCCGCTGATTGACGGTAAAGGCGCGATCAAGGGCGGCCTGGATGAATAGGGCGCGGCGCGCCTCTGGGTGGTCGCCCCCCTCCGGCTCCACTGCGGTGTTGACCACCCGCCGCCGTTGGCCTGTCAGTAGGCGCAGTGCGTCGGGGTCGGGAAAGCCTACCTGCAGGGAGGCGAGGCGCTCCCCGGCCAGGGCGAGGCGCCGGTCAAACTCGCTGTCATCGAGGCCGTTCAACACTTGGCAGGCCTCTATCAGCTCGCCGCGGCCGGCATCCGAGTAGGAGATCTGGCGGATGATGATATCGGCCCGGCGGGTAAAGCCGTGCAGGGCCTGGCGCAGGGCGGGTAGCATCACCTCACTGGCGCTCTGCACCCGCGCCTCGATGCCATCAAGGATGGCGAGGTAGACCGAGCTACTGGCAGCGAGGATCAGCTCTGGGGCACTGCGGCGCAGCTCCCGCTCCGCCTGTGCCTTGAACTCCCGCCGCTGGCGGCGGGCGCGCTGGGTCAGGGCGGCGATCTCATCCCGGTACTTCTCCACCGAGTCGGCGGAGAGGCGAATGGCGAGATCGGGCATGAAGCGCTTCTCCATGAAGTCGAAGAACTCCTCGGAGGCGCGCTGCACCACCTGCTGTGCCTCTACCTCCCGCACCAGCTGCCGTTTGCGCTCGTCCAATTCGGCGATGATATCGGAGAAGTCGGCGACGATGCGTTCGGAATACTCATAGGCATCCAGCAGATCGTACACCTCCCCCTTCTCCAGGAACGCCTCTAGGGCGTTGCGGGTGTGGCGCGTATTGCGGTGGCGGGTGCGGAAGCGGCTGCCGCTGGTCTCCACCAGTGGCTGGGTGAAGAGGCGCCCCACCCGGCTGAAGCCGTAGCTCCCCTGGAGGGTCGCCTCATCGAGGTGGCGCTCCAGCCAACCATGCTCCAGTAGCAGGTTGAGCACCCAGTTGGCCTGCTCCCGTTCACTGCGCGGCCCTGGCTCGTCGTCGCCATCCAGCAGCGGGGTACGGGTGAGCATCTCCTGGAACAGCTCGATCACCTGTTCGCGGGCGAGGCTGCGGCTGTAGTCTGCCAAGGTGGTGTAGAGCTGGCCGTAGAGCCCGCGCAGGCAGGCCACCACCTGCTCCCGATACTTGCCGGTCAGGGGGCGGAAGAGCTGCGCACGTTCGTTGGCAAAGAAGAGCTGGGCCACAGAGCCGAGGGAGGGGCTGGACGGGGCGTTAGGATACCCCGTTTGGCGGGGCGATGGCATGGACTCCCGGCACGGTACCGGGGGCTCAGAGCGAGCTGACGGTCACCTCATAGACCCCGCCGATCACCGCCACCTCGTCCTCCCCCTTCAACATTCCAGGAAGTAACTGATTAAAAAAGAATATTTTTGCCACAGGCACCTGCATGGCCAGGATATAGTCCCCAAACTCATCGGCCCGCTCCCGGCTGTTGGTGAAGGAGTTGAGGTTGTTGAGCAGCACGATGCGGGTGCGTCCCTCCCCCACATCTAGTTGTTCGTGATCCTCCAACCGGTTGATGCCCCGGAACAGTTTGAGGTGGCGGGCGCCGGGATAGCGCCGGGCCAGCTCGTATTGGCAGAACTCATACAAGAGGTCGAGCTGGGCCTCCAGGGCGTTGGTGTTGTAGAGGCCGTGGGTGCGCGCCTCCATATAGCGGCGATAGGCCGCCCCCTCCGGGCTGCGGATCGGCTCGCGGTGGAAGCGGGGGAGCAGGCCAAAGCGCGACTCCACCCACCCCTTTAGTACCGCGCCATCGCGCCCGTCGGAGTCGAATGACCAACCCCGCACCAGCCGCAGATAGTCGGCCCGCCCCCGCCCCTTGCCGGTGAGCCCCGCCTCCAGCGGGCTCTCCAAGGAGAAGTGGGCCGCCATATGGCGCATGAAGAGCTGGGCCCGTCCCTCAATCTCCTCTATGGCGTCGAGCCGACTAAAGAAGGCGTGGTGGAGATCGCGCACGCCATCAATGAGTAACGGGGCCGGGTGGCGCTGATAGGTGAGGCTGCCAAGGATCTGGGCTGGCAGATTGCACCGATTGATGGGCACTCGGCTGGTGGGAGGTAGGGTGGGGT
>QKFD01000026.1 GCA_003251535.1 Chromatiales bacterium | reverse complement strand
CTCCGCCATCCCCGCCTGGTAACGGCTCAGCGCCGCCGCCTGCCGCTCTATCAGCTGCCCCGGCGCCCCCTGCGCCTGCAACTGCGCCGCCACCGCCGCAAACCCCGCCTCGACCCCGCCATCCAGCCGCTCTAGCTCCCGCCGCAGCTGCCGCAGCCGCGCCTGCTCGCTCTGTCCCGCCCCCCCGTGCCGCTCCAGCGCCAGCACCGTCGCCAACACCCGCTCCAGCGCCCGGCTCAGACCCTTCTCGCTGCTCACCGCCGCCCGCGGCTCTCCCCACGCCTCGCCCACCGGCCAACTCAACGGCAGCAGCAGGACCAGCAGCAACGGCAACAGAAGGGGGAGAAGGAAGCGCTTTGACATCTTGGCAATCTCTTGGGGGGCCCTCAGGGGCCGATGGATTCAATCTCTACTCGAACTGCCCGCCCATGGCCGGGCAGTTCGGGTGCTACCACTTGGCGGGTGCGGGCCGCTCGGTTAAGCGGCCCGCACCCGTTGCGAACCAGCGCAACGACTCACTGCACCTCAAACCAACGCCACTGCGCCTCAAACAGCACATCATCGAGCGAACGCCGCACCGCTTGGAGGTCCACCGATTCGATGGCCCGCACCGCGTCGATCGCCTCGATGAGTGCATCGATGGCGGCGGCGTAGGCCGCTGCGGCCAGCTGCTGCTCTGCACTACTGAGGGCCAATAGCGCCGCATCCAGCGACCGCCGCTCCTGCTTATTACTCAACACCAGCGACGCCAGGCTGGCGCGGGCCGCGACCAGCGTGGGCCCTGCCGAGGTGAGGGTGAATGGCAGGATGAGCGGTTCACCGTAGGGGACAACCACCCCGTCCTCGACGCTACCGAGTTCCGTGCGCAGTTCGTAGTCGCCCGCCGCATTGGGTGCGGCAAACGCCAGTCGCAGGGTCTCGCTTGCCCCCTCCGCCAGCGGGAACACCCACTGCACTACGCCCTCTGACTCCTCCGCCTGCGGATCGCTGAGTAGGGTTGTCGCTGTGGCTGGCAGCTGCACGCTCACCGCGGCCTCCACGGCTGCTGCCCGGTTGGTCACCTCGGTGTTGAGCGTGAGGTAACTACCGGCCACCAGCGGGCTGGTCGGCGCCGGTGGCGTGATATACGTCAAGGCGCTGACCAGCAGCTGGCGCCAACGCGGATCTACCGTCAGGCTCCCCATCAAGTCGAAGCCAAACAGGAGGGCGCGGCCGTCGCCATAGCTCCGGCTGACGATGGCCGGCAGGCTATCCTTCTTGCCGTTGCCCGGTACCGTCGCCTCCTGGGTTCCACCTGCCAGCACCAACTTCAGCGCCTGTCCCAGGCTCGCCAGTTCGCCATTACCGAACAGGCCACCGCTCAATGTGATGGTCTGATCGCGGCTCCCCAGCTTGCCCTGGTAGTCGATACCCGGCACCTCATCCAGCAGCTTATTGCGCTCGTCGTGGTCGCCATCATCCAGCAGGCCTTGCCCACGGAAGATCGCCTCGCGCAGCTCCTCCGCCAGGGTGTCTGGCAGCTTCGGGATCCGCGCCGAGAGCCAGTAGGTGTTGTAGAGCCCGCTGCGGAGCGCCTGCTCGAAGCTCGCCGTATCGGTGGTGATGCGGTGCTCCACCGCCAACTCGCTCAACAATAGGTCCATCGCCTGGGCCCGGGCCTCGGTGCAGGCAGCGAGTCCGCTCGTCTTGCTGTCGTCCAGCGCCTCGCCACAGCCCGCCAATACCAGCAGACGGGTGTCGTTGACGAAGTGTTGATCGACATCCAACTCCACCAGCCGATCGCCCACCTGGAATCCGGCCTGACCCAGCAGCCGCTCATCCCCCTGGAGGGTGGCCGTGAGCAGCACTAGATAACGGGCATCGACCGGCTCCACTGCCAACCAACTGGCAGTGGTGGAGAAGGTGGCGCCCATGGCCACCGCGACGCTGTAGTCCCACTGCGCCACCTCCGTTAGCGACTGCCGCTCAACTATCCGCAGCGTCACCGGCAGCGCGGTGATATCGGCATTGCCCTGGTTCTCCAGGGTGACCGAGATCGTCAATGGCTTGCCTAGCGGCACTAAGGTCGAGCTGACACTCACCTCACCCTGCAACCCGGCACCGCTCTGTTCACTAGAGTCAACGCTGAACCCCGTCTGGGTGGTATAGAGGGGGGTGCCCGCAGCATCGAGGATGGTCAGCTCCACCTGGTAGCTGCCTGCCGCGCCATTGGTCTGCTCATAGAGCCAGCTCAGCTCCAACAGGCTGCCCCCGGCCAGCTGGGCGATGGGGTGCTCGGCGTGGAACAGCTCATCACCCTGCGGCCCCTTTAGGCTCACCACGACGGTCAGGTCAGCGAACGCAAGATTGGCCGTCAGATTGGTGATCTGGCTGGAGATGGTCACCGGCTGATAGGGCTGATAGCTCGCCTGGTCCACCGCCAGGGTGGCACTCAGCTCCGTCTGCCCAGCGCTGCCGCTGGTGATCTCAAACGAGTTCTCACCCTGGGCCAGCAGCACGCCGTTGTGGTCACTCAGCGTTGCCTCTACCCGATAACTCCCCGCCGCATACTCGCCGGTGTTGAAGGCGGGGGCCGGACTCAGCGACAACCAATGCTGTGCCTGAATGGTCGCCGACGACTCCAGCAGTCGCTCCACCCACACACCGGCGGCGTCATAGAGATCGAGCGTCAGCTGCCCCTCCACCGCAAACGGGTTGGGGTTGGCCATATCCGCCACGATGAGCGCATTGGTGTGGGCAGGGTAGGCCGGTTTGTCGCTGCTCACGCTGAGCGCCACCAAGCCCGTCACCGGCAGTGAGGGGATGGTGATGGGGGAACGCACCTCACCCGGCACAAAGCTGTTCCTGAAGAGCAGGAACGCCTCCTGCGCCAGGGGCCGCTCCTCACCCAGGACAAGATCGCCCAGCACGGTGTCAAAGCGCACCTTCTCACCCTGCTGCACCCAGTCATCCGCCAGCCCCCAGATATATTCGGTGGCGCCGTCGGCCCGCTCGATCTGCGCCGTGGGGGCGATGTTGAAGCCGGTGGCACGCTGACCGGGCGGGAGCACAATGTGGAGATCAACACTCACCTCGCCGCAGAGCACCGGCATCCGGTGGATGTAGGAGTCAGTGGCGTCATTGGAGAAGTAGAGAGAGTGACTATAGAAATCGAACACCATGTGATCGATATCAATAATCTCTGGTGTCAGCGCCCGGGCATCGAAAACGCTAGAGACCTGGTAGCTACCACCGGCCAATTGCGTGAGGGTATGCTCCTCACCACCCACCTGTCCGAAGCGCTTCCACCAGGTTGTTTTTAAGAACAGATTACCGTTGCAGTTGCCCGCAATATTGACGCCTTCATACTCAAAGATGGGCTCATTGTCTTCATTGGGGCGCAGCACAACACTCGACTCCCCCTCGGGGGTGATCTTAGTGATGATATGACCCGCATTCATGACATAGAGATTGTCTTTGCCATCGATGGTCAGAGAGTCGGGTTCAATAACGCCTGAGCTATTAAACTCCGTCATGTGCCCATCGCTTGTCACCCGATAGATGGCCCGCTCCCCGAGCATGAACAGTTCGCCCAGTCGGTTGATGGCCAACCCCATCACCGCCCCATCTACCGGCGTCACCACCGTCACCACACCGGCTTGGGTGATACGCAGTAAGGCACCCTGTCGCTGGTCATAGACGTAGACGTTATTGTCCTGGTCAACCACAACCGGATTGTCCTGGCTATTGGCGATGGTCGGTATCTCCGCCAGCCACTCCAGCTCATAGTTCTCACTTGGTGCAAAGCGGGCGATACCACCGACGCGGGCGGCGTAGATAACACCGTCACGATCCACGGCAAGTGAACGGAAAACGCCTGCGTTAAACACCGTGCGCATGGGCACGAGTCGTTCGATGTTATCGGGGTCGGACCGGGAAAGCTCTGTGTTGTCGGCCCCCTGCACCCCAATGGCGATCCCCACCGTGGTTTCACCTGCGGCCAACTCCGTCCGGTCGGTGAAGATGTGGCCCTCGGCGTGCGGCCCCACATGGATAGCGTTGACCATACTGCCGTCAACCTGTGGATCGACCGCACTGAGCCGCACCCGGAACTCACCCGCAAAGGGGGGTGACCACTGACCAAAGTTGATCACCGGTGCCGCCTCTCCCAATGCCAGCGCCGGCAGTGCCATCTGTTGGGTGTAGACCACGCTACCGGCCTCTGGCAGTTCACTCCGCTCCGGCAGCTGCAGCTGGTAGATAGAGGGTTGACTGCTGCTTACGATATGCAGCCGCCCATCATCGGCCACCGCTAGACCATCCAACTGCTTACCGCGCAGCAGGTCATTAATGGCCTGAACCCAGCTGGCACTACCCGAGCTATCAATCTGCACCAACTCACCGCTGGCGCCACCGACGTAGAGGCCTCCATCCGCGTCGAAGGCGAGCGACTCCGGCATCACCAGATCGCTCTTGACCAGGGAGACCCCACCACCGCTGTAACGCACCACACTGCTACTGCTACCACCGGCGATATAGATCGCCTGATCAGGCCCTACCGCGATCCCACGCGCGCCCCCCAAACCGGCCGCATAGGGCTCCAGGGTTCTTGCGGTCGCATCGAGCTGGCGGACAAACCCATCTTGGTGGATGGTGTAGATGCGCCCATTCACATTGAGGGCGGTGCCAATGGCCCCCTCTCCACCGCTACCCAACAGTTTGATTGCCCCGTTGAGGTATTGATAGAGCATCATCTCCCCCCCATCGGGGAGACCGCAGTAGAACAGATTGCCACTACTGTCGAAGCCCATGCCGCAGGGCATGACACCGGTGCTGAGTAGTGTGCTGGCGTGGGTACCAGCGGCGGAGATCTTGATGAGGTTCTGGTGCCCACCATTGGCCACGAATAGATTGCCCACCCCATCGATGGCCAACCCCTCGGGGCGATTGAGGCCGATATAGGAGCGGACAGACTGCGCCGCCGCATCCAACACCTGCACCTCGTGCCCCGTATTCGTACCGTAGGCCATCCCCCCCGCGGGGTGGGCAGCAATGCCTTTCACCCCGGTGGCCGTGGCCCACAACACGCCGTTGCCCCCGCTGCTGCGCCGATAGATCTTGTTGGTGAGGGTGTAGTAGAGATCGCCTCCCGCCACCGAGAGGTAGTTCAGTGATGACAGCTCCTGCACCAGCCGCGGCCATTGGCCGGGCACCACGGTGTAGAGACCACGGTCGGCGGCAAAGGTCAGCTCAGTACCACTCCAGACCAGGTCCTTAGGTGTATGGAAGCCGTTGAACCACTCTTTGAGTGTGCCGTCCCGACCAAACTGCGTCAGCTGCCGTAGATTGGTCTCTACCAGCAGCAGATCGCCGCTATTGGTAAAGTCGAGACCTGCCGGGGTCCGGCGTCCACTGGTGGAGGTGATGAGGGTACCGAAGGGGTCCATAACCCATAGCCAATCGGCCACCCCGGAGCGAGCGAGATAGAGGGTGCCATCCTCGGCGATGGTCAGCGCCTTCACATAGGGTAGGGTGGTGATGGGGCTCACTGAGCCAGTGGGCGCCACCCGTACGATCTCCCCGTTGTTGAGTACCACCACCAGGGTACCGGCCGGGTCAGCCGCCATGAGGATGGGGTTGCTACTCAACGAGGCGATCAGCGCGACGTTACCCATTGCATCCAGATAGGAGACGTTCTTCAGCGTAAAGTCACCGAAGTAGATCCCCGCATCCCCTGGGACCACAGCCATCGTCTTGATCGTGCCGGAATGATAGCTCGCCAGCTGCTGGCCGGCGGCATCGTAGTGCCTCAGGAAGCTAGCCCCATCCAAGACCCAGAAGCCACCGCTGCCGTCGAAGGCAAAATCGACCCCGCTGTTGATGGCAGGAACCACCACCTCACTGCCGGCTGCCGAGAGGCGCACCAGTGCAAACTGATCTAGCACATAGGTCGTACCATCGGTCGCAGTCCGCGCCTTCACTGGCGCGTCGAAGGCCGATTTTGCCACCACCTGCTGTGCCCCATTGGCGCGATCGATCTGGCTGATCTGATCGGCGCCACTCTCACTAACAAAGAGCTGACCGCTATCATCCAGCGCCACACCATAGGGGGTCGCTAACCCACTGCTGAGGGTAGTGGTACCGCTGCTGGTAACGTGGGTGATAGCCCCGGCCGTGGCGCTGGCCACATACACATCGTCGGTTGCCGCCACCGCAACCCCACGGGGCCCTGCCAACTGGGTGGTCAAGACCGAGACCACACCATCTGCCGCCATCTTGGTCAGGGTGCCGTCACCCTCATTGGCGACGTAGAGGTTACCGGCGCTGTCGTAACGCATCCCCTCCGGTGAGAAGGCGATGCTTTTGGCAAACTGGCTGACCTGCCCCGCGGGGTCCACCTTGGCGATGGAGTTATCTCCACTGTTAACCACCAGCAGGTTACCGGTGCCATCAAAACGCAGGTCATATGGATTGGCGAGACCGCTGGCGTAGACCGACAACGCCCCCGTCGGGGTGACCTTGACGATGGTGTTGTCGCCGCTGTTGGCGACATAGAGGTTACCGGCACTGTCACGGGTCAAACCGCGTGGCCGGTCAAGCCCTTCAACAAACGGCACAATAACGCCGTCGGTCCTCACCTTGACCAGGCTGTTATCACCGTAGTTGGTGACATAGAGGTTACCGGCGGCGTCGGCCACCGCCCCATAAGGGGTAGCCAGACCATTGCTCACCAGCACCTCGGTCGCGCCGCTCTGCGGCGCCACCTGAGTCAACACCTCGCCCTGGGCATTGGTACCACTGATGAATACCTGGCCGCTGGCGTTGAGGGCGATCCCCTGCTGCGTCGCTAGACCCGTGGTGACGTAGCTTGGCTCTGCCCCGGGGGCCAGGGTGTAGAGCCGGTCCTGCACGTCGATCACCAACAGCTGGCCCGCGCTATTGAAGGCCAGGTCCTGGAGCGGGTTGGGCGCCTCACTCACCGAGAGCGCCAGATAGGGTGTGATAGTGCCATCGGTCGCCAAGCGCAGGATGGCGCGCTCGGTGGGATTGAGGAAATAGAGGTTGCCGGCGGCGTCAAACACCGCCCCGCGCGAACGGTTGAGCGGCGCCCCCTCGGCCACGCCTTTGAGCGTAGGCACCAAACTGCTGAGATCAGAGGTGTCGGCACTCTCCAGGATCACCTCCACCTGCACGTTCCCCGCGGCAAGCGGCAGGTTCCCTTTGTTGACCACCGTGGCGGTAATGGCCACCGGTGTCGTCCCCACCTGGGTGATGGGCGGATCGAGGGTAATGCCGCCCCCGATTAGGTTGAGGGCATCGACCCGTACCGAGATGCCTCGCTCGGCCACCACGCGCCCCTCCAGATCGCTGGCGCGGGCCAAGAGCTGGTAGTAACCCGCCGCAGTACCGTGCACAAACCACTCGAACGGCACATCTTTGCTCCCCGCCGCTGGAATGGCGACCGGTAGATCGGGCGGGTGATCATCACCCAACCCAGGCACCGGCTGGATCTCGCGGATGATCTCCCCCTGGGCGTTGATCACCAACACCCGCACCGTCACCTCGGCCTCCTCCCCGCTGCTGTTGTTGAGGGTGATCCAGCCAGTGGCCACCTCCTCCGGCAGATAGTAGGAGGCGTTGGTGCCCACCTCGGAGATGGTGACGGCGCTGGCGGCCGAAGGGGTCAGTTCGACGTCAAAGGTGTGGCTGCCGATGGCCGGCAGGCTGACCAACAGGATGCGGCTGTGGTAACCCGCCACCGAGATCGATAGGGTCAGCTCCCGCTCCGTCAGCTCGGTCAGGCGGTAACGGCCGTCGCTGCCGGTCACCGCCTTGCGCCCACTACTCAGCTCGGTCACCACCACGCCGCTGAGCGGCATCCCACTCAGCGTATCGGTGATAACACCAGAGAGCGTGCTGGTCAGGGCGCTCTGGGTCAGCGCCAGCTGACCGACGTCATTGAGGCCCGGAGCGAGAGACCCTGTAGCACTCAGGGGGGCATAGTCTGCGGCGACCACGCTGATGGCGAAGGGGCCCGTCGCCAGGCTAGCGAGCTGGAAGCTGCCATCGGCGGCACTGGTGGTAGTGGCACTCCCTACCGTCACCAGCGCGCCAGCGATGGCGCTCCCGTCCGCCCCATCCACCACCTCACCCCGCAGGGTGGCGTCGGTGGGACTACTCCCCTCGGTATAGAGGCTGGGCGAGAAGATCACCTCCATGCCCCCCACCAACTCCGCGCTCGCGCTCACCGGGCTATAGCCCGTCTTGGTCACCTCAATGGTGGCGCTCCCCGGCGCCAAACCGGTCAACTCATAGCGACCGTCAGCAGCGCTGAGGGTGGTGACCAACTCGCCCGCCAGGGTCAGGTTTATTTGGGCATCGGCCAGTGGCAGACCACTCGCGCCATCGGTTATCACGCCACGCACACTGGCGACTTCAGCGAGCGGGGAGAGGGCGATGACCCCCAGCTCCACCACCTGGTCGGCACTGGCGCTGAGGGTGACACTGGCGCTCTCGTAACCCGGTTTGGCGGCGCTCAGCAACAGCGTGCCGGCCGGCACTCCAGCCAACTCAAACTGGCCCTGGCTATCGGTCACTGCCTGCCATTCGGCGCTGCCACCTTCGGGGGCCACCACGACTGTGGCAGTCGCCAAGGCGGCACCGCTATCTGCCGCCTGTACCACGCCGCGCAAGGTGACAGTGCCCGCTTGCGGTGCGAGGGCGATCTCACCGAGATCGGTGATCTCCCCGGCCGCCACCGTGATCCCAGAGACCACCACGGAGCTATAGCCCGCCTTGGCAAGGGTCAGGCTGTAGCTGCCGGCGGCCACCTCGTTGAGGGTCACCAGGCCATCGCTATTGGATTGGGCCTGTAGACCCAACTCTGACAACTGGGCCACAGCGCCGTAGAGAGGCTGTTGGCTATTGGCGTCCACCACGCTGAAACGCAAGGCACCGGAGGTGGCGCTCGCCCCGCCATCGGCCAGGAACAGCGCCCGCAGGGCCAGGGCGGTGATGTAGAGATCCCCCTCCCAGCTACCATCCGCCTGCTGTGCCACTAGTAGGGCGTTGATCGCCCCACCATACTGCGAGGCATCTGGGGTGATGGCCAGCAGTGCCAACGCCGCCACGGCGTTCTCCAGTGAGTCGCGGTAGCTACCGTCGCTCTGGGCGGAGAGCAACCACAGGCGGGTCTGCTCTAGGGTGGCGGCGATGGCGAAGGTCTGGCTGTAACGCTGTAGCTGCTCAACCACCTGGGCGGTGGTGTAGAGATCGCTGGCGGGGTCCGCCACGGAGGCGGAGAAACCGCCATCCTCATTAATGCTGTTGACCAGATAGGAGACCGCCCGCTGCACCGCCTCACCGCTACTGCCTTGGCTCTTCCAGGCCGCCAATGCCCAAGCGGTATCCAGGGCGTTGCTGTTGTGGTTGGCGTCGCTAGGGAGGCCGCCGTCGGCCAGCTGGCGCTCACCCAACTCGTTGAGCAGGGCCGTGCTGTCACCACCGCTGCGGGCCAGGGCGATGATCCGCCGCGCCAACGCCTCGGTATCACTGCGCGGGTCCCCCCCCACCGCCTCGGTCAAGGCCGGCTGGGCACTCCCCAGCAGCCGCAGGGTGGTCTCCACCTCGCTCCGCGCCTGTAGTGGGGTGGCACCCGAGGCCGCCTCCGCCGCCACTGTTCCGTCTGCCTGCACCTGGGCCGCCAACCACCCCAAGCCGCGCTCCACTGGCGCCGAGAGTGCCGCCACCGCCGGTGACGACAGCCCCAAGACGACAACCCCTACAGCCAGCAACTGACCTAAACAACGGATGGCTCTACCCACGACCTGCGACCCTCTATGCCAATCTGCCATGACGCTGCGCCACAGCAGGCGCAACGCCTCGCCCAACCCATTCGGAATACAGGGTCAGGTATCGATAGTGAGGCATAAGGTAGGTGTAAAGAGGCGTCCTGGGTACTGTCAGATCTAACAGGTCAATAAACTTTTTTTCGTCGGGTTTACCACTCTTGAGGCCGGCTAGCGACGTGCTGCGTCGCACCTGACACACATGTTAAACTCCCCGCCCTTCAAGGATCTTCTGACCCCAAAAGGCCAACAGCAACGGCAACAGCAGGGGGTCAACTCACATTACCCTCACACGAACAGTGAGTGTTTCGGGAGGGTAAATCACTGATTACTTAAATAGAATTCCCTGAACCTGAGCCGCGACACCACCGTCGGGCAGCTGTCGGGGTAGATCCTAGAGCGCCCATGGGTGGCCTCGGATCGGAGTGGTTGCTACTACCAACGGGGATGCCTCCATGAATAGATCCATTGCCTACCAGCCGCTGACGGTGACGCAGCGGATATTGGTGCTGCTCTTCTTGGCCATCGGAGGGTGGTATCTCGCCTGGCGCCCAACCACCTTCAATCCAGATGCCCTCTTCTTCTCCTGGGCCATCTATGCCGCCGAGCTGTTCGGCTTCATGACCGCACTGCTCCACCTGATGATGACCTGGCGCCTCACTGAGCGCCCAACGCCCCCCCCAGAGAAGGGGCTGACAGTGGATATCTTCATCCCCACCTATAACGAGCCGCTGGAGGTGGTGCGGCGCACCCTGCTGGCCGCCCTGGCGATGGACTACCCCCACAAGGTGTGGCTGCTGGACGACGGCCGCCGCCCGGAGATGGCGGAGCTGGCCCGCACCCTGGGCTGCCACTACCTCACCCGTAGCGACAACCACGAGGCCAAGGCCGGCAATCTCAACAACGCCCTGCTCCACTCCAGCGGCGAACTCATCGCCATCTTTGACGCCGACCACGCGCCGCACCGCTCCTTCTTGCAGCGCACCCTGGGCCAGTTCCGCGATCCGCAAGTGGCGTTTGTGCAGACACCCCAGGACTTCTATAACCTCGACTCCTTCCAACACCGCGCCAGCCGTAAATCCTCCTTCGTCTGGACCGAGCAGGCGCTCTTTTTCCGCATCATTCAGCGCGGCAAAGACTACTGGAACGCCGCCTTCTTCTGTGGCAGCTGCGCCGTGATCCGCCGCTCCGCCCTGGAACGCATCGGCGGCTTTGCCACCGGCACCATCACCGAGGACCTACACACCTCGCTACGGCTCCATATGGAGGGCTACAAGTCGGTCTACCTGCCGGAGTCCCTCGCCTTTGGTATCGCCCCCAGCGCCATCGCCCCTTTCCTCCACCAGCGGCTGCGCTGGGGCCAGGGGGCCATGCAGGTGTGGAAACGGGAGGGGATCCTGTTCAACCGTCGGCTCAGCTGGATCCAGCGTCTCAACTACTTCGCCAGCGCCGTCACCTATTTCGAGGGGTGGCAGAAGGTGGTCTTCTATGCCGCCCCGGTGGTGGTGCTCACCACCGGCACCATGCCCCTCATCACCTCGGGCCCGGAGTTCCTACTCCACTTCATCCCCTACTATCTGCTCAGCTTCTGGGTGTTTGAGGAGGTGGGACGCGGCTATGGCCACATCATCCTCACCGAGCAGTACAACCTGGCCCGTTTTGCCACCTTCCTCTCGGCCACCCTGGGCTTTTTCCGCGACCGCCTCCGCTTCATCGTCACCGATAAGGGCAAAGGTAACGAGCAGGGTGACTACCGCCGCAGCACGATGCCGCAGTTCACGGTGCTGTTTGCCAACGCCATGGCCATCCCCATCGGGTTACTGCTGTTCGCCCTCTACCACCACGTACCGCTCGACGGCTTTGTCGCCAACCTGATCTGGGCCGGCTTCAATGTGGTGCTCGCCTTCGGTCTACTCTCCTTCACCCGTCGCGCCTCCAACCACCGTCGCGGTGAGTACCGCTTCCGCATCCCAGTGCCGGCCCACATCGAATTTGGCCACGGCCACAGCGAAGGGGTGACGGTGGATGACCTCTCGGCCTCCGGCTTCCGCTTCTATGGCCGCCTGCCTGAGTTGATGGCGACCGACGCCCTGCTGACCGGGACCCTCCAGCTCCCCGGTGGCCCGGTCGCCTTTACCGCCCGCGTGCGCTCACTCCATAGGGCGCAGTTGATGGATGAGCAGGGCCAGAGCAGCAGCTATATCAAGGCGGTGGGCTGCCAGTTCGAGGGGACCTCCGAGATCGCCAAGGCGCGCATCGAACGCTTTCTCTACGGCTCCGATCTCCAGTGGCGGGTCAATGCCCTCTCCGAGCGCCAACGCACCCCGCTGGAGCGGCTCTTGGGTCGCAACCGGCAGGATGCCACCCTGGCCAAGATGGGGGGTCGGCTGTGGGCGGCCTGTATGGTCTCCAGCCACCACCCCGCCCAGGGGGCACGGCCGGCGGTCATCTCGGTGGGCGAGGAGCGCCAGCGCTGGCTGCTCTCCTCCACCCAGCCGCAGAGTGGACAAGCCCTGCATCTGGAGGTCTACTCCCGCACGGGGACCACGGAGCTGGCCGCCCGGGTGGGAAGCTGGGAGGTGGTGGAGACCGCTGACTCGCCGATCTATCTCATTCGTCTCAAGGCCGTCGTCACTGCGAGGAAATCATGCCCCAGCGAAGCGCTACCCGCGACACTCGCCCCTGCTACCCATATTGCCTAAGCCTCGCCCTGCTGCTGGCCGCCCCGTCAGTGGCAGAGGCCGATCAGCTCTGGTTGGCGGGTGCCAGCCTCGCCCACGACGAGAGCAGCTACCTCTACGCCGGGGCGATCCTCCCGCTGCGCGGTAATCTGGGGGATGGGATCATCGCCCGCGCCTGGCTCAGTCGCCTCGCCTATCGTTACGATGCCGATGCCACTGAGGTGAAGGCGAGCGCCCTCTCCACCGAAGGGGGGATCGGCTATCAGACCCATACCGATCGGGTCAACGCCGGGCTGTTTCTCACCGCCGCCTACCGGGATACCGATCTCAGCCCGGATCAGCCCGATAGCGAGGATCGCGGTGTCCACTGGTATGGTCGTATCGACGCCGAACTGGGGATCGATCTCGCCCCCTGGCGTCTGGGTGCCGCCGGCAACTACACCCCGGCCATCACTGGCTACTGGAGCCGCTTCACCGCCACCCGCGTCACGCCCTGGGGTTTCCGCCTGGGGCCCGAGCTGATGGTCCATGGCAATGAGAACTACCATGCCCACCAGTGGGGGATCACCCTGAGCGATCTGGCCGTCTCCGAAGGGACAGCGCTCGGCCTCTCGCTGGGGGTGTTGGAGAACGATCAGGAGGAGTCCGGTTGGTACGCTGCCGTGGGGATCTCCCATCTACTGCGTTGAGCTGGGCCTGGATCGGTGCCGGCCTGCTCCCCCTCCTCAGCCTAGGGACCAGCGCCCACGCCTGCCTAGGTGAAGCGAACCTCCAGGGGCAGCAGCTGCACCTCCCCTGGGTAGCGAGTGAGGCCGGCCCGCTGCGGCTGGAGTTGACGGCCAGGCCGACCACACCCCCACCCGCCGCCCCATCGGAGACGGCGGGCACGCCCCCCCTCCCAACCCGCTTTACCCTCACCCAGGCCGAGCCCCTCCCCGCACTCCCCGCCAGTGCTGGCCACTGCTACCCCTATCTCTGGCGAGGTCCCAGCGGCCGCTGGGAGCTACTGCTACCCAGCGTCAGCGGGGTCGGGGGGGAGTCTTTTCAGCTACACCTCCGCCAACAAGAGGAGGGTGACTTCCTACGGCTAGAGGACGCACCGCGTCCCTTGGCCCGCCTGGAGCCGGTGAGCGGCACCCTATTTGGTCTGGCCCATGACTGGGGGCGGGATTCGGTGGCGAGTGCCACGGCCAAGTTGGGGGTAGTACCGGACCTGTTGGTCTACTTTATCCACTGGCCGCTGGACAGCCAGGAGAGCCGCTGGCTGGATGAGGCGGTGGCGCAGGTCGCGGCCGCCAACTCGGCACTGCTGTTAACCCTGGAGCCGGTCGCTGGCCTGGCGGCGATCACCCCCGCCGAGGCGGAGCGGCTGGCCCGGCGACTGGCCCAGATCACGGCGCGAGGGGTACCGCTCTTCTTGCGCTTCGGCCACGAGATGAATGGCAACTGGTATCCCTGGGGCCAACGCCCGCTCGCCTACCGCCACGCCTACCGTACCGTGGCCAGCGCAGTCCGCCGCTACGCCCCAGCCACGGCACTGATCTGGGCGCCGGCCCACGGCGCCGACTACCCCGCCTACGCCCACCCCGCGCCCCCCCTACCGCCGCCCAGCTCTCCAGAGTTCATCGCCCTGGACAGCAATGGTGATGGCACGCTGGATGGTAGCGATGACCCCTACGCCCCCTACTACCCCGGGGACGATGTGGTGGATTGGGTCGGCCTCACTCTCTACCACACCGGCACCAGTGCCGCCGGGCGCAATGAGCTGCCGGCCCCCGCTGAATTGGCAACCCGCCTCAGCGGGGGCAGCCGCGGGGCACCGATCCCCAACTTCTACCTGGAGTATGCCGAGCGGCGCGGCAAACCGTTGGCGTTGGTGGAGACGGCGGCGCTGTTCGATCCCGCCGCCCCTCCCGGCCCTGGGGAGCAGGCGATCAAAGAGGCCTGGTGGCGCCAACTGCTCGCCCCCACGCTACGCCTGCGTTTCCCCCGCCTGCGCATGATCAACTGGTTTGAGTGGCGAAAACCGGAGTGGGTATTGGGGGGCAATGAGGTGGATTGGCGGCTATCGGCCCGCCCAGAGTTGGCGGCGGCCTTTGCCGCCGCCCTGCAACATAGTGGGATTGGGCTGCGCACCGCCCCTGCGGAGGGTGCGGCCCAACCATAACGGGCGAGGGATTCGGCCTAGAAGCCGATCCCGACCTGCCCCTCTTCCAGCGCCTGACGGAAACTGGCGGTGAGTGCCTCATGGCCGCCTACGGCCCAATCCACCACCTGGTTGCCGATCTCCGACTCCTCTTTGGTCCAGTCGAACCAGTTGATCATCTTCAGGTGGGGGAAGCGAAGCCGGTATTCACGCTCGAACACCTGGGTCCACCACTGCCGCTTCATCTCGTTGCCCAGCGCTTGGGTGCCGGTCCCGGGGACAAATAGGGCGGCGGTCTCGACGATGGCCAGTGGCTTGCCGTGGGTGTTGGCATAGTCGTCGTAGAAGTTGGGCAGCATGGTCTGGTCGCCGTCTGCCCCCAGATAGGTCCCCGTCAACAGCGCCACAAACTTGCCGTTTTCCGGTAGCTCGTTCTCCCCCCAAGGCCACTGGTTACCCCAGTGGTAGAGGCTCATGCCGACCCAATCCACCGCATCGTCCCCAGGATAGTAGGGGGCATAGGGGTCATCGTACTGGTTCACCACCCCATCGTCGTTGGTGTCGAGCAGGGCAAACTGGGTGGTGCCGGCCTTGGCCTCGTAGACACCGCCGCTGAAGGGGTAACCCCCACCGTAGTTGGGGGCCCAGAGCATGGCGGTCTGCGGGGCAAGGCGGTGGACCGCATCGGCCACCAGCCGGAAGGCGTAGACATACTCCGCCGGCTGCTGGCTCCAGGCGTACCAGCTGCCGTTCATCTCGTGGGCAAAGCGCAGGAAGATGGGGACCCCCATCACCTCGTTGTAGTCGGCCAGCTGCGCCGCCAACTGCTCTGCCGCCTCCGCCGTCACTACCCCAAGGCCGTCATGGGGCTCTAGGGTCAGGACCAGCTTACGGCCGGCAGCGGCCACCTGAACCACCGCCTCATCTAGCCACTGCGCCTGCGCCTCGCTCATCGGGAAGCTGGTGAAGTAGACAAAGACATCTGGCGTCAGGCCAAAGTCGCTGCTTACCTGGGCGACGCTCCGCTCGCTCCAGTCGTGGTTGACGCCAAAGTAGACCCCGGCCAGCGGCTCCAACCGCCCCAGCACTATCGGTTCCGCCTCGGTGACGGTAAAGGCGCCACTGCTCTGCTGCACCAGGGTGGCGCGATAGGGGGTCCCCCCCACATCCACCACCGGCAGATAGGCGCTCATCCCACTCTCGCCAAAGAAGAGCTGGGCGTGGCACCGCAACCCATCGGCGGCGGGGGTCGCCTCTGCCACCTGGGTGGCCTGGAACTCCAGCGTAGAGGGGTTGAGTTGGGCCAGGGTGGCGCTGTAGCTCCCGAGATCCGAATAGACCAATGGGAAGGTGGCGGTGGCGTTCTCGGGATCGAAACTCGCCCGCCCTTCACAGGGGGCATTGAGGTCAAGTTCTGAGGCGGCGCTGGCCACCAGGGAGTAGGCGAGCAGCAGCCCCAAGGCGGCTGGGCGAATCGAGGGAATCATTACAGCTCCTTGCTTTCTGAATACGACGTGGGCGCCATTTTAGCCCGGTTCGCCATCACCCGTTGCTCACAGAGTGTGGCATCGCAGGCACCATGCACCGCGACAAAATAGTGCGCTGCGGTAGCCGGGTGGTCGTCTTATGGTCAACAATCAACACCATAATCTCCTCTTCCCAGCACCAGCCGTAAGAGACTGCTCTATGCCCGGTACCCGCTATACCCTGGAACTACAACCCCGTATCCCCCCCCGCCTCCACCGCCTCACCGAGCTGGCCAATAACCTGATGTATGGCTGGGACCGACAGGTGCGCAGTCTCTTCTGGCGCCTCGATCCAGGGCTGTGGGACCAGTGTGGCCACAACCCCAAGGTGTTCCTGCGCCAGGTGGCGCAGCACCGGCTGGATGAGGCGGCCGACGACCGCATCTTTATCCAGGACTACAATCGGGTCCTCTCCGCCTACGACATCTACATGCAGGAGGAGGCCCACTCCACCGTCTTCGATCTGCTGGACCCCCAGCGTGACCTGGTGGCCTATTTCTGCGCCGAATTCGGCCTGCATGAGAGCTTCCCCATCTACTCCGGTGGCCTCGGCATCCTCGCCGGCGACCACTGTAAGGCCGCCTCGGACCTCGGCCTACCGTTTGTGGCCGTCGGCCTGCTCTACCGCCAGGGCTACTTCACCCAGACCATCGACGGCCGCGGCGATCAGGTGGTCCACCACCGCCCCGTCAACTTCCTCGATCTGCCGGTGGAGCCGGCGCTCGACGGCGAAGGGCAGGAGATCCGGGTCAAGGTGTGGCTGCCGCGGCGCCAGGTGGAGCTGAAGGTGTGGCGGGCGCGGGCGGGCCATATCACCCTCTATCTGCTCGACTCCGACCTCGCCAGCAACGCCGAGCAGGATCGCTCCATCACCTATCAGCTCTATGGCGGCGACATGCAGACCCGCATCCAGCAGGAGATCGTGCTGGGGATCGGCGGGGTGCGGGCGCTGCGGGCTCTCGGCCTCTCCCCCACCGTCTGGCACATCAATGAGGGCCACTCCGCCTTCCAGGTGCTGGAGCGGATCCGCGAACGGGTGGCGTTGGGGATGGATGTCGATGCCGCCCTGGAGATGGTGGCGGCCGGCACGGTGTTCACCACCCACACGCCAGTGCCCGCGGGCCATGACATCTTCCCCCACGACCTGATGCGGGAGTATTTCCGCGAGTTCATCACTGAACTCACCTTTGATGAGGAGCGCTTCCTCGCCCTCGGCGCCAACCCCGCCACCCCTGGTGGCTTCAACCAGACCATGCTGGCGCTGCGCGTCTCCCGTTTCCATAACGGTGTCAGCCGCATCCATGGGGCCGTTGCCTCCCGTATGAGCGGTGAGGTGTGGCCGCAGATCCCGTGGGAGGAGAACCCCATCAGCCATGTCACCAATGGGGTCCACGTACCGACCTTCCTCGCCCGGGAGTGGGCCAACCTGCTGGACATGCAGTTCAGTGGCGGCTGGCGTAATGAACTGCTCAACCCCGCTTTCTGGGAGGAGATTGAGAACATCCCCGACCACAGCTACTGGAGCCTACGCCAGTCATTAAAGGGGACGCTGCTGGCGGAGGCGCGCTCCCGCGCCATCTTGCAGCACCGCCGCAACGGCGCCAGTGAGTCGCAGATCGAGCGGCTGGTGCGCTACCTCAAGCCGTCAGGGACCGATCTACTCACCATCGGCTTCGCCCGCCGCTTCGCCACCTACAAACGCGCCACCCTGCTGTTTCATGACCCGCAGCGGCTGGCGCGGCTACTCAATGACCCCGAGCGGCCGGTGATTTTCATCTTTGCCGGCAAGGCGCACCCCCTCGATCAGCCGGGGCAGCAGCTGATCCGCACCATCTACGACTTCTCCCGCCGGCCCGAGTTTGAGGGGCGCCTCATCCTGCTGGAGGACTACGATATCGCGCTGGCGCGCAAACTGGTCAGCGGGGTCGATGTCTGGCTCAACACCCCGGAGTATCCGCAGGAGGCCTCTGGGACCTCCGGCCAGAAGGCGGGGATCAACGGCTCCATCAACCTCTCGGTCACCGACGGCTGGTGGGGCGAGGGTTATGACGGTGACAACGGCTGGGCCATCACCCCCCATGGCCCCAGTTTCGATCCCACCTTCCGTGACCGGGAGGAGGCGCAGGAGCTGCTGGATCTGTTGGAGACCCAGGTGATCCCGCTCTACTACAACCGCAACGGTCACGGCTACTCCAACGGCTGGGTGAAGAAGTCGAAAAGCTCGATGAAGAGCATCATGCCGCGCTTCAACGCCCAGCGGATGGTGATGGACTACATCGAGGGCTACTACGGTCCGGCCGCCCGCCATCGGCGCCAGATGCTCGCCAACGACTGCACCCCGGCCAAGACGTTGGCAGAGTGGAAACGGAAGGTGCGGGAGCACTGGTCCGGGGTGAGCCTGCGCCGCAGCGATGAGATCCGCAAGGCGATCTGCTACGGCGAGACCCTACCCATCGAGGTCACCGCCGAACTCCATGGCCTGGAGGCCAATGATGTGGTGGTGGAGTGCCTGGTAGGGGTGGAGTCAGAGAGCGGGGAGTTTGAGCTGCGCCAGAGCTACCGCCTCCCCTTCCAGGAGACCAGCGCCCGGGGTGAGGCGATCTTCCGCCTCGATCTGCCGCCGGCCCTGCCGGGTTTGCAGTACTACAAGTTGCGCATGTACCCCTACCACCCGCTGCTGGCCCACCGCTTCGAGTTGGGCTTCATGCTCTGGGTGTAAGGTCCTGCTCTGGGGCGGTGGCGGCCGACGCGGCCGGCGCCGCCCCTCAGCGCCGCTGGGCGCGTTGCATCATGGTGACTAGCTCGGCCTCGCCGCGGGTGAGACCACACAGCTCGATCAGCTCATCGGCCGAGGCCCCCTTCTCCGCCAACTTCAACGCCTGCACGTAGCCGCTGGTGAGCGGTTCGGTGTTGCGATCCAGCTGCTCCTGTTTAAGCCGCAGTTCATCGACATAACGCCCGGTCTGCTCCAGGCGGCGCTGCTGCTGCTCGATCCGCTGCTCCAGCCGCTCGATCCGCTCGGCCAAGGCCATGAACGATCCGTGTAGGGCCGCCAGCTCATCGCCCAGGGGGCGGAAACGAGCCGCCAACCGCTGCCGCTCCTGCTGCTCGCGTCGCACGCTTGGCAACAGTAGCAGTGGCACCACCACCGCCGCAGTCAGGGCAGCGATGGCGAGATAGAGGCTGACATCCGCTATGCCCACGCCGCTGGCCGACTCAATCCGCTGCCCAGCTACTTTCAGCCCGGAGCAGCTTCTCCAACCCCACCAAGATCACCAGCTCATTGTCCTGCTGGCTCACCCCCTGGATATATTTGGAACTCTCGTCGTTGCCCACATTGGGGGCCAGCTCCACCTGTGAGTCGGCGATATCCAGCACCTCCGCCACCGCATCCACCTGCATCCCCACCACCTGGTCATCCATCTCGATGATGACAATGCGGGTGGCATCATCCGGCTCCTTCTCTTCCAAGGCGAAGCGCTTGCGGGTGTCAATCACGGTGACCACGTTGCCACGCAGGTTGATAATGCCGAGCACAAAATCGGGGGCTCCGGGCACCGGGGCGATCTCCGACTCACGCAGCACCTCCTTGACGTGCATGACGTTGACCCCATATTTCTCGGCCCCCAAGCGGAAGGTGACCCACTGGGTGACGGTATCGACGCTGTGGGATGCTGCTGCCTTATCGCTCATCTCCCCTCCGTTGCTGTGGATCAGGCCCGGCACCTCCGCCCACCCATGGGGCGGGAGGGACCCCCAAGATAGCCGCCGCTATCGGTTCAATCGCTACGCCCCACCGCCACCTCATCCTCTTGGCCAGTGGCCAACATCTCGGCAAATTTCGGTGGATCGATGAGGGCACACATATGTTCGATGACGGTGCCGGCCAACCACTTGCGCCGGGTGCGGCTGGTGCGCCAGCGCACCTGATCCGGCGCCAAACTGACCACCTCGGCCACCTCATCGCAGGCCAGTCCCCAACTGCCATCCTCGATGAAGACGATGCGCCGCACCCGCTCCGCCGCACTGCTCTCCAGGCGGGCCAGTTTATCCTCTGGTAGGACCAGACGGGCGGTATCTACCACCGGCACGTTGCGGCCGCGGTAGAGGGTCAGACCGAGAAAGGCTTGGGAGTGGCCGGGCATGGGGGTGATCCGCTCCCCCTTCCACTCCTGCACCCCAGATAGCTCCACCAGCGGCACCGCCAAGGTGAGGCCACCGCATTTAAAGAGCAGTACCGGAAAGCGTTCACTGGCCCAGTCGGGGATGATGGCCGTGGCCACCACCGCCGGCTGCGTCTGCGTTGCCGGGGGGGCCAGAGTGGGCGCGGGCGGCGCCGGGGTGGGTGGTGCGGGCGCCACCACCCCAGGCGCAGGCTCCTCATCCAACGTCGGGACCTCGCGCAGCAGCGCCTCCAGGTAGAAGCTCAGGGCGTCCCGCTCATCCAGCAGCGTGGTCGGGGCCAGTTCGCGCTTCTCGCTCATGCCTGCTGCACCTGGGGCAGCGCCGCCTCATGCCCCCCATGGAGGAGATCGGCCAGCAGCGCCCCATAGGCGATGGTGCCACGGGCAGTTGGGTTGGAGATGGAGAGGGGGATCCCCTCCCGACTCGCCTCGCGGAACAGGGCGTCTACCGGGATAACCGACTGCCAGACCGCCTCTGGATAGTTCTGCCGCAGCTGGGTCAGCGCCTCCGCCGCGGAGCGGATGTGGCGATCGAACATGGTGGGAATGATGGTGTAGGCCAACGGCCGTTTGCGCGCCCGCAGCACCATGGCCAAGGTGCGCATCATCCGCTCCAGCCCCTTGAGCGCGAGAAACTCCGTCTGTACGGGGATAAGCAGGTGCTGGCAGGCGGCCATGGCGTTGATCATCAGCACCCCCACCACGGGTGGACAGTCGATGAAGATGTGATCGAACTGACCGGCCAGTGCTTGCAGGGCGCGGGCCAGTACCAGGCCCATCCCCTCCCGTGACCCCAATTGGCGATCGAGGGTCGCCAGTGCGGTGGAGGCGGGTAGGAGTCGTAGTGGCTCGAAACGGGTGGGGCGCAGGAGCGCCTCCGGATCGGGCCGTTGCTCCGCGGCGGTGGCCTGGAAGAGGGTATAGACACTCCGCTCCAGGGTATCGGGATCGAAGCCGAAGTAGGTGGTGAGGGAGCCGTGGGGGTCCAGATCCACCACCAGCACCCGCTGCCCCTGTTGGCTCAGTAAGCCGGCCAGGGTGACCACGGTGGTGGTCTTCCCGACCCCCCCTTTCTGATTGGCCACGGCCCAGATCTTCATGGCTTCGACTCCGCCACCGAGTTGTCACCCGTCGTGGCCCGATTGCGTTCGATGTCGAGCGCCTTGCGGGCGTTGGCATCGGCCAGTACCACCACCGAGACCCGGCGGTTCTGCTGCCGCCCATCGGCCGTGGCGTTGTCGGCCACCGGCCGATACTCACCGTAACCGATGGCCGCCATGCGCTCCGGCTGGACCCCGTTGGTCATAAAAAGGTGGACCACGCTGGCCGCCCGCGCCGCCGATAGCTCCCAGTTGGAGGGGAACACCTCGGTGGAGATGGGGAGGTTATCGGTGAACCCCTCCACTTGGAGGTGGTTGGGGTAGCGCTGGAGGATCCCCGCGATGGAGGCGAGTACCGGCTGCGACTGGGCCGAGAGTCGAGCGCTGCCAGAGTCAAACAAAATGCTGGTGTTGATCTCGATCTCCACCCAGAGGTCGTTCTTGGTGACCTTGATGAGGTCTTCATTGATGAGCGGCGCCAGGGCGCTCTCAAAATCGGTGGCGATGCGGGCCAAGGCGTCTGACTGCGCCGTCTGACGCAACATCTCGATGACGCTCGGTTTCCCCCCAGAGAGCCGCTCCGGCTTGTTGATGGCGGCCGGATCCCCCTGCATCCCATCCATACCCACCTGGATCGGTTGCAGGCTCTTGGGCTGGGTATTGAAGGCGGAGACCAGGGTATCGGAGAGCACCCGATACTTACCTTCATTGATGGAGGAGACGGCGTACATGACCACAAAAAAGGCAAACAGCAGGGTGATGAAGTCGGCGTAGGAGATCAGCCACCGCTCCAGGTTCTCATGCTCTTCATGGCGACGTTTACGTGGCATATCGTGGTACGCCTGCGCCCGATCGATAATGCGACGGTGGCGCGAACGCCGTCTCTCGCCTTTTTTCATGCCGACCCGTCAATGGAGGTAACCCTGGAGTTTGGTCTCGATATTGCGGGGATTCTCACCTTCGGCGATGGAGACGATACCGTCGATCACCATATAGCGGAACTGGCTTTGGGAGAGGACCTGGCTCTTCAATTTCTGAGCGATGGGGATGAGCAGCAGGTTGGCAAGGCCAACACCGTAGATGGTGGCCACAAAGGCCACCGCAATACCGTGGCCCAGTTTGCCTGGATCCGAGAGGTTATTCATCACCTGAATCAGCCCCATCACCGCGCCGATGATCCCGATGGTGGGGGTGTACCCCCCCATGGACTCGTAGACCTTGGCCGCCTGGAGATCATGGTGCTCCCGCGTATCCACGTCCACCTCCAGAATAGAGCGCATCATCTCCGGTTCAGAACCATCCACCAGCAGCTGCAACCCTTTACGGGCAAAGGGGTCCGGCTCGGCATCGGAGATCGCCTCCAATCCTAGCAACCCCTCCTTGCGGGCGATGTTGCTCCAGTGCACCAACTTGGCGATGGTCTCGTCGGGATTGAGTTGGGGGGGATTGACCACCCAGACCAACATCCGAAAGGCGCGCATGAAGATGACGATGGGGGTCTGTAGCATGATCGCCCCCATGGTGCCACCGATGACGATCATCGCCGCCGGGCCATTCACCAGGGTGCTGGCCTGCCCCCCCTCCAGGAACTGGCCGAGCAGCAGTGCCCCAACCCCGAGCACCAGACCGATGAGGCTAAGGAAGTCCACGGCGTTTAGACCTGTTTAACGATGGCCGGCCCAATCTCGGGCAGCGGCAAGACCATGGAGGTGAGACCGGCATCCACCACTGCCGCCGGCATCCCATAGACGACACAGGTGGCCTCATCTTGCGCCCAGATGGTGGAGCCCCCTGCCTTGAGCAGGCGGGCCCCTTCACGGCCATCGGCCCCCATGCCGGTCAGTACCACCGCCAGGGTGTGGGCGGGGTAGATCCGGGCGATGGAGCTGAAGGTGACATCGACCGATGGTTTGTAGTTGAGGGCTGGATCGGACTCGCTGATGCGCACCACGCTCCGCCCACCGCGCTGCTCCAGGGTCATCTGCTTGCCGCCGGGGGCGAGCAGGGCCAAGCCAGGCCGCAGCTCATCGCCATCCGCCGCCTCTTTGACCTGGATCTGGCACTGTTGATTGAGGCGCTGGGCAAAGGCCGGGGTGAAACTACCAGGCATATGCTGGATCAGCAGGATGGGGAGCGGGAAGTTGCCCGGTAGACGGGTCAACACCTCTTGCAGCGCCACCGGCCCGCCGGTGGAGGTACCGATGGCCAGGAGCCGCAGCTGACCACGGCGGGCGGCCGGCACCACCACCGGCCGCGTGGCGGCGGTGGCGACCGGAGAGACGGAGGTCCCCCCCAAGGCCCCCCCCAGTGCGCTCCCCAAGCGGGGGCGAGGGGTCGCGGTGGGTGCTGGAGAGGTGGCCGTAGAGGTGGCTGGACGGGAGAAGCTGCGGGCACGACCGCGGCTCCCGAGGGAGTAGACCCGCTCGCACAGCTGACGGCGCGCCTCATCCTTGTCGCGGGAGATATCTTCAAACCGTTTGGGCAGGTAGTCGACGGCCCCGGCATCGAGGGCGTCGAGGGTCGCCTTGGCACCGTCGGTGGTGAGGGAGGAGAACATCAAGATTGGGCGCGGGTGGCTGGCCATGATGCGCCGCACGGCGGTTATGCCATCCATGACCGGCATCTCGATATCCATAGTGATGACATCGGGCCGGAGTTGGGCGGCCTTCTCCACCGCTTGGGCACCATCTGCGGCATCACCCACCACCTCCAGGCGCGGATCGGCCTTCAACATCTCTGTCACCCGTCGCCGGAAGAAGCCGGAGTCATCCACTACCAGAACCCGAACGGGCATTCATCCTCCAAACCGTGTTGTCATGAACGAATAGCAGACCATGATCGCACCACCGCGGGCCTTTTCGTAGGGTAATCTGCCCCAGCCCTCGCCCCCTAACTCCCCAGCCAGTTGGCGGCCGAGGGGCGTGGAGCGCTGTTAGGCGCCGCGACGGGCGTAGGCCCTCATCAAACCCGGGACATCCAGGATGAGGGCGATCTTGCCATCGCCAGTGATGGTGGCCCCCGCCATCCCTGGGGTCCCTTGCAGCATACTGCCCAAGGGCTTGATCACCACCTCCTCCTGCCCAATGAGGTGATCCACCACGAAGCCGACCAGTTGGGTGCCAACATGCACCACCACCACATGGCCGGTCTTCGGCAGCTTCTCATAGGCCATGCTGCGTACCAGCCAGCGGGTGAGATAGAACAGCGGCAGTGCCTTCTCCCGCACCATCACCACCAGTTGGCCGTCTACCACGTTGGTGCGGGTGAGGTCGAGATGGAAGATCTCGCTGACCGAGACCAGCGGCAGGGCGAAGGTCTGCTCCCGCAGCTTCACCATGAGGGTCGGCATAATGGCGAGGGTGAGCGGCACCTTGATGGAGAGCCGGGTCCCCTTGCCGATCACCGAGTCGATATCGATGCTGCCGTTGAGCTGGGCGATGCGGGTCTTGACCACATCCATCCCCACGCCACGCCCGGAGATATCGGAGATCTCCGTCTTGGTGGAGAAGCCGGGCGCCATGATGAGCATGAACGCCTCTTTATCGTCCAGGCGGGCCGCGGCATCGGCGTCCATCATCCCCTTCTCCACCGCCTTGCGCCGCAGCACCTCGGGGTTCATCCCGGCCCCATCATCCTCCACGACCAAGAGGATGTGATCCCCCTCCTGCTCCGCGGAGAGGCGCAGGGTACCAGAGGCAGATTTGCCCGCCTTGGTGCGCATATCGGGCATTTCAATGCCGTGATCCACCGCGTTGCGCACCAGATGGACCAGGGGATCGGCCAGCGCCTCGACTAGATTCTTGTCGAGATCGGTCTCTTCGCCCTGTAGCTCCAGATGCACCTCTTTCTTGAGGGAGCGGGCGAGATCGCGCACCACCCGCGGGAAGCGACCGAACACCTTTTTGATGGGCTGCATCCGGGTCTTCATCACCGCGGCCTGGAGATCACCGGTGACGACATCCAGATTGGCCACGGTCTTCAGCAGCTGCTCGCGGGACTGGGTGGTGTCGGCCTGCTCCAGGTTGGCGATGGTGGCCAGGCGGTTACGCACCAGGACCAGCTCACCCACCATGTTCATGATGTCATCGAGCCGCTTGGTATCGACCCGAACCGTGGTCTCGCTCTGCTCGGCGGCGGGCTTTTTGGTCTCCCGCTCCTCCTCCGCCGGCCGGCTGGCGGGGGTGGGTCGGCTCGGCTCAGCCCGCTTGGCGGCAGGCGGTTGTTTGGCTGAGGGGGGAGGCGTCTCCGCGGCCCCAGCGGCCGAGGCAGCGGGTGGAGGGGGGGTGGTAGGGGGTGGAGTGCCACCGGCTGCGGCCCCGGCCGGCATCCCGTGGAACTGCCCCTTACCATGGAGCTGATCCAGCAGCGCCTCAAACTCCTCCTCGGTGATCTCGTCACTGGCCACGGCAGGCGGCTCACCGCTATCCACCCCGGCAGTGGGTGGGGCAGGCGTCTCCGTAGGCGGGGTGGCCGTCTGCTCGGCTATGGGCGGTAACGCCCCCTTAAATTGGCCTTTGCCGTGGAGCTGATCCAGTAGCGCCTCAAACTCCTCTTCGGTGATCTCGTCGCTGGCGACTGGCGGCGGCTCAGCACGCCCCCCCGCCCCATCCTCGTCAGCGGCGCCCACCTCCGGTGATGGCGCCCCATGGAACTGCCCCTTGCCGTGGAGCTGATCCAACAGCGCCTCAAACTCCTCCTCGGTGATCTCGTCACTGGCGGCAGGTGGCGGTGCCGGCTCGGCGATGGCGGCGGCCAACTCTGCCTCAGCAGCGGCCGGCGCCCCCGGGGTCTCCAGGGCGTGGAGCAGCGCCTCAAACTCCTCGTCGGTGATATCGCCATCTGGCTCCCCACCGGCCATCGCCCAACCCGCCCCGCCAGCGGTGGGGGTGGGGGTGGGGGCAACCTCCGCGGCACCGCTTGGCGGTGGTAGCTCCGGCTCGGCCATACCACCCGCTGGGGGCGGTTGGATAGATGGCGTAATGACCGCCGACGGCTCGACCTCTAGCGCCTCAATCTCATCTACAGCCCCCGCAGCGGGCGCCTCACCTCGGGCGATGGCCTCCAACCGCTCCAGCAGCTCTGCCTCAGCCGGTGCCGGCTCCTCCATGGCACGCAACGACTCGAACTGGGCGTTCAGCACGTCCAGCACCGGTAGCATGGTGTCCATCATCTCGGCACTGACACTCAACTCGCCGTTACGCAGCTTGTTGAACACGTCCTCGGCTCGATGGCAGACATCCACCAAGGCAGTGAGGTTGAGGAACCCCGCTCCGCCCTTGATGGTGTGGAAGCCTCGAAATACCGCGTTCAGCAGCTCTTTATCATCGGCCCGCTGCTCCAACTCGACCAACTGTTCATTCAGCCGCTCAAGGATCTCGCTGGCCTCCACCAGGAAGTCCTGGAGGATCTCGTCATCCGCGTCTAACGCCGCCATGTGGTCTACTCCTCAGAAACCGAGGCTCGACAGCAGATCGTCCACCTCGTCCTGGCCGGAGACGGTACCCTGATCCACGCCAGGAACCGGTGGACCGGAAGGAGAGATGTCGGGCCCCTCCTCCTCTATCTCCTCTTTGGGTTGCTGAATAAACTTCTGCCCGGAGATCCGCACTAGGTCCACTAGATTGCGCTCCAGCTCCTCCACCAGAGTAATCACCTTGCGGATGATCTGCCCGGTGAGATCCTGGAAATCCTGCGCCATTAAGACGTCATTGAGATTGGTCTTAACCCGGTCGGTGCTCTCCGGTAGCAGGGCCAGAAACTGGGAGAGCCGGCGCGCCAGCTGCCGAAACTCCTCCGCATCCAGTTCTCGACCGATGAACCGCTCCCACTGTGCCTGAATGGCCAACGCCTCCTCATGCAGCCCATCGCAGATGGGGGTCGATTCCTCAATCGCCCCTAGGGTGCGATTGGCCGACTGCTCAGTCATGGTGATGACGTAGTTGAGACGCTGACGGGCGTCGGGGATATCGGTCTCGGTTAGGGTGGCGATGCGCGAGTCGAAGCGAAAGGTATTGAGTGCCTCGTGAAACTCTCGGGTCAGCTTGCCAAGCTCTTGGAACAGGCTGCGCTCCCGCAGCCGAGTAATCTGGTCGAGGACCTGTTCCGCCTGGCTATCCTCGTTGGCCTCCAGATGGGCAACCAGTGCACGGGTCAGCGCAAAGTACTCCCCTTTCAGGCCCTCGAAGTCATCGGACTTGGTCACTAAAGATTCCCCCCTGGGGTAAGGTGGGCGAGGCAGATCAACTGCCAAGGCGCTCGTAGATCTTCTCTAACTTCTCTTTGAGCGTGGCCGCGGTAAACGGCTTGACGATATAGCCGTTCACCCCGGCCTGAGCCGCCTCGATAATCTGCTCGCGCTTCTGCTCAGCGGTCACCATGAGCACCGGCAGGGTGGCGAGTTTGGCATCGGCACGTACCGCCTTGAGGAGGTCGATCCCCTGCATCCCGGGCATGTTCCAATCGGTGATGAGGAGATCAAACCCCCCATGTTGGAGCATGGGCAGGGCGGTGTTGCCGTCGTCGGCTTCAGCGGTGTTGTTGAAACCGAGATCGCGTAGCAGGTTCTTGATGATGCGCCGCATCGTGGAGAAGTCATCCACGATGAGGATCTTGATATTTTTGTCCAAGCGAACCTCCTGACCGAAGAGTTGACGCGGACTGCCGGGTCGGTCTGCCCCGGGTTCCCGGAAGCTGCTGGCCGGTACGGGCCGCAGGTCGGTAAAATCCGCATACTATCACGAACTTCCGTCAGACCAATGGCTCAGCCGAGCCCGCAGCCGGTGAAGCGCCTGCCCATGGATTTGACAGACCCGAGACTCAGTCACCCCCAAGATCTGGCCTATCTCACGCAGATTGAACTCTTCATCGTAATAGAGCGCCATCACGAGCCGCTCACGCTCCGGCAATTCATGGATGGCGGTGGCTAACCGCTGCTGCCGCGCCGCGCTCTCCCACCCCTCCTCTACGCCAGGGGCATCAACCGCCAACCGCTCATAGATCCCCTCCGCCTCATCCAGCGCCTCCAGCGACAACACCCGCTGGCCACGGCTGTCAGCCACGGCGTGGTAATACTCGGCCAGGGAGAGGGCCAGTGCATCGGCAATCTCTTGGTCACGGGCCGCCCGCCCCTCCCGCGCCTCGACGGTATGGATGGCCGCGGCGATCTCCCGGGCCCGGCGATGCACCGAGCGAGGGGTCCAATCCTGGCGACGCACCTCATCCAACATCGCCCCCCGGATCCGAATCCCGGCGAAGGTCTCAAAGGAGGCGTTATGCCCCATCTCGTAGTTGCGCGCCGCCTCCAGCAGACCCACCATCCCCGCCTGGATCAGATCCTCCGCCTGCACCGACTCCGGCAATCGCCCCAACAGATGGTAGGCGATGCGCTTGACCAATGCGGCGTGGCGGGCCACCAACTGCTCACCGACAGTGCGACCACCGTAGGCAGCAAAGGCGGCGGCAGGGAGCGGAAGGCTCATAGGTAGGCGTCCCAATCGGGATAACCCGAACTCTGCACCAACCGCTCAACGAAAAATTCAATATAGCCCCCAGCGCCTCGCGGCATGGGCCAGCTCTCAATCTTCTGAGCGACCTTCATGAAAGCGAGCGCTGACTTACTCCGGGGATAGGCCTCCACCACCGCCCGCTGCCGTTTGACCGCCTTGCGCAGATACTCATCGAAGGGGATGGCACCGAGGAAGTCGAGCACCACGTCATCGAGGAAGTGGTCGGTCACCCGCACCAGCATGGCAAATAGGTCACGCCCCTCATTGGGGGTCTGGACCATGTTGGCCAGGATGCGGAAGCGGCGCACCCCATGCTCCCGCGAGAGCAACTTGATGAGGGCATAGGCATCGGTGATGGAGGCGGGCTCATCGCACACCACCACAATGACCTCCTGCGATGCCTTGGTAAAGCTCACTACCGAGTCGGAGATCCCGGCGGCGGCATCCACCATCAGGATATCCACCGGCACCGTCAGCTCACCAAAGGCGCGGATGAGGGCGGAGTGTTCGGCCGGCGACAGCTCCGCCATCCGCTGGATGCCGGAGGCGGCTGGGATCACCTTGATCCCCCCCGGGGCCTCCACCACCACCTCATCCAGGCTGCGTTCACCGCTAATGACGTGGAATAGATTGAATTTGGGGGGAGGCAAGCCGAGCAATACATCCACATTGGCCAGCCCGAGGTCCGCGTCCATCACCATCGGCCGCCGCCCCATCTTGGCAAATGCCGTCGCCAGGTTGACGGAGACGTTGGTCTTGCCGACCCCCCCCTTGCCACTGGCCACCGCCAATACCCGCACCGGTCGCTGGCGCGACATGCGGCGCAGCCCCTCCGCCTGATCTTTTAGTTCATAGGCCATTGCTCACCATCCCCCTGAAGGCGAGCGCCATGGTGTCGTCGTCAGGTCGTGGGGCGTAGCGCTGCATGAGCGCCACGCTTTTACTTACCAAGGTGTTGGCACGGGCAGGGGCGAGATCCTCCGGCACCCGCTGCCCTTCGCTCACATAGGCGACGGGTAGCCGCTTCTGTACCAGTACCGATAACACCTCCCCCAGGCCTACGGTCTCATCCAGCTTGGTGAGGATGGCCGCAGTTATATCGATATGGGAGAAGGCGCGCACCGTCTCATCCAGCGCCACCCGCTGGGTGCTGGCGGAGAGCACCAGATAGTTGCGCACCAACGGGGAGCCATCGCGCAGCATGGCAAACTGCTCGGTGAGCCGTAGATCCCGCTGGCTCATCCCGGCGGTGTCGATCAGGATGAGCCCCTTGTCATACTCGTTATCCACGATGCGCCGCAGCTCACTGGCATCGGCGGCCACGTGGACCGGCGCCCCGAGGATGCGGCCATAGGTCTTCAGCTGCTGATGGGCGCCGATGCGGTAGCTGTCGGTGGTGAGCAGGGCGACCCGCCCGTGGCCATGGCGCAGGGTGTAACGGGCCGCCAACTTGGCCACTGTGGTGGTCTTGCCGACACCGGTAGGCCCCACCAGGGAGACGATGCCACCCCGGTTGAGGATGTCATCCTCAGTGACCCGCACATTACGGGCGAGATAACCGAGCGCCTGGCGCCACTTGAGCTGCGGGTCATCCACCTCCTTCACCCGCTCCAGCAGGGCGTGACAGAGGCCGGTGGAGAGGCCAAGGCGGGTGAGCTGCTCCAGCAGCCGGGTCTGTAGCGGATGGCGGCGCTTCTGCTCACCCCAGGCCAGGGTGGTGAACTGCCCCTCCAGGATGCTGCGCAGGGTCTTGATCTCGCTGTGCATAGCAGAGAGGACCGGGTCCTGGCTCCACTCTATCTTCACCGTTGCGGGCTCGGCCGCGGGGGCCGGCGCGGGCGGCGGCGGTGCGCTCGGTGCCTCCTGCCGACGCCGAAACAGCCCCTTAGAGGGGGCCGCTGTTGGGCGGGGGGCCGGCTCCGACGCTAGTTCAGGCGGCAGCTCTAACTCCCCGGCCCGGCCGGCCACTGGGGGCGGCACGAAGGGGCGACTAGTGGGCGTTGGCGGGGCCGCTACGGCAGCTGGCGGGGGATCGGCCGGCGGGGGGGCAGCGGAGCGGGCGGCCATGCGCCGCACCAACGCCTCGTCGTAATCGACCGCCGCGACGATCTCGACCCCGCCCTCCACCTTGCGGTTGGAGAGGATCACCGCGTCGATCCCCTGCTCGTCCCGCACCATCTTGATGGCCTGGCGCATGTCGGCAGCGAAGTAGCGTTTAATCTTCATCTGGTTGGCCCTCGCCCCCTATCACCCACGAAATCCGCTTGGTTTAGGCGGCATTGCCGATAGTGGCTACAATTCGAAGCTGCTTGTTCTCCGGCACCTCGTTGTAGGCGAGTACCCGCAGGGCGGGGATGGTGTGCCGAGTAAAGCGCGCCAGCAGTTCGCGGATGGGGGCGGCGACCAGCAGTACCGACGGCTGGCCGGCCATCTCCTGCGCCCGGCTGGCCTCGACCAGCCCCTTGTGCAGGCGCTCGGCCAGCCCAGGTTCCAGTCCTCCCCCCCCACCATCCTCTGGCGCCTGCATGGTGCGCAGCAATATCTGTTCCAGCTCTGGTGCCAGGGTCATGACGGGGAGTTCCGATGCCATCCCACTGATTTGCTGGACAATCATGCGCCCCAAGGAGACCCGGACCAGGGCTGTCAAAACGCCGGCATCCTGGCTGCGCGGGGCATGTTCGGCGAGGGTCTCGGCAATGCTGCGCATGTCGCGGATGGGGATCCCCTCCACCAGCAGGTTTTGCAGCACCTTGACCAGGGTCGCCAGGGTGATCGTCTTGGGGACCAGCTCCTCCGCCAATTTGGGGGCACTCTTGGCCAAGTTGTTGAGGATCTGCTGCACCTCTTCGTGGCCAAGCAGCTCGCTGGCGTGGCCCTGGAGCACCTGGGATAGGTGGGTGGCGACCACGGTGTTGGGGTCCACCACGGTGTAGCCGAGGCTCTGCGCCTGTTCGCGCAGATTGGGGTCGATCCAGACCGCACTCAGACCAAAGGCGGGATCCTGGGTCTGGATCCCCTCCAGTTTGCCAAAGACCTGCCCCGGATTGATGGCCATCTCGCGGTCTGGATAGATCTCGGTCTCCCCCATCGACACCCCCATGAGGGTGATGCGATACACCGTAGGAGAGAGGTCGAGGTTGTCGCGGATATGGACCGGCGGGATCAAGAAGCCCAACTCCTGCGAGAGCTTTTTCCGCACCCCCTTGATGCGATCCATCAACTGCCCCCCTTGGGCCCGATCCACCAATGGGATAAGTCGATACCCCACCTCCAGACCGATGGGATCCACCAGGGTCACATCGTCCCACCCCAGCTCCTTAGTGGGCGGTGCCCCCCCAGGCTCCGGCAACTTCGGCTGCCCGCCCTGCGGCCCTGGCAGTGGACGGCCACCTGGCGCAGGGCCGGTTAGCCCCGGTGCCCCAGGGGCCGGCTGTTCACCCCGCTTCGGGATGAACCCCAACCCCTGTTGATGGCGGAAGGTGGCCCACGCCCCGGCCCCACTGAGGCTGGCCAGCAGCAAAAACGGGAAGGTGGGCATCCCGGGGATCAGCCCTAGGGTGCCAATCACCCCAGCGGTCACCCCCATCACCCGCGGGTTGCTCAGCATCTGGGAGTGGATCTGGCTCCCTAGGTCCTCTGAGGCAGAGACGCGGGTCACGATGATGCCGGCAGCGGTGGAGAGGATGAGGGAGGGGATCTGCGCCACCAGACCGTCACCGATGGTGAGCAGGGCGTAGATCTGGGCGGCATCACCGATGCTCAGACCGTGTTGGGCCACGCCGATGATCAGACCGCCGATGATATTGATGATGGTGATGAGGATGCCGGCCACCGCATCCCCTCGCACAAACTTGGAGGCACCGTCCATGGAGCCGTAGAAATCGGCCTCCTGTGTCACCTCACCGCGCCGCCGGCGCGCCTCCTCTTGATCGATGAGACCGGCATTGAGATCGGCATCAATGGCCATCTGTTTACCGGGCATCGCATCCAGGGTGAAGCGGGCCGACACCTCGGAGATGCGCCCGGCCCCCTTGGTGACCACCGCAAAGTTGATGATGACCAGGATGACGAATACCACGATACCGACGGCGTAGTTACCGCCGATGACGAACTCACCGAAAGAGGCGATCACCTGCCCCGCGGCGTCGCCACCGCTATGGCCCTCCAGCAGTACCACCCGTGTAGAGGCGACATTGAGCGCCAGGCGCAGGAGTGTCGCCACCAGCAGCACCATTGGAAAGGCGGCGAAATCGAGTGGTCGCAGGGCGTAGATGGTGACCAGCAGCACCACCAGCGAGAGGGAGATATTGAAGGTGAAGAGCAGATCCAGCAGGAAGGGCGGTAGCGGGATCACCACCATCGCCAGCAGCATCATCACCACCAGCGGCGCACCCAGACCGTTGCGGCTGAAGTGGCGCAGTGTGGTCAATATAGCGGCGGCCTGAGCCATCGAATTACCCCGAGGGAGCTGTAGCCACAGCGTGTAGAAGTGGGCTGAGGTGAAACTGACAGATTTCCGACACTAGATGCAAACAGAGTGCCAGTGGCTGGTGATCAACTATCGCGCCGCAGATCCGGAGGGATCTCAAGATTTTTGAGATCGATGTTCCCCTTGCGGTTGTAAGTGGGACCGCGCCGCAGCTGATAGACATAGGCCAACACCTGGGCAACGGCCCGGTAGAGGCCGCTGGGGATGGGCCGATCCAGCTCGGTGCTGTGGAAGATGGCCCGCGCCAGGGGAGGCGCCTCCACCACCGGCACCTTATGCTCCTTGGCCACGGCGCGGATCTTGAGGGCGATCATGTCGCTCCCCTTGGCGACCAGCCGTGGGGCATCCATCTTGCGCTGGTCATAACGCAGTGCCACCGCATAGTGGCTTGGGTTGGTAATCACCACATCGGCCTTGGGGACCTCCGCCATCATGCGCCGCTGGGCCATCTCCATCTGCATCCGCCGCAACCGCCCCTTCACCTCCGGTGACCCTTCAGTCTGCTTGTGCTCCTCGCGGATCTCCTGCTTGGTCATCTTCATCTGCCGGGAGTGGTCCCAGAGCTGGAACGGCACATCGATGGCGACCACCACCACCAGGGCAAAGCTGATGATGAGAAACGACCACTTCAGCAGCTCTGCCGCATGGGCCAGCCCCACCTCCACCGAGATGCGCCCCAACCCCAGGAACTCATCTACCTGGAGTCGCAGCACGATGATGGCCACCAAGAGCACCAACAGGAATTTAGCCAGCCCCTTGACCATCTCCACCAATCCCTTCCAGGAGAAGATGCGGCCGGCCCCTTTGATGGGATCCAACTTACTTAGTTTGGGGGTCAACCCCTGGGAGCTGAAGGACCACCCGCCCAAGGCGACGGCAGCCGCCACCCCCACCACCATCATCAATCCCAGGAAGGGGGCAAAGGCCAGCAGGGTATCGACAATGGCGCTGACAAAGCGGGTATACATCTGGGAGCTGTCGAACACCACCTCCCGCGGGAAGGAAAAGCTGCTGTGCATCATGGCCAGCAGACTCTCCAGCATGAGGCGCCCCATCAGCATCATCGCCGCGGCCGCCGCCATGAGGGAGGCGAAGGTGGATAGCTCCCGCGAACGCGGTACCTGCCCCTTCTCACGCGCCTCCTGTTGGCGTTTGGGGGTTGCCTCTTCTGTGCGTTCCTGGCCGTCGTTCTCCGCCATCTCAGGGCCCCTGTCCCAACACCTGGCCGATGAGGGCGAACCCCTCCTGCACCAGCTCAGTCACCTGGGGCACAACGCTGGGGAGGGCAAAGAGGACCACGAGGAAGCCCATGATCATGGTGATGGGGAAGCCAATGGTGAAGATGTGCAGCTGTGGTGCCGCCTTGGACATCACCCCAAAGGCGATGTTGACCACCAGCAGCGAGGCCACCGCCGGTAGCGCCAACCAGACCGCGGCCGCAAACATGCGGCTCCCCCAGGCGGCAACAGCCCACAGGCCATCGCGGTCGATCCCGGTGGGGCTCACTGGCACCAACTGAAAACTCTCCACCAGCAGTTGGATCATCACCAGATGGCCGTCGAAACCGAGAAATAACAGGGTAGACATCATGAGATAGAGCTGCGACAGCACCGGCACCTGCTGCCCGTTTTGCGGATCCACCATGGAGGCGAAGCCGAGGCCCATCTGCATGGCGATGATCTGACCGCCCGTAATGATGGCGGAGAAGACCAGGGTGAGGGCAAACCCCATGGCAACCCCCACCAACAGCTGCTGAAAGATCAAAGTGATGGCTGGCAGGCTGAAGGGCTCCACCGGTGGCGGTGGGGGGAGTAGTGGTACAACCAGCGCGGTGACGGCAATCGCCAGCATCAAACGGACCCGCACCGGTACCGTCTGGGCGCCGGTGATGGGGGCCGTCATCAGCAGTGCGCCGATCCGAAAGAAGGGCCAGATCCAGGCGCCGATGAGCGAGCTGATCTCGGCAGTTGTGAAGTTCACCGTCGGTGGCTCCGGCTCATGTCAGGTAGATCGCCTCTGCTGGCATCGCCTCTCCCCAACCATCTCGGCTATCCGATCAGCAGCGGGATGCTCTCGATGAGCCGGCGGGTATAGTCGATGAGCATATTGAGCATCATCGGCCCGGCCATGATGAGTACCGCCAGGGTCACCAGGATCTTGGGGATGAAGCTCAGGGTCATCTCGTTAATCTGGGTCGCCGCCTGGAACATCGCCACCATCAACCCCACCACCAGGGCCGGCAGTAACACGATGAGGATCAGCACCACCATCAGCTCCAGCGCCTGCTGAAATACCGTGAGTACCGTCTCTGGGGTCATAGCGGTCTACACATAGAAACTCGATGCCAAGGTCCCAATCACCAATGTCCAGCCATCGACCAGCACAAATAGCATGATCTTGAACGGCAGCGAGACGATCATGGGCGAGAGCATCATCATGCCCATGGACATCAAGACACTCGCCACCACCAGGTCGATGATGAGAAAGGGGATAAAGAGGAGAAAGCCGATCTGAAATGCCGTTTTCAACTCTGAGGTGACAAAGGCCGGGACCAGCACCGTGATGGGTACGGCATCGCGGTTTTCAAAACCGTCATCGTAACCGGCCAGGTGACCGAACAGGGTCAGGTCGTTCTCCCGGGTCTGGTTGAACATAAACTCCCGCAGCGGAATGGCCGCCTGTAGCAACGCCTGTTTCTCTGTCAGTTCACCGTTGAAGTAGGGCTGGAGGGCGCCATCATTCACCCGATCAAACACCGGCGCCATAATGAAAAAGGTGAGAAATAGCGCCAGCCCCACCAGGACCTGGCTAGAGGGGGCCTGGGCCAGGCCGATGGCCTGCCGCAGGATGGCCAGCACCACAATGATGCGGGTAAAGGCCGTCATCATCATCACCGCCGCCGGCAGGAAGGTGAGGGCGGTCATGAGCAGCAGGATCTGAATACTCAGACTGTAGCTCTGGCCACCATCCGGTGTGGCGGTAACGGTCACCGCCTGCAGACCCTGGGGCTCGGCCGCCCACCCACCAAGGGGCAGTAGCAGCAGGAGCAGTGACAGCAGGGGTTGCCAACGGCGGTTCAAGGGGTACGCTCCCGGCGGTTAACGAGGGCATCCAGCCGGGCGGCAAACCCCTCCCCCTCCGGCGGCGGTTCAATCTTCTGCTCCAATACATGCAGGGTATTCACGCGGCCGGGCGCCACACCTAGCAGCAACTGCTGCTCCCCCACCTGTACCAGTATCACCCGCTCCCGTTGACCGACGCTGATCCCGGCGATAAGGCGAATAGGGCCGTTGCCGCCGGGGTGCAGCCCTCCCAAACGGCGCATTATCCAGGCCAGCAGCAGAAACAGCCCCAACACCAGGGCGAGCGCCACCACCACCTGTAGCAGCCCTGCCGTCCCAATCGGATCGGGGATCGTGGAGGTCGGTTGGGCCGTAGCCCCCAACGGCAGCAGGAGCAGCGGCAGGCTACGGGCGATCATTTCAGTTTCTTCACCCGCTCTTGGGGGCTGATGACATCGGTCAGGCGGATACCGTACTTCTCATTGACCACCACCACCTCACCGTGGGCGATGAGGGTGCCGTTGACCAGGACATCAAGGGGCTCACCCGCCAACCGATCCAGCTCCACCACCGAGCCCTGGTTGAGCTGGAGCAGGTTGCGGATGTTGATACGGGTACGGCCAATCTCCATGGAGATGGTGACCGGGATGTCGAGGATCACATCCAGGTTGGGCTCCTCCCGCGGCGGCGGGATATCGTCCTCATCAAAGTCCTCGAAGGGGGCCTTTTGGTAGGCCGGCTTTTTCGGTTTAGCCTTCTCCGCCTGCCCCTGACGGGTCGCCTCTGCCTCCGCTTGGGCCTGTTCAGCAAATGCCGCCGCCCAGTCGTCACTCATCTCATCTTCGGTTTCATTACTCATGCCTGGGCTCCACTAAGGACCGCGGTTACTGACGATAGGCCGCTCCACTGACCGCATAATCTTGATGGCAAGGTTCTCGTCAAACACCCCGAGCCGGCCACGGAAGACGGGGATCCCCTCCGCACGGAGGGTCACTAACTCCGGCATCTCGATGGGAATGACGTCGCCCGGTTTCATATTGACCAGGTCACGCAGTGTCAACTGCGCCTCGCAGAGGGTGCTGGAAAGCTCCACCTCGGCGCTCTTCACCTCCTCCCGCAGCGCCACCATCCAGCGCTCGTCGATATCGCTGCGGTCAGACTGCACGCCGGCATCCAGGATCTCGCGCATCGGTTCGAGCATGGAGTAGGGCATGGTGACATGCATATCTCCGCCGCCCCCCTCCAGCTCGATGTGGAACTTGGAGACCACCACCACCTCAGTGGGGCTAACAATATTGGCAAACTGCGGGTTGACCTCGGAGCTTACGTACTCAAAGTCGAGCTTCATGACCGGCGCCCACGCCTCGTGCAGGTCGGCAAAGGCGAGGTTGAGCAGGATCTGGATCACCCGCTGCTCGGTGGGGGTAAACTCGCGCCCCTCGATCTTGGCGTGGTAACGCCCATCACCCCCAAAAAAGTTGTCCACCACGATGAACACCAACTTTGGGTCCAACACGAGCAAGGCGGTGCCGCGTAGCGGTTTGACCCGCACCATGTTGAGGCTGGTGGGAACAAACAGGGTGTGGATATATTCAGAGAACTTCAGCATCTCCACCCCGCCCACGGAGATCTCCGCGGAGCGGCGCAGCATGTTGAATAGGGCGATGCGAAAGTGGCGGGAGAAGCGTTCGTTGACCATCTCCAGGGTCGGCATCCGACCGCGGACAATACGGTCCTCGCTGGTGAAGTCGTAGCCCCTGACCTCCCCCTCTTCAAACTCATCGGCACCGGTATCGATATCCCCCTCGGTCACACCGTGGAGGAGGGCATCGATCTCATCTTGGGAGAGCAGATCATTGATGGCCATGGGGACGCCTACTGCATCACAAAGCTGGTGAAGTAGACCGTCTCGATCCGCTCGGGGCTCTTGGCCTGCTCCGACAAGACCCGGTTGATGGTCTCCACGGCCTGCTGGCGCAGCGCCTCTTTGCCCTCTGGGGTACTCACCACATCAAAGCTCTGGGAGGCGAGTAGCAGCAGGAGATCGTTACGAATGGCCGGCTTGTGCATCTCCAGTAGGTGACCCACCTCCTCGCTATGGGCCATCGCCTGCATATCCACCTGGAGAAAACGGGCCGGCCCCTTGGCATTGAAGTTGACGGTGAGGGAGTCGAGCGGGATGTAGTAGGCCTCTTCGCTCTTATGCACTGCCGCCTCGCCCCCGCCTTCGCCGCCCTGCCGCATGACAAACAGGGTGCCAAGGCCAGCGACCGCCAGGACCAGGATACCGATGACGACATAGAGGATGATCATCTTCTTGCCGCCGCCCGCTTTGCCGGCGGCGTCGAGATCCAGATCGGGAGGGGTCTCCTTTTTCTTTGCCATGGACAACGGCCTCGATTGGATACTGGGGGGAGAGGGGCTGCGGAAACGAATGCAACCGACGTACCATAACCGCTGTCAGCCCCCTATTAGGGATTGGAGTGGGGCCATCGCCCCCCATGGGCCGGGAAGGAGTCAGACTATTGACGGAGATTCGCCGCTTACCCCACTCTGGCCATATTAGGTGCGATGACGCCGGTTAATTGACTTGAGCGACCAGCCTATCTTGCAGCGCGAGGGCGCTCACTTCAACAGATGCTCACGGTAGTACTGGAGTTCGCGGACCGACTCCCGAATATCATCCATCGCTAGATGGGTGGCGTTCTTGCTGAAGCCGGCGTACAACTCCGGGCGCCAGCGGCGGGCCAGCTCTTTGAGGGTGGAGACATCCAGATTGCGGTAGTGGAAAAATGCCTCCAACTTGGGCATCCAGCGGGCGAGAAAGCGGCGGTCCTGGCAGATGCTGTTACCGCACATGGGCGACTTGCCGGCCGGCACCCACTGCTCAAGGAAGGCCACGGTCATCTTCTCCACCTGCTGCTCGTCATACTTGCTGCTGCGCACCCGCTCCACCAGGCCTGAACCGTTGTGCTGACGGGTATTCCACTCGTCCATACGACCCAGCACCGTCTCGCTCTGATGAATAGCGTAGACCGGTCCCTCCACCAGCAGATTGAGCTGGGAGTCGGTCACCAGGGTGGCGATCTCAATGATGCGATCGGTCTGAGGGTCGAGCCCGGTCATTTCGAGGTCGATCCAGACAAGGTGATCGGGGTGTTGAGACATCGGTGTTCCTCTCGCAATGGGACATTTCGGGCCGATTCTATCAGTAGCTAAACTAGCCTGCTAAAAGGACAATTTTGCCGATGCACGCATTTACAGTGATCTTCCTACTGGCCCTCGCCCTCACCACAGGGGTGCAGCTATGGCTGGCTTGGCGGCAGGTGCGCCATGTGGCCAGCCACCGTGCCGTGGTGCCCAGCGCCTTTGCCGACCGGATCACCCCGGAGTCTCACCGGCGGGCCGCCGACTACACCGTGGCCAAAACCCGCCTGGGCATGGCGGAGACCCTGTTCGGCGTGCTGGTACTGCTGCTGTGGACCCTCGGAGGGGGATTGAGCCTCCTCGATAGCGCCTGGCACAGCCTCGCCCTCGGGCCGGTCGCCACGGGGGTAGGCTTTCTGCTCTCACTATTCCTCATCGGCTCGCTAGTGGATCTCCCCTTCAGTCTGGTACACACCTTCGGCATTGAGCAGCGCTTTGGCTTTAATCGCACCAGCGCCGGCCTCTACTTCAGCGATCTCATCAAAGGTGCCCTGTTGGGCGCCCTGATCGGCACCCCCATGGCGGCCCTGGTCCTGTGGCTGATGGACCACGCCGGGGCACTCTGGTGGCTCTACGCCTGGCTGGTCTGGATAGGCTTCACCCTGCTGATGTTGTGGGCCTATCCCACCTTCATCGCCCCGTTATTCAATCAATTCAGCCCCCTCGACAACCCCTCCCTGGTGGCCCGCATTGAGGCCCTACTGCGCCGCTGCGGCTTTGAGGCCGAGGGGGTCTTTGTCATGGATGGGTCGCGCCGTTCGGCCCACGGTAACGCCTACTTCACCGGCTTGGGGCGACATAAGCGCATTGTCTTCTTCGACACCCTGCTCAACACCCTCAATGAGCAGGAGATGGAGGCCGTGTTGGCCCATGAGCTGGGACACTATCGCCGCAAGCATGTGCGCCAGCGCCTGATCACCGTCTCGCTCTTCAGCTTTACTGGCCTGGCGCTGCTTGGCTGGCTCTCCGGAGAGCCTTGGTTCTACAGCGCACTGGGGGTGGAGCAGGCCTCAGCCCATACCGCCCTGGCGCTGTTTCTGCTGGTCTCGCCGGTATTTACCCTCTTCACCCAGCCGCTGCTCGCCCGCACCCTGCGCCGCCACGAGTTTGAGGCGGACGACTTTGCAGCCGAGCAGACCCAGGCGCGGGACCTCATCCAAGCGCTGGTCAAACTCTACCGCGACAATGCCAGTACCTTGACCCCCGATCCGCTCTACTCGGCCTTCCACGACTCCCACCCACCGGCCCCGGTGCGGGTAGCCCACCTAGAGCGCAACGCCACCGCCAGCTAAGGGTGGCGCGGTGATAGGGACTCACACGGCCATCTAAACCCGCTACGCTTTTTCACTGGAGGAACCCAACTATGCGCCTACTACGTCACACCCCCCTGCTCCTCGCCCTGATCGGCCTACCCGCCCTGGCGGCAGAGCCCGATCGCGGCGCCGAGTTACACCAGCAGAACTGTGTTGCCTGCCACACGAACATGGCGGGCGGCGACGGCTCCGGCCTCTATACCCGCCCCAACCGCCGCGTCTCCTCCTGGGAGGGCCTACAAAAGCAGGTGCGCCGCTGCGAACTGAACCTGGAGCTGCGCTGGTTCGATGACGATGTTTTGGCGGTGAGCGACTACCTCAATCGCACCTATTACCACCTCCCCACAACGCCATAGGCACCCATAGCAGGCTCGGCCATGCCGTGAATGGGGAAGGGGGTGGGCGCTATTAGGCTGGAGCCACGGAGGAGACCCCCCGGCTAGCATCGGGGGCAGAGATGGTGCGGGCGGGGATCCAGCGGCCGTTTTTGTTCCGCGGCTAGCGCCCCTTCAAGCACCGCGAGGGTGGCTGGCCCCTTTAAGGAGGGGCCTCAGCCCCCTGCGCCACCATGGCGTGGCCAGAGGGGCGAAAACCGTGCCGGTGGTAGAACGACTCCCGCCCCGGTTCAGGATAGAGCAGGATACGCTGGTGACGGGCCAGACGCTGCTTCAACCAGAGCAGCAGGGTGCTGCCGATGCGCCGCCCCTGCCAGTGAGGGAGTACAGCAAGATCACAGATCATGGCCGCCTCCAGCCCAGGCCCCACGGCCCGCCCAGCCCCCACGACCTGCCCCTGCACCAGGGCAAACACCTTGAACTCACTGGCGGCAAATGCCACCTGGGTCAAGGCGGCGTCCCGCTCCCCCAACCCCGCCTCCCGATAGAGCGCTGCCAAAGCGGCAAAGTCAGAGAAGCGGGTAGTAAAACGCACCGTCGTCACCCGCTTCTGTGTTAACGACACCGATCAACCCTCCCAACCACACTGCGTACGCACCATATAAGTCAGTAGAGTGGCGACCTGGGCCATGAACTGATAGTCCAAGGTGTCGGGGAGATCGCTGGGACGGTGGTAGTGGGGGTTACGAAACTCGGCGGTATCGGTCCACATCAGCGCCGGGAGCCCCGCCCGCCAAAATGGCCCGTGGTCACTACGCAGGAGGTGGGGAAAGAGCCGCTCCATCCCCGCAAACACCTTGAGCGCCTTGACTGGCAACTCTGGCAACCTCCGTTCCGCCAAGGCCACCAACGGTGCCACCCAGGCGTTGGAGCGGCGATTGGCAATCACCCCGATGAAGTTACCCACATTGGAGACACGAATCGGAAGGCCCACAGGCAGGTGTTGCGAACCGGGTTCATGGCTACAGTAGCCAATCATCTCTAACACATGGGCACACACCAGCTGCCGCCCACCCCGGGCCCGCAGCTCGGCCACCAGCTGCTGGCTGCCCACCATGCCATCCTCCTCCTGATTGAAGGCGACAAAGGCGACTGGCAGTGGGCCTAACGGTTGCAGCGCCTTGGCCACCGCTAACATACCGGCCACGGCACTGGCGTTGTCATCTGCCCCCGGGGTACGGGGCACGCTATCGTAGTGGGCGCCGACAATCACCCGGCACTGCTCCCACGGCACCCCTAGGGTGGCCACGACATTGGTAGCCTCCCCTTGTAGGCTGGGCGACAACCCCAACCGCTGGAACTCTCGGACAACGATGCCACGCGCCTGGCGATTGGCGTGCTGCTCAGCAAAAAAGTGCCGCGGAAAGGCCAGCTCTGCCACCCACTGCTGTAGCTGTTGGGGATCAATATCACAGTGCCAACCACCGGTTTGGGTGGTGGCCTGCCGGTGACCAGCACCCGATGAAATGACCCACATCTTGGCTCTACCTCGCCCGATCCAAGCAGTGGGGTCCGTTGCCGCCCCCCCTGCCGATCGAGATCAACCAATCCACCAACCTATTCCAAGGGGTGGGCCGATCACGGCCCGCCCCCGGGGGGAAACTACGGGTGCAAGATGGTTAACACCGCCTGGAGGTGCTCCGCGGCGGTCACCCCGAGATCCGTGAGATAGCCACCATCCGCCTCTGTCACCAACCCCTTGGCGTGGAGCCGGGTCATCGCGGCCATGGCCTCCTCCCCTGCGTTGTGATGGACCTGAAGCCCCTCTTGCATACTCTCCAGATTGAACAGGGCCAGGAGCTTCAGCTCCTCCAGATCGTGCCCATCGAATCGCTCGGTTTTTTGCATCATGTCGCCTTTCTTTCTATTTGTGGATGGGTAAAACCTTGGGTTGCTCATCCTCGCCTACCAGCTCCCGTTTCAGTACCGCTTGCGCCTCCAACAGCGTCGCAATGGCTACCTGCCCCGCGTCGGCGGCCCGGCGCCAGTGCGCCTCGAAGCGCTCCAGGGCGGCCACGATCCGCTCTGGTTCCAAGGGGACTCGCGGTACCGTCGTCAGGTGCGATGCCCCCTCATCAAGGGGGTGAATAGCGGCAGAGCGAGGAATCATGCGCTGCTGCCCAGACGCCTGGTGGATGGCCGTCAGCGGCCCCACCTTGGTATAACGCTCGCCCTGGAACTCAAACCGGGCACCTTGTGGTAGGCGTTGGAAAAGATTCATAACAAGCGGCTCCCTTGTGCCAAAGATACAATGGATCCCACGCGCCGAACCGGGCGGCGTCCTCTCTCCCTGGCCACCCAACGTTCGACCGTAAACTTGCGGATCATCTAACGCCGCCCCACCCGTTGCCAACCGCCTTTTGCAATCAGCCCCTATCATGCGCCTAGATAAACTGCTCTCCCACGCCCACGGGCTGACCCGTAGCACCGCCCAACGCGCCATCCGCAGTGGCCGAATCCAGCTCGCCAGCGAGGTCGTGCGCGATCCGGCACGCCAGGTGGATCCCGCCGAACCCATCACCTTTGATGGCAAGACGCTGTTCGCCCCCAGCGGGCCCCGCTACTTTATGCTCCACAAACCGGCGGGCTATCTCAGTACCACCGAGGATGGGGGCCACCCCCTGGCCCTCGATCTCCTCACTCCGGCCGATCGCTATGGCCTGCACAGCGCGGGGCGGCTCGATCTCGACACCACCGGGCTACTGCTGCTCACCGACGATGGCCAATGGTCCCACAGGATCACCTCTCCCCGGCACCACTGCGCCAAAGACTACCGCCTCCAGCTGGCGGAACCTATCGCCGATGAGGCGCTGGACCAACTACGTCAAGGGGTCTTGTTGCGGGGCGAGGAGCAGCCCACCCGCCCGGCAGAGGTGGAGCGTTTGGGGAGTGCCGAGTTGCGCCTGACCATTTTTGAGGGGCGCTATCACCAGGTAAAACGGATGGTGGCGGCGGTCGGTAACCGAGTGGTCACCCTCCACCGGGAGCGGATCGGCCCACTGCGGCTCGATCCGACACTGGCCCCGGGGGGCTACCGGCCCCTCACAGCGGAGGAGATAGCCGCCTTTTAGCAGGACGCCTAGCCGGGGGGCCGCCATCGGCCGGCCCCCCGGCCAGAGTTACATCAGGTGGGCATTGACAATGAAGTGGATCCAGATACTGGCCGCGTAGCCCAAGGCGATGGCCCAACTCCAGCGGAGGTGGCTGAAGAAGGTATAGAGACCGCGGGACTGGCCCATGAGCGCCACCCCAGCGGCAGAGCCCACTGACAGTAGCGAGCCCCCCACCCCAGCGGTGAGCGTCACCAGGAGCCACTGGCCATCGGCCATCTCCGGGTGCATGGTCAGCACCGCAAACATGACCGGGATGTTATCCACCACCGCCGAGATGACCCCCACCAGCACGTTGGCCCAGGTCGGCCCCAAGCCGGTGTACATCCCATGGGAGACCATGGCCAGATAGCCGATGGTGCCAAGACCGCCCACACAGAGCACGACACCGTAGAAGAACATCAAGGTATCCCACTCGGCGCGGGCCACCACCGCGAAGATATCAAACGCCTTATCTTCCGGATCGGTGCCGAGCCGACCCTGTTCCGGCCCAGAAACATCCCCCCCCTGCTTGCGCTCCCGCCGTTTGAGGTGAAAGCCATAGAACTTGAGCAGACCGAGGCCGGTCATCATGCCGATCACCGGCGGCAGGTGGAGAAAGTTGTGGGCCGAGACGGCCAGCACCAGGGTCACCCCAAACAGGGCAATGACGGCCACACCACCATGTTTGATGCGCACCGTCTCGCTCTGCGGCGCAGGCTTCCCCTTAGGGACGGCCATCCCCATCAGGATTGCCGGCACCAGCCAGTTGACGAAGGAGGGGACGAAGAGATCAAAAAAGTCCCAGAACGGTAAAATTTGCTTCTGCCACACCATCAAGGTGGTGATATCACCAAAGGGACTGAAGGCACCACCGGCGTTGGCCGCCACCACCACATTGATGCAGGCCACCACAATGAAGCCGGTGTTGCCGACCCCCACCGCCATCACCACGGCCCCCATCAACAGTGCCGTAGTGAGGTTATCCGCCACCGCAGAGATGAAGAACGACAGGATCCCGGTGAGCCAGAACACGGCCACAAAGCTGAAACCCCGTGACACCAAGGTGGCCCGGAGGCGGGCAAAGACCAGGCGCTCCTCCATCACGTTGACATAGGTCATCGCCGCCAGGAGAAACAGGAACATCTCGGCATACTCTCGGATGTTCTCCTGTAGTGCCGCTCCAGCGGTGTGGTGGTCTCCCGCCGCGGCATAGGCGATGCCGACCAGCGCCCAGATAATGCCAGCCGCCACCACCATCGGTTTCGACTTGCGCAGGTGGAGGAACTCCTCCGAGATCACCAGCGCGTAGGCGAGGATAAAGACCGCCAGGGCGATGAAGCCGTAGCCGGTAGCAGTCAGGTCAAGCCGGTTGCCCTCTTCAGCAGCAAAGGCGGTAACAGGCGATAGTGCGGCGGCCAGGCCGCAGAGTAGGCGGGTTCTCATGGTTTTGGATCCGCAGGGACGAGTAGAGATCGGGCAGGGGTTGATAGGGCTACGCAGGGACGAGACTAGAGCGCTCGGAATGCGGTCGCTTACGGTAGCAGCGTTCCTGTCAAAATCGCGTAAGGTTATCCCAACCAACTATAAAAAATGTTGATGTCAGCCCGATGGGGCCACCGGGCAGGGAGACCACAAGGTCCATCCCCACCCATCTATCCTTGTACAGACACCCTCCGGGCCGCGAGGCGGGTACGCCGCTGCTGCCAAACAGGCTAGTTGGCTGTCACCAAGCCGACAGCCAAGGGCCTCGGCAGCCAGCACAAACAGGGGGTTAACGGATGTCAAAGACTAGTATCTCTGCCCAGTAGTACTAGGTGTTTCCAGGGTGGTGTGGGTGTGCGGGGTGGGATACTCTACCGCCATCCAAACGACCCGCGGCATGAGCGGGCATCCAGCGCACTGCCAACTGCCGTTCAACCGCTATAACTACACCCCATCTTGTGGAGGTCTGCGATGAATCAGGGAACGCACGCCCGGTCTGATGCACCGGCCCGCTGGGTGACCTTCCGTCTTGAGAACGAGACCTATGGCATTGATGTGATGCAGGTCCGGGAGGTGCTGCGCTCCAGCGAGATCTCCCCGGTACCAGGCGCCCCGAGCTACGTCCTCGGCATCATCAATCTACGGGGTAACGTCGTCACCATCATCGATACCCGCGCCCGCTTCGGCCTAGCGCCGCGTGACGTGGATGACGCCTCCCGCATCCTCATCCTTGAGGCGGGTGACCACGTGGTTGGCTTCCTGGTGGACAGTGTGCGGGAGGTGGTGGAGCTGCGCGCCTCCGAGATAGAGAGCCCCCCGGATACCGGGGCCGGCGACGCCGCCCGCTTCATTACGGGGCTGTCCAATCGCAAGGATGGCCTGCTCATCTTAGTGGATGCCGCCCGACTCCTCTCAGAGGAGGAGATGGCAGAGCTGGCGAATCTGTAGCCATCGGCCTAACGGGGGAGCCCGCCGTGACCGCGCACCACCGCCGTACCCACGACATCCACGCCAAGGAGGACCGCCTAGAGCTACTGCTCTTCTCCCTCCATGGGCGGCAGCGTTTTGGCATCAATGTATTGAAGGTGAAGGAGGTGATTCCCTGCCCCCACCTCACCATCGTCCCCCAGGCCCACCCTGCGGTGCGCGGCGTGACCCACCTGCGGGGGCGGCCGCTCACCGTTATCGACCTCGCCCAAGCCGTGGGCCGCCCCCCGCTGCCCCAGGTGGAGGGGAACTCGGTGATTGTGACCGAGCTGAACCGCAGCCAGCAGGGCTTCTTGGTCGGCAAGGTGGACCGCATCGTCGTATGCGACTGGAGCCAAGTGCTTCCGCCCCCCTCCGGCACCGGGCTCGCCTCCTACATCACCGGCGTTACTCGGGTAGACGAGGAGTTGGTGCAGGTACTGGATGTGGAGCGAGTCCTGGGGGAGGTGGTGGAGATCGACACCGCCACCACCCTGGAGGGCCACCCGGCGCTCCACGACAAACGGGTGCTAGTGGTAGATGACTCGCTGGTGGCCCGCTCCAAGACCGCCCAGACCCTAAGCTCCCTGGGCATTGATTGCCTCATGGCGCGGGACGGCCGGGAGGCGTTGGAGGAGCTGAAGCGGCTTGGGGAGGAGAAGATGCTCCCTGATATGGTGATCTCCGACATCGAGATGCCGGAGATGGATGGCTACAGCCTGACCCGTGAGTTGCGCGCCATTCCGGCCCTAGCCGATATCTACGTACTGCTGCACACCTCTCTCAATGGCGCCATCAACACCGAAAAGGCCCATCGGGTCGGCGCCAATGACTTTCTTACCAAGTTTGTCCCTGAAGACCTCGCCCATGCCGTCATCAAGGGGCTGCTGGGCCAAGGGGCCCAGGAGCCATAGGGGGCACGCGGCCCAACCGGCTATTGGGTGGGGAGGGCCGGGGTATCCATTTGGAGAAACAGGCACTTGCCACCGCTCGCCTTGTCGATGGCCTTGAGCCGTGCCTGGTGGCGCTCCCACTCCGCAGGGTCAGCGGCAATCACCTTAAGCGGCGGCCGATCCGCCGCTAAGCGGCGGATCGTCTCGGCCACCCGCGCCGCCCCAGGGGCGGCGCTTGTCGCCCCCCCCAAAGAGAGGGAGGTCTGGCCGCCGGTCATGGCCAGGTAGACATCGGCCAGGATCTCGGCGTCGAGCAAGGCGCCGTGGTAGACCCGGCGGGCGTTGTCGATGCCGTACCGTTTACAGAGGGCGTCTAGGTTGTTCTTCTGCCCTGGATGGAGGTCGCGGGCCAGCCGCAGGGTGTCGAGCACCGTGCATTGCGCCTCGATGGTGCCCCACTCCGCCCCAAGCCGACGCAGTTCATGGTTGAGAAAGCCGACATCAAAGGCGGCGTTGTGGATCACCAACTCCGCGCCCCGGATGAACTCCATAAACTCCGCCGCCACCTCGGCAAAGCGCGGCTTATCCGCCAGGAACTCATTGGTGATGCCGTGGACCTCAATGGCCCCAGCGTCGATCTCCCGATCCGGTTGGAGATAGACGTGAAAGTGGCGTTTGGTCAGCCGCCGCCCCACCACCTCGACACAACCGATCTCAATAACGCGGTGCCCCTCGGCGGACTCAAGACCAGTGGTTTCTGTATCGAGGACAACCTGACGCATAGCGGCTCCCAGTAGCGGGCTTGGCAATAGAGGGGTGCCTATTCTAAGGCCGGCCCCACCATCTCACCACGGTTTAGCGGCACACCGAGCCCCTCTCAAGGGGTTCCCCCCAACTCATCGATGCCGCGGTTGGCCAGCTGGTCGGCCCGCTCATTTTCGGAGTGGCCGGCATGGCCCTTGACCCAACGCCACTCGATCTCATGCTGCTGGCTGAGGGTGTCGAGCCGCTGCCAGAGATCGGCATTCTTGACGGGTTGGTTGCCAGAGGTGCGCCAGTGACGGCGCTTCCAGTTGTGGATCCACTCGGTGATCCCCTGCCGCAGATATTGCGAATCGGTGGTCAACACCACCTGGCAGCGACGGGTCAACACCTCTAGGGCGCTGATGGCGGCCAGCATCTCCATCCGATTATTGGTGGTGTGACGCTCGCCCCCCCACAGCTCCCGCTCCTGCCCCTTATAGCGCAGGATAGCCCCCCAACCGCCAGGCCCCGGATTACCGCGGCAGGCGCCATCGGTGTAGATCTCCACGGCGCTCATGAGTGCCCCCTACGTACCGTGGGCTCCAAACCGCCGGCCATCATGCGGCTCCTGCGCCAACGGGGACGGATGGGGGTCATGGAGTGAACCCGCTTGCGCGCCACAACCACGAAGCCGGCACCCAACAGCGGCCACCAGCGCTCCCCCAGCCGCTCCATAAACTGGAGACGGGCCATCAACCGCGTCCCCCGCAGAGGGGGACGAAAAAAATATCCACGGGTCATTACCAGATCGAAGCCGAGTAGTTTGAGCCAATCTTTAATACGGGTCAGGGTGAAGAAGTGACCGCACCAGGGTGGGCTCTCGCGCCACCCCGCCACCAGCCGTTCCACCCCCCACAAACTACCGGGATTGAAACAGAGCAGCACTAAATTTCCCTCTGGGATGAGCACCCGCTCGGCCTCGCGCAACACCTGATGGGGATGGCGCTCGAATTCGAGGGTATGGTGCAGCACCACTACGTCAACACTATTACTCAGGATAGGGAGGGCCGTGGTGGAGGCAAAGAGTGGACTGCCCCCCCGCTCCACCTCCATCCCGACCACGGGATCTACCACCACCCGATGGTGGATGCGAGAGCTGGCCAGCAGATCGGTCTCCGCCAATAGGCCGATCTGGAGCAGGTGGTAGCCAAACAGGTCGGGTAATATGCTTCCCAACAGTGTCCGCTCGGTATCGATGAGCTGCCGTCCCAGGTTGGAGGTGTACCACTCGCGCATCCTCCGCTCCAGCTCACCGATCCCACCACAACGCCCCCGGCGCGACCGGCGTGAACCCGACAGTGCCGGGGGTTTTCCAGAAAAATTCTGATAGTGCAAAGAGATACCTATGCTGGAAGTTCGCGGTCTCGAAGCGTTAGACGACAATTATATCTGGCTTGCAGGGCGCCCCGGCAGTCAGCGTGTGATGGTGGTGGATCCGGGCGATGCCGAGCCCGTACTGGCCTACCTCAGCCACCAGGGTCTCGCTCTGGAGGCGATCCTCATCACCCACCACCATGGCGACCACACCGCCGGGATCGGTGAACTCCTCTCCCACTACCCCGTCCCGGTGTTTGGCCCCAGTCGAGAGGCGATCCCGCGCGTCACAGACCCCGTGCACGACGGCCAGCGACTCACCTTCAGCGATGGCAGCACGTTCCAGGTACTAGAGACCCCCGGCCACACCCGGGGCCACATCTGCTTCCATGGCGAAGGGGTCCTGTTTTGCGGGGACACCCTCTTTACCGCGGGCTGTGGCCGGCTATTTGAAGGGACCCCACAGCAGATGAGCGACTCCCTAGATCGCATCCTGGCGCTACCGGCCGAAACACTGGTCTATTGCGCCCATGAATACACGGAAGCCAATCTCCGCTTTGCCCAGGTAGCCGAACCAGCCAACAGCGAGATCCGCCACCGTGCCGCAGAGGTGGCGGAACAACGCCGACTCGGTCGGCCCACCGTACCGGCCACCCTCGATCTGGAGCGCCGCACCAACCCCTTTCTACGCTGCCGCATCCCCCACCTCATCGCAGCCGCCGAGGCGTGGGTGGGCCACCCTCTCACGACCCCTGCGGAGGTGTTTAGGGCAGTCCGGGCCTGGAAGGATGCCCTAGATTGAAAACTTTTATGGGGTCGGCATGTTGAACAGCCCGTTTGCTATGTCTACTATGCCCGCCTATGGCATACCTAACCCTACATTCATTCAAGGTATTGGGGCGGGCGGTAGGATTCTCCGCCCTGGTCCTCTCCCTCCAGGGCTGTCTGCTGGACCAGACAGCACAACAGGAGAAAGAGGGGGGAGAGGTTGTTAAGCCGCCCTCCCACACCACGGTAGCAAAGCAGCAGCACCGCACCACCAATCCGGTCGGGAGCGCGCTGGAGCTGCCGGATGATGAGGTGGGGTCACGCCTCTCTAGGCTTGAGCAGGAGGCGCGGGAGCGGCTCCAGCAGAATATCCTCGCCGCTGTACCTGAGAGCACCGATCTATGGGTGCGGGTCCGCTCCGGGATGGGCCTACCGGACAACGACCACCCCGAGGTGGCGGATGAGATCCAGTGGTTCAGCGAGCACCAGCGCTACCTGGATCGGGTAGGTGAACGGGCAGCGCTCTATATGCGCACGGTGCTACACGCCATCGAAGAGCGGGGGATGCCCACCGAGCTGGCGCTGTTGCCCGTGATCGAAAGCTCCTACGAACCCCTCGCCACCTCCCCCAGCAAGGCGGCTGGCCTCTGGCAGTTCATCCCCTCCACCGGCCGGCGCTTTGGCCTGGAGCAGAACTCCTGGTATGACGGACGCCGTGATGTCGCCGAATCGACCCGGGCGGCCCTTGACTACCTGGAGTACCTGCACAACAAATTCGATGGTGACTGGCTCCATGCCATTGCGGCCTACAACTGGGGCGAGGGCAACCTGGAGCGGGCCATAGAGCGGAATCGGGCCCAGGGTAAGCCGACCGATTTCTGGAGCCTGGATATGCGCAAGGAGACCCGCCAGTATGTGCCACGGCTCCTGGCGCTGGCCAAGGTGGTCTCCGATCCAGAGCACTACGGCCTCGCCCTCTCGCCCCTGGAGGATTGTCCCCTTCTGGCATCGGTGGATGTGGGCGGCCACATCTCGCTGAAGACGGCGGCCCAGCTTGCCGGTCTGGATGAGGAGGAGATCCACCGCTTCAACCCCGGCTACCGCCGCGATACCACCGATCCCTCGGGTCGCCACACCCTGCTCCTGCCCAGTGACAAGGTGGAGGGCTTCTCCGCCCGCTTGGCGGAGCTGCCCAAAGAGCAGTGGGTCCACACCCGCTACCACGAGGTCAAGAGTGGCGAGACCCTGGCGGGCATCGCCACCAAATATTGGGTCAGCGCCGAGCAGCTACAGGCCGCCAATGGCCTGGCGGACAACGGTGAGCTGCGCGCCGGAACAACGCTTGTAGTGCCGCTAGATGCCGGCGCAGTGGCCCACTCAGCGGCGGCAAACGAGGGGGGGCAAGGGGGCCGTGCAGGCAGTGGGGGCCGTAGCTCATACACCGTGAAGGCGGGAGATAGCCTCTGGAGCATCGCCCGTAGCCACGACCTCTCGGTCAAGGAGCTGGCCGCCTGGAATAGCCTCTCCCCTAAGAGCACCATCAAACCCGGCCAGAAGCTGACCATCGCCTCTAGCGCAGGCCCCGAGTTACAGGTGCCCGCACGCCGCATCGGTTATGTCATCCAGCAGGGCGACTCCCTGATCCGCATCGCCCAGCGCTTTAACATCTCCGTGGATGACCTGCGCCGCTGGAATAAGGGGTTAGACGAGACCCTCTATCCCGGTAATGAACTCACCGTCTACGTCGGTGAACACAAGGGCTGAGGCCCAGCGCCCCTCGGTAAGGCCTCTGCCACCGAGGGGTTTGATCTTCTATCCCACCCCCCCGTATCTGCCGTTAACCCTACCCGGTTAGGAAACCGGCCCCTCCACCCCCAGTAAGGCGGCCTCTAGCAGCAGCCGGGTGTAGTCGTGGCTCGGCTGGTTGAATACCTGTTCGGTGCTCCCGCTCTCCACCACTCGTCCCTCCTTGAGTACCAATACCCGGTGGGCAATGGAGCGGATCACCTTGAGGTCATGGGAGATAAAGAGGTAACTCATGCCATGGCGCTGTTGGAGGGAACGCAGCAGCCCTAGTACCTGCTTCTGCACCGAGACATCGAGCGCTGACGTCGGCTCATCCAGCAGCAGTACCTTGGGCTCCAACACCGCCGCCCGAGCGATGGCAATACGCTGTCGCTGTCCCCCGGAGAACTCGTGGGGGTAGCGCTCCAACATCTCCCGCTGTAGCCCCACCTCCTCCATGATGGCGATGATCCGGGCCAACCGCTCCTTGCGAGAGAGCTGCGGGAAGTGCAGTGCCAACCCCTCGCCGATGATCTGATCGACACTCATCCGTGGAGAGAGTGAAGAGAAGGGATCTTGAAAAACCAGCTGGAAGTGGCGGCGCAGCGGTCGCAAGGCACGATCGGATAGGCCATCCAGCCGCTGCTCTCCCAGACGGATCTCCCCCTCACACGCCTGGAGACGCAATAGACACATCCCTAAGGTAGACTTACCCGATCCCGACTCACCAACGATCCCCACTGTCTCCCCGGGGTGAAGGGTGAGGTCAACATCGTCTACCGCCCGGATCTCCCCTACCTGGCGTCGTAGAACCCCCGCCTTGATGGGGAAGATACAGCGCAGCTGTTTGCCCATCATCACCGGTGGTTGGGCCGCTATGGCCGCCCAGTCATCCGCCGCCACCAGTGGCTCCGGTTGGCTGGCCAGTAGCTCACGGGTGTAGGGGTGCTGCGGGGCGGCAAACAGGTCAGCCACCCCGGCCTGCTCTACCACCCTCCCCTGCTGCATGACGGCAATGCGGTGAGCAAAGTGACGCACCAGGTTGAGATCGTGGGTGATGAGCAGCACCGCCATGTTGAACTCGCGCTGGAGTTCCACCAACAGCTCCAAGATCTGCCGCTGGATAGTGACATCTAGGGCGGTGGTCGGCTCATCGGCGATGAGCAACCGCGGGTGACATGAGAGCGCCATGGCGATCATCACCCGCTGCCGCTGGCCGCCGGAGAGCATATGGGGAAAGGCGTCCAATCGCTTCTCCGGCTCACTGATCCCCACCCGCGCCAACAGCTCCGCCGCCAGCCGGCGGGCGGCCCGCCGATCAACGCGGCGATGCAGCATGATGGGCTCGATGAGCTGCTCGCCCACGGGATAGACCGGATTGAGCGAGGTCATCGGCTCTTGGAAGATCATCGCCACATCCTGACCCCGGATGGAGCGTAAGCCACTCTCCGGCAGCGCCAGCAGATCCTTGCCATCCAACAGGATGCGACCGCCATACTCCGTGAGCCGCGGTTCATGCAGCCGCAAGAGTGAGAGCGCCGTGACCGACTTACCTGATCCCGACTCCCCCACCAACGCTAGACGCTCGCCAGGGGCGATGGAGAGGCTCACCTCTTGTACCACCGGCACACGCCGACCAGGCCGGCCAAAGGCTACGGAGAGGTTGTCGATCTCGACCAGCTTCTGCACAACGGCTCCTTGGCAATGGGTCTGTGGGGTTAGAACAACACAACAGGGGACGAAGCGGATTAGCCCCGCCGGGGATCCAGCGCTTCACGCAGTGCCTCACCGATGAAGATCAACAAGATCAACATCCCGACAAGCACACCGAAGGTAGAGAGGGAGAGCCACCAGGCATCGATATTGTCTTTACCCTGGGCCAATAGCTCGCCAATACTCGGCACCGACGGTGGTACGCCGAGCCCGAGGAAATCCAGGCTAGTGAGCGCCACAATGGCGCCACTCATCTCAAACGGCAGAAAGGTCACCACCGGGGTCATGGCGTTCGGTAGTAGATGGCGCAGCATGATGGCAGGATTGGAGAGACCCAGCGCCCGGGCAGCCCGCACATAGTCCATATTCCGCCCCCGCAGAAACTCAGCCCGCACGTAGTCTGCAATCCCCATCCAGGTAAACAGCGAGAGCAGGATAATCAACAGCGCGATACTGGGTTGAAAGATAGAGGCGAAGATAATGAGCAGATAGAGGCGCGGCATGGAGCCCCACATCTCCATAAAACGCTGGAAGTAGAGATCGAGCCTTCCCCCAAAGTAGCCCTGTACCGCCCCCGCCGCGATCCCCACCACCATCCCCACCGCAGTCAGGGCAAAGGCAAACAGCACGGATATCCGAAAACCGTAAATGAGGCGCGCTAGTAGATCTCGCCCACGGTCATCGGTACCCAGTAGATTTTGGGCCGACGGCGGCGCGGGAAAGGGAAGATCTGAGGCGTAGTTGATGGAGTCGTAGTGGTAGGGGTTAGGCGGATAAATAGCAAAGTTGTCCCCCGTCTGGAGCTGCTCTCGAATGAAGGGGTCGAGATAGTCGGTGGCGGTGGGATAGTCCCCTCCAAAGGTGGTTTCAGGGTACTCAACCAGCAGGGGAAAGTAGAACTCACCCTGATAGCGCACCCATAACGGCTTGTCATTGGAGAGCACTTCGGCAAACAGACTCAGAACAAACAGGATGCCGAAGATCCAGAGGCTGATGTAGCCGCGCCGATTTTGGCAAAACCGCTCCCAGGCCCGGGCCCCAAAACCCCGTGGCTGGGTCGGCTCCGAGGTGAGACGGGGCGGGGTATCGGTCGAAGGGGATTGGCTCATCGATTTAAGGACTCGAACTGAATACGGGGGTCCACCAGTACATAGCAGATGTCAGTGATGAGTTTCGCCAGCAGACCAATGAGGGTGAACAGATAGAGACTGCCCATCACCACCGGATAGTCACGCTTTAACACCGATTCATAGGAGAGCAGTCCTAGACCATCCAGCGAGAAGATGGTCTCAATGAGGAGTGAACCGGTGAAGAAGGCGCCGATAAAGGCGGCAGGAAAGTTGGTCACCAGAGGGATGAGGGCGTTCCGGGAGATGTGCTTATAGAGCACCATGCGTTCAGAGAGCCCCTTGGCCCGCGCCGTCACCACGTATTGTTTGCGGATCTCCTCCAAAAAGCTGTTTTTGGTGAGCATGGTCATGACCGCAAAACTCCCCACCACGGAGGCGGTGATGGGCAGTACCAGATGCCACAGGTAATCAAGCACCTGACTGTACCAGGGCAGTTCTGCCCAGTTGTCCGAGGTGAGCCCACGCAGTGGGAACAGATCCCAGAAGCTACCACCGCCAAAGAGGACCAGGAGTGCAATTCCCAACACAAAACCGGGAATGGCATAACCAAATAGCACCAAGGTACTGCTCACCAGATCAAAGGTAGTGCCATCGCGCACCGCTTTGGCCACCCCCAGCGGGATACAGGTGAGGTAGGTGATGAGAAAGGTCCACACACCGATACTGATGGAGACCGGCAGTTTGGAAAAGATGAGATCCAGCACTGGACGGTGCTGGTAGTAACTCTCGCCGAGATCAAAGGTGAGGAAGTTGCCCATCATCTCCAGAAAGCGTTCATGGGCCGGACGGTCAAAACCATAGAGCTGTTTCAGTTGGGCAACGCGCTCACCGTCCAGCCCACTGGCACCGCGGTAGAGCGTCGCCACACTGCCCGCCGCCTCGCCACCGCCGGCCCGCCCCTTCAGCTCACTGATGAGCTGCTCTACCGGCCCTCCAGGGACAAATTGAATAACAGCAAAGGTGATGACCATCACCCCGATGAGGGTGGGGATCATGAGAAGCAACCGCTTCAATATATAGGCAGCCACAGCGTCTACGGCCTCCGCCACCAGGTCCGCACTGCCCACGTTTGGGCGCCATAGTATTTCGGCAGCGTGCTAGGAATACCAAACCGATCCCAATAGGCTACCCGATGAAACGGGACATACCAGTTGGGTACCAGATACTCGCCCCACAACAGGACTCGATCCAGGGCGCGGGCGGCGGTGACGAGGGCCTTGCGGTTCGGGGCAAACACCACTTTGTCGATCATGGCGTCTACGACTGGGTCACTAATCCCCGCCGTATTCTGTGAGCCCTCCTGCTGCGCCGATTTGGAGTGGAAGCTCATGTAGAGTTCATTCCCTGGTGACTGGCTGGCGGCAAAACTATCGACGATCATGTCGAAATCAAACGTATCCAGTCGGCGCTGAAAGAGAGAACGATCCACCGTGCGATAGCTGACCTCAATACCGAGCTTGGCTAGATTGCGGGCAAAGGGGGCAAAGACCCGTTCAAACTCCTTCTGCACCAACATCACCTGGAAAGTAAGCGGCTCCCCCGCGGCATTCCGCATGGCGCCATCGCGGTAGCTCCAGCCCGCCTCCTGTAGCAACCCCAAGGCTTGGCGAAGGTTATCGCGTAGAGAGTGAGGCGGCTCGGTATCGGGCACCCAGTAAGGTTCCGTAAATAGCTGCGCCGGGAGTTGATCACGGTAAGGCGCTAGCAGCGCCAACTCGTCTCCTTGCGGGATCCCAGTGGCCGCCATTTCACTATTGCTGTAGTAGCTGTCGCAGCGCGCATACTGGTCATAAAACAGGTGGTGATTGGTCCAGCGGAAATCCATCGCCAGGATAATGGCACGGCGGACCCGCTTATCGCGGAACACCTCGCGCCGACTATTCATGACGAACCCCTGCATCCCGGCGTTGTTTTCGTGGGCAAACTCCGCCTTGCGGATGGCACCGCTATCAAATTTTTCACCTAAATAGTCCCGCGCCCACTGCTTTGAGCTAAGGACATAGCTGAAGTCATACTCCCCCGCCTTGAACGCCTCCAGCATGGCGGTCCCATCCCGATAATATTTGAACTCGATCCGATCGAAGTTAAACATCCCGCGGCGGGTATTTAGATGATTGGCCCAGTACTCTGGCCGCCGCTCGAAGACGATGCTCCGTCCCAGATCGTAGTGGGCAATGCGGTAAGGCCCCGAGGCCACAGGGGGCTCAAGGATCAGCTGATCAAGGCGCTTGCCGGCCAACCAAGCACGGGAAAAAATGGGGAGCTGTCCACCCACAATCATGTGTAGCTCGGGATTGACCTTGGCGAATTCAAACCGCACGGTGCGCTCATCGACCACCACCGCACGTTTAACGTCCCCGTAGTAAAAACGATATTGCGGATGGGCCTGTTCGCCCATCAGGGTATCAAAGGAAAATTTGACATCCTCCGCCAACACGGGCGACCCATCGGCAAAACGCGCCGCGGGATTCAAGCGGTAGGTCACCGAGAGTCCATCCGCTGCCAGCTCGGCATCCTCCGCCAACAACCCATATTGGCTGAATGGTTCATCCAGACTCGCCTCCATGAGCGTATCAAACATCAGCGAGGAGACCCCCGAGGCGGCCACCCCTTTGAGTACAAAGGGGTTGAGACTGTCAAAATTGCCTAACGCCGGCAACGTCAATCCCCCCCCGCGGGGGGCCGTGGGATTCACATAGTCAAAGTGATCAAAGCCCGGGGAATACTTGGGTTTGTAGCCGAGTGCCTGTGCTGGAGCCGCCGCTACCTGAGCTGAAAAATGCAGGCAAAACAACGCCACAATGCTGTAAATCAGGGTTCGTATGGCCATGCCTCTCCCGACCGCCGCGCCTAGTCTATCGCCCATTTCGGTTGTATCATTGCGAGCCAAATTGACCCCGCGCAGAGAATCGCGTGGAAAATCCACCGCATAGTATGGACAACGGGTCACGATAACAACAGGAGAGCGCCATGGGTTTCTTGCAGGGTAAACGCGCCCTTATCGTCGGGCTGGCAAGCAACCGTTCCATTGCGTGGGGTATAGCGAGCGCTATGCACCGAGAGGGGGCAGAACTCGCCTTTACCTACCAGAACGACAAGCTCAAAGAGCGGGTCGAGAAGATGGCCCATGAGCTCGGCTCCTCGATTACCATGCCCTGTGATGTAGCGGAAGATTCCCAGATCAACGCAGCGTTTGAGACACTGGGACAGCAGTGGGATGCGCTCGATATTGTCATCCATTCCGTGGCCTTTGCACCGCAAGGGCAGCTTGATGGCAATTATGTCGATGCCGTCACCCGAGAAGGCTTTCGCGTCGCCCACGAGATCAGCGCCTACAGCTTTGCAGCCATGGCCAAAGCGGCCAAACCGCTGCTCCGTCCCCGTGCGGCACTACTGACCCTCTCGTATCTCGGCGCGGTCCGGGCCATACCCCACTACAACGTCATGGGGGTTGCCAAGGCCAGCCTAGAGGCCAACGTCCGTTACCTGGCGGCCGACCTTGGCCCAGACCAGATCCGTGTCAATGCCATCTCTGCCGGTCCCATCAAAACCCTAGCGGCCAAGGGGATCGCCGACTTCAACAAGCTATTGGACTATGGCGAGAAGAACTCACCGCTGCGTCGCAATGTCACTATTGAAGAGGTGGGCAACGCAGCGGCCTTCCTCTGCTCTGATCTCGCCTCGGGGATCACGGGCGAAGTGATGTATGTTGACGCCGGTTACAACGTGATGGCGATGGCAGTGCCAGAGTTTATTGCTGCCCGCTAACCGCTCTCTTGCTATCTGCCCCTGGAGGGGAATCAGCCAAAATTCCACTCTCCCCCTCCAGACGGCCAATCACCACCGCACCACAGGAGTCACTGAAGACATTCACCGTGGTGCGACACATATCCAGGATCCGATCCACCGCTAAAATCAGCCCTATCCCCTCCAAGGGGAGCCCCACCGATCCCAATATGATAGCGATGGCGGTCAAACTAGCGGCCGGGATCCCAGCCACCCCCACCGATGTCAGCAGCGCCACAAACACCACGGCAAACTGCTGCACAAAGCTCAGCTCCACCCCATACGCTTGGGCAATAAACAGTGCAGCAACGCATTCATAGAGGGCCGTGCCATCCATATTGATGGTCGCCCCTAGCGGCAGTACCACCGAACTGGTGCGATTGGAGACCCCTGCATTCTTCTCGATGCACTCTAGGGTCAGCGGCAAAGTGGCGGACGACGAGGCACTGGAGAAAGCGGTTATCAGCGCGGGGGCCATGGCTCGGAAGTGACGCCGCGGATCGACGCCGGCAACTAACCACAAGATCAGCGGCAAAACGACAAACATGTGCAGGGCCAGCGCCGCCAGCACCGTGAGACTAAACCATGCCAACGGCACTAATGCCCCAAACCCTGTCTCGGCCGTCACCCGGGCCACTAGGGCAAACACCCCCACAGGCGCGAAGCGCAGCACCAAAAGGGTGATGCGCATCATCACCTCGAATATCCCTTGCCAAAAATTACGTTGAACTGTGGCGTAGGGCTCGTTGATGCGACCCGAGAAATAACCGTAGAGCAAAGAAAAGAAGATGAGTCCCAACATCTGGCCGTTGGCCGCCGCCGCCACCACATTGGGTGGGACCATGTTGAGAAAGACCTGGGTCAGATCGCCGGCACTCCGCCCAGCCAGTTGCTGCTCAATGGAGGCGGTGTCGGCGTGGAGACCGATCAGCTCCCGAGCAGGCTGCCCATTCACCACCCCAGGATGGACGAGATCCACCATCGCCAGGCCGATGAGAATGGCGATGAGAGAGGTAGTGAAGTAGTAGATGAGTGTCTTGGCCCCCAGGCGCCCCAGGGCGCCGGAGGAACCAACACTATTCACCCCGTTGATAATCGATGCCGCGATCAGCGGCACGATCAACATCTTAAGGGCGTTGAGAAAGAGGGTAGCGATGAAGTCAAACAGCGGGACCAGTGGCAATCCCGCCACTGTGCCCTCTTGGCCTACGAGCCAACCGACTGGAGCCGCCACGAAGACAGCAATGAGGATCTGCCAGTGGAGCTTCACGACGCCCCTCCAATCAAAGTGGTGATTAAGGGTTCACCGTCACATTGGCTCGTTTGCGTAGCCCTTCATTAAAGGCATCCAAGGCAGCCCGCCCATCGTCCTTTAACAGTCCATCTGCGGCGGGTGGCGCCGTAGCAGCCCCCTCTTTGACCGCATAAAGGGCCACCACTACCTGACCGCCATCGCCGAGGGCCACGGCCTCAAATACCGCCTGCTCAGCACTCGGGTGGGGCAAGCCAAATAACCGCCCCCCGACCTCTGGCGGTAGCTGCGGATCCTTACGCTTGACCTCAGCCCGCTTCCACTCGCCGCCAAGCTCGGTGGCAACGGCGGTCGGCTCTTCACCCTGCCGCAACCGCTCAATGGCCTGGGACGCCCGCTCTTTGGCCATCGCCTTGGCCTGCTCCCGCTTTACGTCGGTGCTGACAGCGGCCTTGGCCTCTTCAAAAGATTGCCGGGTAGCAGTTAGATGCTCGCGTATGTGGAGTACCACCCCGCGCCCATCGCCCAGCTCGATCACATCACTGTTGTTGCCTGCCAACACGGAGTCGCTAAAGGCCGCGGCGATCACCTTGGGATCAGCGAATATCCCGCTACCACCAGAGCGCGCTACTACGGGGCTCTCTTCAATGGTCAGCCCAAGGGCTTCGGCCGCCTGATCCAGAGATTCAGGGTGTTCATAGGTCAAGCTACTCATGCGATCCGCCATATCGAAATACTGCTCATCGACCTTGGCCATGCGGATGTCGTTGAGGATCTGCTCACGCACCTCCTCGAATGGCTTCACCTCGTCCTTCTTCACCTCATCAAGGCGGATGATGTGGTAACCAAATTCGGTGCGTATGGGTTCGCTGATCTCGCCCACCTGCATGGAGAACACCTTGTCCTCAAAGGGCTTGACCATGACGCCGCGCCCAAACAGGCCAAGGTCGCCCCCTTGAGCGGCAGAGCCTGGATCATCTGAATACTGCCGCGCCAACTCGTCGAACGGCACACCTGCGGCCAGTTTGGCCTGGATCTCATCCAGCTTCTGGCGAGCCCCTCCCTCATCCCCACCGGCAGGCACCTCAACCAGGATATGGGCGGCCCGACGCTGCTCTGGGGCGGAGAAGCTGTCCTTCTGCGCCTCATAGCGATCGCGCAGCTCCTCTTCCGAAACGGAGATCCCAGCAGCCAGCTTCTCCCGAGATAGCTCCAAATAGCCCACCTGCACCCGCTCAGGGAACATGTAGAGATCAGGATGGCCATCGTAGTAGGCCTGGAGCGCCTCAGTTGTAGGCTCGTCAGTTGGGGTGAAGTGATCGATGGGTAGCTGCAACCAGCCAGCATCGCGGGTCTGGTTAGAGAGCTTCTGGTAGTTTGCCAACTCGGCTGGGGTAACAAAGGCGGTCTCTGTCACGCCTACCTGGAGTTGACGAATCATCAGGTCACGCCGCAGGGAGGCCTCGAACTGCCGGGGAGACATGTTCTGGAAAGAGAGCACCTGCTCGTAGCGTTGGTTGGAGAAGGCCCCATCCTCGTCAAACACCGGCATGTTGCGGATCTCGTTGGCCAGCAGGCCATCCCCAACAGCCATTTGACTGCGGTGTGCCGTCTCCAGCAAGAGTTGGTCTCGAATCAACGAATCGAGCGTCTGCTGTCGGATCTGGGCGTCAGAGAAGAGGGTAGGGTCGAGCTTACCGCCAAACATCTGGGCCAGCTGCTGGCGCCGTTCATAGAACGCCTGCTTGAGCTGTTGTTGGGAGATATCAGTGCCGTTGACCTCCGCCGCTGGCAGCTCTTGGCTGCTGCGGACATAGTCACCGATACCCCAAAGGGCGAAGACGACAATGATGAGGCCGATAATTCCCCAGGCGATCCAGGACTGGGCTCGTTCGCGGATGAACTGCAGCATGGCGATCCCGTTTGCAGTTAAGAGGCGGCAAAAAAAAGGCGCACTCGCGGGTGCGCCTTTTCGGATTGGCGGAGTGGACGGGACTCGAACCCGCGACCCCCGGCGTGACAGGCCGGTATTCTAACCGACTGAACTACCACTCCCGACTTCTTATTTGGTGGGTGCTGAGGGACTTGAACCCCCGACCCTCGCCTTGTAAGGGCGACGCTCTACCAGCTGAGCTAAGCACCCTCTAGCAAAGGCGAACTAGTTTACTGCATCCTTCAGCGCTTTACCAGCTTTGAATGAAGGAACCTTGCTGGCAGCGATGGTGATGCTCTCTCCAGTCTTGGGATTACGACCTGTACGCTCGGCGCGCTCCTTCACCAGGAAGGTGCCAAATCCTACGAGGTTGACGGTGTCGTCGTTCTTCAGGGCGCTACCGATGGCCTCAAACACCGCATCCACGGCGCGTGTGGCTGAGGCCTTAGAGATGTCGGCACTTGCCGCGACGGCATCGATCAGATCTGATTTATTCACCCAGGTACTCCCCTTTATGGATTCGTTCTAAAAAAAATACCGCCTTATTTCAGGCGGCCGGGTCGACATGGCAGCGATTTATACCAACAGCCCCCTGGAGCGTCAAGCGAGCTCCAGGGGGACTCGATTTAAGGCTTCCTACCGGCCGTCGCAGTCTATCTAGGGACTAGAATAGGCGGCGTGACGACCCTCACAGCTGCTACCCGATAGCTTAGTGAGTATGGACACTACCCACCGACTTATCCTCTTCACCTTTGGACTGCTCTACGGGCGCTTCAGGCTCTTCTGGCAGCGGTTCAGGTTTATGCACCAGGGCCAGCTGAAGCACCTCATCGATCCATTTCACTGGGTGGATATCGAGGTTTTGCAGGATGTTTTCCGGCAGCTCTGCCAAATGACGCCGATTCTCTTCGGGGATGACTACGGTCTTAATACCCCCGCGCAACGCGGCCAACAGCTTCTCCTTCAAACCGCCGATGGGTAGGACCTCGCCCCGTAGGGTGATCTCCCCCGTCATCGCAACATCCGCCCGTACAGGGATACCTGTTAGAGCAGAGACCAAGGCTGTACACATACCAATGCCTGCCGAGGGACCATCTTTGGGAATGGCACCTTCAGGCACATGGACATGGATATCCTTCTTCTCATAGAAGTCAGGGTGGATCCCGAGCACTCGACTGCGGCTACGCACCACGCTCATAGCCGCCTGGATAGACTCTTTCATGACGTCACCCAGTTGACCCGTTACGGTGTTTTTGCCCTTACCCGAGACCACAACAGTCTCTATGTGGAGTAGCTCACCCCCCACTTCCGTCCAGGCCAATCCCGTCACCTGGCCGATCTGATCACTCTCCTCCGCCAAACCAAAGCGGAAGCGGCGCACACCGAGATACTTGTTAAGCTCCGGTTCGCCCACCTGGACCTGCCCCTCCACCTGCTGGAGCAAGACGTCCTTCACCACCTTACGGCAGATCTTGGAGATCTCACGCTCAAGACTGCGGACGCCGGCCTCCCGAGTGTAGTAGCGGATGATCCCACGGATCGCATCCTCGCTCACATTGATCTCATCTTCGTTGAGACCATTGGCCTTGATCTGCTTTGGCAATAGATAGCGGATAGCGATGTTGACCTTCTCATCCTCGGTATAGCCGGGGATGCGGATGACCTCCATGCGATCCAGTAGCGGACCCGGGATATTCATGGAGTTGGCCGTCGCAACGAACATGACATCAGAGAGGTCGTAATCCACCTCTAAGTAATGGTCATTGAAGGTGTGGTTCTGTTCCGGATCAAGCACCTCTAGCAGCGCTGAGGCCGGATCACCGCGAAAATCCATTGCCATCTTGTCGATCTCGTCGAGCAAGAAGAGCGGATTGCGAGTCCCTACCTTGGAGAGATTTTGCAGGATCTTGCCCGGCATGGAACCGATGTAGGTCCGCCGATGGCCCCGGATCTCTGCCTCATCACGCACACCGCCCAGCGACATACGGACAAATTTACGATTAGTGGCCCGGGCAATTGACTGCCCCAGAGAGGTCTTACCAACCCCAGGAGGACCCACCAGGCAGAGTACAGGTCCCTTCAGCTTCTCGACCCGCTGCTGCACCGCGAGATACTCCAAGATCCGCTCTTTGACCTTCTCCAAACCATAGTGGTCCTGCTCTAGAACCTGCTCGGCAGCCGCCAGGTCGTGACGCACCTTGGTCTTTTTCTTCCAGGGAACATTCACCAACCAGTCGATGTAGTTGCGCACCACTGTCGCCTCAGCCGACATGGGCGACATCATCTTCAGCTTGTTGAGTTCAGTCTTTGCTTTGGTGCGGGCCTCTTTGCTCATGCCCGCCTTTTCAATCTTCTTATCCAGCTCTTCCAGCTCATTGGGCGCATCTTCAAGCTCGCCCAACTCCTTCTGGATCGCCTTCATCTGCTCGTTGAGGTAGTACTCCCGCTGGCTCTTCTCCATCTGCCGCTTGACGCGCCCGCGGATCCGCTTCTCGACCTGCAGCAGATCGATCTCCGACTCCATCAAGCTAATGAGGTGCTCAAAACGCTCCCGCAGATCGATGACCTCTAAGATCTTCTGTTTCTCTTCGATCTTGAGGGCCATATGGGCGGCGATGGTATCCACCAGACGACTCGGCTCTTCGATCCCCGATAGCGAGGTCAGTACCTCCGGCGGGACCTTTTTATTGAGCTTCACGTACTGGTCAAACTGGTTCATGACCGAGCGGGAGAGCACTTCCGACTCGCGTTCGGCCAGAGGCGCGCTACGCAGCACGGCAATCTGGGCGGCAAAGTGCTGCTTGTTGGGGACAAACTGGATAATCTTTGCCCGTTCTCCCCCCTCTACCAGCACCTTGACTGTACCGTCCGGCAGCTTGAGTAGTTGGAGGATGTTGGCGACGGTACCGATGCGGTAGATATCGTCCGCTTCAGGCTCATCCTGGGAGGCGCTCTTCTGTGCCACCAGCAGGATCTGCTTATCGGCAGCCATCGAGGTCTCTAGGGCGCGGATAGACTTTTCGCGCCCAACGAACAGCGGGATGACCATATGCGGGTAGACGACCACGTCCCGCAACGGGAGCACCGGCATCACCAACAACTGGTCGCTCACTTCGGATGTCTTGTCCTTCTGTTCCATGGGATACCTCTTCGGGCTGCGGAACTGAGCGAAAGACCAATCAAATCGCTCTGGATTTCGATATGGGGCTATCTTGATCGGCTTTCAAGCGGCGTGCGCAGGACACTATCGAGGCCGGTGCAGGCACGCCACCTGCACCGGCCAGGCAAGAGATGTTTCAGTCTCGAGCGCTGGCAGTAGCCTGCGACTCGTTGCCTTCAAACATCAATAGAGGCTCTGACTCATTGGCGATGACGCCCTGATCGATGACCACCTTGGCAAGGTCAGCCATCGACGGCAGCTCATACATCGTTTCCAGTAGAACCCCTTCGAGGATAGACCGTAGGCCGCGGGCCCCAGTCTTTCGCTCCATTGCCTTGCGCGCCACAGCGGCTAACGCGTCTTCCCGGAACTCCAGCTCCACCTTTTCCATCTCGAACAGCTTCTGATACTGCTTGACCAGCGCATTTTTCGGCTGAGTCAGGATCTGTACCAGCGCGGCCTCGTCCAACTCCTCCAGGGTCGCAACCACGGGGAGGCGTCCGACAAACTCGGGGATAAGACCGAACTTGATGAGGTCCTCTGGCTCCACTGCGTAGAGCACCTCGCTCAGGTTCTTCTTATCGTCCTTGCTCTTGACCTCAGCAGAGAAACCGATGCCACCCTTCTCCGAGCGATCCCGAATCACCCGCTCAAGCCCGGCAAAGGCGCCACCGCAGATGAAGAGAATATTGCTGGTGTCTACCTGCAAAAACTCCTGCTGCGGGTGCTTACGTCCCCCCTGGGGCGGTACTGAAGCCACAGTGCCCTCGATCAGTTTAAGGAGCGCCTGCTGCACGCCCTCACCTGAGACATCGCGGGTAATGGAGGGGTTATCTGATTTACGGGAGATCTTGTCGATCTCGTCGATGTAGACAATGCCGGTCTGGGCCTTCTCGACATCGTAGTCACATTTCTGCAACAACTTCTGGATGATGTTCTCCACATCTTCACCGACATAGCCAGCTTCGGTGAGGGTGGTGGCATCCGCAATGGTGAATGGGACGTTCAACAGCCGCGCGAGGGTCTCCGCCAACAGGGTTTTTCCACTGCCGGTGGGACCGATAAGCAGGATGTTGCTCTTCGACAGCTCGACCTCATCCTTCTTGTTGGAGAGCCCCGCCTCCAACCGCTTGTAGTGGTTGTATACCGCTACGGATAGCACCTTCTTGGCGCGATCCTGCCCCACCACATACTCGTCCAGGATGGTCTTGATCTCCCGTGGGGTGGGGAGCTTACTGTGGCCAGAGACGGCCGACTCCTCCTGAACCTCCTCACGGATGATGTCGTTGCACAGCTCTACGCACTCGTCGCAGATGAACACAGAGGGACCCGCAATCAGCTTGCGAACCTCATGCTGACTTTTACCGCAAAACGAGCAATAGAGCAGCTTGCCGCTGTCGCCCGTGCCCTTGGTCTCGTCGTTCATTGACCTCGCCTCACGTGGCTCTTTGGGTCTCGTGCCTAAACATGCAGTCCTTCGGACTGTTTTTCAAGCAAAGCGTGCTAGAAAGGCGCGATCAAGCCTTTTCCGGCAGGCGAACCCGCTGTTCAAGAACGGAGTCGATCAACCCATACTCGACACTCTGGGCCGCATTCAAGAAGAAGTCCCGCTCAGTATCCTGGCGAATCTTCTCGATCGGCTGCCGAGTGTGATGAGATAAAATCTCATTGAGGCGTTCCCGGATATAGAGGATCTCTCGGGCATGGATCTCAATCTCTGATGCCTGCCCCTGATAACCACCAAGCGGTTGGTGGATCATCATGCGGGAGTTAGGCAGACAGTAGCGTTTGCCTGCTGCCCCGCCCGCCAACAGGACGGCCCCCATGCTGGCCGCCTGGCCGATACACATGGTGGAGACATCCGGCTTGATGAACTGCATGGTGTCGTAGACAGACATCCCAGCGGTCACGGAACCGCCGGGAGAGTTGATATAGACGTGGATATCTTTATCCGGGTTTTCCGACTCCAGGAACAGGAGCTGGGCCACGATCAGATTGGCCATGTGGTCCTCAATGGGACCCACAATGAAGATGACCCGCTCCTTGAGCAGCCGGGAATAGATGTCATAGGCCCGCTCACCACGCGCACTCTGCTCGATCACCATGGGAACGAGCCCCACGTTGCGAACCTCGGAGGCCCCCATGCGGAACTGATCAGAATTCATCGGCTGCCCTTTCACGTTGTTTAACCGTTCGGGTTCATAATGGCATCGAAGCTGGTCGGCGTCTCCTCTACCTTGAGGTTGCCGAGCACCCAATCCACTACCTCATCCTCCAGCACCATCGCCTCTACCTCAGCACTCCGACGGCGATCGGAGAGATACCACGCAACCACCTGCGCCGGCTCCTCGTAAGAGGCTGCCAACTCCTCAATGGCTACGCGCACCCGCTCCGGGCTGGCTTTAAGTCCATTCTGGCTGACAATTTCCGAGATGATGAGTCCCAATGTCACCCGCTTGCGTGCCTGCTCGCTGAACATGGAGGATTCAATAGCTGGCCCCTCCTTGCCCTGCGGTACCCGCATATTCTGACGCAGTTGATCGGCGAGACTCTGGGACTCCTGCTGAATCAGGGCGGCAGGGATGTCGATGGCGTGGCTATCCAGCAGTCGATCCATCACCAGCTGCTTGACCTGAGCCCGCAACCGCTGGCGCAGCTCCCGCTCCATGTTCTCGCGCACCTCTTTGCGCAGCGCCTCAATGCCACCCTCTTGGACATTAAATTGGGCTGCAAACTCGTCATTCAACTCCGGCAGAGAGGCGGCTTCCACTGAGTTCACTTTGATAGCGAACTGAGCTGCCTTACCCGTTAGCTCCTTGTTGCCATAGTCGTCAGGGAAGGTGATATCTAGCGTCCGCTCTTCACCCGCAGAGGCCCCCACCAATCCCTCTTCAAAGCCAGGCACCATGCGCCCACCACCCAGGGTGAGCGGAACATTGTTCCCTTCACCGCCAGCGAACGGTTCGCCGTTGATGGTTCCCTTAAAATCGATGTAGAGGCGATCGCCCTCCTCGGCCGGCCGCTCAACGGCACTCCAACTGGCCCGTTGCTTGCGGAGCGTCTCCATCATCTTATCCACGTCCGCATCTCCCACATCGGCCACCGGCTTAGCCAGGCTCAAAGTGGAGAGATCCGCTACCGTCACCTCGGGCATCACCTCAAAGACAGCGGTGTAGGCAAGGTTTACGCTCCCCGGCGCGGAGTCCTGGAACTCGATGCGAGGTGCACCAGCGGGACGCAACTGCTCAGCGCTGACGGCTTCATAGAAGCTGGATTGCACCACCTCTCCCAGCACCTCTTGGCGCACCTGGAGACCATACTGGCGGGCGATCACCTTCATCGGCGCCTTGCCGGGACGGAATCCTTTAATGCGGGTAGTGCGGGCCAAGTTGCGCAGGCGGTTCTGAACCTCAGACTCGATCCGCTCTTCGGGGATTTCAACGGTCATCCGGCGCTCGAGGCCAGACGTGGTTTCAACGGATACCTGCATTGCAACTCCTTAAAAGAAATGTCGATGCCTTGGCGCAAAGAGAACCCGCGGTCTCCGAGCGTCATCGGAAACAGCGGGGAAAATCGGAATATGGTGCGAAAGGAGAGACTCGAACTCTCACGGGTTGCCCCACTGGAACCTAAATCCAGCGCGTCTACCAGTTCCGCCACTCTCGCATGCAAACGCAGATTATAACGACTCCCGCGCCGGCAATGTAGCCCTACCTTCGAGGTCAGGTTACAGAGCAATGAACGAGGGCATCGATATCTATAAGAAGGAGCGGGTCTAAAGCGAGGAAGAAAATGGTGGGCCGCGAAGGACTCGAACCTTCAACCAATGGATTAAGAGTCCACTGCTCTACCAATTGAGCTAGCGGCCCGGAAGAGGCGCTTATTAGACCAGTGAGCCCCTATTACGTCAAGATCAGATTGCAGATTTTTTGCAGCGTAGCGACGATGCCGCGTCAGCCCTTTGCCCTTCTTGGCATCGGCAGGTATCCTTTTCCCCCAATGACTTGGTGGTCTCACCCGTTACCTGCTCAGCGCCCCCGCCTAGCTTACCCATCCTGATGGATTTGGGAGGGAGGGGATGGGCAGGTCGGACTTACTCCAATAAATGACGCAAGCGAGCCCCTGATGCAGCGCTCAAACACTTCTATCATCGGCGAGGCGCCTGAATTCGAGACCTTGCTACGCGCAGCCCGCGTGGTGGCCGCTACGGATGTCACGGTTCTCATCCTCGGTGAAAGCGGTACAGGAAAGGAGCTGCTGGCCCAGGAGGTCCACTCCGCCTCCCGTCGAGCGGATCGACCATTTATAAGTATTAACTGCGCCGCGCTGCCGGAAGGTCTGGCTGAGTCCGAACTGTTTGGCCACCGCAAAGGGGCTTTCACCGGCGCTATAGAGCATAGCAGCGGCCGCATCGGAGCCGCGGAGGGTGGCACCCTATTCCTGGATGAGATAGGGGAGTTGCCGCTCGCACTCCAGGCCAAACTACTGCGCTTCATTGAGAGTGGCGAGTGCCAGCGGGTCGGTGATCCCACCCCGCGTCGAGTGAATGTGCGCGTCATTGCCGCCACCCACCGCAATCTGGAGGAGCGAGTGGTGGCCGGGGAGTTTCGCCAAGACCTCTTCTACCGCCTCAATGTTGTCCCCCTTGAGTTGCCGGCGCTACGCGAGCGCCGTAGCGACATCCCGCTACTTCTCCAGACCCTCACCACCCGCTTAGCAGAGCAACACCGCCTAACAGCCCCCAGTTTTAGCCGCCGAGCTATGGGGGTACTGATGGGATATAGCTGGCCAGGCAACGTGCGTGAGTTACGCAACTTCTGCGAGCGAATGGTGGTGTTGTTGCCGGGTTGTAACATCGAGCCGGAGAACCTGCCGGCCAACTTCCGTCAGCCCCCTGCACGCCATGCAGGCGGTCCGTTCCAGCTACCGGATGACGGGATCTCTTTAGAGGCCCTAGAGCGGGAGATGATCCGCCAGGCCTTGGAGCGCACCTCGGGTAACCGTAGCCGTGCCGCACGGCTACTGGGGCTGACCCGAGATACGCTGCTCTACCGGCTCAAAAAGCACGCCATCGACTGACTCCCCTACCCCAAGGGCACCGGCCATATTCAGCAGCCGTTGCGGGTTAGTGGTGCTCGTGTCCCTCCATAGGGTCCGCCATACCATGCTCCATGGGAGGGTTGTGGGCCATCGCCGCCCCAACCTGCACCGGAAACACAATCTGCTGGACCTCACCATCCTCAAATCGCAGGGTGATATCGACGCGATCTCCAGCCTTGAGTGGCATCTTCGGGTGCATCAACATCAAGTGATAGCCACCCGGTGCGAAGGTCTGGCTCCCATGGGCAGGGATCTCGATAGTCGGCTGATGAATCATCTTTGCCATCCCGTCTGCCATAACGGTACGGTGAAGCTGTACCTCGGCAAAGGTAGGGCTCTCTGCTGCCACTAAGCGCCGCACAGAGTCACCTTGGTTATGAATCACCATAAACCCGCCTAGCGCTGGGGCATTGGGCGGTGCTTCTCGAATCCATGGCGACGCCACCATCACCCCTTCAGCCCATACGGAACGGCTTAAAACTAACAGCAACACCACCACCAGCGATTTCAACGGCCTCATAGATTCACCACCTCATTGGCTTGGATAACTATTGGGTTTCGCCATCACAACGGCGCCTCTGCGCGCGCATCTCTCCGGCGGATTAATCAATACAGCTGAAACTCCATGCCATAACTCACATCCAGTGGTGCATCCATTTCAGGGGGAATGGGGGGTAACGGCAATGCCCGTTGTACGGCCTCCATGGCAGCCCGACGCAGTAGCGCTGGCGCATCGCCGGTGGTTAGGTTGCTGATGCTGCCATCGCGGTGGAGAAGAAATGACACCGGAACCACACCACTCAATCGCCGCCGCCGCGCCGCCTCTGGATAGAACTTCTGGGCATTGATGCGCTGTACTAAGTTCCCCAAATAGGCCTCCCGCTGCGCCGCCGTTGGTACGGGATTGACAGCCGCAGGAGCCACCGCTACGGGCGCCGCAGCAGCAGATACCGCAGAGCGGGGGACTGTGCTGTCCAAGACGCTCTCTGACGCCGCGACATCGCTCGCTACTGATGTTGACTCTTCTACCGGTTTTGGCCTCTCCACCGGTTTTGGCCTCTCCACCGGTTTTGGCCTCTCCACCGGTTTTGGCTTCTCCACCGGTTTTGGCCTCTCCACCGGTTTTGGCCTCTCCACCGGTTTTGGCTTCTCCACCGGTTTTGGCTTCTCCACCGGTTTTGGCTTCTCCACCGGTTTTGGCTTCTCCACCGGCTTTGGCTTCTCCACCGGCTTTGGCCTCTCCACCACCTGCACCTGCTCTTTTTCAGGAGAGGTAGGGGCTGGCTTTACCGCAGGCCCTGCCTGTAGCGCAATGTGGGTCACCTGGCGCACTGGGGTAGCAAGTGCCCCAGATGGAGGGGCTGACCATGATTGGGGTCGTCCCCACCACAAAACCCAATGGAGTAGTAGGGAGAGCGCTATAGCAACACCCCAGCGCAACGCCCCGGTCATCGTCCCTCAGTCACGATATCGACACTAACGGCACCCGCCTTGTGGGCGGCCTCCAGTACCGCCACTGCTGCGCCCAAGGCGGCCGCCTGATCACCGCGCAGCTGCACCGTGATGTCACGGCGCTCCCCGATCAATGACTGCAGACGAGCGCTCAACTGCTCCAAAGCCACCTGCTCATTTGCCACCCACAGCCCACCGTCGCGCGCCAACACCACGGTGATCTGCCGCTCCTCAAGCAGCGGATCGCCGCCATTGGTCTGCGGCAGATCAACGGCAATACGCTCCTCTTTGACAAAGTGGGAGGTCAGCATGAAAAACACCAACAGCAGGAACACGGCGTCGATAAGGGGCGTCATGTCCAGCATTCGGCTGCTACGCCTACGCCCTTCAAACTGCACGGACTACCGCCTCCCGGTGATGCACTGCGGCCACCTCCGTGCTACCACCGTTGCGCCCCAGTCTCTCAAGCAACAACGATGCCGCTGCCCGCATGGATTGCGCCCGCCGGTCGGCCAGCCCCTCCAAGAAATTGAGCAGTAGCGTAATGGGAATGGCCACAGCCAGACCTACGCCGGTGGTGATCATCGCCTCCCAGATCCCCCCAGCCAGGGCCTGGGCATCGACCCGTCCCCCCGCCTGCTCTATCACCATAAATGCCTTGATCATGCCGGTGATAGTGCCAAACAGACCGAGCAAGGTGGCGGTGCTGGCCAGTACGGCAAGGGTACGAAACCCCCGCTCCATCCGCTGCAGCTCCTCCGAACCCACCCGTATCGCCACCCGTGTGAGGTCGTCAACCCCCTGCCTCAGCGCCACGATGATCGCCTGGAGCAGTGTCCCCTCTGGCCCGCAGATTGCGCGGACCACCTCGGCCGGGTCATCACTGTGCCGCAACGCCTCTTCCAAGCCCCGCGGCGGACGCGGCAGAGCAAGAAAAAATAGCAACCGCTCCAGGGTGATCGTCACGGCCAATAACGAGTAGCCCGCCAAGATAAAGACCACTGGGCCGCCACGCTGAAAGATCTCCTCAATTACCATCACTGCCACCATCCCATCATCATCCCGAGGCCCCGCCCGGCTCACCAAATCCGGGGCGGGGCGTCAAGCCAACTGGCTGTTGCCTAAAGAGATCCACTCCACCGAATGGCATGGTACGAAAAGCAATAGCACTGCTTATGCCAATATGTTCCGACCTGATTTTAGTGCCCTTAAGGACCCTCACCACGGTGCGATGGGGGATATGACGCACCGCACTGAGCGAAATGCCGCACCCCGCCATGCGGCCGCCTATCCAGCACGGTCTCCGCGTCGGCCCTCATCCGGCCCCGGTGCCTTGGGTTGCATCACCGCCGATGGCCGCTTATCGTCATCTCCGCCTGCCAGCTAGACAACCTGGGTGGAGAGACCTAACCCCCATCACGGCCCGAAGAGAAAAGGCACTCTAGCCGCCAAACTCGGATCCGCCAATGACGGCATCGCGCCGCCCAACCCATACCGCGAAGGAGCACTATGGAATCTTCTAGCAACGACTCCCTGCTGCGCGATCGCTGCCACATCGGTGGCGCCTGGGTAACCGCTACCGACGGCGGCCTCTTAGAGGTGCACAATCCTGCCACAGGCGAGCTACTGGGAACGGTTCCCAAGCTGGGTGCTGCCGACTATCAACAGGCGATCCGTGCCGCCCAGGTCGGCTTCGAGCAGTGGCGACACCTCCCCGCTGCGGAACGTGGCCGGATCCTCTACCGCTGGTACGAGTTACTGCTGGCCCACCAAGAGGAGCTAGGGCGCATCATGACCCTAGAACAGGGCAAACCACTGGCCGAGGCCAAGGGAGAGATCGCCTATGCCGCCAGCTTCCTCAAGTGGTTTGCCGAAGAGGCGCCACGCGCCTACGGCGAGACCATACCGGCCCCCAAACCGGGTCAGCATATCTTGGTCATCAAGCAGCCGGTGGGGGTCACCGCGGCCATCACGCCTTGGAACTTCCCCTCCTCCATGATCACCCGCAAGGCCGGCGCCGCCCTCGCTGCCGGTTGTTCCATGGTAGTTAAACCCGCCTCCGCCACCCCCTTCTCGGCGTTGGCGCTAGCTGCCCTTGGTCAGCAGGCCGGTCTACCCGATGGGGTGTTGAATGTAGTCACAGGACCCGCCCAACTGTTTGCCGATGTGGTTACTGAGAGCCCTGTCGTACGGAAGGTGAGCTTCACCGGCTCAACCGAGATCGGCCGTAAGCTGATGGCGCAGTGCGCCCGCCATGTGCAGAAGATATCGCTGGAGCTGGGGGGCAACGCCCCCTTCATCGTCTTTGACGACGCCGATCTCGACCGAGCCGTCGAGGGGGCCATCGCCTCCAAATTCCGTAACACTGGCCAGACCTGCGTCTGCGTCAACCGTTTTCTGGTTCAGGAGGGGGTCGTTGAGCCATTCACGACCAAGCTGCAGCAGGCCATGGCCCAACTCAAAGTAGGGGGCGGTTTGGAAGAGGGGGTTACTCAAGGCCCGCTCATTGATAGTGCTGCTGTCACCAAGGTGCAGCAGCACATCGAGGACGCTATCGCCAAAGGGGCCGTCTCGCTGCTCGGTGGCACCCCCCATCCGCGCGGCGGCAACTTTGTCTACCCAACCCTACTTGCCAATGCCACTAGCGACATGCTCCTCAGCCAGGAGGAGACCTTCGGTCCGGTGGCCGCCATCACCCGCTTCCAGACGGAGGAGGAGGCGATCCGCCTGGCCAATGACACCCCCTACGGCCTAGCCGCCTACTTCTACAGCCGCGATATTCACCGTGTCTGGCGGGTGGCAGAGGCGCTGGAGGCGGGCATGGTGGGCATCAACGAGGGGATCATCTCCAACGCCGCCGCCCCCTTTGGCGGCGTTAAGGCGTCAGGGCTGGGACGGGAGGGTTCTCACTATGGCTTGGAGGAGTACCAGGAGGTGAAATACCTCTGTATGGGAGGGCCATGACCCCACTCCGCGCTATTGATGGGTCAAAACCCGGCCGGCCCCCTATCAAGTGAAATAGTCCGGCTCGTTACCAGGCTTCCACTTGATGTTGCAGCCGATGCTCGGGATCTGGGTCGTCGGCAGGGGTGACCCACTCAGCAGGGCATCGGCAGCCGCCCGCAGATCGGCCCCAGTCACCGGCCGATCATTACCCGGGCGGCTCTCATCGAACTGCCCGCGGTAGACCAAACGACGTTCCGCATCAAAGAGAAAGAGATCGGGCGTACAGGCGGCTCGGTAGGCCTTGGCCACAGCCTGGCTCTCATCGTATAGGTAGGGGAAGGAGTAACCACGCAGCCGCCCCTCCTCGACCATCGCCTGTGGCCCATCCTCTGCGCGATGGTGGACATCGTTACTACTAATAGCCACCACGCCAAGCCCCCGCGCCAGGTACTCACGGCCAAACGCCGCCACAGCGTCGGCAATATGCTTTACGTAGGGGCAGTGGTTACAGATAAACAGCACCAATACCCCATGCTCTCCCACCAACTCATCGAGAGAGAAGGTGCGGCCACTGACCGGATCCGGTAGAGAGAAGGGAGGGGCTAGGGTACCGAGTTCCAGCATGGTGGATGGGGTTAGAGCCATCAATGAATCTCCTTATAAAGATCAAATATCGAGTGGATGTGCCCCTCGATACCGCGGCACCGCCTCAAGGTAGGCCGCCACCATAGACATCCGCTACTTCTTCCGTTCGTAGGCCGAAAATAGGTAACGCAGGTCTTCCAGCGCATCCTCCACCGCGAAGGGCAGTGACTTGGCGTAGAGGTCGAGCAGGACAATGGCATTCAAGGCGCTATCTTCCGTGCGGATGGAGCGCAGCCGCTGGACAATGGAGCGGTTGACGGTCTCTATCTCCCGATAGATATCAATCAGCCCAGTGAGGCTCACATCGGGCTCCGTACCGGAGTGGGAGCGAAAGTACTCCCCTAGCAGATACATGCTAACGGCACGATAGATGGTCTCCGCCTCGCTAGCAAAAGGGAGATGGAAACGCGCCATGGGGCGGAAGAAGGCGGTATGGGGACACCCCGAAGTGGCGTTGATAAGCCCCAGCAGGGAGGAGATCCCATCCTGCGCGCTACATTTCTGCACGATAGCGCGCTCTGGGGTAATCACATCAACCCGCATCTCCTGATAAGAGATTACATCCCCAAAACGGGTCACTGGCTCCACCAGCGCTACAGCCAATGGACAGTGGGTTACCTGCTCAGGATCCAGCGGGCAGTTATCGCAGCGAAACTGCTTCATCTCCGTCCACTCGGGGAGCGGTTCGCCCGGATCGTGTACCAGGGTCAAGGTTTTTGGATCAAAGGTGAGATCAAAAACCTCGCGCCGCCCATTGGCAAACGAATAGATGTAGCGGATGCCATCCGTACTCATTGGAAAGTCAAATCCCCCGGCCGCGTATAATTTTGCAAGGAATTAACCATGAAGCCGACGAATGTTGCAACCTCTAGGAAGGGTCGGATTTACGTGATGGCCCATAGACTTACGTACCCATAAGGCTTGTATCTCAATGAACACGCCCCTTGGGCCTTTCTCCCCGGCCCACCCACAGGGGTTACCCTCACTCGGCGAACTCCAGCCGCTCCACTACCGTCGCCAACCCCTCCTCGGCACAGGCCGCGTCTCGCTCCCCACCCGGGGCACCACTCACCCCAAGAGCGGCCACCAAGGAGCCGGCCACCTGAATAGGGATCCCGCCCTCCAGGACCAATACCCCTGCCACATGGTTCATCTCATCTTTGATGTCGGAACGATTGCGGCGAAACTCCCCCGAGGCAACCCCGGAGAGGATGACGGCATTGGCCTTCTCTTCAGCGATCTGTAGCGTGAAGCGAGGGGCCAAGGAGTCGCGCAGGAGTGCCTGTACCCCACCCGTCCGATCGACCACCACGGCGCTTACCTGATACCCCTGAGCACGGCACGCGGTCACCGTATTACGGACCAGCTCCGCCGCGAGATCGGCCGAGAGAAACTTGAGAGAGATTAGCTCACCCGCCGCCCCCACTCCCTGGCTAGCACTTAACAGAAGTAAGGCAGCGATAGCGCGAAAGCGATACATTGAACCCCCCCTTTGGCCCCCAACTGAGGCTCACGGTTTACGAAAACGTAAGAAATAGTTGCCCTGTAACAAACCCGGGCTCTCCACAAATTGAAAACCGGCCGCCTCCACCTCGCCCCTGACCACCTCTTCACCCGCCCGGACGTGGGCCAGTATCCAGTCGGAACTCACCCCCGGGGTGCGGCGGAAATCGACAATCACCAGCTCCCCGCCAGAGTGGAGGGCCTTCCACATCGCGGCGAGCATCGCCTGTGGCTGCTCAAAATGGTGATAGGTATCGGCAATGAAGATGCGATCCACCGAGTCCGCCGGCAGGCCAATGGAGGCTTGGTCATTCACCACGCCGACCACATTCTCCAGCCCCTCTTCCCGGGCAGTACGCTCGATACCGGCCACAAACGAAGGCGCAATATCCACAGCGTAGACCCGCCCTTCACTTCCCACCTCCCGTGCCATAAGGCGGGAGAAGAGCCCGGTACCGGCGCCGATATCGGCAACCACCAGACCAGGGGTGAGGTGGAGCGCTGAGAGGATCGCCTCACGCTGGTCATACACCTCTCGGCCATGCTGTTCGAAAGTCGCCCGCCAACGATCGAAATTAGGGTTGGTATAGGGGGTATTGATAGCGGGGTCGGCCGCTGAGGCAGATGGCTCAGCCAAGAGAGGGGATGAGGAAAGAAGCAGAATCAATCCGGCAGTCAGAAAGGTTCGCATCGACAACTCCATTCCAGGTAAGCCACGGCCGCGGCAGCACGGCCCGGGGAGCGAAAGCAGGGGCAACCGTGGCCACCCCCAACGCCCCATGGTTGCGGCTTTTGCCATAGTGGCTGCGTCATTTGCCGCACCACCCTCCCCCATCGTCCATAAGGGTTCAGTATAAACAATATGTTACAAACGGCATGGGGATTGCCATAGGGGCCCAGCATTTTACATAGAACGAGACCTCTGACGATGATCCACCCCTCCTTGCCCCGCCGCACCCTCCTCTCCCTCGCCATCACCCTGGCGCTGCTGCCTACCACAACTCACGCTGCGGATGCGGTGGATCTGGGTGAGTTAGTGGTCACAGCGCCCGTCATGGCGGATGACCCACTCACGGTAGAGAGCGATCCGAAACTGCCGCGCCAGCCCATTCCCGCTGCCGATGGAGCGGCACTCTTGGACAACATCCCCGGCTTCAGCGTCGTGCGTAAGGGTGGGACCTCCGGCGACCCCATGTTCCGTGGTCTAGGGGGCTCTCGACTCAATATCCTCCAGGATGGCGCCTACCTATTTGGGGGCTGTGGTATGCGCATGGATCCCCCCACCGCCTACATCTACCCCGGCACTTTCGAGCGCCTCACGGTGATCAAGGGCCCCCAGACCGTACTCTATGGCCCAGGGAACATAGCCGCCACCGTGATGTTTGAACGTGATACCACGCGCTTCAGCGAGCCAGGGGCACGCTTTTACGGTGGTGCTCTAGTGGGGAGCTATGGCCGTAACGACCAGTTTATCGACGCCACTGCCGGCGCCTCTGCCGGTTTTCTACGGCTCATCGGGACCCGCTCTGAGGCAGATGACTACCAGGATGGCGACGGTCGAGAGGTCCACTCTGAATATGAGCGCTGGAGCGGAACGGCCATCGCCGCCTGGACCCCCAGTGACGACACCCGCCTCACCCTGACCGCAGAGCGCTCCGATGCCGAAGCGGCCTATGCCGATCGCTCCATGGATGGCACCAAATTTGAGCGCGAAGGGTGGTCGGCCCGCTTTGAGCAGTTTGACCTGAGCCCATTGGTGGGGCGGCTAGAGCTTACCTGGTACAGCAACTATGTCGATCATGTGATGGACAACTACTCGCTGCGCCAGACCAGTGGCATGAAGATGGTCTCCAACCCGGATCGCCAGACCGATGGCGCCCGTATCGCCGCAGATCTCCACTTCAGCCCCTCCCTGCTCGCCACCGTCGGCGCGGACTGGCGGAGTGATGAACACACCAAGCGGGCCGCCAGCGCCATGATGGGCAATCCAGTGCTTGGCCCACGTTTAGATGATATGAGCGCGGAGACTCGGGGCCTCTTCACCGAACTGAACTACACCCTCAACCCAGCCCACAAGCTGGTGGCAGGGGCGCGGGTTGACCGTCAAGAGGCCACCGCGGATAGCGATGTGGGGGGCGTCACCGCAGGCACAGATGACGACCAGACCACGACCGCCGGCTTCCTCCGCTGGGAGCACCGCCCACAGGGGACCCCGATGATGGTCTACGTCGGCCTGGGCCATACCGAACGCACCCCCGACTACTGGGAGCGGAATCGGGTATTTGATCTGGATCGGGAACGGCTCACCCAGCTCGACTTCGGCCTGGGCTACAAAGGCGGTAGCTTCGATGCCAATCTAGCCGCCTTCTATGGGGTGATCGACGACTACATCCTCATCACCAATACGGCGGCCAAGGCACGCAACGTGGACGCCCTGCTCTATGGCTTTGAGGCCGATGCCACTTGGCGGTTTGCCCCCCACTGGCGGAGTGTTGCCACCATCGCCTGGACCTGGGCCGAAAACGACACGGATAACCGCCCACTGGCCCAGGTGGCCCCGTTGGAGGCGACCCTGGGTTTGCAGTATGAGCAGGAGCGCTGGAGTGCCGGCGTCCTGGCACGCGGGGTAATGGAGCAGGATCGGGTGGATGTGGGGAGCGGCACCATCGCCGGCACGGATCTAGGCGCCACGCCGGGCTTCGCAGTGCTCTCTCTCAACGGCGGCTGGCGAGTGACCGATGCGGTTACCCTCACCGCCGGGGTCGATAACCTGCTGGATCGCACCTACTACGAACATGTCAGCCGCGCAGGCGCTGAAGTGGCGGGGTTCGAGCAGACCGATCGGGTCTATGAACCAGGCCGTACCTTCTGGCTGAAGGCCACGGCCAAGTTCTAAACCCCGTTAGGGCGTCCGTCCCACCGCCCCACGTCCGGAGGCTTGCCCCGGACGCGGGGCGTGTCCTATCTACAACCGCTCTAGAGGTGGTGAAAGCCTGGCCGTCGCCACCCTATGGGGTAGACCCCTAGTGAGCGAAGCCGGTTTTCGTCACCTCTCAGCTGCGGGGTGCCAGCAGCACCCGCAACACCTTGCGCACATCGGTCCCGCTGTGAAGACGGGTGCGCAGTACCTCAGAGAGCAGGACCTCCATGGTCTGGTCGGCCGGGGCACCGGCACGCCGACCACGCACATAGCTGCGCAGCCCTGACCAGTCGTGAAGCACCCCTTCCATCATCTCATCCACAATCGAGGGGGGCAGCGGATCTTTTTGTCGCGTATTTACCACAGTGCTATTCATCTCAATATCCTTCGCGGCTACCAGCCTGAGATGAACAATAACCTGTCTTACCCCCCTTGAAAGTGAGATGTGTCACTTTCAGCATGACGGTTTGGTTGCAAACCACACCGTTGCATCTACACCACACCTCCCAAGCCCTCGATCTAGCATTGAGTGCCTCTAGCTATCCCCCTGCGCGCAAGAAGCGGGCAATCCGCTCCACCCCCTCCTCCAGCTGGGGCAGTGAGGTGGTGTAGGCAAACCGCAGGTGTTGATGGGCGCGGTGGGCCCCAAAATCGTTACCCGGAGTGACCGCAACCCCAGCCTCCTCCAGCAGGCGGCCGGCAAACACCTCGCTGTCATCGGTCAAGCGACTGCTATCGGCGTAGAGGTAGAAGGCCCCCTCCGGCACCCACTCGATGGTGAACCCCAGCTCCCGCAGCGCCGGTAGCAGGAAGTCCCGCCGCTGCCGAAACGCCTCCCGCCGCTGCTCCAGGATCTCGATACTCTCCGGCTGAAATGCGGCCAGGGCGGCATATTGAGAGGGGGTGGCCGCGGCGATGAATAGGTTCTGCATCAGCCGCTCCACCGGCTCGACCATCCCCGGCGGTACCACCAACCAACCAAGCCGCCAACCGGTCATGCAGAAATACTTCGAAAAGCTATTGATCACCCAAGCGTTGTCATTCACCGCCAGGACGCTGGTAGGCTCACTGCCGTAGGTCAAGCCGCCATAGATCTCATCCACAATAAGCGCGCCCCCCCGTTGTTCCACCACCTCGGAGAGTTGCGCCAACTCTGCCGGCGGGATCAGGGTCCCGGTAGGGTTGGAAGGGCTTGCCACTAGCGCCCCCACGGTCCGCTCACACCACTGTTCAGCCACAGTGGCTGCGGTCAGCTGATAGCGTTCTGCCACCCCTACGGGTACCGCCCGCGTCCGCCCCTCAATGAAGCGGATGAAGTGCCGATTGCAGGGATAGCCGGGATCGGCCAGCAGCACCTCCTCATCCCTATCGACCACCGTCCCCAAGGCCAACAACAGGGCGCCAGAGGCGCCGGGAGTGATGACAATCCGCTCCGCGGCCACCGAGACCCCAAAGCGGTGGAGATAGAACTGGGCGATCGCCTCCCGTAACGCCGGTAGCCCAAGGGCGGGTGTGTAGTGGGTATGCCCTGCGCGAATGGCGGCGAGAGCCGCCTGGGCCACCGGCTCTGGAGTGGCAAAATCGGGCTCGCCAATCTCCATATGGACAATGGAGCGCCCCTGCGCCTCCAGCTCCCGTGCGCGGGCCAGCAGTGCCATGACCCGAAACGGGGCGATCTCAGCCAAGCGCGCCGCGACTCGTCTGGCCATCCTCACCCCCCGTGGAGCCGCCGTACCAGCGCCAAATCGAGATAACTCGCCCCC